>PGTK01000005.1 GCA_002794705.1 Candidatus Thermofonsia Clade 1 bacterium
AAGCCGCGCCGCCGTAGACCTTTCAGTCTGCCCGTTGCGATAAATGCTGCATCAGGCGCCAAAACATTGGTGGGAGAGAGCTGAAAGCGATTCTCTGGGCTAGTGAGCAACCCAAGTTTGTTTTCCTCGATGAAAAGCTGCAGCCGTGCGCTCAAGCGTGCGTTGATCACGCCGCTCAACTCGCTAGTGAGCGATATTTCAAGGATTTCCCCATCAATCAGCTCAAAGCGCCTCTCGGCATTTTCAGGCAGGGCAAGTAACGCTTCAAAAGCAGTTACGGATAGTTTCTCACAGATGTCCATTCCTACCTCCTCAGCTGTTCATCGCTGAGCATGGGCTACCTGCTCCTGTGCCATGTACGTTTCCAGATCGCGCAGCGCCCGCTCACTATAGGCGGCGGCGCGCTCGCGCTTGCCACGCGGCGGATTTTCCAGTGGCGGCAAAATGCCGTAATTCGCCTTCATCGGCTCAAAGTTGCCCGACTCAGCATGTGTGACGTACCAACACAGCGCGCCGAGCATGGTCGTCTGCGGCAAGACCAGCAACGACTCGCCCTTGAGCAGCCGCGCTGCGTTCACGCCCGCTAGCCAGCCCGTGCCAATGTTGCCGACATAGCCCTCTACGCCCGTGATCTGACCCGCGAAGAAAAGATCGGCGCGTTGGCGGAATTGCAGCGTCGGCGCTAACAGGTGCGGCGCGTTGATATAGGTATTGCGATGCATCTGCCCGTGCCGCAAGAATTCGGCGTTAGCCAAGCCCGGGATCATCCGAAAGACGCGCTCTTGTTCGCCCCACTTCAAATTCGTCTGAAAGCCGACGATGTTATAGAGCGTGCCTGCGATGTTATCTTGGCGCAGCTGCACCACAGCATAGGGACGCCTGCCCGTGCGTGGATCGCGCAAGCCGACGGGACGCAACGGACCGAAAGCGAGGGCATCGCGCCCGCGCTTAGCGATCTGCTCAATGGGCAGGCACATTTCGAAGAAACGCGGGTCTTCGCGCTCAAAATCGTGCAACGGGTAGGTCTCAGCGCTCAGCAGTGCGTCTACAAACGCCTCGTATTCCTCACGAGTCATCGGGCAGTTGATGTAATCGCCTGCCTCATCTTCGCCGCGCCCGTAGCGGCTGGCGCGGAAGGCAATGGTCATATCAATTGTGCTGGCATCCACAATCGGCGAGATCGCGTCGTAGAAATAGAGCGAATCGCCGCCGATCAAGCGCGCAATATCGGCTGAGAGCGCCTCTGAGGTCAGCGGACCGGATGCGATCACGCATGGACGATCAGGCACGTGCGTCACTTCCTCACGGATCAAGCGAATGCGCGGATGTCCCTCAACAGCTGCACTGACCGCCTCGGCAAAAAACTGCCGATCCACCGCCAAAGCGCCACCAGCCGGCACAGCTGACTGATCAGCGCAGCGCAACAAGAGCGAATCCAGCATCCGCAGCTCATTTTTCAGCAAGCCCTGCGCCCGATCAGGTAAATTAGAGCCAAGTGAGTTGCTGCAGACCAGCTCTGCCAGCTGATCAGTGCGATGAGCGGGCGTAGTGCGGCGCGGACGCATCTCATAGAGTGCCACGCGCAAGCCGCGCTCTGCCGCTTGGAAAGCCGCCTCGCAGCCTGCCAAACCGCCGCCTATCACGATCAAGTCAGGTGTCCAAGTTGTCATCTTGTTTCGCTCCGCGCTATCTCACAATCTTCATTTTAACGGTAACGCCCTTAAAACGGTATGCAGAAAAGTCTGAGTGAGGCGCTATAATCGCTCTATCTCAGGTTCAAAAGGACACTTGTCATGCGCATTCTGGAGCATCGCCGTCACAGCATTCGCACCAAGCCGTCGCCACATTTGAACCAAGCAGGCGTGCGCCTTGCGCGGCGAGTCGGTGAGACAATGGGCGACTTCGCGCTGGTAGTGACCAGCACCCTGCCCCGCGCCTTCGAGACCGCTATCGCCATGGGCTACGCTGTGCATGAGCAGCGTGAGGCGTTAGCGCACATGCCCGAAGCTGTTGACCGCGAGCTGAAGCATCCCATGACCTTTGCAGATTATATGGCAGTCGTTCGGCGCGGCGGCGCGGCAGCGCGCTACGCAGCTGAGCAAGCAGCGCTCTTGCGCGAACTGGTCGAGCGCGTCCGCGAGGGCGAGGCTGTGTTAGTCATCTCGCACGGCGCCATTGTGGAGCTGAGCGCCGTCGGCGCCTTGCCTGAAGCCGACCTGAGCGCGTGGGGCGGCGAGATCGGTCACTGTGAGGGCGTGCGCTTATTCTACGAAGGCGGCGCCTTTGTGCGCGGCGAGGTGCTGCGTGTCGGTTAGCCAAGCGCCACCACAAAAGCAATGGCGTGCGTCTCAGTGTGGCTCAGGCTGACCTCCCACGTGGTGAGGCACAGCTGCTGAGCCAGTTCAGCGGCAGCCCCATGCAACCTCAGGATCGGTCTACCGTGCTCATCGCAATCAATCTCAAGGTCTAGCCAGCGCACAGCGCCAATGCCCGTGCCAAGGGCCTTCGCTGCCGCCTCTTTAGCGGCAAAACGGGCGGCAAGGCGCTGAGGCTGCTCAGCGCAGATCTGACGCTCACGAGACGTGAAAAAACGGGCGTAGAAGCGCTCGCCGTGCCTTAGCGCAGCACGGCGTACGCGCTCAACCTCGATCATATCCACGCCGACGCGCAAAGCAGGCACGACTCAGGTGAGCAGGAACTCTTCTTCGCGGGGCTTGGGCTGCAAATACTCCGGGATCGGCTCAACACGCGCCTCAACATAGCGAAAGCGCGTTTTGAGTCCGCGCTTGGCGTTGCCCACCACCTCGCGCTTTTCCACCAGCGTGATGCGCAAATTGAGCGTAGGCAGGGTATAGCGCGTATGCCATTCATCGCCCACTGCCACGCGGAAAATATCCAAGCGGCACTTCGGATCGAGGTTGCGAACGTGCCACTTAGCACGATTGAAGCGCATTTTGGCAAGGCGCTTTGCCAGTTCCTCAATCTCGTGCTGACCCATGATCACAGGCATTGTTTGGCGCTCCGTGTGTGCAAGTTCGTTCAGAATTCTGGGGCAATTGGATATGAAATTCAGCCGCTTGTCAAGTGACTTTTCGTCACAGTGCAGCAATTGTTCAGCCGCAGCTTGAGATGGCTTTCTGCGCTCTGATTCTAGCATAACTCCCACAAATCCGAACGTTCCCAATCGCCTGTGCCGAAGATTAGACAAGCGCTAAAGTTAGATTTAACCTTTTGCAGCACGCTGACATCCGTCTTACATAGTTATGCTATAATTGAGGCACTCAAATGCCAGTTTTGCTGCGTAAGGGGCGCTATGCGCTATGGTTGCTGTGATTAGTGAGGAAGTCCCGACTGATCTGGAGCCGATCTTCAAGAGTCAACCGAAACTCTCGCCTGAGGAGCGTGCGCTAGTGCTGCGCGCTTATCACTACGCGGCAAAGGCGCATGAGGGCGTCAAGCGCGCCGGGGGCGAGCCGTACATCACGCATCCCGTCGCGGTCGCCCAGATTCTCGCCGATCTGCGCCTTGATGCTCCCACGCTTGCTGCTGCGCTGCTCCACGACGTGGTGGAAGATGTAGAAGGCATTGAAATTGAGGATATTGAGCGCACCTTCGGCGCGGAGGTCGCACAGTTGGTGGATGGCGTCACCAAGCTGGCAAAGCTGCCTACCAACACCGACGCCATGAAAAACGGCAAAGCAGGCGACCGCGAGGCAGAGACGCTGCGCAAAATTTTCCTCTCGATGAACAACGATATCCGCGTGGTGCTGATCAAGCTGGCAGATCGTCTGCATAACATGCGCACGCTCGGCTATATGTCGCCTGAGCGCCAAATCAAAAAGGCGCAAGAGACCCTCGACATTTTTGCGCCTCTGGCAAACCGACTGGGCATTTGGCAGATGAAGTGGGAGCTGGAAGACCTCAGTTTCCGCTACTTGAACCCTGAAAAGTACCGTGAAATTGCCGCCCAGCTGGATATCCGCCGTGCCGAACGTGAGAAATACCTTGAGACCGTCAAGGCGCGCCTGACCAAAGAGATCAGCGCAGCGGGCATTCCTATCGTCCAGATCAGCGCCCGTCCCAAGCACATTTATAGCATCTACCGCAAGATGGAGCGCAAGCGCATCCCCTTCGATCAGGTCTACGATATCCATGCCTTGCGCGTGATCGTGCCTGAGAAAGTGCAGTGCTATCAGGTGCTGGGTATTGTCCACAGCATTTGGCGTCCGATTCCGGGCGAGTTCGATGATTACATCGCCGCGCCTAAGAATAACTTCTATCAGAGCCTGCACACTGCCATTGTGGACGATCAAGGCAAGACCATTGAAGTGCAGATTCGCACGCCCGAAATGCACGAACACGCTGAGTACGGTATTGCGGCGCATTGGCGCTATAAGGAAGGCACGGCGCACGATAAAGCCTTTGAGGAACGTCTGCGCTATCTGCGACGCTTGATCGAATCGGCGGCGGAGGATGTCAGCGCCGATTCGGACGCCCAAGAGTTTGTCAAGGCAATGCGCTCAGATGTTTTCCAGAACCGTGTGTACGTCTTCACGCCTAAAGGCGATGTGATCGATCTGCCCAGTGGCGCCACGCCGATTGATTTCGCCTATCACATTCACACAGACGTAGGACATCGCTGTCGAGGCGCACGAGTGAACGGCGTGCAGGTCAGCCTTGACTACCGCCTCAAATCGGGCGACCGAGTCGAGATTATCACCAGCAGCAAGCGCGCCGGTCCGAGCCTCGATTGGCTCAATCCCAGTTTGGGTTATGTGCAGACCTCACGGGCGCGCCACAAAATACAAGCGTGGTTCAAGCGCATCGGACGCGAGAACAACATCGCGCTGGGGCGCGAGGTGGTGGATCGGGAGCTACGGCGCCTAGGCTTATCGGCAAAGCCGCGTGAGGAAGTGGCGGCGCTCTTCGGCTACACCAAAGTAGACGACTTTTTCTCAGCCGTCGGCTATGGCGATATCAGCGCGCCGAACATCGCCACCAAAGTGTTGGAGGCGGATCGCAAGGCGCAGCGCGAGGCAGCCGCTGAGGCTCTGACACCGACTACTGAAGCGCACACGCGCCCCGTCAACGCTTCAGATGGCATAGATATCATGGGCGATTCAGGCATGTTGATCACGCTTGGGCGCTGTTGTAATCCTGTGCGCGGCGATCCAATTGTCGGCTATATCACACGCGGTAAGGGCGTCACAGTGCATCGGGCTGATTGTCCGAATGTGATCAATAGCCCTGAGCCTGAGCGCTTCATCAATGTGACGTGGGGCACCTCAGTCGAGCGCGCCTATCCCGTGCCGATCCTGATCACTGCCTACGACCGCGAGGGCTTGCTGCGCGATATCGGCGCGATCACAGCCAATGAGAACATCAACATTGCCGATCTGCGCGTCCAGACGCGCAACAGCATCGCCTCGATCTTCCTGACCATTGAGCTGGAGAATCTTGAGCAACTCTCGCGGGTTTTGGCGAAGATCGAGATGTTGCCGAACGTGATTGAGGCGCGGCGGCGCGTGAGCATGTAACATGAGCGAGAGGTCACAAGCACAAGTCCAGACCACAACAGCTCAGCGCGCTCAAAGCGCGACTCTCACACCTGCTCAGCAGCGCGCCCTCGCCCGTAAACGCCTGCGCGCCGATCAAAATGGCGTGATAGCCGCAGGTGTGCTGCTGGGAGTCGGCGGTTGGCTGCTTTTAGCGCGCCTTGTGGAGAGCGTGCCGCCACTCGCCTTTCCGCGCTGGCTATTCTTCATCCTGCTCTACATCGCTGTGACGGGCAGCGCCTTGCCGTTCATCGGTTATTTGCATCGGCGCTTCAGCCGCTACAATCCGCCGACGGGCGGCGTGATTCTGCGGCAAGGAATGTGGTTCGGCTTGTTAGCGGTCACTTTGGCGTGGCTGCAAATGACCCGCGCCCTGACTTGGGCGAGCGCGGGCTTTTTGATCCTCGCTATCCTTGTGATCGAGATATTCCTGCGCCTGCGCGAGCGCGCCTAGCGCGTCTTCGCCTTGCGTTTGGCGTCGTAGCGGCGCAGTTGCACGCTCAACAGGAAATTCTGGACTACATCGCGTGCCTTGCCGACTGTGCGCCGTGCAATGCGCCCCAGCGAGAGCCACGAATGGGCTAGACTCACCTCGCCACTGCCCAACAGCACAACTGCGCTTGCCCACGTCAAGCCTGCGCCGAAAGCGCACATCACGATCTTATCGCCGATCTTGCACTTACCCTCTTCAATCGCCTCCACAAGCGCCAAAGGCACTGAGGCAGCTGAAGTGTTGCCATACTTGTGCAGATTGATCATGAACTTGTCAAGCGGCTGGCGCATCATGCGCGCCGCCGACTCGATAATGCGCAAATTCGCCTGATGCGGGATGAAAAGCGCGATATCCTCAGGTAGCAAGCCTGCTTTGTCCATCACGCGCTTCATTGAGCTGGCAAGCGTGCGCGTGGCAAACTTGAAGACCTCCGGTCCGTTCATCTTCAGGTAGCCCAGCCGCTCATTGACCAAGCGCTCGCCGTATTTGCCAATCGGCATGACGGAACCTGCGCCCGGCACATATAAATGTTCGGCGCCACTGCCATCTGAGCCGAGTTCATAGGTGATCACACCCGCCGGCTCTTCACTTGGCTGCAGCACCACTGCGGCTGAAGCGTCTCCGAAGAGGACGCAGGTGGTGCGGTCAGTGTAATCCACGCCGTAGGAGACCAAATCAGTGCCGATCACCAGGATGTTGTTCATGGTGCCAGCTTGGATGAACTGACTAGCCGTCACCAGCGCATAGACCCAGCCTGAGCAGCCTGAGGCGAGCTGAAACGCGCCACACTGAGCGCCTAGCTTGTGCTGCACAATGGTCGCCACGCCAGGCACCAGATAGTCAGGTGAAGAGCAAGCCACAATGATCAGATCGAGGTCCTTGGCAGTAATGCCTGCCATCTTGAGGGCGGGCAACGCCGATTTGACCGAAAAATCGGAGGCTTGCTCATTTTCGTTGCGAATGCGGCGCTCTTTGATGCCAGTGCGCGTGGTGATCCACTCATCAGAAGTATCCACCATCTTTTCCAGATCGGCGTTGGTCAGCACGCGCTCCGGGACGTACTTGCCCCAGCCAGTAATTTTTGCGTAACGTTCGGGCATACTCGTTTACGATCCTCTGCGTGTGAGATGTAAGGGTCAGCCGATTGCCGTGAGCGAGAGATCGGCGTCTTTAGAGTGCTGACGGCGTTGGGCGCGCAGCAGCCATTCCAGCACGCGGCTACTGGCAAGCAGCGCTAAGCCTGCCGTGAGCGTCAAGCCGCCGATGCGCGCCGCCAGCTTGTAGCGTTTGGGCAGATTGCGCCAGCGCAAAAGCAACGCGGGACTAGCAGTCGCTTGGGCAAGCAGCTCAGCGCGCAGTTGTGCCACAAAAGCAGGGTCGGGCTTGACGGGCGCGAGTCCTGCGCTCAGGCGGTCGGCGAGGAACAGCAAGCTGTGCGCCTCAGCCCACTCTGCCTCAGTCAGACCTTCGGCTGAGAAAGTGAACGGCACGCCGCGTACGAGTGCATCGGCGTGAGCAGCCAGCAACTCTTCAAGGTCGCCCCTAGGCGCTTCAGGGTGTTCATCATGCGGAAAAGGCTTCACTTGTGCATCACTCCTTAGCGGCGCTTTTCTCTGCGCGGCTTTTCTGCTTGTGCCTGTGCCTGTTCCTCCACGCTGCCGAGCATCTCGCGCAATGCTAGCAAGGTACGATGATAGAGCGACTTGATCGCGCCTTCACTGCGATCCATAATGGCGCCAATCTCCTGATTCGAGAGCCGATCCACAAATTTGAGGATCAGCAGCTGTTGGCGCTCTTCAGGCAAGGCACGCACAGCTTGGATCAAGCGCTCAAGCTCATCCTGCGATTCGGCACTCGCCTCTGGCGCTTCGCTACGCAGACGCGCCGCCACAAACTCATCCAGTGGCACAACCTTATGACGGCTGCGGTCGCGGTGCCAATTCGCCACCAAGTTGTGCGCAATTCGATAGAGCCACGCCTGAAATGGCACGCCGCGATCCACATAGCCCTTGATATGCGCCATGGCGCGGTGAAAAACACGCGCTGTCAGGTCTTCGGCATCTTCATGGCTGCCCGTGCGATAGTAGATGTAGTTGTAGACCTTCTGCACGTAGCGTTCATACAGCGCACCAAAGGCTGCAGGATCAGTGCGCGCCCGTGCTACAAGCGTTGCATCATCTTGGCTCGCCCACTCCTCAGCGTTCGGAACAGTCATGCTATACAACACCCTTTAAGTTTAAGCGTTACGCAAAAAGCGTCCGCCAAGTATAGCAACCGTTCAGGACTCTGGCAGATTTTCTAAGGTGTTGATCACCTGCTTGAGCCACTCAATGTAGAGCCTCTCGCTGGCAATGCCCAGATCGAGGGTCAGGCGCATGAGCGCGTGTGCGCGATCGGGCTGGGTATCGAGTTTGGGTAGAGGAATTTGCTCAAATTCGGCTAATTTTTGCTCATGCAGCGCAAGTTGGTGCTTGGCAAGCGCCATGAGCGTTTGATTAGGCAATTGCGCGCCGAAGAAGAGCTGAATCAGGAATGGCTCACGGTGGATCGGCAGCGCTTGCGGCTCGCTCAGCCAGCGGCGTAGCTCAGCGCGCCCTGCCTCTGTAATGCGGTAGACCTTGCGATTGGGACGCTCGGTTTGAATCTCAAGGCGGCTCTCTGCCCAGCCCTGCTCTGCTAATTTCTCCAGCGTACGGTAAATCTGCGCCTGATCCGCCTGCCAGAAATGCGCCACGCTGCGATCGAACATCTGAGTCTTCAAATCGTAGCCGCTGGCTTCAGTGAGATTGAGAATGCCCAAAATGGCGTGTAGGAGCGACATAGTGCGAACTTGAATGCCTTTCTGCGAGATAGCGCTAATTATAGCCGATTGCCGCTGTGAATGGAATATATGCTCTATCCTATAGTGATACACATAGAGGCGCTGATCTGCCAAACGAAAGATTGACTTATAGCCTATTTGAGGGCGCTGCTGGGCGTTGTAAAACTCTTAAAAGGACGATCAAGCGCATTTAGACAAATTTTAGACAAGTCTTAAATGAGACTCTCTATCTTTATATACAGTGATCGCGCATGGCTCAGCGGGCGCGGTCGCTGAACGTAAGCTGAGTTACATAGGATAGAGAACATGAAACGCTTAGTCGGTTTTGCATTGGCTGTGGCACTGCTGATCGCAGGCGTCACGCCGCTCATCAGCAACGCACAGGCGCCCCAGACGGGCAACGTGATCTTCATTCACCCAGACGGCTCAGGCTTGAACCACTGGGCAGCTGCGCGTATCTACTGGAAGGGTCCGGATGCGCTGCTGGAGTGGGATCAGCTGCCGTTCATGGCTGCCTATCGCGGTCACATGGCTGACCGTCTGACTGGCACAAGCAACGGCGGCGCGACCACGCATGCCTTCGGCTACAAAGTGGAAGGCGCCGGCAGCTTTGGCTTGGATGGTGACCGTGACAAGGCGCGTCCGTTCTTGTCGCTTTCAGGCTACCCGGGCAGCATCATGCGCGAGGCGCGCAACAACGGACATCCCGTCGGTGTAGTGAACGACGGTCAGGCGGCAGAGCCCGGCACGGCTGTTTTCTTGGCTGAGGTCGGCAACCGCGATGAGTTCACTGAGATCGTCCGCCAGATGCTACAGGGTCGCCCCGGCTTTGATGAGAAGGATGAGAAGCCCGATGTGATCCTGAACGGCGGCGAGATGTACTTCCTGCCCGAAGGCACGCCCAAGTGCGAAGGCGAGATCACGCCCACGTGCCATGTTCACACTGATCCTGTCACGGGACGCGGTCCGCAGCGCAAGGACGGCTTGAACCTGATTCAGTACGCTGTGGATAACGGCTACACAGTCATCCGCACCCGCGCCCAGTTCGATGAGCTGATGGCGCAGCTGAAGGCAGATAGCAACCTCGCGCCTCGCGTGCTAGGTCTGTTTGCTGCGGATGATATCTTCAATGACTTCCCAGAAGAGCGCTTGATCGCTGCGGATCTGGTGCGCGATGACGTGCCGGCTGACGATCCGCAGGGTCGCATCATCCTGTACGGCGGCAAGCCCAATACGCCCAGCTTCAATCCGCCAACAGTCGCTGAGATGTCTGAGATGGCGCTGATCATCCTTGAGCGCCGTGCTGCACAGGCTGGCAAGCCATTCTTCGCCGTCTTCGAGACCGAGAGCGTGGATAACTTCGGCAACAATGCTAACGCCATTGGCACGCTAGTTGCTCTCAAGCACAGCGATGATATGATCGGCTTGGCACGCCAGTTCCAGAGCCGTGTGCCGAATACCCTGATCCTGACTGCGGCGGATAGCGACGCCGGCGGTTTGCAGCTGGTTGCGCCCGCACCTGCGAAGCGTCCTGCTGGCATTGTCACAGGCGTGACGGGCAACCCGACCGATGCCTCCGCTGAGGGCTTCAATAACTTTGTGGACGGCATTGAGGGGCGTGGCACCAGACCGTTCCGCGCTGCGCCCGATGCCTTCGGCAACCGCATGGACTTCGCTGTGGTCTGGATCGGCACGCCGGACGTGGCGGGTGGCATCCTTGCCCGTGCGCAGGGCTTGAACGCCGAGCCGATGCAGAGCAAGTTCAGCGGCTCGTTCGATAACACCGATGTCTACCGCCTGATGTACCAGACGCTCTTCGGGCGTGAGCTGGAGAGCGCTATCGGCAAGCGCGCCCCTGACCGTAACTAAGTCAGCGCAAGAGCGCTAAGCGGCACGCCCAGCGAGCTTACTGGGCGTGTCTGTTTCATTCAGCAGGCTTGGCGCGGTAGCGGCGCGCCCGCTCAGGCTTGCCCCACATGATCTTGTTCGGCACAAGGCGCACGGTCAGCGGCGTGCACACGCTGATCTGGCAGGAGAGGCGCGGATAGCCGAACGCAGCGCCAATTCTATCATGCCAGTGCTGTGGCGCAGGCTCATTTGCCTCAATCCAGACGCCGCAAGTAGCACACAGACCGCGTCCGCCGCAGTTAGCGCGCCGTGAGAGCGTCCCGTGAGGCGAAATGCCCGCCTCCAGCAAAACTTGCCGCAAATTAGCCCCGTGTGCGACATCGAGCGTCACGGTTTGCTCAGGCGTGATGACAGTCAGCGTGTGCGTTGTCTCAGCCATAGAGCATCGCCTCGCGCTCAACAGCCCCTGGCTCAAACAGGTCGCGGGCGCGCAAGTCCACTACGAGGATCGCGTTGCCTGCCTCAGCCGCTCGCTCATAAAAACGCCAGACCCGCGGCAATGCCTCGCGCAGGTGGCGCAACTGCTTGTTCAAGTAGCCCAGAAAGCGCGGATCGCGGACGTTTGTGGCGAAATGCCGCGCAGCGCGCTCCGCATCGGCGCCGAGCGCACGGCGCGCCGCTTTCAAATGCAGCTGGACGCCCTCAGGCGCTTGACTGCACAAAAACAGCGGCGGCGGGAACGGCGCGCCGTCGTTTGGCAGCGCGATCTCCAGCAAGCTGAGCGCGTGCGCCTGCACTTCAGGCAGGATCAGAGTCTCAAGAGCAGCAGCTTGCCCTGCTCGATCCAGCTCTGTGGCAATGGCGCGCACAGTCGCATAGTCGTAGTTATCAGGTGTATCGAACCAGTAGCCACGCGCACGCGGACTGAGCAAATCTGCCTCATGCGCCGTGATCAGCGGCAGCAACTCGTTAAAGGTCTGTGTAGGGATGCGGTAGTATGCTAAGCCCATGATAGTCTCCTCACTCAAGGCGCGTTGCTGGCGTCTGCCAAACAAGGCGCGGCGTCATTTCCAGATAATCAGCGGCAACAAGATGATATTGCACACCCTCGTACAGCCCCTGCGGAACGATCTCCCACTCTTTGGCGTGATGCAGGTGTCCGTAGAGGCACAGGGTCGGCTTGTGGCGTGCGATCAGGGCGCTATACGCCGTCGGTTGCCCATCAGACGTGAAGGGCGGATAGTGCATCAGCAGCAAGAGCGGCTCATCAGCTTGGCGGAGGGTCTGCCCGCATTGCAGAGCCGACTCAAGGCGCGCCAACTCACGGCTGAAGCGATCTTTCTTGGGATGAGGCACATAGAAGGGATCGTTTGGCGCGATATGCCCCATAGCGCCACAGATCACGGCGCCGCCGATGCGCAGTGCGTCACCTTCCAGCAGATGAAAGCCGAGCGGCTCAGCCAGACGGCGCGCCTGCTGTGCGCTATCCCACCAATGGTCGTGATTGCCGCGCAGCAGCACTTTTGTGCCGTTCAGCGCCGCTAACCACACCAGATCGGGCAGGACGCGCTTTTCCGACGACGCCCATGAGATATCGCCACAAACCAAGACGACATCTTCAGGCGCGACGTGCGCCTGCCACGCCGCTGCGATGCGTTCGGTGTGATCGCGCCATTTTTCGCCAAAGCGCGTCATATCCCGCGCCTTGCCGAAAGAAAGGTGCGTATCTGCAATTGCCCAGAAGCGAACCAAGCTGTGTTTACCGAACTTTCAGCTACTAAACGCCTACGTTTTCAGCGTTCCCTGCCAGTACACGCTGAACGTTTGCCAACACGAACAGTTTTATCAAAGAATATCCCATGTGCGCCATTCCTGTCTCTGTGCCGCGTGTGGCACATAGAACGCTATGAAGATGCGTGTGCCGAGATCGCAGGTGATGGCTGATTTTCAACACAGAGCATCCCGTTACCCCGCTGTGCGCCCTTCGTCAAGTGGCGCAAGCCGCAACCAGTCTACCAGCACGCCTAGCGTCCGCCCAAGACTCTCATCTTGCCCGCTCAAGTCGTAGGCAAGTGCCAACTCAAGGTAGCCATCCAAGAGTATCTCTTCAGGCAAGATGAAAGTGTATTCTGCCAAGCCTTCAGGCAGCACATCAACTGATCCTAGCGACACGCCATTGGCAAACAGCGCCAGCTGGCGGACTTGCCCGAAAGCCTGCGCTGAGAGCGTCACTTCGTAGGCGCGCCGCTCTGGGAGGCGCACATACAGCCGCGCTGCAGCCTCAGCGCCCGTCCAGCGCGCCGTGATGCCTGCGATGATTTCAGGGTAGTGCCAGCCGCGCCCGATGAAGCGAGCGTCATCTAATGCGCCGATATCAATCACGCCGTTGGGCGGCACGCGCTGCGGACAGCCGTCCCAGTCAGGATGAGCCGCTGTGCGATAAGCGACCGCATCGCCCTCAATCCACACGGGACAGACCAAATCGCGCACGTCGCGGTTGAAAAAGGCGAAAATTTCAGTCAGCGTCGCGCTTTCACGCCCGATCAGGTCTCTGTGGACAACAAAATAGCCGATTGGGTAGCTGAAAACGCGCTCTTCCATCTGGCGGCGCACAAAGTCGGCATCTAGCGGCACACGCCCGCCTAACCAGCTGAGCATTGGATCGCCCGTCTCGATGTAAAAGAAATGCTCAACGGGCGCCCGCGAGATGAAGCCGTTGATCATGCGCTTGTGGTGGAACATGCCATACCATTGCAGCTGCACAGCGCGTGGATCGCCCAGAATCACCTCGCCTGTGGCGACGCCCGTCGGCACCTCAACTAGGACAAGCCGATCATACAGCGCGCCGTGCTCTGCGCCGATCTCCGCATAAAAAGCGTAGGGAGTCGGCACGGGCGTGAGCGGCGCGGTCTCCCAGAGGCGCACAGCCCATGCATTGGCAAGGAAGGCGCCCACAATGAAGACAAGCTGGGCGCGTCGCCTACCGATCAAGAGCGGCGTAAAGACCTTGCCCGCGAAAATTGCCGTTGAAATCACGAAAATCGGCGCGAGGCGCCATGGCATCCCGAACATGCCGCCGGTCAGCGCATGGAGCAGGTGATAAGGCGTCGGGAGGCTCAGATCGCCGATCTGTACCGCGCCGCCGAGTGCAATCAGAAACGGCGGCACACCTACCCAGAACCAGAACCAGCGCCCGTCATGTCTGTGACGCAGCTGCGGCACAAAAAGCGCCGCTGCGAGCGCGATCAGCGCGCTGAGTGTCACAAAGGCGCCTAGCGAGGGCGTATCCCATTGCCACCACGTCTCTGCCATGCTGAACAGGCGCGCCGCAACGCCCGGCCGTCCCGCTGCCTTGCCTGGCGCTAGAGTGCCGCGAAATTGCAGCGCATAAGACAGATAGCCGAACTGCCACAAAAGCGCTATGCCAGTAGCGACAGTCAGGACACCTGCGCCGATGAGTCCGAGCAGCTGAGCCGCCTCACGGCGCGCCCGCCATAGGCTCAGCAAACCGTACGGCACTATCACGAACGCAGCAAAGATTGGGAACTGATGGTCGCTCATGGCGAGTCCGTAGAGCGCCACACCTTGCACCATTGCCCAGAAAATGGCACGCGGCGTGCTCCGTGCGCGCACAGCGCTCACGGTCTGGCTCCAGAGCAGCAAATGCAGCGGCAGCCAGAACCAGTTCATCAGGTTGATATGTGTGTTATAGTACCAGTAGCGCGCAATGGGGAAGGTCTGCAGGGCAATGCCGCCCATCAGCGCCAAAGCGACTGAGACTCCCTCGCGCCGCAGCCACAAGAACAGCAAATAGCCGTTCAGCGTGCAGGCGACGAAGATAATGACGTTGAAAGCAGTCAGCGTTCCGAAAAATGGCTCCAAGAGCGCCCAGAGCGGATGCCAAAAAGCAGCATAAGCGTGATAGCCATAATTGGTGAGCGCAGGGTAGAATACGAAGTCGTTCAGATAGGCGTTAATGCCCTCAACTTGGCTGATGTAGCGCAGGAACCAGAAATTCCAGTGATAGTTGAAGTAATCAAAGCCTGCCACGTGCGTCCCATTGGTGAAAATCAAGGCGTGCAGCAGGATGAAAGCGAGCGCACCATAGCAGGCAAGCGCCGCAAGGTGTAACTGTATACGTGCGGAAACGGTCATCATCCTAGAGTGTCCAGGTTGTCCTTTAGGCAGTAGCCTTATCTAACAAACTATGCCACAAAAAAACGAAACCTCAACAGCCCTTTTTGCAGCCCTAGAGCCGCGCCTGCGCGGTCTACTGCCTGCTGATCTCTACGCCATTGCTTGGATCGATCCCTCGCCTGCCACGCTGGAGCGCGTTTTTGAGCATTTGCGCACCTTGCAGAGCATCCTCTACGACTACATGCCGCGCCAAGTTGCCGAGACGCTACCAGAACCGGGTGAGGTGCGCCACACTTGGCAGGAAGGCACGCTGATGTTCACCGATCTCGCAGGCTTCACGCCCCTGATGGAGGCAAACGCCGCCTCAGGACGGGCAGGGGCGCGCACTGTGCTGAAGACGCTGAACGACTACTTCGGCGCGATGATCGAGATCGTCGGCAAGTCGGGCGGCAATTTACTGGAATTCACAGGCGACGCCATGCTGATCCAGTTTCCCACAAATACACGCCAAAACGATACAGCGCAAGCCGTGCGGGCGGGTCTGCGGATGCAGCGCGCCATGAGCCGTTTTGCCGATATGCCGCTGCCACAGGGCAAGTTCACGCTTGGGATGCGGATTGGCATTCACACGGGGCGCTTTTTCACGGCTGAGATCGGCACGCCCTTCCGTATGGAGCATGTTTTGCTTGGCAGCGCCGTCACGCATACTAAGCGGGCAGAGGGCGCGGGTAAAGTCGGGCGCGTGAACCTGACCTTAGAAGCCTATGAGCGCGTGCGCGGACAGTTCCGCTTTGAGCCAAACGATCAGGCGGGCTACATGCTGGCTGTGGACGATCTGACGGCGCGTGAGCTAGGCGACTTCGATTTCTCGCCCACAGGCAGGCGGCTAACCCGTGCGCTGCTGATGGATCGCAGCATGGGCGGCTTGCTGCGTGAGATCGATCAGGTGCTGCAGATTGTTGAGCCGCTCTCCAGCTATTTGCCGCGTCCCGTGCTGAATCTGTTGGTTGAGAACGCCGCCCGCCGCCAAATTCCGCCCGACTTTCCTGAGCCGACGGTCGTGTTCGTCAATCTGATCGGTCTGCCTGAGGCAGTTGACCATGTGCGCCCTGAGGAAGAGGACGATCTAGCTGCGAGTTTCTCGCGTGCTTTCGGCTTGATCAACGCAGCAGTGGAGGCGCGAGGCGGCGTGTTGAAAAAAGTGACCTGCCACCTGAGCGGCTCAGACATAATGATTGTTTTTGGTGCGCCGAATGCCCATACCGACGATCCTTTGCGCGCTGCACAGGCGGCACTCGCTATTCGGGAGGTGATCACGGGCTTGCAGCCACCGATTGTAGATGGCAACGCCGTCGAGGTGCATTGTCAGATCGGAATGGCGCGTGGCGCTGTCTTTTCAGCTGAGATCGGAGAGCCGCGTGGACGCCGTGAGTTCAACGTGCTCGGCGATACCGTCAATACGGCTGCACGCCTGATGAGCAAAGCAGGGCGCAACCAAATCCTGATGACTGAGGCGGTCTACAGTGAGGTGCGCGAGCGCATGGACTGCGAGGCGCTCGGCGCGATGCCGCTCAAGGGCAAGTCAGCTCCAGTGCCGATCTATGCCCTGCGTGGTCATTTGACTGAATAGCTGAGCAAGCCAAGCGCGCTGAGCAGCGCTGCGAAGGCTGTGCCTGCCCACAAGCTGCGCGTGCGCAGCGCGATCACGCCTAACGCCAAGCCGAGCACGCCATATTGTGCTACGCCAAGCGCCATGCCCGCCATCAAGTTGCCGCCCAGCTGGGCAGTTAGGCTTGGTACGTGCCACAGGGCAAAGATTAGCGCCTGCAGCAGCAACGTCCAGCGGAGTGTCAGCAGCCGCAACAGACGGCTCTGCAGAGCGCCGCGAAAGAGGAATTCCGCGCCACAGGCGTAAAAAGCGCCTGTTAGCAGGTTGCGCAGCACGGTAGATGGTGTGATCGCCCTTGCCCAGAGCACTAAGAGGATGAATCCGAGCGGCAAGGCGCACCACACCAGTGCAATTTTCCACACGCGCTGACCCTGCCCCATGCCCAGCTCACGCCAACGGACGCCTAGCACGCTCAAGAGGATCGCTGGGATGACGAACAAGGCGCCGAAGGCACTTAGCGTCGCAGCGGGATCGTTCAGCAGCGCAGGACTAAAATACGCCCTGCCAATGCCGCGAAAAATGCCTATTGCCTCTGACCAGAGCGGCACATAGCTGCTGATCGAGAGGCTAGTCAGGGCGATGATGCCCAGCAAAACGGCGATCTGGCTCAAAAGACGGTTATAGGGCGCGCCCAGCACCACACGCCCGACCCTGGGCGGCATCTCAGTCAGGACGAGAGTTGTCAAAATACCGACTGTCACTAGGATTCCCAGTGCCAGCAAGCCGATGATCGGATAGCCCATCAGGGCGAGGCACACGAGCGCGCCAAGCCACAGCCCGATCATCAAGCGCGTGGTACTGTGCGCGCTCTGCCAGCGGCGTAGCCATTCTCTGTGCCATAGGAGCGATTCGCTCAGCATCGGTCACTCTCCTGCCCTCAGCAAGCCTGAACAGTCTGTGCTGTAACAGCTTTTTAAGTACCGATGTTAAAAGTAAGGCACTTTTAGAGAGATTTGGCTGAACAAAGCGCTATCTTAGCTTGGACGCGGCAATTCGTAAAGCTCAACCAGCGCGCCGAACGCGCTCTTGGGATGCACGAAACAGTAGCGTACCCCCTCCGCATTGACTCGCGGCGACTCGTTGATCAGCTCAACCCCGTGATCGCGCAAGCGTTGCATAGCGGCTTCGAGGTCTGGCACCTCGAGGCACAGGTGATGCAGTCCTGCGCCGCGCTTAGCCAGATACTTAGCGACGCCGCTGGTGGTGTTCGTGGGCGCGATCAACTCGATTTCGCCCGTCTCAAGGGGCAGAAAGGCGATCTCGACCTCTTCTTCGGCGTTGCGCTCTGTTTTGCCCAGCGGCAAGCCAAGCGCATCGCGCCAGAAGGCAAGCGCCTGCGGAATATCCTCTACAACAATTGCCAGGTGATTGAGACGAAAAGTCAATTTTGTGCTCCCCGTTTATCAGCTTCCGGTATGGCAAGCCGCCCTTCGAGCATAGCGATCACCTCAGGCGTGATCAGCGCACGCTGCATGAGCGCAGAGAGCAATGGTACGTGCTGCTCTAGCAACGCGAGGGCGCGTGTAGCAACATCGCCAAACCAAATTTCCTGTTTACCTTGCAGCAATTTGTCTAGGGTATGCTCAGCGACGTGTTGGGGCGTGTCCACTCTGAAGCCCAGAGTGCGCATATAGCCTTGAACGACAGGCGAGAGCATGTCGGTATCAGTGTAAGAGGGCAAGACGCTGACCACGCGCACGCCCGTACCTTCCAATCGACGGCGTAGCGCGTCTGAGAAGGCATTCACAGCGGCTTTGGTCGCTGTGTAGACGGGCATAGTCGCATTGGGAAACTTGCCGAGTATCGAGCTGACGTTCAGGATGACGCCGCTGCGCTGTGCGAGCATTGTGGGCAAGCATAGGCGCGTCAAGTTGATGGTAGCAGCCAGATTCGTATTCACCAGCTGACGAATGCGCTCTGTAGCGTGGCTTTGCAACCTGCTCTGTAGCGCCACGCCTGCGTTGTTTACAAGGATATCAATGCGCCCGTAGCGCTCAAGGGTCGTTTTGACCAAATGCTCAAGTTGGGCATCTTCATTGATGTCGGTGGGAATACACAGTACGTCGGCGGCATGAGAGGCGATTTCAGACCGCACTTCCTCAAGTAACGCAGCCCGACGTGCCGCTAGGACTAGCCGTGCGCCATGTTGTGCAAAAGCGTGCGCATAAGCGCGCCCAATGCCTGATGAAGCGCCTGTGATGATCACCACTGCTCGATTCAGCACTAGCGGCAATGGCTCAGGGCGCAGGCGGCGCACCAGACGGTAGAGGGCAAGGCTTGCTGCGCCTCCCAATAGAAACCAGTGCAAGCGTCTCGGCATTGGGAAAACCTTTCTCGGCACTCAGGCAGGGCAAGCGCTATTGTCGCGCTTGCTGAACATCGGCTTCTGGTGCGGCAAGGCGACCCTCCACCATGGCGATCACCTCAGGCGTGATCAGCGCACGCTGCACAAGCGTTGAAAGGAACGGCACATACCGCTCTAGCCAAGCCACAGCGCGTGTGGTGAAGCCGCCAAACCAGATTTCCTGCTCACCTTTCAGCAGTTCATCTATCGTATGCTCCGCGACGTATTGCGGCGTATCCACTGTGAGGCTGAGATTGCGCACGTAGTCCTGAATGGCGGGCGAGAGCATGTCGGTATCGGTGTAAGCGGGCAGAACGTTGACCACGCGCACGCCCGTGCCTTCCAATTGGCGGCGGAGCGCATCTGAGAAGGCATTCATGCCTGCTTTGGTCGCAGCGTAGGCAGGTACGGTCGCGTTTGGCACCTTGCCGCCTACAGAGCTGATGTTCATGATGACGCCGCTGCGCTGTGCAAGCATTGTGGGCAGGCACAGGCGGGTCAGGTTGATGGCGGAGGCAAGATTGGTGTTCACCATCTCGCGGACGCGACTCGGATCGTGGTTTTGCAACATTCCATGCATGACCATGCCTGCATTATTGATCAGGATATCAATGCGCCCGTAGCGCTCAAGCGTCGTTTTGACCAAATGCTCAAGTTGGGCGTCATCGTTGATGTCAGTGGGAATGCATAGTACGTCGGCGGCGTAGGTGGCGATTTCAGAGCGCACCTCTTCAAGCAGGGCAGCGCGACGTGCCGCCAAAACGACCCGTGCGCCGCGCCGCGCAAACGCAAGCGCATAGGCACGCCCAATGCCCGAAGAAGCGCCCGTGATGATCACCACAGCCTGATTTAGCACGAGTGGCGAATGCTCTGGGCGCAAATAGCGCACCAGCCAATAAGCAGCGACACTTGCCGCGCTGCCCAGCAAAAACCAGCGGAGGCGTCTCATGTAGCAGTAGCCTTTCTCGCACTCAAGCGACTCAACGTTCCTTGCGGGCGATGCAGATTTGGTTCACACCGAGCGATAACGGGTTGAACGTAGTGCGCGTCAGCACTTGCACTAAAGCGGGCAGTCCGAAGAGAGCGAATTGTAGCTTGGCGGGCAGGATCGGTAAGTATGGCACGTCCCATAGCCCATCGCCGAAGTGCCGCAGCACGCGGAAGCCCTGCCACTCGACCCATGCGCGCCATTGGGCGGGCGTCTGCACGTTGATGTGCGTGGGGTCTTTGCCAATCGCGTCTGTTTTGGGGTCTTTGAAGCGGCGGAAGCTGTAGATTGGATTGGGCGTGGCAAAGAGGAACAGTCCGTGCGGCTTGAGCAAGCGGTAGACCTCAGCGATAGTGTGTTGCGGGTCAGGCAGATGCTCTAGCAAGTGCAGCGCGACCACAGCGCTGAATGTGCCTGTCTCAAACATCGAGAGATCGTCGGCACTTTGGACAAATGCCTGCGCTTTGGGCGCGTTCAGTTGGGTCTGCTGGATGCTGTATTCTGCCAGATCAATGCCGATGCACTCAAAGTCATCTTGGAGCAAGCCCAGCAAGTGACCCAAGCCGCAGCCCAGTTCCAGCAGCTTGCCGCCCTTAGGCGCATAGCGGCGCACGAGTGCCGCATAGTAGCGGCGTGCGAACCAATACATGCTGAAGCGCCCCAGTGGACGATCAGCGTAGTTATAGCGGCGGAAGTACTGTTCGCCGTACTCTTCCAGCGGCACTTGGGGCGGCGCGTCGGTCTGCGTCATACGATCTCCTACTCGTCAAGCCTTGCCTGATTATACACAGGCAAGAGACGATTTTCTAACGCCACAGCCTGTGAGCATTTGCTAAAGGAACGCGCAATCGTTTGGCACTGCGTGCTATAATCACGCTTATCAGACGCTTAGAGGAGTCTGAGCGGTGCGATATAGAGCATTGATAGCGATGCTGTGCGCATTTTTGGCGCTGAGCGGGCTTACCACACTCCCGACGGCACGCGCCCAAGCCGATACTGAGCTGATCATCCTGATGCGCGGCGACCTCTGGGCGTACAGCGAAGCGACCAACACACTGCGCCAATTGACGCGCTGGGGCTACAATCAAACGCCTGTGATGTCGCCCGACAATCAGCGCGTGGCGTATGCCTCAGCCGCTGAGATCGCCCTGCCTGCCCTGCAGCGCTTTGGCGAGGCGCCCAGCTTGCCGCCGACCAACATTTGGGTCTGGTCGCTTGTGAACGGGCAAGCGACCCGCATCGCGCAGCAGCCCGTCAATGCCAGTTTTGGCACAGGAATGCCCACTGAGAGCTACATACGGCGCAGCACGCCCGTCTGGTCGCCTGATGGCTTGCGCCTCGCGTGGATTGAGAGCGTGGTGGTGGGGGATCAAGTGACGCACTACCTTGCGATCCACGATATGCTCAACAATCGCCTGCGCAGCCTCACGCCCATTGAAATCGAGGGCTTGACGGGACTATTCGGCTTTGATACGCCGCGCTGGGGCGCCTCGGTCGCTGTGCGCGCCAGCGGCTTGAGCGGTCAGATTTACACAGAAGTGCTGATCTTCTTCAGAGAGGACGGGCAGTTTCTCGGTCAGTTCCGCCTGCAAGAGGGCAGCGGCGCAGTCATTCAGCATTACGAATGGGCAACTCTAAACGGACAGCCCTACATAGCAGCGCTGTTCTCGAATAACGCTTGGGTGCTGATCAATCCGCTGAATGGCTCACGCCTGAACGCGCCGAGTCTGGTTGAGCGCTTCAGTCCATACGCACCGAATGCGGTCTCTGCCTATTTCTTGATCGCTACAGATACCACTGGCTATCGCTGGCGCGGCGTCGCTAACGGGCAAGAGGTAGCGTTGCCCTTCAGCGGCTTTTCGGAGCAGCTCTCCATTGCGCCCTCAGGCATGGCAATCGCCTGGGCGGCTGAAGACGCCGTCTACATCTTACGGGGCGGTCAGACGCGCAAAATCTTTGGCACGGAGCGACTCGTGGGCGATACGCGCCCCATGGCTGTGGCTTGGGGCTACAACGCTTGGCGCGTGCAGCCGACGGGCGCCCTGCAGCCGCCTACGCCACAGCCCGTGCCAGAGTGCAACCTTGCCACGCGCCTGAGTATCGGGTTGCGCGCCCGCGTGACCACTTTCCCGCCGCAGGCGAACGCGCTCAACAGCCAGCCCGCCCGCCCCAGCCGCGATCAGCGCAGCGTGCTGCTCACCACGATCCCAGTTGGTGGCACAATGGTGCTGCTCAACGGACCGGTCTGCAATGACGGCGTGCTGTGGTGGCAGGTCAACTATAACGGTATCATCGGCTGGACAGGCGAGGGCGAAAATGGCGTCTACTGGTTAGAGCCGCTCACAGCCGCTGATGCGTGTCCGCCCCTTTTGCCGCCGCGCCTGCGCATCGGCGGGACTGCCCGCGTGACGCCCGGCTTGCCCAACGCGCTGCGCACGCAACCTACAGTCAATAACCAGATCAGCCGCGTGATTGGCAGCATCCCCGGCGGGCAAACTTTCAGAGTGCTGAACGGTCCAATCTGCGCTGATGGCTATACGTGGTGGCAGGTCAATTATCAGGGCATGGTCGGTTGGACGCCGGAGGGCGAGGGAGCAACGTACTGGTTAGAGCCTATACAGTAGCCCTCCGCTCAGCATAAACAGCGCTTAGGCGCGTTCACAGGCGGCGCATCAGCAAGGTGCCTTGCCACAGTTCAGACTTGAGCGCTAGAAAGGCGGTCAGTCAGCCATGATTACAACACGCTCCTCACTGAGCCTCACGCAGCGTTACCTTTTACGCGAAGAGCTAGGGCAAGGTGGCATGGGCGCCGTCTTCCGTGCTTATGACCGATTGATGGGCGAGGAGGTCGCGCTTAAACGTCTGAGCGCGCCCATTGGATCGCTCGACTTCAGCGCACGTGGGCAAAGCGACTCAGCGTTAGCATTAGCCAACGAATTTCGCCTGCTTGCCTCGCTGCGCCACCCGAACATCATCGCTGTGCGCGACTACGGCTTTGATGAGAGCGGACAGCCGTTCTACACCATGGAGTTGCTTCACGCGCCGCAGAATATCCTCAGTGCGGGCGCTGATCTACCTGTGGCGGGCAAAATCGGCTTGATCATGCAGATGTTGGAGGCGCTCGCCTATCTGCATCGCCGTCACATCTTGCACCGCGATATTGCGCCGAACAATTTGCTCTGCGCTGAAGGGCGGCTGCGCGTTGTGGACTTCGGACTCTCAGTCTTGCGCGATCAGCACGTTAGCCTCGCAGGGACACTCCCCTACCTTGCCCCTGAGCTGTTCTCAAGCGGGCAGCCTAGCGAGGCAAGCGATCTGTACGCAGTCGGCGTAATTGCTTATGAGTTGCTGAGCGGCTTCAATCCGTTCAAATCGGATACAGTCTCGCGCCTGCTGGAGAACATCCTGCACCTTGAGCCTGATCTCTCCATTCTGAATGTTGATCTTCCGACGCAGCGCCTGCTAAAGCGCCTACTGGCAAAAAATCCTGCAGAGCGCGCTCAGGACGCTGCGGCGCTCATCACCGAGTACTACGAAGGTATTGGTGCGCCTGTGCCGCCGCAAAATATCGAGGTGCGCGAGGGCTTTCTGAAGGCGGCGCGCTTTGTGGGGCGCGAAAACGAGTTCGCTCAGCTGAGCGCCGCACTGACTCAAGCGCAACAGGCACACGGCGCACTCTGGCTGATCGGCGGCGAGAGCGGCGTGGGCAAATCACGCTTGGTTGAAGAGCTACGCATTCTAGCGCTTGTGCGCGGGGTCTTGGTCTTGCGCGGACAAGCGGTCAGCAGCGGCGACACACTCTATCAAGCGTGGCAGGCTGTCCTGCGCGAGCTAGTGCTGTATACGGCGCCTTCCGCCCTTGAAGCAAGCATCCTGAAGGCGTTTGTTCCAGAGATCGAGCGCCTGTTGGAGCGCCGCATTGACGATCCGCCCGATCTAGAGCCAGAGCGAGTCCGTGAGCGCTTTTTCAGCACTGTGGAGGCGCTGTTCAGGCGCCTAGAACGTTTGACATTGGTGATCATTATTGAAGATATTCACTGGTCTGGGCGCGGCTCACTGCAATTGCTAGAGCGTCTGGGCAACCTTGCCCGCACCATGCCGCTCTTGATCATCGCCACTTACCGCGAGGAAGAGCGCCCTGACCTGCCTAACTCTCTGCCACAAGCACAGCGCCTGAGCCTGTCACGCCTGACGCCTGAGCAAATGGCGCGCCTGACCGAAGCCATGATCGGCACTACCGATAACACGCCTGCACTCTTAGAGCTATTGCAGCGCGAGACCGAAGGCAATGCGCTCTTCATGATCGAGGTGTTGCGCGAGTTGGCACAGCTGGCAGGGCGCGTGGAGCAGATCGGCGTGGTTACGTTGCCACAGCGCCTGTTCAGCGGCGGCATTCAGACCGTCTTGCGGCGGCGTTTGGCGCGTTTGCCTGAGTCGGCGCGCCGCCTGCTCACTCTGGCTGCGATCAGCGGCAGGCAGCTTGACATGGCTCTCATGCGCACCCTGAGCCGCCAAACCGAGCCGACGTTTGACGTAGACGCATGGCTTGATCTGTGTGTCAATCAAGCTGTGCTAGAATTTGTGAGCGGACAGTGGCGCTTCACTCACGACAAACTGCGCGAGACGCTCCTAGCAAGCCTCTCCCAGAGCGATTTTGCCGCGCTCAGCCGTCAAGTGGCGCAAACCCTTGAGACTCTCTATGCCGCTGACTCACGCCAATGGGACGCTCTTGCTCACCATTGGGCAAACGCAGGCGACCTGCACAAAGAAGCGCACTACAAAATGCTGGCAGGCATTCAAGCTGTGGAGCGCTATGCCTACGGACGTGCTGTGCCGCTGCTGGAGCGCGCCTTAGCTTTAGCAGATACAGTCGGCTTGAGTGCGTTACAGAAAGCGCGCCTAGAGCGCAATCTCGGTAAGGCACAGGAGGATGTACTGCAGCGCGAGCAGCATTATCAGCGCGCCCTCGCCTTGCTTGGTCAGCCGTTGCCGCCACAGCGCGGCTTGACGCGCCTGCTGATTGGCACTTTTGCCCGCCAATTTCTGATCAACCGTGCGCTGCCGCAGCGCCTCTATCGCGTCTCGGCGCAACAGGCTGAGTATGTGCAAGAGGCGGCTGCGATTTATCAAGACCTAAGCGGCGATTACTGGAATACACAGCGTCTTGTGGCAGGTGCCTACGCCGTCATGCGCGCTCTCAACCTCGCCGAGACCCTCCCTGAGCCAACGACTGTGCTTGCGCGTGCTTATGTGGGCGCGTGCATTGGCATGGGCAGTGTGCTTGGCTTGCATTCTATGGCGCGCTTCTACGGGCGTAGGGCGTTAGCGTGCGCTGAGCAAGTCGGCGATCAAGAGACGCTTGCCTATGTGCTGAACGGAGTCGGCATCAGCGCCCACTATCGCGGCGACCCATCAGCAAGAATGCTCTTTGCGCGCTCTGCAGAGCTCTATCGCGCCATTGGCGACCATGAGACCCTCGATGTGGCGCTGATCAACGTAGCGCTCACCAGTTTCATGCTCGGCGATCTGAAAAGCTGTCTGGATCATATCGGACAGGCTCAGCTGAAGACGCAGCGTGCGCAATTCATGCGGGCGCGTGTCTTGCTCTACAAACTGCAGACCCACCTCATCTTGGGCGAACGCACACAGGCTGAGGCGCTTTTAAGTGAAGCTGTTTTCCGCGACCCGCTCAATCTGACAAGTGTTGAATGGGCAGCACAGACAGCTTTGCTCATCTGGCGCCATTGCCTGCGCGAAGAATGGGCGCAGGCAATTGACCTTGTCAAGCAAGCGCTACCCCATCTCGACAATGCGCGCAACGATCAGGAAAGCCTGCTATCGTTAGGGCTGAGTCTAGTGCCGCGCCTTGCTGAGAGCGACCGTGCAGCCTGTCTAGCGCGCCTCGCCGTTCCATTGCAGACGCTCAAACGCTTGGCGAGTCCGCGCTGGTCGCTGCGCCCAGAGTATTACCGTCTGCAGGGCTTGTGGCTATGGTTCAACGGCAAGCAAAATGCTGCGCAAGCCGCTTGGCGCAGGGGCATTGCCTATGCTGAGCGCTACGGCTTGCGCACTTACCTGCTGATGCTCTACGAGACCTACAATGCGCACGCTGATGAGCGCTTCCTTGCTGCAGCAGACGCGCTCCGTGCGCAGCTGCGCCAAGGCATAGCCTAGACGCCCAAAATGTGCACGACCGCCGTGCCGCCCAAGCCGCCAAGCGTCTGCGTCATGCCAATGCGCGCCTCTGGCACCTGATTGGCGCCTGCCTTGCCGCGCAGTTGCAGCGCCACCTCAACTGCCTGATAGACGCCCGTGGCGCCTAGCGCGTTGCCGCGTGCCTTCAAGCCGCCAAACGTGCTGATCGGCAAGTCGCCCGTCAGACCGATCTTGTTCTCAGCCGCGAGGCGCCAGCCTTCACCTACGGCGGCGAAACCGCTTGCCTCTAGCGCCAAAGTCGCCATGATAGTGGCTGAGTCGTGCAATTCCAGCACGTCAATATCGCTCTGTGAGAGTCCTGCGAGGCGCAGCGCCTTGTTCACAGCCTGCTGCACGGCGCTCAAAAAGAGCGGATTAGCCCGATCATGCACGGCAAGCGCGTCGGTAGCTACAGCGCTCCCCAACAGACGGATCGGCTGCGGCACAAGGTCAGTGGCGCGCTCAGACGTGGTCAAAATGACGGCTGCAGCGCCATCGCCCTCAGGCGCAACGTCAAATAGGTTGATCGGCTCAGCCACCAGCGGCGCTGCAGCAAAGCGATCCGCTTTGATCAAATTGCGGTACATCGCATTCGGATTCTTGCTGCCGTTAGCGTGCGCATTGACGCTGAAATTGGCAAAGTCAGTGACCTTGACGTTGTACTGGCTCATGTAGCGGCGCATCAGCATCGCCATGATCGCTACGGGCGTGGCGCCATGCGCCGCCTCATACTCGCTATCGAGGAACGTAGAGAGCGCCGCCGTGCGCTGAGTGCCGACTACATCTGTGACTTTCTCCACGCCCAGCACTAGCACGGTCTGTGCAGCGCCGCTAGCGACCATTAGCGCGCCTTGCCGCAGCGCAAGCGCGCCGCTGGCATCGGCGCCTTCCACACGGAACGCCTCAATGCCGCGCAAGCCCGCAAAATCGGCGATTAGGGCGCCGAAATGGTGCTGATCGCTGATCGCGCCGCCCAGCGCATTGCCGATCACAAGCGCATCGAGGGTCTCAGGCGCGATTCCAGCATCCTGCAGGGCTGCTTCGATCGCCTGCAGACTCAAATGGCGCAGCGAGGTCTCCCAATGTTCGCCGACGGGCGTCTGACCAATGCCGATGATAGATACGTTCTGCATGATGGGCGATCCTCCTCACTCAAGGTGCAGCTTGTTGCGATAGCGCGTGTAAACGGCGTAATCAATGGCGGTACGGCGTGCAATGTAAGTGCGCGTGAGCGGTGCGAGACGTTGCCGTTCCGTGATTTTCTCGGTCACAGTCAGGTCGAAGGCGTCTGAGCCCGCGCCGCTGCCATAGCTGACGCACAAAATACGGTCGCCGGGCTTCGCTTCGTCTAGAATAGCGCTCAGACCGAGCAGGCATGAGCCTGCGTACACATTCCCGACTTCATTGGCAAGCAGACCCGTCTTAATCTGCGCGTCGGTAAAGCCAAGCATCCTGGCGGCGCGCTCTGGGAACTTGACGTTCGGCTGATGGAAGACGGCGTAAGTGTAATCGCTTGGCTGCGTTCCCATCAAGCGCATGAGCGCCTCAGCCGCGCCCTGCGTATGGGCAAAGTAGGCAGGCTCACCTGTGAAGCGGTCGCCGTGCGAGGGATATTTCACCTCAGCGCGCCGCCAAAAGTCGGGCGTATCGGTCACGTAGCTGTATGAGCCGTTGAAAATGGCGAGCGCGTTCTCCGCCGCACCGACAATGTACGCCGCGCCGCCGCTGGCTGCTGTGTACTCTAGCGCGTCGCCCGGTCGCCCTTGCGCCGTATCCATGCCGATGCTCATGGCGTACGCCGCCATGCCGCTCCCCACAAAGCCGATTGAGGCTTGCAGCGCCTCTGAGCCAGCTTTGCAGGCGAACTCCCAGTCGGCGGCTTGCACGCTTGGCACAGCGCCGATCGCCTCTGCCACAATTGTGCTGGTCGGCTTGACGGCGTAAGGATGGCTCTCCGAGCCGACCCAGACGGCGCGCAGTTCCGTCGGTGCGATCTGGGCGCGTGCCAAAGCGTTGCGCGCTGCCTCAATGGACATCGTGATCACGTCTTCATCCAGTCCGGCAACTGCCTTTTCCTTCACGGGCGAGCCGCCCATGCCGTTTGTCCACACGCGGGCGACCTCGCTGCCGGGCAGGCGGTAGCGCGGCACATACGCGCCATAGCCGATGATGCCAACTGGCTGCGAGGGCTTCAGAACACCTCGCGGATCGAAAGATTGGGGAAATCCGTTTGCCATGTGTGTCACTCCACTGATCATGCCTAGCCCTTCAGGGCAGGAATGTTTCGTACAAGTTTTAGCCGTCAACTGTCCGCGCTGAGCGCCTCGACGATCTGTTTAGCGCGTTCCAAGCGGATGTTGCCCTCTGCCAAGAGCTGCGCCACTACGTGCGCCACCTGATCGCCCGTGGCGCCGGCGGCAATCGCCATTTGGCGGGCATGAAGGCTCATGTGACCGCGCTGAATGCCTTCGGTTGCCAAGGCGCGGATCGCCGCTAAGTTCTGCGCCAAGCCCACGCACACCATGACCTCTGCCAATTCGCGTGCGCTCTGGACGCCGAGCAGCTTGAGTGCCGCCTTCGCTGCAGGATGCACTCGCGTTGCACCGCCGACTGTGCCAACTGCCAATGGCAGGCGCAATTCGCCGCACAGATCGCCATTTTCAGCCTGCCACCAGCGTGTCAGGCTTGTGTAGCGCCCATTGTGGGCTGCGTAGGCATGAGCGCCTGCCTCAAGCGCCCGCCAATCGTTTCCTGTGGCAATACAGACCGCGTCCATGCCGTTCATAACGCCCTTGTTGTGCGTCGCAGCGCGATACGGATCGAGTTCGGCGAAGATCGCTGCCTCTACAACTGCACGCGCCACCTGCTCCCCTGTGAGCGACCCTGTGGCAAGCTCAGCAGCAGGGATTCGGCAAGTTGCCCATGCTTTGCGCTGATCGGTCAGGTTGCTGAGGATGCGCAAATGCACGCGCCCGCCGCTGATCTCCGCCAAGAGCGGCGCGATCTGCTCACAAGCCGTGTTGACGGCGTTAGCGCCCATGGCGTCACGCACGTCATAATGCAGATGCACGATCAGCATTTCGCCAATCGGCGTGTCTGAAAATGGACGCACAACGATGTCGCGTGCGCCGCCGCCGCGCCGCACAATTGAGGATGTTGGATCGTTCGCAGCCGCAAGCAAGCGCTCTCGCGCCGCCAAGACACGCTCCGCCGCTTCCTGCGCGTCTGGGATGTCCAAAACTTGCAACTGACCGATCATGATCGGCTCATCACTGCCCGCCTGAAAGCCGCCACCTGCCCGAATCAGCTTCGCCGCGTAGCTGCACGCTGCCACTACGCTCGGCTCTTCAATCGCCATTGGCACGAGATAGTCGCGCCCGTTGATCAGAAAATTCGTGGCAGTGCCAAGCGGCAAGGCGTAGACGCCAATGGCATTCTCGATCATGTGATCGGCGTGCGCTGCATCCAGACCCGCTATTCCGCTAAGGGCAGCTTGCTCTTCAGCGCTCAAATCTGCCCATTCAGCGATGATCGCCATGCGCTCAGCAAGACTGCGCTGATAGAAGGCGGGCAGTCGGCTTGATTTTTGATGGTGTTCGCTCATGACTCCAATTCTGATCGTCTGACGGCAAAGCGCCTAGTGATCGGCAAGGCATGATAGGGGCAAAAAACTCTCAAAATCTCTCAGACTTGTGAAAAGTATCTCAAGGCGCAAAGAACAGAGCGGCGTTTGCCGCTCTGTTCAATGGCGTGAGGTCAAGTTAGTTCGATTCGGGCGAGGCAACATCCACAGTGCCTGCGATGAGGGCACTGGGCGGATACTCAGTCAGTGCGCCGTGATCCACACCATTGGGACTCTCAACCGTCTTCATGACCAGTTCGCCATCAGCCACGTCAATCAGGATCGTGCTGCCGATCTTGAAGGTGCCTGCCAGAATGCCGTCCGAGAGGCGATCTTCGACCATGTTGGTGATCACGCGGCGCAACGGACGCGCTCCATACTCAGGATCGTAGCCTTTCTCGCCCAGAAGCGCCTTTGCAGCCTCAGTAACCTCAAGAGTCAGCGCGTGTTCAGAGAGGCGCTCGCGCACCTTGTTGATCTCCAAGTCCACGATCTGCATGAGTTCCTCACGGGTGAGCGAACGGAAGACGATAGTGGCGCTCACGCGGTTAAGGAACTCCGGACGGAAGGCGCGGCGCAGCTGCTCCATGACCTTCCTGCGCATTTCCTCGTAGTCACGCGCTTGATCAACAATCTCGTCACGCGGCTGATCGAAGCCGAGCGTGTTGCCGCGCTTGATCACCTCCGCGCCGATGTTGCTAGTCATGACAATGATGGCGTTGCGGAAGTCCACTTTGCGCCCGCGTGCATCTGAGAGCCGCCCTTCCTCCATGATCTGCAGCAGCATGTTGAACGCCTCTGGGTGCGCTTTCTCGATCTCATCGAACACGACAATCGAGTACGGGCGACGGCGCAGCGCCTCAGTCAGCTGACCGGCATCCTCATAGCCGACGTAGCCGGGCGGCGCGCCGACCAGACGCGCAACGGTATGGCGCTCCATGAACTCGCTCATATCCAGCTGGATGAGGGCATCTTCGCTGCCGAACATGAACTCAGCCAGAGCCTTGGTCAGTTCGGTCTTGCCGACGCCGGTTGGGCCGAGGAAGATGAACGATCCAATCGGACGGCGCGGGTCTTTCAGACCGGCACGGGCACGGCGGACAGCTTTGGCAATTGCCTCAATCGCCTCATGCTGACCGACAATGCGCTTGTGCAGGAATTCTTCCATGTGCAGTAGGCGCTCGGACTCATCGCCGCTGATGCTAGTGACGGGGATACCCGTCCACATGGAGACGACCTCCGCTACATCTTCAGCGGTCAGGCGTGGCTTGTTGGTCTCAGGATTCCAGCCCGCCTTAATGGAAGTGAGCTGAGCAGAGAGCTCGGCAGCGCGAGCGCGCATCTCAACGCGCTGATCCTCATCGAGGTAGGTGTTTTCCTCAAGTTCCTCGTTGATCTGGGCGAGTTCTGCCTCAGCGCGGCGCACGCGGATCGCCTCCGGCGACTTGTACATGCGCACGCGGCTAGCGCCTTCGTCAATCAGGTCAATTGCCTTATCGGGCAGGAAACGGTCTGGCACATAGCGCGCCGAAAGGTGCGCCGCTGCCTCAATTGCCTCCTGCGTGATCTCAAGGTTATGGTGCGCCTCGTATGCCGACTTGATGCCCTGCAAAATTTCAATGGTCTCTTCGATGGTCGGCTCATCTACAAAGATCGGCTGGAAGCGACGCGCTAGGGCAGCGTCGCTCTCGATGTGCTTGCGGTACTCATCGAAGGTCGTGGCGCCGATGCACTGTAGTTCGCCACGCGCCAAAGCAGGCTTGAGAATGTTGGCGGCGTCCACGCTGCTGCCCGCTGAACCCGCGCCGACCAGCATATGGACTTCATCAATGAACAGGATGCTATCTGAGGACTTGAGCTCCTCGATCACGCGCTTGAGACGCTCCTCAAACTGACCGCGATACATCGTACCGGCGACCAAACTGCCCACGTCCAGCTGCAAAACGCGCTTATCCAGCAGCGTGGCGGGCGTCTCACGATTGACAATGCGCTGCGCCAAGCCCTCGACGATTGCCGTCTTGCCGACGCCCGGCTCGCCGATCAACGCTGGATTATTCTTGGTGCGGCGGCTGAGAATCTGGATGACGCGCTCGATCTCAACCTCGCGCCCGATGACAGGATCGAGTTTGCCTTCCTCTGCCAGTGCCGTTAGGTCAGTTGCCAGCTGATCCACTAGGGGAGTCTTGACGCTTTGGCGGCGCGGTGCAGGCGGCGGCGTTGCCGTGCTGCTCTGGGGCTGCGGCGGCGTGGGCTTGTTGGGCTGCGCGGGGCTTTCCTGCAGCACGCGGCGCGTCTGCTTGCGGATATCATCCGGCTTGATGCCAAGCCGCTTCAAAACCTCAATTGCTACACCTTCCTCTTGGCGCACCAAGCCGAGCAACAGGTGCTCTGTGCCGATGTAATGGTGCCCCATGCGGCGCGCCTCTTCCACTGCCAGCTCTAGCACGCGGCGCGTGCCGGGCGAGAGATCGAGCCGCGCATTGGGCGGACGCGGCGCAGAATGCGTCAATTGTTCCACCAACTGCTCAACTTTGCGCAACTCTACGCCTAGATCGCGCAGGACGCGCCCTGCCACACCGCCATCTTCACGCATTAAGCCCAGCAGCAGATGCTCTGTGCCAACATAGCTGTGTTGCAGCCGTTCAGCTTCCTCCTGCGCTAGACTGAAGACCCGTCGAGCGCGCTGAGTGAAGCGTTCCATTTTATCTGCCACGTCGAACTACCTCCATCGCCCTGCTTTTCCATGAGAGTGTTAATCACGAAAGGCTGTTCTTTCCGCACTTTGGGCGATTGCGCCAAGTGAATTCTGAGACGCGGCGCAAGTTGGAAAACAAGCCATTTCGAGCGCTCCAGCTTCAAAACTAGCTAAGCCTTTGCAAGCCTTAACGCTAGATTATGAATAATTATACGCGCAATGGCGCGCCCTGACGAGTCCCGCCAATCTATATTTTTTATAAGAGAATGTTTGAGACGCCACGAGTACAACGTTGAGCGCTTATGTGCTGGTTGAGAGACAGAAGCATATGTGCATAACAAAATGCGGCGCTGAGCAGCTAGTTCAGCGCCGAACGCTCACTGCCCGCACAAGCGCGTCTTTGGCTGAAAAGCCGCCCACGCGAACCAGAAATGAAGGTTAGCGGGCAGACGCACCAGCTGTGCACCCGCTAGGCTGCCCTCTAGGGCGCGCCCGAAGATATCCCATGTGCTGCCCGTCTCTAGATCGCGCAGGCTGCCATCTTTGCTGCGCTCAAAGGTGAGCATTTGCCCATCCAGCTGCCGCTTGTAGAGTGCTGCCATGCCCACGCGCCGCGAGCTATCAATATCGCTCCGATCTAGCGCGCTTACCGCTCCATCTTGCCAAAAAGCGACCACTGGCACGCTCTCGATCGTGTCGTTCAAGGTGATCTCGCGCCTGAGGGCGCTGAACGGATAGGCAATTGCCACGCCGTCTACAATACCAGCTAGGACAGGCTCTGTAGCGGACAGGCGCGGATCGATCTCGCCTTCAAACAAGAATGGGCGCGGATTTGAGTCGTAGCTGGTGTATGGATTACGTCCATAGCTGCGATCGTGTCCGGTTTCGCGGCTCAGCACCTTGCCATGCGGAAAAGCCCGCTTGAACGCTTCAAAGCTGACCACTTGTGAGCCGATCAGCGCTAGGCGCGCCCCTGTCAGCGCGCCCACAATCACCTCGCCTGTGATCTGTTGCCACCAGCTCTGCGTTTGCTCATCCCACATGACCAGATCGCTCTTGCGCAGGTTGCCTGAGACGCCGAAACGCAGCACATGCCCATCTACGCGCCGATCGAAGACCAATGCGCTATTGCACAATGGGCAAAAGGTGACTGCCACAGGCACGCCACCTACTGTGTCATTAACAATCTCATGCCAGATCAGAATTGCTAGTGGGTAAGCGCGCACATCCTCGCCGATTTGTAGCGCGATCACGGGCGATTGGGCGCTCAGCCAACGCTCAGCCGCTGCGACCGTCTCAAAGTGTGGGCGATCAATGGGCGGAATGCCATTTGGCGGAGGTCCGCCGCTGAAAATCTCATCATACGGCACACTATGCTTACAAAAATCTGTCTTTTGCCAATATGCTGTTGAAAAGCGCAGCCGACCGACATCTTTAAATGGATCGCCGCATTTACCTTGCTGTGCGTACGTCACTGTACTCATGCTCACCACCTGCAAACATAAGGCGCTTGGAGGGAAGCGCTTGTTACCCATCTTTTTCCCGTGCCGCATCTCGGAGTCTACCTAATTAAACAAATGTTTGTCAATAAAACTTGGCAGGCGCAGATGCAGCCCGCCTCTGAATGTGCCATAATCATCTTTAGGATCAAGACTTATTTTCTGACTGGAAAAGATCATGCCGCTGCGAAGCAATCCGCTACTCTATGAGATCAATACGTGGGTCTGGCTAGAGGAACTGCGCCAACGCTACAAACAGCCCCTGACTCTTGCCACATTGCCCGATCAGGTTTTTGACGATCTGGCTGCCTTGCATATTGACGCGGTGTGGCTGATGGGCATTTGGGAGCGCAGTCCGCACGGGCGTGAGATCGCACGTCACTTGAATTTTCTGCTGGAAGAGTACCGCCGCGCCTTACCTAGCGTCACACAAGCGCAGATCATCGGCTCACCTTACGCCGTCTATTGCTACGCTGTTGATCCGAACTATGGCGGGCGCGAGGCATTGGCAACTTTCCGTAGCAAGCTGGCGGAGCGCGGTATCAAGCTGATCCTTGACTTTGTGCCGAATCATGTGGCGGTTGATCATCACTGGACAGTTGACGCGCCCGATGCGCTCGTCCAAGCGACTGCTGAGCAAGCTGCAGCGCAACCAGACCTGTACTTCGCAGCGCCGCGCCCCGAGGCAAAAGGGCGCTACTTCGCCCACGGGCGCGACCCGTACTTTCCTGCTTGGTCAGATACGGTCCAAGTGGATGCTTTCTCGCCCCGCGCGCGCCAAGTCACGCTCCAGACCCTCTGTGAGATCGCGGAGCAATGTGACGGCGTGCGCTGTGATATGGCGATGCTCCTAGTCAGCCGTATTTTCAGCCAGACGTGGAGTCGCCCTGAGTTGCCTGATCAGGAATTCTGGATTGAGGTGATCGGCGGCGTGCGCGCTCAATACCCCGACTTCCTGTTCATGGCGGAGGTCTACTGGGATATGGAGGCAGAGCTGTTGGCGCAAGGCTTTGACTATGCCTACGATAAGCGGCTTTATGACCGTCTGCTGCACGAATCACCTGCCTCAGTGCGCGATCATCTCACAGCGGCGCTCAGCTATCAACGGCATATGGTGCGCTTCACGGAGAATCATGATGAGGCGCGCGCTATGGCGAGTTTCGGGCGCACACGCGGTCATATGGCGGCGCTGCTGTGCGCTACCATGCCCGGCATGACGCTCTTCTATGAGGGACAGTTCGAGGGCAAGCGTGTGAAATTGCCCGTGCAGCTTGGAGCGCGTCCGCAGGAGCCGATTGAACTTGAGACTCAAGCCTTCTACCGTGCGCTGTTAGCAGAGGTGAACGCGCCCATCTATCATGAGGGCGTCTTCACTTTGCTGGGCACGCTGCCGCTGAGCGGCGGCAGCTACAACGAGCCACTCCTTGCCTACACATGGTCGCACGGCTCGGAGCGACGGCTGATCATCTTGAACTTGAGCCGCGATAGCGTTGCGCAAGGGCGCGTCATGCTGGGCGACCCGACTCTGGGAAGTGCAACTGTATGGCGCTTTACCGATGTCTTCAGCAAAGCTGAGACATTCGTGCTACCAACTGACTCGTTGCTGAGCGGCGGCGTGTACGCTTCATTGCCGCCAAATGGCTTCAAGGTCTATCAGATTGAAGCAGCGGAGCGCTAGAGGACTATGGTACAGGCGCGCACACGGCTGACCAGCGCCGAATTCCGTGCGTTTTGCGCCTTGCCGCATAACGCGCACAAGCGTTTTGAGCTACATGAGGGAGAGATCGTCGAAGTGCCTTCGCCCAGCCCACTGCATCAATGGATCGTTGCTGAGTTGCTCTATCTGCTTAAGGCGTTTTTGCGCGTACATCCGCTGGGCTACGTTTTCGGCGATAACCTCGACTATGAGCCAGCTGACGGTGTGATTGTGCAGCCCGATCTCTCATTTGTCGCCTTTGAGCGTGCGCCGCGCCTGCCTGAGCGCTTCCAGATCATGCCCGATCTAGCTGTTGAGGTCAGGTCGTCCAACAATACAGAGCGCGATATGCTGCGCAAAGTGCTGTTGTACTTCGCCTATCAGGCGCGGGAGGTCTGGGCGATCTATCCCGAGGAGCGCATGGTGCGAATCTACACGCCTGCAGCGCAAGGCGCTCACGTCCGCCAATTTGTGGAGGGCGATCAGTTGGCGGGCAGCGCCGTCTTGCCGAACTTCACTCTAAACATCACTGATCTGTTCCCGAAAGCCGCCCAAAGCGAGTAGACTCTGTGCATTTGGGCGCAAGCACGCTATACTCTCAAGCACATGCTCCGCAACAAACCGAATAGAGATCATCCCAATGGCTAGACAGTCCGTATACCCCTTCACTGCAATTGTCGGGCAGGGCCGCATGAAGTTGGCGCTGTGCCTGAACGCGATCAATCCGAGCATTGGCGGCGTGCTGATTCGCGGTGAGCGCGGCACGGCGAAATCAACGGCGGTACGTGCGCTTGCGGCACTCTTGCCTGAGATTCGCGTGGTGGCAGATTGCCCTTTCAGCTGCGATCCTGATCGCCACGATCTGCTCTGTGATAATTGCCGTGAGCGCCTTGCGCGTGGCGAGGAACTGCCTGTGGCGCGCCGCAAAATCCGCATGGTTGATTTGCCCGTCAGCGCTACTGAGGATCGCGTGGTCGGCACGCTGGATATTGAGCGAGCTATCAAACAGGGCGAGCGTCACTTCGATCCGGGCGTGCTTGCGGCTGCTAATCGCGGCATTTTGTACGTGGATGAGGTCAATTTGCTTGACGATCACGTGGTAGACCTGCTCCTCGACTCGGCGGCAATGGGCGTGAACACGGTTGAGCGCGAGGGCATCAGTTTTCAGCACCCGGCGCGCTTCATTTTGGTCGGCACGATGAATCCAGAGGAGGGCGACTTGCGTCCGCAGTTGCTGGATCGTTTCGCGCTCTCTGTGGAGGTGCGCGGTATCACCACGCCGCGTGAACGCATGGCGATTCTGGAGCGCCACATCGCCTTTGACGCCGATCCGCACGCTTTCCGCGCTGCTTGGCAAGCCTCTGAGCAGAAATTGAGCGATGAAATCGAGGCGGCGCGCCAAATTGTAGACCGAGTCAGCTATACAAACCGCGATCTGTTCACTATTGCCAACCTGACTGCCAGTCTGCACGTAGACGGTCATCGTGCCGATCTAGTCATCCTCAAAACTGCCCGTGCGCACGCCGCCTTCGAAGGGCGCAACCGCATCAGCGAGCGCGACATCATGATCGCAGCCGAGCTCGCCTTGCCGCATCGCCTCAAGCGCGGTCCGTTCCACGAAGCACAGGCGAGCCTCGCTAACCTTGAAGAGCGCGTTCAGCAGCTGCAAGGGCAATACGAAGAGACCGATCAGCTGGAAGTGGTGCCGCAAGACGCCCAGACCGATAAAAAAAAAGTGAGTCCGTGAGCGCAGAACAGAGCGAACGGACTGAACCACAGCCTGAGACAGGCAATGCAGAGCCTGCCCTGCAATCCGTATTCGATCGCCGTGACGCGCACTGGTGGGAGGGCGGCAAAAAGGTCGATCCAAGTGCCGAATTCAGCACGCGCAAGCTGGATACGCCCCTAGACCGTCTGACGCGCAAAATGGCGGGCAGACGCAGCCAGACCCGCACGGATCGCAAGCGCGGACGCTACATTCAAGCGCGACCAGCAGGCGATAAGCGCGATGACATCGCTTTTGACGCCACTTTGCGCGCTGCTGCGCCCTATCAGCGTCAGCGTCCGCGCCAGAACCTCGCCTATAGCATTGAAATGCAGGATTTACAGCGCAAAATCCGCGTCAAGCGCGCTGCGAACTTGATTCTGTTCGTGGTGGACGCCTCATGGAGCATGGCGGTCACTGAGCGGATGCAGGCGACCAAAGGCGCCATTCTCTCGCTGCTCACCGACGCCTATCAGCGCCGCGACCGCGTCGGCTTGATCGTCTTCCAGAAGGATCGGGCGAATTTGGTCTTGCCGCCGACAAATTCAGTGGTCTTGGCGCGCAAAGCGCTGGCAGAAATCCCTGTAGGCGGCAAGACGCCGCTCTCAGCTGGCTTGCTCTTGGCGCTGCAGGTTTTTGAGCGGGAGAAACGCCTGCATCCTGATGTCATGCCGCTGATGATCCTGCTCACAGATGGCGCAGGCAATGTCTCGCTGAGCGATTTGCCGCCTCAGCAAGAGGCGCATCAGCTGGCAGACCGCATCCGCGAGGCGAACATTCGCAGCGTGACTATCAACATGGAGCATCCCGCCTTTGATCAGGGCTTGGCGCGCCAATTGGCGGAGCATCTGGGCAGTCCCTGCTTTGCGCTCGCCGATCTGCGCGCCGAGACGCTCTATCAGGCAGTCCGCCAGCAATTGGAGTAGCTACTGCTTCAACACAGCGAACACAACAATGCGCTTAGTGTTGACGCGGTAAGGATAGCACGAGATCAAGGTCAAGCGGGCTGTATCGCCGCCGCCACTCAGCACCCATGTATCAGTCGGCGCTACGATTTGGTGTCCCTTGATGACGCCGCGCTCTGTGTTAGGCTGAACGATATAGGTATATTCCTTCGTCCACGTGCTAACAATTACCTCATCGCCGGGCTGCAGACGATCAAGGTGGCGGAAAATCTCGCCGTAGATATCGTTGTGCGCCGTGAGCACCATGTTGCCGCGCTCGCCCGGATTGGCGCTCCCGATGTGGTGTCCGACGCCTAGTTTGAGTGCCTCCCAATCATCGCCCGTGACGATCTGGCTATCCACGCCGATGCGCGGAATACGAATGCGCACAGGTCCTTCGCGGCTGGGCGTCGGACGGCGGATAGGCAGACTCGCCGTAAAGTTGACGAACTGATCGCGGTACTGCGCAGGCACTTCCTCAAGATTGAACACTGCCTCATCATCGCGGAAAGTGTGTCCGCCCGGTAGGACTACAGCTGCAAGGTTGATCAGCGGCGTAGGCGTAGGTGGCGCAAATTGCGCACGGCGAGTTGCCTCTGCCTCCGCTTGCAGCGCTGCCGTCTGGCGCGAGACCTCCTCAAAGGACTGTAGCAAGCCGATCATCAGCACGATCAAGCCGATCACAGCGGCGATCTCCACAGCCGTGAGCGCAGCGTTCCAAAGTTGCTTGCGCCGCTTGCGCGCCCGCTCAGGATCATAGGCAGGCTGCATGGCGCGCAGCTCTAGCTCATCTTCAAAGGTCACATCGGCGAAGTAATCAGCGCGGCGCGCAGGCTGAGACGCTCTCAGAGTCGCCATTGGTTGCGATGTAGGCTCGGCGTCGCTTTCGGCGGGCGGCTCAGTCGGCACAGGCGCAAGATGCGGCGCAAGGCGCTCCGTCTCTTGAACCTGAATCGGGCGTCCGCCCGTGATGCGCCGTCCCTTGCCGTCATAGGTCTGCAGACGGGCAAGGCGCGCCTCGCGCTTGCGAATGGCGAGGATACGCTCTAATTCCTCGATTGAAAGCTCATCCACAGGGCGTTTATCGCGCATGGTGAGAGCCTCCCTCAGCGGCTATCGGCGTTTCGCTGCGACGGCGAACACCTCGCGTTCGAAAAACCAGCGGAACGGCGGCACATGGAAGGCGACGCTGCGCAGCGCGTCAATCCAGAGCGGATTTTGCCTGCGCTGCGGCGGCGAATCCAGCCAGACACGGCTGCGGAAGCCCGCCTTTGTCAAAGCGCGCCGCAAACTGAGCATGGATTGCTCATTCACATGCACCTCTTGATTGACGTCCACCAAAAAGGCGCGTGGATTGGCAGGATAGAGCGCGCCCTGCCCCAGCAGACGCCGAAAAGCGCGCACAAGCGGATAGGCATACCGATCATACCACGCATTCGGCGCCGTATGGACGATCAAGCGACCGTCGGGCTTCAAAACGCGATGAATCTCACGCAGCGCCTCGTGTAGCTCCCACGGGTGCAGATGCTCAACCACGTCAAAAAGCAGGACGCGATCAAAGTAGCCGCTTGGGAAAGGCAAGCGCTTGGCATCCGCCTGCGCCACGCCGATCTTGCCGCGTGCGTCGTTCGTATGCTGCACAATCTCCCTAGAGAGCTGAACTGCCGCCGCAGCGTAGTCAATGCCGTAAGCGTTCGCACCCAATCTGGCGCAATGCCGCAAAATCTCGCCACGCCCACAGCCCACGTCCAGCACGGTCATGCCTGGCTCCACAGCGGCAAGGGCAAAAGCAGCGCTCAAACGGCGCGAGAGATGCTCCCCTTCGCTGCGCACAAACTCGTCATAGCCTTCACAGGCAGTCAGGAAGTATTCCTGCGTATAGCGCTCTGAAGGCACAGGTGCTTGGGCTGAAGGCGCTTGGCGAGTCTGCTTTTCCAAAGGGCTACTCGAACTTTCTATGCTCTGAAAAGTCAGCGCCCTATTATAACAAGCTAATCCGCTGAAATGCCATAAGCATACGCCAACAGCTCTACAGGATGGACGACTCGTGCGCCGCTCATCTGAGCGATGTGCCAACGGCACGTCTCAGTATCGCACACAGCCAGCCGTGCGCCGCTCTCCCGAATGCGACGGAATAAAGGCGCGCCCACATCCTCAGCGATTTGGCGTTTCTCCGCTTTATAGCCGTAGGTGCCAGCAATGCCACAACATTCAGCGTCCATCTCCACAGCGCGCAACTCAGGGATCAGATCGAGCAGGTCTAGAGCTGGGCGTCCCATGCCATGCGCCTTGAGTTGGCACGGGGCATGGTACAGCACAATCGAATCGCCGATCAGGGCGCGAATCTCAGGCGGGAAGGCGCTCAAGGGTCGGAAATCGGTCTTCAGCCTGCCCTGCTGATAGAGACTCCACAAAAACTCGGAGATATCGTAAATACCGCTTGCTAACGCCTGCGTATCCTCATCATGCAGACCCAAAACATGCTCATAATCGCCCTTGAGCGCCATGATGCAACTGCCCGACGTGCCAACAATCGGGATGCCACGCCGCGCATAGTCGGCAAGCGCGCTGATATTCTTGCGGGCGAAACGGCGCGCCTCCGCAAACATGCCGTTCGATTGCAGCGGCAAACCACAGCACGCCTGCGGCGGCACAATCACGCGAAAGCCATTGTGCTCTAGAATCTGCACGGCAAGTTTGCCAATGCGCGGCTCATAGCTGTTCGTGCTGCAGCCATGATAATAGACCACCACCGGGCGCGAATCCTCAGCCTGATGGGCGCGCTTTTGCTCGCGCTTGCGCCACCAACTCCGAAAGGTGTAGCCTGCCCACGTGGGGAAAGCCGCCCGCGCTGAGATTCCGAGCGTCTTTTCGGCAAACCAGCGGAAGGGCTTAAAGCGGAACAGCCAATTCAGCAGCGGCGCAAAGGGCGTGCCAAGTACGCCCCACCACGCATTGTGACCGAGAATCCAGTTGCGCAAGCTGAAGCCCTTTGCCTCTGCCAGCTTCGCCTTTGCCTGCGTGTTGATCTCCATCACGCGCACGCCATGCGGACAAACAAGCGTGCATATGCCGCAGCCTGAGCAATAGTCTACCGATTGATCAGGCGAGGGCAGGTCGGGGTCGCGGAAGCGCTGCGCTTGCGGTCCGACGGTCTTGGGACCGGGAAACAGGTCAGTCACAGGCACAACCGGACACGCCTGTGTGCAAATATTGCACTTCAGGCAATGATCGGCTGTGAACGGCGTCTCTTGCAAGTAGGGTAGCTCGCGCAATTCGGTCATTTCAGCCTCGATTATCTTCAAAAATTTGCCGAGTCGCTCATAAGAAACGTTTTGTCCATTTTTTAGGGCTGCGCGAGCGCTATCTGCACAGCACGGTAGGCGGTCGCCAATGCCACGCCCTCTGAGGTCTCGAAAGGCGAAGGCGCGCCCAGTGGATGCGCCAAAATATGCCCCGCTGCAAACAGATTCTCGGCGAGCGGCACGCCTTCAGCGTCTAGCGGCTGCAAATGGGCATTGGCGCGTATCCCGAAATGATGCACAGGGTGACCCTCAGGCGCTAACATCTGCCCGCTGAACCACTTGCCCCGATCCGCGATGTGCTGCACAGGAATCCCAAAGATTCCCTCCCAGACCCGCCCGTGATCGTCGCTGAACAAGCCGCCGCCATAAAGATTACCCGTCGCCAAAATGACCGCTTTTGCGCCGAAGAATTGCGGCTTGCCGGCAGCTGCTACCTCTACGCCCTTGACGCGCCGCCTCTCACAGACGCCGCGCACTACGGGATGTCCCACTTGCAACCGCACGCGCCGATCCAGCAGATAGCGCCGCAGTTTGTTATACAGCCGCGTGCCGGGTACGCTTGGCGGCAAAGTCGGCAGCTCAAAGACAGGTACGCCGAGCCGCTCTTGCAAGGTCTGGACGGTCTCGGCGTGATGTTCCAAACCCAGCACAGCAGGGAAAGCAACCGATGTCGCGCCGTTCAAGCGCGCCTTGACCTGCCGCGCCACCTCAGCGCGGAAAGGCGGTTGATCGAAGTAGCGTGCGTAGTCCGTCGGCGTTAAGTCCCATGGGCGTTCGCCAATGGGCGGCGCGATTAGAGCGAAATGCGCGCCTGAAAGCGCAGGATAGTAATCGCGCCAGCCCTCAAAGCCCACAAACAGCGGGCGCTCACCTGCCTGCGCTGCGCCCTGATAGCCGTACGGCACAACCGCAGGACTCTGCCGACTGCCTAGCGCTGTAAAGACCTGTTTGTTGTGCAGAGGCTGCTCCGCCTGATAGCCCAAGCCAATCTCAGCGCCAATCTGACCGAAAAGGCGCACTGCCTCTGAGAGCGACTCAGCGCCCGCCAAAGCGTAAGGATGTTCAGGCAAACGGGCTGCGAGATCGCGCACGGCACTGATCACGTCGCCCTGCGCCGAGTCGAGCAGACTGAGCCAGCCTGGAGTCACAACTAGCGAGCCGATTCCCTGCGCAATAACGCGGATTTTGGCATTTGGTCTGAGGTGCAAAGCGAAGGCAGCAGCGCTCAAGCCCGCCCAGCCCGCGCCAATGATCACCAGATCGTCCATGTTGGCTTCCTTGCTAGTCGGCGGCGTGCGCCTCAGGTTGTGGCGTCGGCACGCCAAGCGCACGCCGATAGATCATCTCATCTAACAGCGCTTGCCGCAGCTGGTGCCCCCACAGCAAGGGACGGTTGCCACGAAAACGCTCCTCAATAAAAGCACTAAGCGCTGCAATGGACTTGGCAGGCGGTAAATGTGCCGTCTCACCCAGCACGCCCGCAGCGCGATAGCCGCAGAAGCCTGCCTGACACGGACCCATGCCTAGGCGGAGGTCGCGGCGTAGGTCATCAAGGCTGACTCCCTCACCTGAAGCGCGGATCGCAGTCTCCAGCTGGCTGCGCGTGACGATCTCACACTCACAGATCAGGTTGTTATGTGTAGGCGCGTGTTCCAGCTGGTGGAGGCGATGAGTCAGCGTGTGCAGCTTGCGTCCGCTCCCGCCAAACCACGTCGGCTTGGGCAGAGGTGTCTCAGCCGTGCGACAAGGCGCCTGTACGCCCAAATAAGCACAGACCTCATCAGAGATTTTCTCAGCCATTTGGCGGTAGGTGGTCAGTTTGCCGCCTACAATTGAGAGCATCCCTTCAGCGCCCACGTCGGCGTGGCTGAGCGCACGGAATGAGCGCGTGATGAAGCGCCCATCTTCGCCCACGCCGCCCTCAGCCTCGCCTTCACGCTTGTCAGGCGGATCGTAGAGCGGACGCACACCCGCCCAAGCGCGCAGCGCCCGCGCCTTGCGAAAATCCGGGATCATCACCTCGCCTGCGTCCAGCATCTGCGTGACCTCGTGGGCAGGGATATCTACATCATCAGGGCGCTCTACGACCACTGAGGTCGTGCCAATCACGCAGACTGTGCCAACAGGCACTAAGATATCGCCATCGCCCGGAGTAGCTAGCCGATTGATGATCGTGTTGACCCAACGGACGTTCATCGCCACCATCACGCCGCGATCATGGGTCATGTGGATATCGGCGCCTGCCAGCTTAGCAACCTCACCTGCCCACGGACCCGCCGCGTTGACAATCGCACTGGCATGGACGCGCACCAAGCCACCTGTGCGCCGATTCTCCAGCAGCGCGCCGATCACTTTGCCGCCTGCTTTCTCAATGGCGCAAACGCGATGATAGTTGAGCGTCACGCCGCCTAGTGCCGCCGCTGCCTCGGTCAGCGTGTGAATCAGCTCGAAGGAGTCGCAAGCAGCGTCTGGCACGCGGTAGATAGCGTATGCCTTCGGATTCAAATGCGGCTCTTCCCTCAGCGCTTGTGCTAGACTGACAGGTTCGGTAGGAATACCGACTGCCTTGCAGCCCTCTAGCCAACGCGGGATGTAGTCAGGATCATCGGGCGGGAAGGCTGCAAACCAGCCCCCGGTATCTTCGATAGTATGTGGCACAATTCGACGCACGATCCAGTTCTCTTCGATGCACTCCCGCGCCGATTCAGGGTCGCGCACGGCGTAGCGCCCGCCAGAGTGCAGCAGCCCGTGGTAACGCCCGGATGTGCCAGTTGCCACGTCGTTTTGCTCCGCCAAAATGACGCGCAAGCCGCGCTGTGAGAGGTCAAATAGCACGCCTGCGCCCGTTGCGCCGCCACCGATCACTAAGATATCGCAATTCAGCGTTGTTTCTGCTTGCATGAGCCGCATCCGTCACAAATGTTCATCTGATGCACAAATCATAGCCTAAGCAAGCGCACCAATACAAGCAGGTCGCTCGACCACAGCCTATTTTTGCACATTCTTTACTCAAGGAGACAAAAAGAGAACATCTGAATCGCTACGTGCAGGAACAGTCAGACTGGCCATCGGTGCGCTAGTGTGTGAGGTCTCGCGGTCGTCGCTCTCATCTGCTCTACAGAGTGCGTTTGAAGTAAGCCAACAGTGCACGTCCTGTGAGCTACGTTGCCATGCCAAACGCTCCGTATGATCCGAACATTCTGCCCTACGGCTCAAGCGCTATGTCAATTTCAGAACACTCAGTGGGCTGCTGCTGGCGCACCTCGTAGCAATTCTATCTTGGAATAGGGTACATCGAGTCAAGAGCTGCTATACTACACTGAGTGACAAAAATCACGAAATAAGTGAGGAATCCGATGCACAGCCTACGAGTCGTTCTAGTGCTGATGTGCTTCATGCTTGCGGCGTGCAGCGCGCCTGCCGCCTCGCCTACGCCGCCGCCTGATCCGCGTACCTTGCTCAGCGCTGCCGCCGCCGATATCCAAGCGGTCAGTGCGCTGCGCTTCAAACTGCAATTGACGGGTGCGCCCGCCTTCATTGATGATGCGAACCTCATCTCGTTCAGCAGCGCAGATGGCGTCTACGTAGCGCCGGATAAGGTCAGCGCCAGAGTGAGCGCAGCTGTGGCGGGCGTTGCAGGACAGATTGACATTGTCACCGTCGGCAACGACCAATACATGAAGCACATCCTGCTGACCGCTAATCGCTGGCTGAACATGCAATTCTCGCCTGGCTTCAACGCCGATCAGCTCATTCGCGGCGATCTAGGCATCAAATACGCGCTCAACGCCCTGACTGACCTAACCTATCACGGCGTGGTAGACCTGTTTGGCACACGAGTCCATCACATCAGCGGCAAGGCAAGCGTCGCCGATATCAGCGCGGTCACCGTCAACCTGATTCGCGGCACAGGAACTGCCAATGCGGATATCTATATCAACGTGGCGAACGGGCGCGTGGAGCGCATTATCCTAGTGCAACCTGAGACCGCCACTGACCAGCATCCAGAGCCGACAACATGGATCATGGAACTTTTTGACTACGATGATCGTTCGATCAGCGTGGAAGTGCCACAAGTCGAGAGCGTGCCGACGGCTACGCCGAGCGCCCTGAGTGCGCCTGATGCCCTCCCGACCCTGCCAAGCCGCGCTACACCTGAGGCAACCCAAGCACCATGACCAGCATCCTGACTGAGGCGCCAAGCGCGCTGCAAACCGAAGAAAAACCGATCAATGCGCACCTAACGGAGCGCCGCCGCTGGCTGATCATCGCTCTTGTGCTAGTGCCAGTCTTCGTCGGCTCCATAGACCTGACTATCATCTCTGCTATCCTGCCAGAGGTGCTGATTCGGCTGAATATCCCAGTTGACACTAATCTCGGCACAGCAGCGTGGCTTGTGACGGGCTACCTGCTCGCCTACACAGTCAGCATGGCGCTGATGGGGCGTTTTTCAGATATGGTGGGCAGGCGCAGTGCATTTCTGGTCTGTTTGGCGCTGTTCATAGTCGGTTCGTGGTGGGTCGCTACGGCGCACCTGTTCCCGACTGCACTGCTGAACGACATCGCACGGCGCTACTTCGGTCTGCGCCCCGATCTGAATCAGCTGACCCTGTTGGCGGTCATCATCGGGCGCGTGGTTCAAGCGCTTGGCGCGGGCGCAGTAGTGCCTGTCAGCCTTGCACTTGTGGCAGACCTGTATCCGCCTGAGCGACGCGCTGCAGCCGTCGGCTTTGTCGGTGCAATGGACACGCTCGGCTGGGTACTCGGTCACTTGTATGGTGGCGTGATGGTCGGCTTTTTTCAGCAGAATGGCGAGGCGATTCGGCTATGGCTAGGAGGGCTAGGTCTGGCGCTGCCTGCCCCGGATTGGCGTACGCTGTTCTGGCTGAATGTGCCAATGGGCATCTTCGCCTTTGTGCTGATGATCTTCGCGCTGCGTGGCGTGCAGCATCCGATCAGCAAGGGACGCTTTGACCTGATCGGCGCTGCTCTGATTGCTGCCTCACTGACCTGCCTTGTGCTGGGACTAGGCGGCAACACAGACGTAACAGGCGCCACCAGTCTGCAAGCGCTGCAAGCACAAGCGACCGAATCGCCGTACAATCTGGCGCTTCTAGGACTAACGGCAGCGCTGTTTGTCGCTTTCCTGCTCTGGGAATGGCGGCAAGAGCATCCGATCCTAGAGCTACACCTGTTCCGTAAGCGCGCTGTGAGCGCTGCGACGCTCACCAATCTGCTGATCGGCTTCCTGCTGATGCTCGGTTTGGTCAGCGTGCCGCTCCTGATCAATCTGCGCGCCGAAAATGCCAGCGCAGAGGCAATCGCACGCGCCGCAGAGCGCGCCGGAGTCCTGCTCTCAACGCTGACCATCCCAATGGCGCTCGCTGCTGTGCCGGGCGCGTGGCTCTCAGGCAGGATCGGCTTTCGCAATACCGTCTTGGGCGGCATTATCTTGGCGATCATCGGATTCGTGCTGGCAGGCAGCACATGGCGCGCCGATACACCTGAGCTGGTGATGAGCCTGCACCTGATTCTGATTGGAGTCGGCTTGGGCTTGACCATTGCGCCTATTGGCACAGTCGTGATCAACGCGGTAGATGCTACACGGCGCGGCGTCGCCTCTGCTTTGGTGCTGATCATGCGCTACTTGGGCATGACCATCGCCATTCCCAGCATGACCACATACGCCTTCAGCCGCCTGAACTACATGGTCAGCCTTGCCCGCGAGTCCTTCGCCCTCGATTGGTCAGCGGAGCAGATACAACGCGAGTCTGTGCGTGTATATTTTGAATCAGGTGTGGCAGTTATCGCCGAAATGCTCCTAATTGGCGCGCTGATCGGCGTTGTGGCACTTCTGCCCGCCCTGTGGCTGCGCGGCAAGCAGCCCAATTCACCAACATCCACCCAAAACGGAGTTTGAGCGTATGAAGTACCTAATCTGGACGCTGATAGTAGTGTTAAGCCTTGCGGCACTGCCCGTGCGCAGCTACGCCGCTGACCCGAACCGTTTGATCGGCACCCAATGGAAGTTGCTGCGCTATGGCGCAGAAAATGCGCCCGTGACGCCCGTCGGAGAGCAGTCTATCACGCTGATCTTTGGCGCAGATAGCATCGGCGGCTCAGGCGGCTGCAATACCTACGGCGGCAGCTACCGTGTAGATGGCACAACCATCAGCTTCAGCAACATTTTCAGCACGTTGATTGCCTGTGAGCCCGAAGAGATCGCCAAGCAAGAGCAAGCCTACTTCCGAGCGCTGCGTACAGCAACTGAGTTCCGCTTTGCCGACGGGCTGCTAATTATCAGCTATGGCACAGGCGAGACGCTTGTCTTCACGCGCTTGCTCACCTTTGCCGATAGCACATGGCGCTTGATCGGTATTGAGTCGCCCAGTGCGGGGCTAGAGCTAACGCAAGAGCGTGCGATCACGCTGAAGCTGACAGCCGACGGCGCAGGCGGCTCAAGTGGCTGCAATACCTACCGCACCACACCAACCTACCGCGAAGACTCCATCAGCTTTGCGCAGATCGTCAGCACGCAAATGATGTGCGCAGAGCCGATCATGACGCTTGAGCGCACCTATCTGGAGGCACTCAGCACTGTGCAGAGCTACCGCGTAGTCAGTGGACAACTTGTCTTGCTCTATGGCGATAGTGGACGTTTGATCTTTGATCGCGTGCTGACCCTCGCGGAATCGGCGTGGCGACTGACCGCCTATGGCGCGCCTAATGCCCTGATTCCAGCCGAAGGGAAGGTCAGTCTAGCCTTTTCGCAAGGGCGCGCCTCTGGCTCAACAGGCTGTAATCAGTACAACGCCTCGTTTACCGTGCGCGGCGATTCGCTCAGCTTCAGCGCGCCAATCACAACACGACGCGCCTGCCTCACTGCATCTCTGAGTCAGCAAGAGCAAGCCTTTCTCAAGGCGCTAGAGCGCGTCACACACTACACAGAGCAGGGCGATGTGCTTACACTGTACTATGGCACGGGCGAACGCCTGATCTTCAAACGCATCGTTGTGCAGTAGCCTCACGAGGCGGACTGTCTTGCCCTAGACAGTCCGCTTTGCTTGAAAAGGGCTGATTGTTATGAAAGTCGCACAATCTTAGCTATTTCTTAAATCTTGCTTAAACAACCTTCCCAACACTCTTAACTTGCTCAGGCTAAGTTTGACAATGTGTGGCAAGGTACACCGCCACGCGAGAGTTAAAGCATATCAGGAGAGACGCAAAACATGAAGGCTCGTATCATTGCTGTGATCGCCTTGCTTGCGGTCTTGGTTGCGCCTTTGGCGGCAATCAACGCGCAGGGCGACAAGACAATTGTTGACATCGCCATTGAGAACGGCAACTTCACCACGCTAGTGGCGGCTGTGCAGGCTGCGGGCTTGGTGGATACGCTCCGCACCTCCGGTCCGTTCACGGTGTTCGCGCCCACCGATGAGGCGTTCGCCAAGATTCCGAGCTACGTGCTGGACTACCTGCTCAAGCCTGAGAGCAAGGACTTGCTCACGCGCATCTTGACCTACCACGTGCTGCCAGGCAAGGCAATGGCTGCTGATGCCATGGGCTTGGTCGGTAAGACAGCTAAGACTGTGGAAGGCGGCGAAGTTGCCTTCAGCATGCACAACGATAGCCTGCGCATCAATAGCGCCGATATCGTGGCAACCGATATCGAGGCGAGCAACGGCGTAATCCATGTGATCAACGCCGTGATCCTGCCTGAGATCACGCTGCCCGAAGTGGACCCACTGGCAGTGACGGGCAACATCATCAGCGCCGGCAGCTCGACAGTCTTCCCGCTCACGCGCCGCATGGCAGACTTGTTCCGCAATGAAGGTTTCGCGGGCAACATCGAAGTGGCCTCAGTGGGCACAGGCGCCGGCTTCGAGCGCTTCTGCAAGTCGGGCGAGACGGATATCTCTAACGCTAGCCGTCCCATCAAGGCCAGCGAGCGCGATAACTGCGCCAAAATTGGGCGCGATCCTGTCGCCGAGTTCTATGTGGCTATTGACGCCTTGGGCGTTGTGGTCTCCAAAGATAACGACTTTGTGGACAATCTGACCGAGGCTCAGCTTGCCCAAATCTTCAGCGGCGAACTCAAGAACTGGAATGAAGTCAACCCCGCGTGGCCTGCTGAGCCAATCCGCCTCTTCAGCCCTGGCTCGGATAGCGGCACCTTCGACTACTTTGTCGAGGAAATCTTCAACAAGGACGCCACCAAGCTGCTCAACGCGCCCGGCATTCAGCTGAGCGAGGATGACAACGTGCTGGTGGAAGGCGTGGCAGGCAGCCGCTTCGCCATCGGCTACTTCGGCTTCGCTTACGTCCTGCCTAACCTGGACAAAATTCGCCCTGTGAAGATCGAAGGCGTGGAAGCCAACGAAGCCAACGCTGAAAGCGGCGCCTATCCGCTCTCGCGGCCGCTGTTCATCTACAGCACGCCGCAGATCATGCAGGAGAAGCCGCAGGTGGCTGCTTTCATCAACTTCTATATCACCAACGTGCGCAGCCAGCTTGGTAGCGCTCGCGAGAACATCAACTACTTCCCAGTTAGCAATGACGCCACGAACCTGAACAAGCTGACTTGGCTGGCAGCTGTTGGCGAGTAATTCCAAGCGACTATCTTGAGCGAAGTGATGAGCGCCTGCTGCGTGCGGCGCTCATCCTTGCTTGTCCTAGCGGCGCTCACTTGCGCACACTCTATCGCTTAAGGAGCATTTCCCATGACTCTTGAAACAAGCGTTGAAACTGCAGGCTTCCGCACAGCTGCGGATCGGCTGACCGGTGCCACTGATGCCTATAGCAGCTTGAACAAACACCCACGCCCTTTTGAGGACTTGATCCGCCTCTCGCTGTTCTTGTGCGCTCTGGTTTCCGTGCTGACGACGCTTGGCATCATCGTGGTGCTTTCAACCGAAGCGCTGAACTTCTTCACGCGCTATGGCTTTCGCAGCGCCGAACAGCTGCTGATCCAGCCTGTCAGCGCTGAGGACACGATCCTATACTTCGATGGCAAAGGCGGCGTGCCGCGCGTCGGTCAAATCATCCGCCTGAACGAAGAAGATATGCGCGTGTTGCGCCTGATCGACAACCGAACCTTCGAAGTGGAACGCGGCGTGCTCGGCACCAGGCCTGAGCCGCACAAGGCGAACACCACACTCTTTCTAGGCGAGCAAGTCAGCGTCATTGAATTCCTGACAGGCACACGCTGGGTGCCGCAAGGCGCTGATTTCGGCGTTTTGGCGCTCGTCATGGCCACGCTGATCACCAGTTTAGTCGCCATGCTAGTGGCTGGCCCGATTGGGCTAGGCGCGGCCATCTTCATCAGTGAGTATGCCTCGGCGCGCCTGCGCGGCATCCTTAAGCCAATTTTGGAAATCCTCGCCGCCATCCCGACCGTCGTTTACGGCTACTTCGCGCTCACTTTCATCACGCCGCTTCTGCGCAATATCTTCTGGCAAAGCGAGATCGGCGCCTACAATCAGCTTGCAGCAGGCCTGGCTATGGGCATTATGATCATTCCGACCATTGCTTCGGTCAGCGAGGATGCCCTCAGCGCTGTGCCGCGCAGCCTGCGCGAAGGCAGCTACGGCCTGGGCGCCACGCGCCGCGAGACCGTCTTCCGTGTGCTGATTCCAGCGGCGCTCTCGGGCATTTTGGCGGCGTTCATCCTCGGCGTCTCGCGCGCCGTGGGCGAGACGATGATCGTGGCGATCGCTTCGGGCGCAGGCCCGAACTTCTCGCTCAATCCGCTCGAGGCCGCTGAGACCATGACGGGCCACATCGCGCGCATCAGCACAGGCGACCTGAGCTTCAATTCAGTGGACTATAACAGCCTATTCGCTATCGGCTTGACGCTCTTCGCCATCACCCTTGTGCTGAACTTGATCAGCAATTTGATTCGCCGTCGCTTCCGTGAGGTATACCAATGACCGAACAGAGCTTGCTCAGACCGAAACGCGGCGCGCTCGATGCAACACAAGCCAAGCGCGGCTTGCCCTTCTGGGCGCTGACTTTGATCCTGATCGGCTGTGCTGTCTTGGTGATCGTCGCGTGGCTGCTAGCGCCATGGGTTGCTGAAGATGACACTGCCGCGCCCATTGGTATTCAGCTGATCAACGAAGGCGCGACGCGCAACTTTGCGCCGATGTGGCTGATCCCGATCGGCGCCTTCTTGCTCATTTATGCCGCTCTGCCGCGCCTGTTCTATCCGTACCTGCAGTTGCTGAGCATTCCTTTCCGCTTACTGCCTGCCCTGATAGGCATTGGCAGCATCAATGTGGTGCGCGTGGCGCCGCTGCCGCTCAAGAAGCCTAGATCGGGCTCAGGGCGCGCGCTCCACACGCTTGCGGACGTGCTCAGCGCGCCTTTGCGCCTGCGCCCTGTGCGTTATACGCCGCCGCCGATCTCGGCAAAGGCTGCGCGCAATAGCGGCTTACTCATGCTGCTCAGCCTGCTGTATTTCTGGCTGTACCAAGGGCAAATCTTGCCCAGCTTGCTGGCAGCGCTGAGCGCGCTCGGCATCGGCTTCTGGGTCGTCTTCGCTGTGGCGCTAGCTGTCATCAACATTTGGCGCATCACGCCTGAGGAAGCACAACCAATCGTCGAGGAGATCGTCGAGCGGCGCGAAGGCGGCCTGATGCCACCTGAATCCGCGCTAGCGCGCACGTTACGCGCGCGCCGTGTAACTGCCAGCGGCTGGAGCAGCGCCTTCTTCCTGGCAAACGTAGTCGGCTTAGTCGCCTTAATTGTGCTGCTGCTGAACATCATCAATCAGTCTTTTGGCTATGCAGTGGTCAATTATGCCATCAAGCCCTCCGAACTCAGCCCTGATAAGCCGCTTGAGACTCTGAGCGAAGCTGAGCTGGCGCGCCTGCTCGAAGATAAGGTCAATCGCAACCGCCTGCGCGCCATTGTGCGCGATAACTTGCTTGGGCGCCAATTTTCGCAGATTCGGCTCTCAGGCGCTCAGGTCATCAACATTTTCCCTGAGCGCGCCTTCGATCCCGAGCGCTCTGACCAGACCTTCAGCCGCGCGCTCGGCGATAAGCGCTTCTCAACGCTGAACGCACGCGAGCTGGTGACCGTCTTCTCGCTCGGTCTCGGCATCCCGCGCGAGAGTCTGGAGAACGAGCCAATCAGCGTGGCCTTCAGCGGCAGAGCCTTCAACCCTGCCATTGCAGATAAGAAGTTGAGCGAGCTGAGCATTCTCGAGGCAGCTGAGCTGCTGGCAGCTAATGCGCCGCGCCCACAGGTCACGGTCGATTACCTGCTCGGCGATCCGATTAAAAAGCTCTTCGAAGGGCGCAATTTCCGCCCTGAAGTGGCTGAGAAGCGCTACGATGAGCTGGCGATCGGCGAATACATCGATCTGATCGAGGATAACCTGGATACAACGCAACTCTATCGCATCATCCTCCGCGATGTGGCACAGCTGCGCTATGACCGCGCCTGGACGCTGATCGAATCGCTGACTAACTATCAAGGCATCCTCGCTGAGAAAGAAGCTAGCGATGTCTTGCGCGAAGGCGATCTGCAGTTCAAGGCCTGGCTCTCGTTGGATTTCATCTTCACTGAGCTGACGGCCTCGCCTGCCACAACGGGCCTGCGCACCTCCTTGATCGGCTCGCTATGGGTGATCATCTTGACGATCTTGATCGCCTTGCCGCTGGGCGTCGGCGCTGCTGTTTACCTTGAGGAATATGCCGAGAAAAACCTGCTCAACGCTGTGATCGAGACCAACATCCGCAACCTGGCAGGTGTGCCATCGATCATCTACGGCATGCTTGGCTTGGCGATCTTCGTGCGCGCCCTTGAGCAACTGACCAGCGGCGCTTTTATCGGCATCACTGACTCAAACGGGCGCACAGTTATCTCAGCCGCCTTCACAATGGCGCTGCTAATCCTGCCTGTAGTGATCATCAACGCTCAGGAAGCCATTCGCGCCGTGCCCTCATCGATCCGTGAAGCCAGCTATGGCGTTGGCGCTACTAAGTGGCAGACTACAGCGCGCCAAGTGCTGCCAGCAGCATTTCCAGGCATTCTCACAGGCTTGATCTTGTCGGTCTCGCGCGCTATCGGCGAGACGGCGCCGTTGCTGGTCGTCGGTGGCCTGACGTTCACGCTGATCGATCCGAACGGGCCGTTCTCCAAATTCTCAGTAGTCCCGATCCAGATATACAGCTGGACGGCTGATCCTGCCACAGGCTTCCGCAATGTGGCTGCTGCAGCCATCATTACGCTGCTGATCGTCTTGTTGTTACTCAACACCACTGCCATCGTCTTGCGACAACGCTTGAGCAAGAGTCTGAGAGGGTAATTCGATGCACCAAGAAGGCACCACTCCGAACGGAAAGTACGCTGTCCAGCTCAAAAAGATGAGCGTCTATTATGGCTCGCACAAGGCTGTTGAGGATATCACCCTCGATATCGCGCGCAACCAAATCACAGCCTTCATTGGGCCATCAGGCTGTGGCAAAAGCACAGTCTTGCGCGCCATCAATCGGATGAACGACTTGATTCCAACAGCGCGTGTGGAAGGCGAAGTCATCTTTCGTGGGCAGAATCTATATCAGCCTGGCATCGATCCTGTCGAGGTGCGCCGACGCATCGGCATGGTCTTCCAGAAGCCCAATCCGTTCCCCAAGACCATCTACGATAACGTCGCCTACGGTCCGCGCATTTTAGGCGTCCGCGATACGCGCACACTCGATGAGATCGTCGAGACCAGCTTGCGCGCCGCCGCTCTGTGGGATGAAGTGAAAGATGACTACAAGAAAAAAAATGGGCTGGCGCTCTCAGGCGGTCAGCAGCAGCGCTTGTGCATTGCGCGTGCCTTGGCTGTTGAGCCAGAGATCATCCTGATGGATGAGCCTTGCTCCGCGCTTGATCCGATCTCAACGCTGCGCATTGAAGACCTGATGCGCGAACTGAGCAAGAATTACACCATTGTGCTGGTGACGCACAACATGCAGCAAGCCTCGCGCGTCTCAGACATGACCGCGTTCTTCCTGAGCGATGAGTCGCGCACGGGCAAGCTGATCGAGTACAACCCGACCACGCAAATCTTCACGCGCCCGGCTGACAAGCGCACCGAGGATTACATCTCCGGTCGCTTCGGCTGATGGGTCTTGATGGAAGTCCGCTTTGGCACGCCAAGCGGACTTCCACCTCACCTAGCGCGTGTGCTGCGCTCGCGCTTATCTTCGGAAAATTGTTCGGCGTTGGTTTGATCGTCGGAGTCGGGCTGCGAGTTGGCTGTCTCAGCTTTCACGTCAATCACCACGCCTTCATCATCGCTATGGACGCGGTACTTGCCGCCAAAGCGCAGTTGCCGCAGATGCTCCACTACAGCTTCCTCAGGCGAGAGGCTGTTGAAGACCATGATCGCCAAGCCGAAGATCGCCACGTCATCTATAATCCCCAGCACGAGAAGCCGGAGCGCGGGCAGCAAGTCCAGTGGCGAGATGACATAGGTAATAGCAAAGACAGGCAGCACTTTCAGCCACAAGCTCACGCGATTATCGCCGAAAAGCAGCCAAGCAAGGCGCAACTGCTCCCAGACGCGCTCTAGCGTCCCGAAGTTGCCTGCTGGCAGTGGCACTTGCGCACGTTTGCGCTTTTGCTCAGGCATTGAATACACCTCTTAGACATTCTGCAGCTGCAAAACGCGCTTAACAAAAGCCTCCGCAGCCGCGAAAACAGTCTCGCATTCTATATCATTGGTCAGGATGTGATCAGATCGCTCTAAAGTGAGCGTCTCAACGGGCGCATTGACCAGACCTGCTTGAATCAGCGCCAAATTTTTGTATGGCACGGTCTGATCCTGCTTGGAGAAAATGAGCAGGGTCGGGACGCGCACCTGAGGCAGGCAACGGCGCACCTCGCCTTGCAACTTGTGCAGCTCTGCCACGCCGGCTGTGCTCATCTGGAAATATGAGACGCGCCCGGTGACTGGTTCGCCACGTTGGGCTTGCAACTCACGGATTCGGGCGTCCAGCGGCGTGTCATCAGGTGAAGAGGTCAAGGCTACGGGACGGATGTAGCGCAAGTAGTGCGCTAACCACAAAGGCGCATCTAGCTTGAGCGGCGAGCCAAGCACCACCACGCCAGAGACCGTCTCAGCGGCGGCGAGGCGCAGTGCCAACAAGCCGCCCATAGAGAGACCCATCACGAAGATATGATCGCAGTGCGCACGTAACAGATGGTAGCCGTCTAGAGCGCTCAGGTACCAGTCGCGCCATAAAACGCGCCGAAAGTGCTCACGCGAAGTGCCATGTCCGTATAGGCGCGGCACATATGCGCTAAAGCCCTGCCTGTGCATATGCTGTGCCAGCCACGCCATTTCTTGTGGCGAGGCGCTCAGCCCATGCAAGCACAAGCAGCCGACTCGGTTGCCGATCAGGTACATTGGCTCAGCGCCGCGCATAATCCTCAGGTGATCCACAATTGCTGCGCCTTTCTGTGCCTTGTGTATATCTTCAAGTCTAGCACAAGCGGTAACTTTTGATAAAAAAGTTGCGATAATTTAATTAAAGACATTGAGCGTTCGTATCGTTTCAAAGTACACAGGAGATTGGACAATGCCCGTCACACAGGAGCTCATCGAGAATGGGCGAATCTTGCTGGTCGTTTTCACAGACTCATGGACAGCCGACCAGATGCTCAGCCATTATCCACAAGCGCAGCAGTACTACGACGCAGCGAAGCACCCGATTCATCTACTGATTGACGTGAGCGGCGCACGGCTCTCGATACCGGGTGCGCTGCGCGCCCGCGAGGCGCCCGCCCTCAGACATCCAATGGGCGGCGATGTTGTGGTGGTAGGCGCCCAGTCAGTGGTGCGCGCTATCGGCGAGACTGTTTTCAGGGTGGCGCGCTTCCGCCGCGTCACTTTCTTCGATACCCATGAGGAAGGTCTGGCGTTCTTACGAGCGCGCCTTGCCGAAGAGTCCATGCAGACACATCAGAGCTAGTGCTTGAGGTTGCAATTATGCACTTTGACATATAAGCAACTTGACAAGTCAGCACGGCGCGATGTAGCATTTCGCCAAGATGCGTTTAAGGTTGCTACAAAGCGGCTTTGGGGGGTATGCACAATGCCTGTCACACAGAAACTCATTGAGAATGGACGCATTTTGCTGGTCACTTTTGTTGACCCGTGGACGACTGAGGAATTGCTACAACTTTTTCCGGAAGGAAATAAGTACTACGCGGCAGCTGAACAACCGATTCATGCACTGCTTGACGTAAGCCGCATCAAGTCCATTGCGCCAGGCGCGCTGCGCGCCCGCGAGGCGCCGTTCAAGCATCTGATGAGCGGTTATGTGGCAATTGTGGGCGCAAATACAGTTGCCCGCACGCTTGGTGAGACCATCTTCAAGCTGGCGCGCTTTCAGCGGTTCTCATTCTTCAATACCTACGAGGAAGGCTTAGCCTTTCTGCGAGCGCGCATTGCCGAAGAGTCACTCTCTCAAAGCACGCAAGGCTGACACAGAAACAGGCGCTCAAGGGCTGAGCGCCTGTTCATTTTCTGCAGCGATCCGCTAGCGCAGCATGTCAATCAGAATGCCCTCGAAGGTATCGCACTCCGTGACTAGCGCATTGACCACTTTCTGAAAATACTCCGTGTTAATCAGCGTCATTTCGGCGTTGTGCATACACGAAAAGACGTACTTGCCACCGATCTGTTCAATGCACCAGAAGCCGATCTTGTTCTGTGCGCTGCGCTTGAGCAGGACCGTTGAAAGATAGTGCGGAATGCGATCCTCGGAGTCAAATTGCGCCATGCTCGGCACAGAGAACTCAAGCGTGGTATCGTAGCGCACGATCCACAGCGACTGCGTACGTCCAGAGCGCATATTGAACTTCAGCAAAGCGCGCTTATCGTTGATATCGGCGATCCGCCAGCCAATCTGATCGCAGTAGCGCCGAATCGTCCCTTGAAAATTCATGCCTGAAAATAACGCCGCAAAGCCCGACATCGCACACCTCCCTTGCCTCTGTGCCGACATGCTATCAAACAGTGTATGTCAAAATAACTTTTAAAGCAAGCCGTCTGTTGTCTTGACAAATGTTTGTAAGGAAGCAGCACCACGTGCCTGACAGACACGCAGAGGCAACGCTCAAGCGCCCGTTTCCCTCCCACCTGAGCGTTGAAATAAAATTTGAACTTGATTTGAATTGCTGTATAATCCCAAGAGCGATAGCAACGCACTTCAAACGATAGCGGGCAGATATGGCACGGCAAGCGGGCATTTTTCGCGGCGGAGCGCTCTGGCAGATTGTCTCTGAACTGAGCGAGCGGCTTTTCGGTAAGGTCGCTACGCCGCCGCCTCTCACAGTGGTGCAGCCGCGCATGGAGCGCCCGTACCTCGCCCGCAAGCGCAGACTGCCCATCGCCTTCCGCAGCAGCGACTGGGATAACGCACTGGACTACTGGGGACATCAATGCGCCGTCTGTGAGCGTCCGCGTGGCTTATGGCACACCTTAGCCCAAGACCACTGGATTCCTCTGAGCGATCCGCGCTGTCCCGGCACTGTGCCGACTAATATCCTGCCACTGTGTCATGGCGAAGGCGGCTGTAACAACAGCAAGGGCAATAAAGACCCTGTCCGCTGGCTTGAAGAGCGGCTTGGCAAGCGGCGCGCTGCTCAAAAGCTCGCCCAAATTCAGGCTTACTTCGCTTGGGTAGCGGCGCAAGGCTACGGCTGTTACATCTGCGGCAATACCGTTGAGGCGTGCGGCACAGAGGGCTGGTTGTGCAATGCCTGCGGGACGCTCATCAGCGAAAGGCAGGCTGCTCAGCTCTTGCGTTGCCCTGAGTGCGAGTGCTGGCTGCGCGAATTGCCACACGGCTATCACTGCCCGCGCTGTGAGCGCACGCTGCAGCCCGCCGATATGCCTGATGTAGAGTGGTGTCCCTGCGGTAGGGGTATCCTCGATTGGCATTACGAAAACGGCGAGGGCTGGTGGCGCTGCCGCAAATGCGGTAGCGAGTGGGAAAACGCCGAATAGCCCTCACTCATGCGCTATCGGCTTGATCCCATCAGTGTAGCGCCACACGCCGCCCGTCATCGTGCCGACCACGCGCACCTTCAGCAAGTCATGCGGATCGATCTCAAAAATATCCCGATCTAGGGCTGTGAGATCAGCCAGATAGCCCGCTGCCAACTTCCCTAAGCGCGACTCCATGCCCGCTGCGTACGCTGCGCCCTGCGTGTAGCCACGTACTGCCTCTTCAACCGTCAAGCGCGCCTCAGGATACCAGCCCTCGCGGCTAGGCGATCCATCCGGGCGGCAGCGCGTGACCGCCGCATGAATGCCCTTGAGCGGTTCAAACGGCTCAACGGGCGAGTCCGAGCCGAAGGCGACCCGCGCGCCATGATCGATCTGCAGCCGCGCATTGTAGGCGTAGCGTGAGCGCACTCCCCAGTATTTATCCGCCATCAGATAATCAGCTGTGGCGTGAATCGGCTGCATCGAGGCGATCACATCCAACTGGGCAAGGCGCGGCACATCCTCAGGCTGAATCAGCTGGACATGCTCAATCCTGTGCCGCCGATCTGAGGGCTGCAAGCCCTGCGCCCGCTCATCAGCGCGCACCTGCTCATAGACGTTCAGCACTTCATGGACCGCTCTATCGCCAATGGCGTGAATAGTCGAGGGAAAGCCCGCCCGACTCGCCATTGTGACAAGGGCTAACATCGCATCCCTATCGGTCACTACGACGCCACAATTCTCAGGCTCGCCCTCATACGGCTCAAACATCAGCGCTGTGCGTGCGCCCAGCGCGCCATCTGCGAAGATTTTCAAGCCGCCCAAGCGCAGCCAGTGATTGCCGAAGCCCCAGCGCAGCCCAAGCCGTATTGCCGCCTCGATGAATGGATCGTTGATGTTCTTGACCACGCGCAAGCCCAGCTCACCGCGCTCATAGAGCAGCTGAAATGCCTCAAAAGCACGGGGCTGATCGTAATCGTGAATGCCTGTCAGACCGCAGCGCCAAGCAAGGCGTTGCGCCTCGCGCATCATAGCGGCGATCTCAGCGACATTTGGCACGGGCAAGCACCTGCGCACCAGACTCATCGCGCCCTCCAGCAAAATGCCCGTCGGTGCGCCCGACTCATCGCGCAGGATGACGCCGTCGGCGGGATCGGGCGTACTGGGAGTGATTCCCGCCTCGCGCAGTGCCGCGCTGTTGACCCATGCCGCATGTTCGCTGCGCGCCCGCAAAAAGACGGGATTGTGCGGCGTTACTGCATCCAGATCGGCGGCAGTTGGGAAGGCGCCGCCCTCCCACTGTGACTGCGACCAGCCGCGCCCGATCAGCCACGCGCCCGCCTCAGCTTGGCGCGCCGCCTCTGCCACACGCGCTACTGCCTCTGCCTTGCTGGGCAGATCGAACAGGTCAATCTCGCGCAAAGCACGCGAGGTCAGCTCCCAGTGGATGTGCGCGTCGGTCAAGCCACAGATTACGGTCGCGCCTTGCAGATCGTCAATTTGGGTCTGGCGGGAGGCGAGGGCGCGCAGCGAGTCGTCGCCCACAGCGACAATTTGATCGCGCTGAATGGCAAGAGCGCTGGCACGCGGCTGCGCCTCATCAAAAGTGTAGATGTTCGCGTTTACGATCAGCCGATCTAGCATAACCATTTATCCTCAAAGGTGTGTGGCAGTCTGGCTGACGCTCTGGGTCAGCGTGACCTCCCAACGCTCATTTGGCTCCAGCTGAAAGTGCCACAAATGCAAAAAGACCGTACCCTGATAGCCGCGCTCAAAGCCCTCTTCAGAGAGAGTAACCGTCTCTAGCGGAAATTGCCATAAAAAAGCAGGACGGCTGAGCGCAGTCAGGAGCGTCAAATTGTGCAAGACGGTATCGGCGCTGTAATGAGTCACGCCCTCCAGCTCGCGTATGGCGCTTAACGGCAAACGCTCGCTCTCGCCGTTCAGACGTAGCGCGCTATTGGCAATATCCTGCCCGCCGTCAAAACCGACGACAGTCTCAATGCCAAAGTGTAGCTCCAAAGGCTGCTTGCTGTGATTAGAGAGCGTGTAATGCACCTTGAAAGCGCTTTCGCTGTGGAAAAATTGGAAGGTCTTGCGAATGCTGATCGGATGCAGCACTTCGCCGATCCAGACGCTGCCGATGCGCTGCAATGTGACATAAGCGCGCATTCCATCACAGACCGCCTCGACGATCTCATAAGGCTGATTGACAAAACTGCCCTGTTCGGCGTATTGGGCACGGTAGAACTCTTCAAGCGTGGTGGAGGCGCTCAAAAAATGATCGAGGAAAGCGCAGCGGCGATGCCAATCGTAGATCAAGCGATACTCTAGACCCGCCTCTTTAGCGCGCACAGCGCGGCTGTAAGGCGGCTCACTCTCCAGAGGTGTGGGCGAAGTGGGCAAGATGATCGTGCCTTCGGCGGCAGCTTGGCGTAAACGCGCATGATAGCTCTCTTTACGGCGCGTCATTACATTGTAGAGATTGTATGCCGCAGGGCGAAAATCCAGCTCCACCATGCCGCCGCCATGCACAGGCGACCACACTGCCGTCAAAGGCGTGCCAAGCAGCACAATATCATCATGCCCGTCATGATCGAGGTCAAAGGTCTGCAGGCGCAGCTCAGGTTCATCGCTCTCAGCGGCATCTTCAGCGGCGATCAGGTTTGCGTAGTTTGCCACGCGCAAATTGAACAAATACACGCCGCCTGTGAGTCCGTGCCAGTAAGCATCGTTACATTGGGCAGCCCAGAGGCGCTCTAGCGCACGGTCGCGCTTGCGTCCGCGCCGCATAGCGTGAACCTTGCGGCTGACCATCAATACGCGCTTGTGCAGCAAATTGACCTCATCATATTTGACCAAAAAATTACGCCACATGCCGCCGCGCAAAAAACGGAGCTGATCGGCGCGCCGTTCGCGCTCTAGGCGTTGGCGCAACTCGCCCAGACGCTGCCCATCTTCAGTCAAGAGACTCCAGACGCCCATCTCCATATAGCTGGTGGCGGGCAGGTAGGCGCGTCCGAGCGGCGGGAAACGAGCAAGGTATTGGCGCGGCGTGATGGTCTTGAGCCATTCGGCGTTCATCTCAAGGGCAGTGAAGAGGTCTTCCATGTAGCGCCCTTCGCCCCAGCAATACTCATAGGCGCCGGCATACGTGCCGAATTTTTCGCCGTTATCCGCCATGAGGAGCAAGCGCGGCGGCTGACCCTGCAAAGGCTGCTGTGCCTGCTCACGCAGCCATTCCAGCACGCTCTCCACAGGCTGCCAAGGGATTGCATAGCGCAAATACCTTAGCGACGGAAAAACTGCCAAAGCGTAGCCTTGTTCCTCTGTAATGTAATAGCCAAACATCTCGCGTGAACTCTCAAAGCCGACTGCCTCAAAGTGCGCGTCATCGAGGATCACGTAGCGCAACGCCGCTTGAGCGATCGGCTTGGCAAGGTGCGGCTCCCAGATGCGCTCAGTCAGCCACATGCCACTCGGCGTGACGCCAAACAGCGTCTCTAGCTCATCATTCAGCTTTTCAATCTGCCCGATCTTATCCTCATCAGGGATGATCGCCAGAATCGGCTCGTAATAGCCGCCGGAGAGCAACTCCACTTGTCCCGCCGCCACTAGAGCGCGCAGGCGCTCCAGCATCTCGCGCTGATTGTGCTTCAGCCATTCCAGCAGCGCGCCGCTATAATGCAGCGCAACGCGCACCTTTGGGTGATGCTCTAGCGCCTCGATCAGCGGCAAATAGCTAACATGCGTGCTATGCTCCGTGACGTAGCTGAATTGCCCCACAGGCTGATGATTGTGAAAGGCTAAAGTGAGGTAGATTGGCTCGGTCATGGCAGTTGCCTCACAGCGCTCCTTTCGCCCAGTATAACGCGCCGCTGAGCTTGTGGCGAATGGCACAAGTTGCGAATTTATCGGGGAGGCGTTAGGCTTAAGGCAGAATAAATCTCTGAAAGGACTCCCATCATGACCGACCCGCGCCTAGCGCGCCTAGCGCGCACTCTTGTTGAGTACTCCGTCGCTGTGCAGCCCGGCGAAACCGTCGTTTTGACGGGCGAGATCAGCGGCTTGCCGCTCCTACGCGAGACGTACAAGGAAGTGATCCGTGCAGGCGGACATTGCGTCCCAGCCCTGATTGATGAGACCATGAGCAATACCTTCCTGCGCTACGCCACCGATGAGCAAATAGACTGGATTTCGCCTCTAGAAGAGTGGATGGCAAAAGAGGCAAAGGTGCTGATCGCCATTCGCAGCACCAGCAACACACGCGCCGCCACCAGCATTGATCCCAAGCGCGCTGCCCGCCGTGCGCGCAGCCGTAATGAGCTGAACAAAATCCGCTTCATGCGCTCTGCCAGCGGCGACCAGCGCTGGACGCTCACACAATTTCCTACGGAGGCGTACGCGCAGGAGGCGGATATGAGCCTTGAAGAGTTCGAAGATTTCGTCTACAAGGCGTGCTTTGTGGATCAGGATGATCCTGTGGCGCTCTGGCGCAAGCTAGAGGCTGATCAGCAAAAATATGTGGACTGGCTGAAGGGCAAAAAGCATGTGCATCTGCGCAGCGCTAACGCCGATCTCAGGCTGAGCATCGAAGGGCGCACCTTCATCAACTCAACTGCCACGCACAACATGCCCAGCGGCGAGATTTTCACAGGACCGGTTGAGGATTCGGTCAACGGCTGGGTGCGTTTTTCGTTCCCTGCCATTCGGGAAGGGCGCGTGGTGGAGGGCGTGGAGCTGCGCTTCGAAAATGGGCGCGTGGTCAGCGCCGAAGCCGCTAAAAATGAAGAGTACCTCCTCGCCCAGCTAGAGACCGACCCAGGCGCACGCTATCTAGGCGAATTCGCCATTGGCACCAATTTCGGCATTCAGCGCTTCACAGGCAACATCCTGTTCGATGAAAAAATCGGTGGCACAGTCCACATGGCGCTGGGACGCGGCTACCCTGAGACGGGCAGTCGGAATGAGTCGGCAATTCACTGGGATATGATCTGCGATATGCGGCAAGGCGGCGAGATCATCGTAGATGGCGAAGTCCTCTACCGCGACGGCAAGTTCGCCTTCTGATGGCAAGCGGGCAAGATGAATCTGCCCCTACATTGGCGCGAACGTCGCTTTGCGCTAAAATGAACAAGCTAACTGATCCGTGCAGCTTCAGGGCTAAAACTCATGACGTTTGAACTGGTGCTTTTCATCGTCGTGGCGGCTGTGGCGATTTTCTCAGCGGCGTTCATGTTGATCAGCCGCAATGCTGTCCACAGCGCGCTATTCCTCGTGGTGAACTTGCTGTGCGTGGCATTTTTCTACCTGATGCTCAGCGCGCCGTTCCTCGCTATGGTGCAGATCACGGTCTATGCCGGGGCGATCATGGTCTTATTCATGTTCGTGATCATGTTGCTCGGCTCAGAGCGGCTGGGCAGCGGCACAACCAAGTATGGCTGGCTGGCAGGCGGCGCTGTGGCGCTCACCACGATCTTCCTAGTCGTGGTATTTGTGGCAGTGGCACAAGGGCAAATCGGGGCGCTGCAGCCGCAAGCGCAACCGCCGCAAGCGCGCTTCATCCACACAGTGGCGAATGCGCCTGCTGTGGATATTTACCTGAATGAGCAGCGCGTTGCCGCTGATTTGGGCTATGGCGATGCTACCGACGTGCAGACCTTGCGCGCAGGCAGCTATAACCTGCTCATCTTTGCCGCTTGCCCCGATCCGAACTGTCCGAGTCCTTTTGAGCGCGGTGCGACGCCTCTAGTCGCCCTGCCCCTGACCCTAGAGCCAGAGCGCGCCACTGCCTTCATCGTGGCAGGCACGCCCGAAGACCTCCGCCTGCTGAATGTGCCGCTCGATCTCTCGCCCTTCACAGCCGATAACACTTTCCGCCTGACTGTTGTCCATGCCTTGCCGAACTTCGGCGCGGTTAACTTCATCCAAGAGGATTTGAGCAACGCCAATCGCAATGTAGTGCTTGCCGCTGAGCTGAATTTCGGCGAAGCGTCACAAATACTGACCCTAGAGCGCCGCGAGTACGACTTCCTCTTCGAAAATCTGGGCAACCGCGTGATCGCGCTGCGCGAGTACAGCGCCCGCAGCCGCACGCACGAGTTTCTCATCCTGACTGCGGCGCCCATACCCGCCATTGCAGGCGTGCCCAGCACCCGCCCCGACTACCTGCGCCCGACTGCGCCATTTGCGGCACACCAATTCGGCAGCCCGCAGCAAATCGGAGTCGAGTTGCTGACAAACTATCTGTTGCCTTTCCAATTGGTCGGTCTGCTGTTGTTGGCAACAATGGTCGGTGCGATCATCCTAACCCGTGAAGAGGTGATCAAGCGCGAGCGCAAGCGCATGGTGGTCAGCCCTGCCATCAAGCGCATCAACCGCGCCATTCCGATCAACGTGAGCGCCGAAAGCGCCGAGCGCGTCCTGCCCAGCGGCGAGCGCGAGCCAAGCGCCGATTAATCAAACAAAGGAGAGCCAAAGCGTGCAACCAACGGTAGCTACCGAATATTTTGTCGTGCTGAGCGCCGTGCTGTTCATCATGGGCGTGCTAGGCGTCTTGGTGCGGCGCAACGCGATCATGATCTTCATGTCCGTTGAGCTCATGCTGAACGCTGCGAACCTATCCCTCGTAGCATTTGCCCAGCAATGGAACAACATGGGCGGACAACTGATCGTGTTCTTCGTGATCACGATCGCAGCGGCGGAAGTGGCGGTCGGTTTGGCGCTGATCGTGGCAATTTTCCGCACCAAGAAATCCATTGATATTGACGAACTGAACGCAATGCAAGGATGAGTGCGACATGGAAGTCATCGCATCCTTTGTGCCACTGGTAGTGATCCTGCCCTTTGCAGGCGCACTGATCAATCTCTTCTTAGGGCGTTACCTGAGCGAAAAGCTGATCGGCGCGGTAGCGACCACAGCCGCCGGTCTTGCCTTTGCGGTCGCGGCAGTGATGACAGTCGGGATCACAGCGCACGGCTACGAAGCGGTCGTAGTGAATCCGCCGATCCTCGATAGCTGGATTTACATCCCCGCCGCCGCGATAGACATCCCATGGCAAATGCGCGTAGATACGCTCAGCCTGACCATGATGCTGGTCGTGACGGGCGTCGGGACGCTGATCCATCTCTACGCCATTGGCTACATGCACGGCGACCCGCGCTTTGCGCGCTTCTTCGTGTACCTGAACCTGTTTCTGGGCTTCATGCTGGTCCTTGTGACGGGCAACAACTTCCTGATGATGTTCGTCGGCTGGGAAGGCGTGGGCTTATGTTCATTCCTGCTGATCGGCTTCTGGTTCGATAAAAAGCATGGCGAGGGCTGGAAGAACAGCAACGCGGCGCGTAAGGCGTTCATCGTCAACCGCGTGGGCGACTTCGGCCTGCTGATGGCGATCTTCCTGATCTTCTGGACGTACGGCACGCTCGACTACTACAAGCCAAACGAAGTCCTGCACATCGGCGGCGAGAAAACAGCCGTGGATGTGCTAGTCCGCGAGGGCGGCGATGGAATCTCACACGGGCAAAAAGGCGTCTTCGCCCAGACCGAAGAGTGGCTTGCCAAAGGCGGGCATGTGGTCTCGTTTGGCGTCTTTGAACTGCCCTTCGAGACCGTCGTGACGCTGATCACGATCTTCATGCTGATCGGCGTGACGGGCAAAAGCGCCCAAATCCCGCTGTTCATCTGGCTGCCGGACGCTATGGCAGGTCCGACGCCCGTCAGCGCACTGATCCATGCCGCCACAATGGTCACGGCAGGCGTCTACCTGATCACGCGCACCAGCGTGCTATATCACGCCGCGCCGCTCTCCGCTGCGCTCGTGACCATCATCGGCGCAGCCACTGCGCTGATGGCAGGCTTCATCGCGCTCGGTCAGTGGGATATCAAGAAAGTCCTGGCCTATTCAACAGTCAGCCAACTCGGCTTCATGGTCGCAGCGGTCGGCATTGGCGGCTACGCAGCCGGCATGTTCCACCTGATCACGCACGCTTTCTTCAAAGCGCTGCTATTCTTGGGCAGTGGCTCGGTCATCCACGCGATGGAACACGGACACCACCATGCGCACGCCCATCACAAGGCAGAACACGGCGATGAAGCACACGGACACGACGATCACGCCCATGAGGAAGCCTTCGATCCCCAAGACATGCGCAACATGGGCGGTCTAGCGCGCCGAATGCCGATCACCTTTGTCACCTACCTGATCGGCACGCTTGCACTTGCCGGCATCTTCCCACTGGCGGGCTTCTGGTCAAAAGATGAAGTGCTAGGTAAAGCATTCAACGCAGGCTTCAATGACGGCAAGCTGGAGGGTCTGTTAGCGCTCGGTCTGCTCCTCGCGGCAGCGGGCTTCACTGCCTTCTATATGTGGCGGCAAATCAAGCTGGTCTTTTTGGGCGCGCCGCGCACCGAAGCAGCCGCAGCCGCGACCGAATCCAGTCCCAGCATGACCATCCCGCTGCTTGCCCTCGCTGCCCTGACCATCTTCGGCGGCTTGTTAAATATCCCGCTCGGCGTGAACAGCGTGTTGGTGCTAGGCGTGCTATTCATCACAGCGGGCTTCTGGCTGCTGTGGGCGCTACCCTCCGTACGGCTATTCTTCATCGGGCGCGCAGAGCCAGTCACAAGTCTGCCAAGCGTCAAGCCCACCTTCGCCGTGATCGTGCTTGGCTCAGCGGCAGCCTTCATCCTGAGCGGCGCCGCGATCATCGCTGTACCGTCACTGGGCGCCAGCTACCCGCTTGAGACGCTCGTACTATGGCTAGAACACAGCGTGCCCTACACCAAAGGGCTGACCTTCAATCCGTTCCTAGCGATCCTCGCGCTCGGCATTGGAATCGGCGGCATTCTGGTGGCACAGCGCGTCTACAGTCCCGTGCCGCTGGCAGAGGGCAACCAAGATGTGCTGGAAGTCCGCCCCGATACGCGCCCTGCCTTCCAGTTGGCAAATGCCAAGCTCTACTGGGATGAGACCTACGGTCGCCTGATTGAGCAGCCGTACAACCGCGCCGCCGATTGGCTGGCAAACAAGCTGGACTGGGAATTCTGGCATGACCGCTTCCATCACACGGTCTTCCGCGACTTCTACAAGCGCGCCGCTGACTTCATCGCCACGCCTGTGGATCGCGGCGCGATTGATCAAGGCTTCCTGCGCATTGCACAGGCTGTGGCACAAGCAGCAGCACGGCTGCGCACAGTGCAAACGGGCTACGTACGCACCTACGTCTTCACCATGCTCTTCGGCGTGGTGCTGGTGATGCTGATCCTGCTGTTGCCGCTCTTGAGGCAGTAAGCGGCGAAAGCGCAAAGTCAATCAAGTGAGGGGAAATCATGGAAAAGAACGACATGCTGATTAACATTGTGCTATTCTCGCCGCTTGTGGGCATTGTCCTGCTGCTCATCATGGGACAGCGGCGCGAAGAGCGCATCAAGTGGGTGGCGCTAGTTTCGTCGTTAGTGACGCTGGCATTCTCGCTCATCTTGCTGAGCGCCTTCGATCCCAGCAAGGCAGAGATGCAGCTGGAAAATCTGGGCGAATGGTTCCGCCTAGGCAACTATGTGGTGAGCTATTATGTGGGCGTAGATGGCTTGAGCATCCTGTTGGTGCTGCTGACAGCCTTCATCATGCCCCTAGCGATCCTATTTTCGCTCTACCACATCAAAGAGCGCGTGCGGCTGTACTATTCCTTCCTGCTGCTGCTCGAATTCGCCATGATCGGCGTCTTCGTGGCGCAGGACCTGTTCCTGTTCTACGTCTTCTGGGAGGTCTCGCTGGTGCCGATGTACTTCCTAGTCGGAATCTGGGGATCCGAGCAGCGCATCTACGCAGCCGTGAAATTCTTCCTCTACACCATGGCAGGCTCGATCCTGATGCTGCTCGCCATTCTCTGGATGGGCAACTACTTCGGCACGTTCAACGTGATGGAGATCAAAGCAGCAGTTGAGGCAGCCGCTGGCACGCCGCAAGGCGCCTTCCCAAGCGCTGTGACCGAATTGCTGCTCTTCTTGGGCTTCTTCATCGCCTTCGCCATCAAAGTGCCGATTTGGCCACTGCACTCATGGCTGCCCGATGCGCATGTGCAAGCGCCCACCGCCGGCTCAGTCATCCTGGCAGGCGTGCTGCTCAAGCTGGGAACGTACGGTCTAGTGCGCTTCAATCTGGGCTTGTTCCCACAAATGTCCGTGACGCTCGCGCCGATCATCGGCATTCTAGCGATCATCGGCATCATCTACGGCGCATGGGTAAGCTATGCGCAAACGGACGTGAAAAAGCTGGTCGCCTATTCCTCCATCAGCCACTTGGGATTTGTAGTGCTGGGCATCTTCGCGCTGAACGCAGCCGGCATCAGCGGCGCGACGCTGCAAATGATCAACCACGGCATCAGCACAGGCGGCTTGTTCTTGATGGTCGGCATGCTCTATGAACGGCGGCATACCAAAGCCATTGACGCCTTCGGCGGCGTATGGAAGGTCATGCCCGTCTTCAGTGGCTTAGCGCTGGTGATCACGCTCTCCAGCATGGGCCTGCCGGGACTGAACGGCTTCGTCGGTGAGTTCACTATCCTGCTCGGCACAGCAGGATCGCCCGTCCTGGGCGTGCTATTTGCCTTCTTCGGCACGCTGGGCGTGATCATGGCGGCTGTCTACCTGCTGTATATGTGGAACAAGGTCTTCATGGGCGAATATAGAGCGCCCGCAGCCGAACACAGCGAATTCGCCCTGATCCCAGCAGCTGGAGGCGGCTACGAAGGCGAAGGCACTAACGTGCCAGAGTCACACGGCGACCACGGTGCGCATGAGGCACACGGACACGACGATCACGCGCACAGCGAGGCGAATCCCTACACGCCACTGACCTGGAATGAACTGACCGCGCTCATCGCCGTTGTGATCGCAGCACTCGTAATCGGCTTGTATCCGCGCCCATTCTTCGGCTACATGGATGCCTCTGTAGGTGCAACTGCAGCCGAACTTGCGCGCTACATCCCCAGTGACGCAACAGCGCAGAGCATTCAGGCGGAATAACCTATGCTGGACCTAGGCGCAATGAACATCGGCGCGACCTTCCCAGCGCTCTCGCTGGCGCTAGGCGCGTGCATCCTGCTGATCGTAGACCTCTCTGTGCCAAAAGAGCGCAAAGAGATCACGCTGACGCTCTCGCTGATCGGCGTAGGCGTCTCATTTGTGGTCACGTTACTCTCACTTGGCGAGCGCAGCACAGCTTTTCTAGGCATGTACATCGCCGATGCCTTCACAGGCTTAGCCAACCTGATCATCCTTGCAGCGACCTTCGTCAGCCTGCTGATCGCCCATGACTACCTGCAGCGCACGGGCATGAATCGCGGCGAATACTATCCGCTCGTGCTAATGACTGCCTCCGGCGCGATGTTCATGGGATCGGCGGGCGATCTGGTCACGCTGCTGATCGCGCTGGAGCTGCTCTCGATCCCGCTGTACGTCCTCTCAGGCTTCCGCCGCCCCGATCTGCGCTCCGAAGAGAGCGCAATGAAATACTTCCTGCTGGGCGCATTCTCAAGCGGATTTCTGGTCTACGGCATTGCACTGATCTATGGAGCGCTCGGCACCACCAACTTGGCAGAAATTTTCGCCCGCGTGCAGGCTGAGCAATACGTCTCGCCTCTGCTGCTCCTGATCGGCACGGCACTCCTGCTGGTCGGACTCGGCTTCAAAGTAGCGGTTGTGCCATTCCACCTCTGGACGCCCGATGTCTATCAAGGCGCGCCCACGCCCGTGACCGCCTACATGAGCGTGACTGCCAAAGTAGGCGGCTTCGCAGCGCTTCTGCGCCTGATGACCGTTGCGCTGCCGACGTTCACAGTTGGCGCCCTGCCAGAGGTCGCACCTGAGCAGACGATCCTTGTCCATGCAGCATGGCAAGATACCGTGGCGATCCTTGCCGCCCTGACCATGATCCTAGGCAACTTCGTAGCAATTGCGCAGCGCGACATCAAGCGGCTACTCGCCTACTCAAGCATCGCGCACGGCGGCTACCTGATGATGGCAGTGGCAGCTGCCGGCACCTTCACCATCACGGGCGATGAATTCGGGACTCCGATCCTCTCGCTCAGCATCGCAGAAGAGGCGCTGCGCGGAGCGCTGATCTACCTCGCGGCGTATGCCTTCACCAACATCGGCGCCTTTGCCGTCGGTATGGCTGTTGAGCGCAGTGACGCAACCGGCACGCTCCTAGATGACTTCGCAGGGCTAGGGCGCAGCAAGCCGTTCCTTGCCGGCGCCATGAGCATCTTCATGCTCAGTCTGATCGGCATTCCGCTGACAGGCGGCTTTGTGGGCAAGTGGTTTGTCTTCTTCAGCACGCTGAACGCAGGCTTAGCGCTCCTTGCGCTGATCGGCGTGCTGACCAGCGTAGTGAGCGCGTACTACTATCTGCGCGTGATCGTCAAAATGTGGCTGGAGTACGGCGAAGGCGAGGCAAGCGCGCTGCCACGCTTGGCAGGCGCTATTGCCTTCTGCACGGCAGCCACGCTGATCATCGGTATCCTGCCCACAGTCGTAGCCAGCTTTGCCGAAGGCGTCACGTTAGCGCTGCTGCGTTGACCCCTATCCCCTTCCCTTTCCCCGTACACGGGGAAAGGGAGCTTTTCTGCCTCCTGACTGCTGAGTCGTGACGGCAACACAACAGCCCCCTCCGCAGCAAATTTTGCTGAGACTTCTGCAGCCAAAGCGTGTATAATCGCAACGTCACACGGTAAACGCGATAGCTCAAGAAAAACACGCCTATGGCTCTTCAGCCCGCTCAAACGCCCGATTCTGCACTGCGCCGCTGGCTTGTACCTTTTCTAGTCGCCCTGATTTTTGCCGCAGGCGCCTATTTCCGCTTTGTGGGGCAGAATTGGGATGATTTCACGCACCTGCATCCCGATGAGCGCTTCCTGACCCAAGTGGCAGAGGCGATCAACGGACGCCTGAACCTCTCCACGCCCGATCCAGCACAGCGCGCCGAGCAACTGGCGCTGTGCCGCGAGCGCTACCCTGAGCGCGATGGCATCGGCGATTTTTTCGACTCACAATGCTCAAACTGGTATCCCAAGAATGTCGGCTTTGGGCTGTATGTGTACGGCGAACTGCCGCTATTCGTAGTGCGTATCTCAGCGGAGCTGACCCAAGCCGTTCACTATGAGATCGCACGTCAGACACCTGAGACCGATGATGACCTCATTGCGCTCTCATGGACAAGCTACAATGGCATTCATCTAGTCGGGCGGAGCGTCTCAGCCGTAGCAGACCTGCTCTCACTGCTGATGGTGTTCGTCATCGGGCGGATGCTGTACAACAAATGGGTCGGTGTGCTGGCTATGGCGCTATATGCAGCAGCAGTCTTACCGATCCAGCTCTCACACTTCTGGACGGCGGACGCTTTCACGAGTCTGCCCGTGCTGATCGCCTTTTTCTTCGCCGTGCGCTTCATGCGGGGTGGCAGACTCCTAGATGCAATTGGCTTTGGCATAGGCATGGGCATGGCAGTTGCCAGCCGCATCAACGTCGCGCCGCTTTTTGGCGTCTTCATCGTAGCGGCAATTGTTTACGCGCTGCCTGCCTTCGGACAGCGCATCGCACGCCTTGAGCGCAACGTCCTAGTCCAAAAGGCGCTGATCGGCGTCCTAGTCGCGCTTATCGCCACGCTAGTGACCTTCCGCTTCACCAATCCGCATGCCTTCACAGGCGGACCGGGCATTCTGGGCGTGTTCAACATCCTGCCCTACCGCCCCTTCCTCGACGACGTGGCGCAGGCGCAGTACCTCACCAGCGGACGCGCCGATTTCCCGCCGAATCATCAATGGGCAAGCCGTACGCCCTATATTTTCCCTGCCCAGAACATCATCCTGTGGGGTCTGGGCGTGCCGCTAGGTCTGGCAGCGTGGCTAGGTTTGGGCTGGGCGCTCTGGCAGATCATACGGGCGCGGCACGGCTGGACGCGCCACGTGCTGATCGCCGCGTGGCTGGTCGCCTATTTTGCCTTCATGGGCAGGCTCTGGGTGATGACAATGCGCTATTACATGCCGCTCTACCCATTTTTCTGCCTGATCGCGGCGTGGGCGCTCTGGGAGCTGACTCAGCGCGGTTTGCGCGCCCTGCGCGAGAATCCGAGCGGCGTAGCGCGCTTCGCCTATCGTGCGCGCCTAGCTTTGCTCGTTTTCGTAGTCGCGTTCAGCTATCTGTGGGCAGGCGCCTTCACCAATATCTATCGGCGGCAGCTGACTCGTGTGGAGGCCTCCCATTGGATTTACCGCAACGTGCCGTCGGCTGTCTCAGTGAGCATACAGGCGGAAAATGGGCAGGCGTACCTGATCAACACGCCGATCAACACGCCCTCGATCAGCGCCAGCTTGAATCGCTACAGCGAGGGCAACCGATTCGCCACGCCCTTGCCGCTCCTGAGCGAATCCGCCCGCGTAGACCGCTTGATCGTCAACCGACTCTACAGCGCGCCAAACGACGATCAGCCCAAGACGTTCTGGGCGGCACTGGCAACCGATGTGGCGGGTCTGCAGGTGTTGGGCGTGGCTAATTTGAGCGATACCTTCAGCGCTGCCGAGGGACTCGGTCAGTCCTACACGCTGACCTTCGAGCCGCCCGTGTTGCTACAGCCTGCCACAAGCTACTATCTGCTCACTTGGAGCGACGGCGACCTCTCAAGCGTGCGCCTGAGCCTGAGCGAATATGACTTCATCCTGACCGAAGGCGACCGCACGGTCGCTAACCTGCAGCTCTCCGCCTTCGATAACAATTTTGCCTTCGCGGCAGAGCAAGCCAGCACGCTGATCGCTGCAAACGCCGCTCAAGCCAACTTCACAGCGCCGCTCTCAGGGACAATTCGCAGCGTAGAGATCGCGCATGTGCTCAATCCGCTGAATGACGGGCGCGCTATCACGCTGCGCGCCGCCATTGTAGACTCGGTCAGCGGCACGACGCTAGGCGAAGGCACGCTGCGCGCCGTCTTAGACCGCACGCCCTACTCGCCGCATGGCAGAGCAGTCCGTATTGCGCTTGATCAGCCTGTGACGGTCAGCGCCGATCAAAGGCTGCAAATTCAGGTCAGCACGGCTGATGGCAGCCTAGCGCGACTGACGGGCAGCGTGATCGCCACGGAAGGACCGTGGGACGATCCTGTGCCGCAGAAGGTCTGTGCCATGCCGCCCGATCTGCCCCTGCCACAGCCGCCCGGCTTGTACACGCTCGCCACTTGCCGCGGGATCGATCCATGGGGGACGTACTATCGCGGCGTTGAGCTGTATATGTCAATGGAAGATGACTTCCAAAAGCGCGAGGTGCTGCAACGGACGCTTGACGAGGCGGATTACATCACCATCAGCAGCAACCGCTTCTACGACACGCTCTCGCGCCTCCCCACGCGCTTTCCGATGAGCATCGCTTTCTACGACGCGCTCTTCAAAGGTGAGCTGGGCTATGATCTGATCGCGGTCTTCAACAATTCCTTCGAGATTTTCGGGATTCCCATCTCCGATCAGCACCTGCCCCTCTATGAGAGTCCTGCTTGGCTGAACGAGTTCGAGGCGGAAGAGGCATTCCACGTCTACGATCATCCCGCTGTGCTGATCTTCAAGAAAAATCCTGAGCGCTACACCTCTGAGCGCGTTGCAGCCGTGCTGAACAGCGTGCCGCTTGCCACTAGCCCAACATTCCAACTTGAAGACCCCACCATTGTCAATGTGATCCGTTGGGGTGCCTATGAGGCGAGTCAAGCGCCGACGGGCTTCATGATGAGCGCCGATCTGCGGCAAACGCAAGAATCGGGCGGCACATGGTCAGAGTTATTCAACCGCGAGGCGCTCATCAACGCCTCACCCGTGGCAAGCGTGACCTTATGGTGGCTGACCATTGTAGCATTCGGTCTAGCGGCCGCGCCGTTGCTATTTGCGATCCTGCCCGCCCTGCCTGATCGCGGCTATCCGATGGCGAAAATTGCGGGCTTGCTGATCGTCTCATGGTTAGCGTGGGTAGGCGGCACGTTGCGCCTGCCCCTCTGGACAAGCGGCGGTCTGCTATTCCTGCTGATCGGCTTGGCGGCGCTCAGCGCGTATATCGCGTGGCGGCGGCGCACTGAGCTAGGTGCATGGCTGCGCCTGAATTGGCGCTACCTGCTGATCGTTGAGGCGATCACAGCGACGCTGTTCATCGCGTTCCTCTTCGTGCGCTTAGGCAACCCCGATCTCTGGGCGCAAGTGCTGGGCGGCGAAAAACCGATGAATTTCGCCTATTTCAACGCCGTGCTGCGCTCTAGCGTCTTCCCCGCCTACGATCCGTGGTATGCAGGCGGCTATCTGAACTACTATTACTTTGGCTATGTGCTAGTGGGCGCGCCGACCAAGCTGCTGGGCGTCGTACCGAGCATCGCCTATAACCTGATCGTGCCGACCCTTTTCGCCCTGACAGGGATCGGCGCATTCTCACTCGCTTTCAACGTGGCGGCGGCGCGCTGGCGCTTCCCACGCGAGGAAGGCTCCGCAAAACGCGACGCGCCTCTACGCGAGCGCCTAGCCCACGCCCTGCGCACGCCCTCTGCCAGTCCATACCTTGCCGGGACGCTTGCGCTCTTGCTGTGCGTTGTGCTGGGCAACCTCGATACGCCACGGGTGTTTTTGACGGGCGTGCAGCGTGCCGGGGGCTGCACCGCCACAAACGATATGTACCTGTGGAAGCTCGATCAGTTCATCGCCCAAAATGGCAGGCAACCGACGCCCGACGAGTCGAGCGTGCTGTTGAACGCGGCGCAAAATCCAAGCCTGATCGATCAAGCCCTGTTCGGCGCTTATAACATCGGGCGGACTGTTGATTGCTTCGGGCGCGGGATCGGGCAACTGACCCAAGGCGCACTCCTTCCTATCGGACCCGAGCGCTGGTATTGGGGTCCGCGCAGTGTGGTTGGCGAGTTGCCGAACAACAGCAACGAAATCAACGAATTCCCGTATTTCACTTTCGTCTTCGGCGATCTGCACGCGCACATGATTGCGCTGCCGATCACCTTCCTCGCCTTGACGTGGTTGTTAGGCGAGGTGTTTGTAAGTGGCAGGCTGCGGCGCGCCACATGGGTCGTCATCGCGGCGACGGCGCTCGGAGGCTTGAGCATCGGCATCCTGCGCGCCACAAACACATGGGATTGGATCACCTACCTGCTCTTGGGCATGGCAGGACTGCCCTTCGCTATCTTGTTGCGCCGCGACAAGCTCACTCGCGCCAATCTCACGGCATGGATCGCACAGGTGGCATGGCTATTCGTGGCACAATGGCTGGCTGCACTGCCCTTCATGGCATTTCATGCCACGTCCTATAGCTCTGTGAAGGCGTTCTTGGGCAACAAGACGCCGATCTGGGCATTTTTCATCATGCACGGCACGTTTATGTTCGTAGCGATCTCGCTCTTGGTCTGGCAGACGGCGCGGCTGCTGCGCGCTATCCATCTGCGCGACCTAACGGGCAAATTCGTGCCGTTCGCACTGACCATCGGCGGAATTGGATTTGTACTGCTGATCGCGCTCTTCATGGCGGTTGCGCCGCTGCGGATCGCCCTAATTGACATGCCGATACCGCTTGCGCTGATCCTCATACCGCTGATCGCGTGGTCAATCGCGCTGTTCTTCATACCGGGACAGACACGCGAGTGGCAAGTCGTTTATGTGCTGATCGGCGCGGCACTTGCCATTGCGCTTGGCGTCGAGATTGTGGTGCTAGACGGCGATATCGGACGGCAAAATACTTTCTTCAAATTCTACATGCAGGTCTGGCTGATGCTGAGCGTGGCAAGTGGCGTGGGCTTGGCATGGCTGATCTATTCGGCGTGGCGGTGGCGTCCGAGCGTGCGCAGCACATGGCTGTTCACGGCAGCGCTGCTGCTGAGCATTGCAGCGCTCTTCCCGATCATGTCCACACAGGGCAAGAACGCCATGCGCATGGCGCCAGAGGCACCGCGCACGCTTGACGGCAATGACTACATGATGTACGCCACCTACTTTGAAGGCAGCCAAGCTGTGCCGCTCAGCCGCGATTTGGCGATGATTCGCTGGCTGCAAGAGAACGTGCAAGGCACGCCGACCATTCTAGAGGCGCATCAGTATCCCTCTGAGTACAAGTACAACAGCCGCATCGCCATCAACACAGGCTTGCCGACGGTTCTAGGCTGGCGTTTCCATCAGCAGCAGCAGCGCACTCTCGATCCACTGCCAAACTTCGTGATTCAGCGCCAAGCGAATGTCACAGCGCTCTACAACACAACGGATATCGGCACGGCGTGGCAGTTGCTGCGCTTCTACAATGTGCGCTACATCATCGTGGGCGAACTGGAGCGGATTACCTACCGTGAGAGCGGTCTAGCCAAATTCGAGGCAATGGTCGCGCAGGGCTTGCTAGAGGTAGTCTACGATCAGGATGGCGACAAGATATACCGCGTGATCGAAGGCGCGGAATATACGCCTAGAGTCGTGGGGATGCGCTAAATGAGACATAAGCTGCAGCGCGCTGTCAAGAGGCCGTTGCGCTATCCGGGCGGTAAGTCGCGTGCCATTCCGCAGATTCTCGCCCAGATTCCGCTGAACATCGCTGAATACCGCGAGCCAATGGTCGGCGGCGGCTCGGTTTTCCTAGCGATCAAGGCGACATTAAGCAGTCACGTGCAGCGCTATTGGATCAACGACCTCAACTATGACCTGATCTGCTTTTGGCGCGCCGCACGCGATCAGAATGCACTCTTGGTCGAGCGACTCTTTGCACTCAAGCGCGCCTATCCCGAAGGCAGAGCGCTATGGGCGCATTTACATACAGCTGAATCACAGTGCGATGATCTAGAGCGCGCTGTACGCTTTTTTGCCCTGAATCGAATCACCTTTTCGGGCGTAGTGGACTCAGGCGGTTACTCTCAGCAAGCCTTTGAGTGCCGCTTCACGGACTCAGCCATTGAGCGCGTGCGCAAACTTGCACAGATGCTTGCCAACGTTGAGATTACTCACGGAGATTACGCGACCTTGTTACAAGCGCAGGGCGAAAACGTCTTTATCTTCCTCGACCCGCCGTATTGGCGCGCAACCGACTCGCGTCTATATGGCACAGACGGCATTTTGCACACGACCTTCGATCACATGCGCCTTGCGCAAGCATTGCGCGCCTGTCAACATCGCTGGCTCGCCACGTATGACGACTCGCCGCTTGTGCGGAGGCTATTCAGCTTTGCGCACATTGCGGCGTGGCAACTGCAATACGGCATGAATAACGTCAAGCGTTTGACCGCCCAGAAAGGCGACGAACTGTTCATCAGAAACTACGAGAAGGCATAGAGCATGATCTTGGACTGGCTGATCTTTGAAGGTTGGGCGCTCATCAGCTGGTGGCTGATCAGCTTAGCAGCGGCATGGATCATCTTGCCGCTGTGCCTGCGACTCTTTGGCGCGCTGCCCTCACGCGGCTATGCAGTGGCGCGTGCCGCCGGGATCATGCTGATCGGCTACCTCTTCTGGCTGCTTAACAATCTCGGACTGCTGCGCAACACCAATGGCGATGCAATTCTTGCCGCGCTGATCGTCCTAGCGCTCAGCCTGATCGCCTACTTCACATGGCGTGAGCGTCCCGCTTTTGGCGCAGGAACGCGCCAAAACGCGGCGCTGATCCTCACAGTGGAAGTCCTGTTCATCTTGCTATTTGTGGGCTGGGCGACTGTACGCGCCCTGAATCCGGACCTGACCGCCACTGAAAAGCCCATGGAGATGGCATTCCTGAGCGCTGTGCGCCGCAGCGCGCAATTCCCGCCGCACGATCCGTGGCTCTCAGGCTATGCGATCAGCTACTATCACTTCGGCTACATCCTGATCGGCACAATTGCCAATCTGAGCGGCGTGACCAATGGCATGGCGTTCAATCTGGGCATTGCGCTGCTCTTCGGACTGACAGGAGTCGGCGCATTTGGCGTTGCCTACGATCTGGTGGCGGCGCGGCGTGCGCCCATGCGGGCGCGCCTTGCCGTCGGGAGCTTGGCGATCATTCTGAGCATCCTGATGGGCAACATCGGCACGGCAATCCTTGAGACTCCTTTCCAGACCCGCACTGCGCCGCCTGAATACCTCGCGTGGATGAACCTCGAAGAGCGCGACTCATACGCCGTCGGCTGTCCGCCTAGCGGGAGCGCCGATCCCAGCACATGGTGCTTCTGGTGGTGGTTTCGCTACAGCCGCGTGGTGCGCGACCTCGACCTGAGCGGGCGTCCGCTTGCCATTCAGCCGATCACCGAAATGCCGATCTTCAGCTATGTGCTGGCAGATATGCATCCGCATGTGCTTTCCATGCCATTCGTCATGCTGACCCTTGCCCTAGCGCTGAACCTTGTGCTGGGCAAGCGTCCGTTGCAAGTTTGGGAGCTGCTGCTCTACGGCGTGTACGTGGGCGGCATGATCTTCCTGAACTCATGGGATGCCGTCTTCATCGGCGTCATCATCGGCGCTGAGGCGCTACGGCGATTGATCGTCAATGGCACAGGCGGCTACACAGCGCAGGACTGGCTCGGCATGATCGGCTTTGCAGCGGCGATAATCGGCTTGACAGCGCTGCTCTACCTGCCATTTTTCATCGGCTTTCGCTCACAGGCAGGCGGAATTCTGCCCAATGTGCTGTGGCAGACCCAATTCCAGCAATTCTTCCTGCAATTTGCACCCTTCCTGCTAATTTTTGCCGCCTTCCTGTGGTTAGAATGGCGGCGGGCAGGCGCGACGTTCAACCTGAGCCTCGCCTTACAGACCGTGGGCGGAGTCATCGCGCTGATCGTCATCGCCCTGATCGGCTTAGGAATTATTGCGTGGACGCGCCCAGACGTGCGCTTTGCCGTCTTCCAAGCACTAGATGAGAGCGGCGGTCTGCTGGGCGCACTGCCTGCAATTTTAGCGCGGCGACTGCACGGGATCGTCACGCACGCTGTCTTGTTTGGCATAATTGCGATTGTGATCGCCCGACTCTTCGCCCGTGAGCCGCGCCGCCCTGATGGAACGCCCGACGTGGCACGCGCTGTGATCACCTACTCGCCTGCCACGGGCTTTGCGCTCTTCCTGATCGGCGCAGGCGCCGTGCTAAGCCTTGCGCCTGAGTTCGTCTACCTGCGCGACGGCTTCGGCGTGCGCATCAACACAATTTTCAAACTCTGGTATCAAGCGTGGCTGCTCTGGAGCGTTGCCGCCGCCTATGCGATCTGGTCATTGCTGGCAGAGCGAGTCGAAGCGGAAATGAAAGCAGGCGTCCGTGCTGCCTTTGCCGTCGGAATCACGGTCAGCGTTGCACTGGGCTTGGTATATCCCGTCTACGCGATCACCTCACGCGCCCTAGCCGAAAGTGGCAGACTGCGCGGCATCCTGACCGATCTAACGCTCGACGGCGGGCCTAGCATGGCGCAGGGCAGAGACGAATACAATGCGATCCAGTGCCTAGCGCGCCACGCCACCTCAGACCGAGACGTGGTAGCAGAGGCGACCCGCGAACGCCTCGCCTATCGCGGCGATTACGGACGAGTCAGCGCGCTGACAGGCATTCCGACCCTGCTCGGCTGGGATAACCATCAAGGGCAGTGGCGCGGCGATACCTTTCCCGCTGCGAACACGCTCACTTACGTGGTCAATGGCGAGACCCGCATCGAGACCCGCGCCCAAGCCATTGCCACGCTCTACAACACGACTGATCCGCGTGAAGCGCTCGGAGTCATTGAGCGCTATGGCATTACCTACATCTTCGTCGGCGTGACAGAGCGCCGCGACTTTGCGCCTGAAGGCTTAGCCAAGTTTGAGGCGCTACAGCCGCTATGCGAATACGGCATGGTGCGCGTCTACAGCGCCGATTCGTTCCGTGCGCTGCTGACTGCACGCGCCGAATGATCCTTATGGAGACCCTATATGACGATGGAAGCGCTAAACCTTGAAAAGACCCAAACGACGGCTGAATCGCCGCCTGAGCGCCACACACAGAGGGGCGGCTTTCAGCTGGCGCTCTCACTAGAGGCGATTTTCTACATCGTGATCGTCCTATTTGCAGCGATCATCCGCCTGCCCGAACTCGACCTGATCCCGCTGAAAAGCGCCGAGGCGACTGAAGCCCTCGCTGCTTGGCACGCCATCAACCCGAATGCCGTCGGAGAGGCGCCGCTCTCGGTTCAGCCGCTCGGATTCGGCGTCAACGCCCTGCTGATGAGCATCGGTGGCTTGGAAAACGCCATTGCACGCATGGGGACGCTCCTAGCGGGCATGGCGGTCATTTTCATGCCACTCGCCTTCCGACGCTGGCTAGGCGCTGCCCAAACTGTGATCGCCATGGCGCTCCTAGCCATCTCACCTGCGCTCCTAGTCGCCTCACGGAGCATAAGCGGGACCGTCTGGGCGCTTTTCACAGCGCTCCTAGCGGCATGGGCATTTGCGCGCTTTGCCGAGACGCGCCGTGAGCGCTACGTGATCATCGCAGCAGGCGCCGCTGCCCTGACCGTGCTTGGCACAGAGCCAGCCGGCGCTCTGATGCTCCTGATGCTGATCGTCGGCGCCCTGTTCGCGCTCTGGACGCTGAATGACGCCGAAAGCGGACTCCAAAACGCATGGCGCGACCTACGCGAGGCGCTGCCGCTCACCAAAATGGGCATTGCCGCCGCCGTTGCCCTGATCGCGGGCAGCACAGCGCTCTTCACCATTCCGAATGGCTTGGCGCACGTGGGCGCAACGCTAGAGGCGGGCTTGCGCGGCATTTTTATCGGCACAGCGGACGCGCCCTTCATGTTCCCGTTCCTGACCTCGCTCGTCTATGAGCCGCTCTTCTGGCTATTCGGACTAGTGGGCGCCTACTTCGTCCTGACAGCCAATCCCGAAGAGACGCCCCTTGCCGAACAGTTCATCGGACGGGCGCTGATCGGCTGGCTGATCGCAGCAGTTGTGGCGAGTCTGGTCTACGCAGGCGGGATCGCCGATCACGCGCTCTGGCTGACGCTACCCCTCGCAGGTCTCTCCACCTTTGCGATCGTGCGCGCCCTCGCGCCCGTCCAAGACCGCTACTGGCACGTACCCACATGGGCGCCGTACCTGCACGGCGTAATTCTCGTAGCGACGCTGCTCATCGCAGGCGTGAACCTGCTATGGGTAGGGCGTGTGACGCTGAGCATGATGCCAGAACTCTTCCCGCCACTGCAACAGCAAGACCTGATGCGGGCGCTGATGATCGTCCTCGCCCTAGCGCTCAGCGTGATCACATTCTTCCTCGTGGGCAGTATCTGGGGCAGTCGGGCGGCATGGCACGGCACAGGTATCGGTCTGGTGATGTTGTTAGGCGTCTACAGCTTCAATGCCGGCTGGCAAGCTGCTGTAAGCAAGTTTGACGATCCGCGAGAGCTATGGCATGTCAATCCCAGCTCGCGCAACCTAAATCTGCTTGTCCAAACACTGGAGACAGCGTCGCTGCGCGCCACAGGCAAGCCGACTATGGCAGAGATCGTGGTAGAGCGCGCCGCTGTTGAGAACAACGCGCCGCTGCGCTGGGCGCTACAGCGCTTCCCCAATCATCGCTATGTAGATATCCTCTCCAGCGCTGTGAACGCGCCAATTGCCATTGGCGTCGCGCCTGAGCCTGCGCTGGGCGCTGATTACGTGGGACAACGGCTTGCCACGCAGAGCATCTGGTTTCTCAGCACGCTGCAATACTGGGACTTCGTCAACTGGCTGTATGATCGGCAAGCGCGCCTCGCGCCGCAGCCCAGCGGGCACGTAATCATCTGGGTGCGCGCTGACATCTACGGTGTGGCTGAGGCGGAGAGTTCGCGCCGCTAGAAAACTCACAGAGGTCGTTTTTAGGCGACCTCTGTGAGCGGAGGAAGGAAGCTAGTCGAGATATTCGGCGAGTTGCATGTTACGGTCAAGCATCCGCAGCTTGTGGAGCGCCTCGTGCTGCAATTGGCGAATGCGCTCGCGGCTGTAGCCCATAATCTCACCGATCTGCGCCATGCTGTGGTTTTCGCCGTCCTCAAAGCCGTAGCGCAAGCGTAGAATCTCCGCCTCGCGCTGCGGGAGCATGTTCAGCAAGCGCTCGATTGCCTCAGAGAGCAACTGGCGGCTAGTCGCCTGCTCTGGCAGTTCGCTTTCAGTATCGGCAAGCAAGTCCTCACGCGGACGATCCTCTTCATCGCCCGCCAATTCATCAATCTGCATCGGCTCACGGGCTGCCAACAGGGTCGCCTGCACTTGCTCAACTGTCAAGTCGGCAGCAGCAGCCAACTCCTCATAGTTCGGCTCGCGTCCCAGCTGCTGGGAGAGTTCCTCAAAAATGCGGCGTAGTCTACCCCAGCGCTGACCCTGATTGATCGGCAGACGGATCGTGCGCCCGCTATCGCCAGCAGCACGGGCAATGGTCTGACGAATCCACCACGTGGCATAAGTGCTGAGGCGCACACCACGGTCCGGGTCAAAGCGATCAACTGCCTTCATCAAACCGAGATTGCCCTCTTGGATCAGGTCTGCCAGCGAGAGTCCGCGCCCTTGATAGGTCTTAGCGATGCTCACAACAAGGCGCGTGTTCGCCATGATCAGCTCTTGGCGCGCCCTGTTGCCAATTTCAACCATCAGCTCTAGCGTAGCCCGATCCTCTTCAGAGAGGTTCGGATCGTTCTGCAAACGTTGGCGCGCCTGCTGACCGAGTTGGACATCATGCGCCAACAATCGCTCAGTCTCAGCTGAAAGCGGCGAAGAGATCGGGCGGATATCGCGGAAGTAGAATTGTACAAGGTCAGAGTCCATATCAGGCATAGGACGCGCCGCCCGCTCAACATACTCACTGATCATTGAGTCATCAGCCGCATAAACCTCATCAATCGGCTTGGTGGGCTGTGGATTGTGCTTGCTCATCGGCTTAACTCCTTGCGTAAATTTTGCTTGGCTTCGCAAGAAAGACTTTTTTCAAAACTTGGATTTTGTCGAAGGCTGATTGACCCCATGTTATACCTTTTTCAAAGGTTAGTCAATAACTTGAAGATTAGCAAATGATGATAAGGTAGCTTTGGCAGACTTGTGCTAAGCGCACAAGTCGCGCTTGTGATTGGACAATCCTTGCAAGTACGCCCACTTTTTGGATACACTAAAGACATCAGCTGAGCCTTAAGCCCGTGAGAGACCATGCTTAAAGAAAAGCGGCTGTTCGCCTTTTTGAAGGATCAGCGGCGGCTATTGATACTCCATCTGAGCGGCGCAGCGCTGAGTGCTGTGACGCTTGTGCTGTGGGCAATCGCCCTTGCCGATTCGATCAACCGCCTGTTTTTCCTTGAACAAACGCTCGATCAAATCAGCGATCTGTTGATCATCCTGCTGCTTCTGACTCTCTTGCGCGCCGCCCTGACCTATTTCACAGAGCTGACCGCGCACGAAATCGGAGAGCGCGTCAAAGATGACTTGCGGGCGCGCCTGACTGAGCATCTGCTGCGGCTCGGTCCGCGCTACACACAAAATGAGCGCAGCGGTGAGCTGGCTACCGCGCTCAGCCAAGCGCCTGAGGATATCGCTACCATCTTCAGCCAGTATCTGCCTGCGCTGTTCCTCGCCGCCATTGTGCCGCTGATCGTGCTGTTGTTCGTCTTCCCAATTGATCTGCTCAGCGGCGTTGTCATGCTGGTGACCGCGCCACTCATCCCCTTTTTCATGATCCTGATCGGGAGCATTGCCGGTCAGTTGGCGCGGCGGCAATACGCTGCGCTCAGCCTGATGAGCGCGCACTTCCTCGATGTGCTGCAGGGCTTGACCACGCTCAAACTTTTCAACCGCGAGGGCGCCCAAACCGAGATGATCCGCACCATCACGGATCGCTTTCGGCGCACAACGCTCAGCGTTGTGCGAATCGCCTTTCTCTCTGCGCTCGCCCTCGAATTCCTAGCGACCATCAGCATTGCCATCATTGCCGTTGAGATCGGCATTCGGCTGCTGTACGGCTTCATCAGCTTTGACCGTGCGCTGTTCATCCTGATCATCGCCCCGGAGTTCTACACGCCCTTGCGCACGCTCGGTGCACGCTTTCACACTGGCACAAACGGCGCTGCAGCCGCTAAGCGAGTCTTTGCCATTCTAGAGACACAGCCGCCTGTGCATCCTGCTGTTGCTCAGCCGCCCAGCCTATCCAACTACACCATCCGCTTTGAGGCAGTCAGCTATGCCTACGGCGACCGCGCCGCGCTGCACGCGGTCAGCTTTGAGATACCTCACGGCAAGCAGACAGCGCTGATCGGACATAGCGGCGCGGGCAAAAGCACGGTCGCAGCGCTCTTACTCGGCTTCCTAACGCCCGACTCAGGCAGAATCAGCGTCGGTGGCACACCTCTAGAGGCATTGCCGATCACATGGTGGCGCGATCAGGTGGCATGGCTGCCGCAAAAGCCCTATCTGTTCAACGGGACAGTGCTAGAGAACATCCGCCACGCCAAACCCGAGTCGACTGATGAGGAAGTCTACGCCGCAGCGCAAGCCGCTGCCGTCCATAATTTCATCCTGAGCCTGCCTGAGGGCTATCACACGCCGATCGGAGAGCGCGGCGCCCGCTTGAGCGGCGGACAAGTGCAACGGATCGCCATTGCACGCGCTTTTCTGAAAAACGCGCCCGTGATCGTACTAGACGAAGCGACCGCAAACCTTGACGCCGAGACCGAACAACAGATCACAGCAGCGCTCAAACGGCTCTGTGAAGGGCGCACAGCACTGATCATCGCCCATCGGCTCAGCACAGTGGCGCAGGCTGATCAGATCGTGGTGCTGAGCGGCGGGCGCGTGGTTGAGTATGGATCACCACAGGCGCTCTTGCAGCGCGAAGGCGCCTATCGAGCGCTGGTCATGGCGGCGAGCGAGCCGTTGCCACAGGGCAAATAGCGCCTTTGGCACGAATGCGCTACAATCGCTCCAAAATTGTTCATTGCACACAAGGAGCATTATCTGCATGGCAAAGTGGAAAACGCCCGCTGATTGCCGCTACACCAAATCGGATGAGTGGGTGCGTGTAGAGGGCGATGAAGCGCTTGTCGGCATTACCGACTATGCCCAAGACGCCCTCTCGGACATCGTCTTCATTGAGTTGCCCAACGTCGGGACTGTCTTGAAAGCGGGCGAGTCGTTTGGCACGATTGAGAGCGTCAAAGCCGCCTCTGACCTGAACATGCCGATCAGCGGCGCGATCATCGCCGTCAACAGCGCCCTGATCGACTCGCCTGATAAGATCAATGCCGATCCCTTTGGCGAGGCATGGCTGATCCGCATCAAGCCGAGCAACCTGTCTGAGCTGGATGCACTCATGGACGCTGAGGCATACTCAAAATACTGTGAGGAACGCGGCTAGTGATCGGGCGCGCTGCTCAGGCGTTGCTTGCGCTGTATGGACTTTGCGCATTGGCTGCATGTACTTCACCGCAGGCATTTGCGCATAGTCCAGAGGTAGCTCTGACTGCAAAAGCCGCACAAGTAGTGGCAGCAACGCGCACGCCAACACCTACGCCTACACCAACACCTACGCCGCCTGCCATCAATTTGTGGTTCCCTGCCCTGTTTGCTTACGAGGTAGAGTCGGTCACGGCGGCTCACTTCGGCGATCTCCTTAAAGAGTACACGCGCCAAACAGGGCAGATTGTCAACATGCGCTTGCGCCGTGTTGAGGGTCTGGGCGGCATTTTTGAGACGCTCAGCAGCGCTGCACAAGTAGCGCCAAGTGTAGTCCCTGATCTTGTCTTGCTGCGCGCCCGCGACTTACCACGCGCTGCTGCTGCGCGCTTGATTGTCCCGCTTAGCCCGAACCTTGTGAGTGAAGAGGCGTATTTTGCCACTGCGCTCGCCCTAGCGCGCTATCAAGGTGAGTTCTACGCTATCCCGTATTTGCTAGAGCTACATCATGCCGTCTATCGCGGCGAGGCGCCACCACCACTAGCATGGCAGACCCTCATCAGCCGTCAAATTCCTTACCTGTTCCCTGCTAAGGTCACGCACGGCGCCAATAGCACCTTGCTCAGCCACTACGTCACCTTAGGCGGGCGACTCACTGATCAAAATGGTGAGCCGCTTCTCGATTTTGAGCCGCTCTCAACTCTGCTAAGTCTTTACAGCGAGGCGCACGCAGCGGGCAGTCTGCCTGATGACGTGCTGGACTACGCCGAACCGACTCAGTATTGGTCAGCTTTTGTGGCAGGTCGAGGCGCTATGGTGCAAGTAGACTCCACGTTTTTCCTGCGCCAATATGCCCAGAGCAGCCCCACAGAGCGCGCTTTGTGGCAAGTCAGCCCGTTGCCTCAGATCAGTAGCGAAAAACCTGCCCTCAGCCTTGTGGATGGCTGGCTATGGGCATTCACCACAGCTGACCCTGAGCGCCAGCGGCGCGCCTTTGCCCTGATCGAGTGGCTGAAGGAGTCGGAGCGCTTGGCGGCATTCAGCCAGCAAATTGGCATGTTGCCGAGTCGCCGTGCAGCGCTCAGCGCTTGGTCAGAGCCAGATTACGCTGCCTTTGCCGCCTCACTGCTAGACCGTAACCTTGCGCCATTATCTGATTTGGTCAACGGCATAGCGGCTGAAGCATTGCAAGAGGGCTTCACGCGCCTGCTGCGCGGCAACTTGAGCGGCGAAGAGGCGGCGAGCCTCGCCCTTGAGCGTGTGCGCGCCGCTCGTGAGCGCTAGGCAAGCGCAGGCGCACGGCGGCGCAGCGCCCAATTTGCCAACACAATCAGCAGGAGCGCAATGAACTGGAAGATCAGCACTGTGCCGTAGGCGTACTGAATGCCGATTTGATCGGCTAAGCCGCCCAAAAGTTGCGGTGCTACCAGCAGCGAGAGGCTCACACTCAAGGCAACTCGCGCATTTGCCGCGTCCACTTGTTCGGCGGCAATGCCAAGCGCCAGTGAAATAGCCTGCGGGAACAAATTGGCAGTGCCTAACCCTGCCATGAAGAGTCCAAGCACACTTAGATCGGGCGTGGGCGCTGCCCACAGCAGCGCAAAGCCGCCAATGGCTAGGAACATCGCTCCGATCAGCAGAGTCGTGCTGCGGTAGCGCCGAGTCAGGCGGCTGCCGATGAGTCGCCCAATCAATGCGGCGATGAAGAAAAAGGTCATCAGCCCTGAGGCAGTTGTGCGCTCAAAGCCGACGGCGCGCTCCAGAAAATCTGCGCCCCAGTAGATGATGCTCCACTCAATAGCGATGATCAAGATCAGCACTAGTGCATACGCCCAAAAAAGCGGCGGCAACGGCTTGCTTTGCCGTTGAGCAGGCGCGTCTTCGCTCTGAGGGGGCATAGGGACGCGCACACGCCGAAAGATCAGCCACAGAAGCGCGAAATATACGACGAATAGGTAGATTGCAGCCCGCCACCCAACGCCCAGTTGCTCAAAGCTGCTGATCAGAAAGGGCGCCATCAGCGCGGCAAGGCTTGCGCTGACGTTCAGCTCAGTCAGGGCGTAGGCGCGCCGCTCCCCGTGCCGATCCGAGAGAGCCGATTGAGTAGCGCTCTGCAGGAGCGTGCCTGCAAAGCCCGCCAAAATCATGCCGCCAATGCTGAGCGGTAAGAGTCCGCCGTACATGAGCAGCATGTAGCCCAGCGCCATGCCTGCACTGCCCAGCCAAATCGCCGCCCGCCGTCCGAAGCGTAACACGAGGCGCGCCCCGATGATACCCGTCACAATGCCGCCAACAGCAGGCGCGCTGAAGTGCCAACTTGCCTCAAGATAGCCGTAGCCGTACTCAGCGCGGAAAAAGGGCATTAGCGGACCGACAGCCGCCTGCAGATAAGCCAGATAGGCGATCAGGAAGTAGCCTAGCCAAGTCAGACGGTCGCGCCGAAAGGGCGTGGTAGATGAGGTATGCATTGAGTCTCCTTGTTTACAGCTTGAGTATACCATTTTCCGAGATAGCAAAACGTCAAGCCATTCACTTGCCGCAACATCAGACTGTGTGCCACAATTCAAGTGCTATCGCTGGATACATTCGAACAGGCGGCAAAACGGGTATGAACAGACCTTACGATGCCATTGTGGTCGGTCTGGGCGTGATGGGCAGCGCAGCAGCCTACCATCTCGCCAAAATGGGACAGCGCGTGCTGGCTCTGGAGCAATTTGAGCTGGATCATCGCAACGGCAGCTCGCATGGCGAATCGCGCATCATCCGCTACGCTTATGCGCATCCACTCTACGTGCAGATGGCGCGTGAGGCGTTTGCGCTTTGGCAGGCGCTGGAGCGGGCTAGTGGCAAGCGCTTGATGGTGCGCACAGGCGGCTTCGATTTCGGCTTCCCCGATTCGCCCACGCTCCGCGCCACGCTCCAGACCCTTGACTCGGCTGCGATCCCTTTTGAGGTGCTGGATGAGGCAGGGGCGGCACGGCGCTTTCCGCAGTTTAAGCTGGAGGCGGGCATGATCGCGCTTTATCAGGCGGATGCAGCGTATTTGGCGGCATCGGCGTGCGTGATCGCTCAGGCGGAGCTGGCGCATACGCTCGGCGCTGATCTATTGTTTGAGACTCCCGTCCGCCGTATTGAGCCACTGGGCGACTCCGTGCGAGTCTACACGGCGGATCGCGTCTATGAGGCGGGCAAGCTGATCGTGACGGGCGGTCCGTGGATGGGCAAGTTGCTGGGCGCGCTCGATCTACCCTTGCCCTTGCAACCGACCCGTGAGCAAATCGTCTTTTTTGAGCCGCACGATCAGGTGCTTTTCACCCTAGAGCGCTGTCCCGTTTTCATTTTTCACAGTCCCACTTGGTTTTACGGCTTGCCGAACGTAGACGGGAGCGGCGTGAAGGTCGGCATTCATTGCAACAATGAGCCGTGCGATCCTGATACGGTCAATCGGACGCCTGATAACGCCTATGTGGAGCGCATAGCCGCTTGGACGCGCCAATACATACCTCTAGCCGCAGGCGAGGTCAAGGAAGCGCGGGTTTGTTTATATACCATGACGCCTGATGAGCATTTCGTGCTGGATCGGCATCCCGCCTACCCGCAGATCGTCTTTGGCGCAGGCTTCAGCGGACACGGCTTCAAGTTTGGCAACCTGATCGGCAAACTTTTGGCGGATATGGCGCTAGGCAACCTGATCAGTTACGATCTGAGCCTGTTCAGCATAGCGCGTTTCAGACAGTCAGTTTAGTGCGGGGATGATTGATGAGCGAGACGCCACAAAAATTGCGTGTTTTGATCCTGTGTACAGCCAATTCCGCCCGTTCGCAAATGGCAGAGGGCTTGTTGCGCCACCTCGCGGGCGACCGTATGGAAGTCTTTAGCGCAGGGACACGCGCCACAAGCGTCAATCCGCACGCTATACACGCCATGGCGGAGCGCGGCATAGATATCTCCCATCAGCGCTCAAAACACTTGAATGAATTTTGGGGGCAGCCCTTTGACTATGTGATCACGGTCTGTGATGCAGCCGCCGAGACCTGCCCGATCTTTCCGGGCAGGTCTGAGCGGATTCATTGGAGTTTTCCCGATCCGGCCGCTGTTGAGGGCGAGTCGGCAAAGGCGGAGGCGTTCCGCCGTGTGCGCGACGGGCTAGAGGCGCGCTTCAAAGCCTGGCTAGAGACGCTCTAGCGCCGCCTCTGCCAGTTGCACGCCGATTTGCAGCGCCTCTAGGTTCGCCTCCATCAAATTGCGGCGGTGTGAGGGCATGTGCGCCTCTAGCGCCGCCTTGAGCGCCTCTAGCGATAGGATCGGCTTGGCGGTCAGGAGCGCGCCCAGCATGACCATGTTGGTCAGTTGCGGAGTCGGGGCGCGCTCTGTGGCAGGCACGGGCAGGATGGTCAGGTCTTGGCGCTCAGTGCGCTGCGGGATGAGCGATGCGTTATAGACCAGCAAGCCGTTCGGCTGCAGCATCGGCACGAATTTATCGAACGAGGGTGCGTTGAAGATCACGCCGATGCTAGGATGCTTGACAACGGGCGATCCGATGGCCTGATCGGCGATCACGACTGTGCAGTAGGCAGTGCCGCCGCGCATTTCCGGTCCGTAGGAGGGAATCCACGTCACGTGGTAGCCGCAGTCCATTGCGGCGTACGCCAGCAGCTGTCCGCCGAACATGATGCCCTGACCGCCAAAGCCCGCGAAGATCAATTCATGTTGCATGGCTCACAACTCCTTCACTGCCTCTGCCACTTTGTAATCGCCGACGGGAAAAGCGGGCAGCATGTTCTTTTCGATCCATTCAAGCGCCTCAGCGGGCGTTAAGCCCCAGTTCGTTGGGCAGCTGGAAAGCAACTCTACCATGCTGAAGCCGAGTCCTGCCTCTTGGACTTTGAGCGCGGTCAGGATCGCCTTTTTCGCCTTGCGAATGTGCGCGGGATTGTGTAGGGAGCGCCGTACGATGTATGCCGTCTGAGGCAGGACGGCTAACAGCTCGCTCATGCGCAGCGGCTCGCCCACGCGCCCGAAAGGCGAGGAGGTGGTGCGTTGCCCGCTCAACGAGGTCGGCGCCATCTGCCCGCCGGTCATGCCGTAGATGGCGTTGTTGATGAAGATGACCGTGATCGGCTCGCCGCGCGCCGCCGCGTGCAGAATCTCGCCGGCGCCTATGGAGGCGAGGTCGCCATCGCCCTGATAGGTGATCACGATCCTATCGGGCTGCACGCGCTTGAGACCCGTCGCCATGGCCGGCGCGCGTCCGTGCGGCGCCTCGCAGCCGTCGATCTCGAAGTACTGATAGGCGAAGACCGCGCAGCCGACCGGCGCGACCAAGATCGTGCGCTCGCGCAGATTCAGCTCGTCGAGCGCCTCCGCCAGCAACCGATGCGCCACGCCGTGCGTGCAGCCAGGACAGTAATGCGTCGGCTGGGCGCTGAGCGCCTGCGGCATACAGTAGACCATCTCCATGTGCGACGCGGTCGCTTCCAACAGCAAGTCGGTCATGATAGCACCTCCGTCGGGAGCAATTGGCGCAGCGCGCCGACGATCTCTTCGGGCATTGGCACCGCGCCGCCCATCCGCCCGTAGAAGTGGATCGGCGTGCGCTCCGCCACCACAAGGCGGACATCCTCAAGCATCTGTCCTGCATTCATCTCCACCACCAAAATCGCCGCGACGCGCTCTGCGAGAGTGCGCAGGCGCGCCTCTGGGAACGGGTAGAGCGTGATCGGGCGGAACAAGCCGACTGGGACGCCGCTCTCGCGCAATTGCCGCACAGCGCTCAGGGCAATGCGCCCGACGCTGCCATAGCCGACCACCAAGAATTGCGCGTCATCCGTGAAATACTCGACGCTGCGCTGCTCATTCTGGCGGATGCGCGCCAAGCGCGCCTGAATTTGCAGGTTGTACGCCTCTTCCGCCTCCGCCTGCAGATAGAACGAGGCGATGCGGCGCGGCGGACGTCCCTTGGCGCCGGTCAGGGCGTAGGCAGGGCGCTCAGCGGGCAGATCGCGCATGGGCGGCAGCTCAGCTGGCTCCATCATCTGCCCGATCAAGCCGTCCGCCGCTAGGATGACCAAATGGCGGTATTGATCGGCGAGATCGAAGGCGAGGACGGTCAGATCGACTGCCTCTTGCACGGAGGCGGGCGCCAGCACAATCGGATGATAATCGCCGTGCCCGGCGGAGCGCGTCACTTGGAAATAATCGGCTTGCGAGGGCAGGATGTTGCCCAAGCCCGGTCCGCCGCGCATTACGTCGACGACCACGCAAGGCAAGTCTGAGGCGGCGATGTAGGATAAGCCCTCTTGCATCAGGCTGATGCCGGGGCTGGAGGAACTGGTCATTGTCCGCACGCCTGCGCACGCTGCGCCATAGACCATGTTGATGGCGGCGATTTCGCTCTCCGCCTGCAAAAAGACGCGTCCCAGCTCCGGCATACGGCGCGCCAAATGCTCTAACAGCTCGGTCTGCGGCGTGATCGGATAGCCGAAATAGGCGTACATGCCCGCCCGCAGCGCCGCCTCGGCGATGGCGACGTTGCCCTTAAGCAGTTCGCGGCTCATGGATCGCCTCCTTGTGCGGACGCGCCTCACGGTAGACCGTGATGCACACATCCGGACAGACTAACGCGCACACGGCGCAGCCCGTGCAACGCGCCTCAGGATCAACCAGCTGCGCCGGACGGTAGCCCTTGCGATTGAGCTGATCGGTCGCCATCACGATCACCTGCTGCGGACAGTTCAGCGCGCATAGACCGCAGCCTTTGCAGCGCTCGGTATCTATGAAAATCGTCCCTTTAGCCATTGGAAAAGCTCCCCGAAAAACAAGCTCTCTTGACTCTAAGTATAGGGAGGCAAACTAACGCTTGTTAGTACTCTTTGCTAGAAAAAGCGTGTGACATTTGTCACTTACCCCTATCCCCTGCCCTTTCCCCGCAAGCAGGGAAAGGGAGAAATGACGCTGCGTCGCATGTTGGTTGCAAACAGGGAAAGGGAGAGATAGTGCCGTGCGCTGATCTAGTCGGGCGATTGCAAAGTAAAGCGCACGTTGTGAGTCAGGGCAAGATCGGAAAGCGGGAAGTCCCCTTCGGGTGCGGACTGCCAAACCCGCACGGCGTAAAGCGACTCAACATTGCCGCGCTCTGCCAGATACGCCGCCCGATCAGCGATTTGGCGCTTGATCGCCGCCTCGTACTGCCCCCACAGCTGCCCGGAGCGATGCAGGAGCGCCTGCACCTCAAGCGGCACTTCGGCGTTGAAGAGCGCGCTGATCTCATCCTCCAAAGCGAGCATCGGCGCGGCTGACCAACTGATGACCTGCTCAGCGGTCTCAGGCTGCGGCGCGCTGACCACCAGTTGCGCACCCTGCAAGGCAAAAGCGCGGAAGGCGGGCATATCCTCAGGCTCAGGCTGGACGCCCAGCAGCGCCCGATAGCGCGCCTGCGCAGCAGCAAGGTCAGGCGTGACCAGCTCCACGCCGCCAATGCCGCGAATCCCGTTTGGATGTGCCGTCAGTGCGGGATCATCAGGCACGCGCAAGGGACGCGGCGTCACATCCTCAATAAAAAAGGGCAGGAAGCCGCTATCCACGAGCGCAATTTGCCACGTGAGATGCGTCCCATCAGGTTTTTGGCGCGCCCCTGCAATCGGATCGCTCAGGGCGAGTCCGCGCCCGCGCAAGGTTGCCACCAGCGCAGCCAGATCGTCGGCGCGCAGCGCAAAGCCGCCTAGTCCCTCGCCGTTTGCCAACATCGGGCTAAAATCGAGCGTCTCAGGGCGCGCCGCCCGCCCAGTGGACGCCAAAAGTTCCAAGTATGTGCCATCTGCAAAGACGATCAGCGCATTGTGAGTCGCGCCGCTGGCATGGACGCCGCCCTCCAGCACTTTGAAGCCCAGCGCCTGATAGTCCCGAACGGCATGCGCTAAGTCCGAGACGGCGATCACCACATGATCCAGCTGAAAAGGCATGACTCACCAAGTTCCTTCTATCTGCGCTCACCTGCCAAGTTGCACAAGGCAGAGATGTACCACGTCGCGGCGCGCACGGCAAGTTTTGTAACGCTCAGGGCGCAGGCATGGTATACTTTTATGCACCTGTTCGCGCTGAGAGAGACGCATGACGGATATCATCCCATATACGCAACCGAGCGCCGCGCCGCCCGATCTGGAGCATGTGAACCTGTTTGTGGCAATGGCAGGACTCTCCGTCCATACGCAGCGCGCCTATCGCCGCTGGATCACGCGCTACCTTGCCGAAATGAGCGGACTCGCGCCTGAGTCGCTCGATCTGAAGGCGCTGCCGATCGCGCTTGCCGTCGAAAGCCTAGCGACCGCTAATCTGAAGGCGTGGCTGGGCAAACTCAAGTCAGAGGGACTAGGTAAGCAGTCCATCATGCAGGCGAAGGCGTCTGTAGTCTGGCTGGCACAATTCATGGCGGATATGGAGCGGATCGAGTACGCTGTAGCCAGCGGACTCAGCCGTGTGAAGGTGCCCCGCGCCGAGACGGGTCAGCGCAGCGGCACGTGGCTCTCGCCTGATGAGATTCGCGCCATGCTGACCAAGCTGCGCAACAGCCCAAGCAAAAATCCCGCTTTGCAGGCGCGCAACATAGCGATCATTACCCTCATGGTGACCTGCGGCTTGCGCCGTGATGAGGTCGCGGCGGCGCTCTGGAGCGATCTCACGCGGCAAGGGCGCAACCAAATCCTGAAGGTTCACGGCAAGGGCGAAAAAATGCGTCCCGTGAAGCTGCCAGAGATGACTTTTGCCGCCATTGAGCGCTGGCGCGAGCATCATCCGCGCCCAGAGGGCGATAATCCACTCTTTTCGCGCATCTGGGCGAACGGCACGGTCACTACCAGCCGCATCACGGATCGCGCCGTGTGGAACGTGGTGCAACAGGCGGCAAAAGCAGCAGGCTTGCCGCGCATCTCGCCGCACGATCTGCGCCGTTCGTTCGCACGCGGCGCTTACGAGGCGGGGGTCTCGTTTGAGCTGATTCGGCAGGCGCTTGGGCATTCCAGCATCGCTACGACTGAGCGCTATGTCAACTCTGCCCTAGAGCTAGACCGCGCTGCCACGGATATCTGGGCAAATGTGCTGGATGAATGATAGACTCTGCCTTGCCCGTATCTTGAGTAGACGCTTAAACTGATATGGCGAATTTCTTAAGACAGCCGCCTGCCACACTTGATCCGACGGCGCGTGGCTGGCGTGTAGGTGAGATCGGCGGCGTGGAAGTGCGCCTCGATCCGAGTCTGTTCTTGATCGCGGCGCTGGTCACCTTTAGCTTGGCGGTCGGTGTGTTGCCGCGTGAGGTGCCGCGCCTCAGCAGCGCGCTCTATTGGCTGTTCGGAGCGCTTGCCGCCGTCATTTTCATCCTCTCGATTCTCTGGCATGAGATGGCGCACGCGCTGATGGCGCTGCGCTACCGCATCCCCGTCAAGCGGATTGTGCTACATCTGTTCGGCGGCGTAGCATTCATCGCCCGCGACCCTGAGCGCCCCGCCCATGAGTTCTGGATCGCCATTCTCGGTCCGCTCTCCAGCCTTGCGCTTGCCTTCATGTTTGGCGCGCTAGGTGGCTTGCCTGACCTAACGGGCGCTGTTTGCCGCTGGTTAGCGCTGATCAACTTCACTTTGGCAATTTTTAACCTGTTGCCCGGCTTCCCACTAGATGGCGGGAGAGTCCTACGGGCTGCGCTGTGGCATTTCAGCGGCAGCTACCGCAAAGCGACTCGCCAAGCCAGTCGGGTGGGGCAGGGCGTGGCGGCGCTGTTTGTAATTTTCGCCCTGCTGCTGTTCCTGAACGGCTTCTGGTTCAATGCGCTGTGGTTCGTGCTGATCGCCAGTTTCCTCTATGGGACGGCGAGCATGAGCTATCGGATGAGTCTGGGCGGCTTGCCGAACGAGGCGCCGCTCTACCGAGTCTTGCGCCATAACGTGCCGCCGATTGATGCGCGCCTGCCTCTAGCGCTCTTGGCGTGGCGCTACCTCGATCACGCGCCCGATCAAGCCTTCCCTGTCTTTTATGACGGCGCACTGGTGGGCATGGTCACGGCGGAGCAGGTTGAGCGCGTGCCGCGCCTTAAATGGGGCAGAGTCCGTGTTGCTGACGTGATGTTGCCTGTGAGCGCCTTCCCGATCCTGTTCATCACGGAGCCGCTAGAGAGCGCCAAAGCGCAGCTGGACGCTTACAACGTGGATCATGCACCTGTGTTTGATGGGACGCGCTTTGTAGGCATGGTCAATCGGCGCGATATTGTCTATCGCACTTAGTGCCTGCCCTCTGAGGTGCGGCGTTCAATCCAGCGCACCACGCCTGAGAGCAGCAAGGTCATGCTCAGGTACAGGAACGCCACGATGTTATACGTCTCGAACGTCCTGAAGGTGCGCGCTGCGCCGACCCGCCCCTCGCCCGTGATATCGCGCACGCCTAAGATGGAAACGAGCGAAGAGTCTTTGAGCATGGCGATCAGATCGTTGCCGAGCGGCGGCAATACGTTGCGAATCGCCTGCGGCAAGATCACATAGCGCATTGCCTGCCAGTAATTCATGCCGAGCGAACGCGCCGCCTCCATTTGCCCACGCGGGATCGACTCGATCCCGGCGCGGAAAATCTCCGAGACGAACGGCGAATAGGCGATCACAAGCGCGACGATAGCGCGGGTCAGGTTATCAATATCGCGCAGGCGCAAACTGTTAAGATGTTCGCCCAGCCCGATCAGCCAGCCGCGCTCCAGCAGCCACGCACCGATGCCGTTCATCGCGTTCACATACAGCTCAAAACCGACAAAGGCAACGTACAGCAGCAGCACAAGCGCCGGCACGCCGCGAATGATCTCCACATAGAAAGTGGCGATCTGGTAAATGATCACATTCTTCGAGAGCCGTGCAAAGGCGAGGATCAAGCCTAAAACGAGCGCAGCGCTGTAGGCAATTGCCGTCACATACAGCGTGATGCCTAGCCCGTTCAGGATCGCTCGAAAAATCTGGTTGTAGGTCTGATCAGTGTGGATGTGCCACGCAAACAGAATGCCGAGCAGCGCCGCCACTAGCGCCCACCACGGCAGACGCCGCAGCCGCTCGCTCAGCGGCACCAAGCGCGATTCGCCCGCGCTCACTTTGATCTGCAAGGCTGACTTTCTCCGCTCAGGTCTGAAAAAAACGGGCAGACTCGCGCCTGCCCGTCTCGTTCTGTGGCAAGTTGCTCACGGTTGGAACAAGAAGAACCACTTGTTCTCAAGATACTTCAAGTAGCCGTCATGGCGCATGGAGGCAAGCGCTAGATTGAACGGCTCTACCAGATCGCTGCCCTTCGGAAAGACCAAGCCGAGTGGGTCTGTGCCGATGATCTCGTCCAACAGCTTCAGCTTATCCGCTGTTGCGCCGATGAAACCGACACCGCTAACCGCATCAGCGACCACAGCATCTACGTCGCCCTTGATCAGCGCTTCGACTGCAATGGCAAAGCCGTCATAAGGCACAATACGCGCCGCTTCATTCTCGGCGCCCACAATGTCCAGTGCCACAAAGTATGAAGTGGTGCCGGGCTGCGCACCGAATTTGAGATTGGCATTCTCTTGTAGGTCTTTCAGGCTAGTGAAGCGCGCCTCATCAGCACGCACCAGCACGCGGAGCTCAACGATCGTAAACGGATCGGAGAAATCCACCAGCTCTTTGCGCTCTTCCTTGATGGTGATGCCCACGTGCGCCAGATCGTACTCACGGCGATTCATAGCGGCTAACATGCCGTCCCAAGCGCGCTCTTTGTGGTCAAGGACGCAGTTCAGGCGGCGGCAAATCTCATCCAGCAGCTCATACTCAAAGCCGACGTTCTTGTTCAAGGTCTGGTCGAAGAAAGCAAAAGGCGTGTAGTCATTCGAAGAGACAGCAGTGATCACGCGCCCGCCCAGATCAGGCAGGATCGGCGGGATACGTTTGGTGGGGTCATCCTGAGCGTTGATGGTGGGCACAATCAGCGCTAGAACGGTCAATGCTACAAAGGCGAGGAATAATTTGCTGCGTCTCACGGAAAAAGCTCTCCTTAGAGCGCACGAACGCTCACTTAAAGGCAGGTTAACGTTGCGGAGGAGAGTTTATCATAGCCTCCATCAGTGCGCTACAGTGCAACTTGACCAATTTGGAAAACACTTGTGTCTTTTTTCGCAAAGTGCTATATTCTTCAACGAACAAGCGAATGCAGACCTTCGGGGCGGGGTGGAAGTCCCCACCGGCGGTGATGCGCCCAGAGCGCCTAGCCCGCGACCCGTCTCAGCCTTGGTTGAGCGGTGGATTTCGGTGAGACACCGAAGCCGACGGTTACAGTCCGGATGGGAGAAGGTCAGCGGCAATGCCTAACGGCTGGTCAGCCGTGCTTTGCCGTCTCTGCATGGTGCCTCAAGCCGACTCAGCGCCTATGCGCTGCAAGTCTGCTTTGCCTACCCTGCGCCGCCCCGACTCTGCTCACCCATCAGACCTAGAGGGGGATGCCTATGGCGCAAATTGCCAGCCCAAGCACACAGACTATCGCGCCGCCGCGCCTGAGCGCGCCGCGCTTGAGCTTTCTACGCAGGCTATGGCAGCGCCTGCCCGCGATCATGGTCGCGGTAGCGCTGCTCGCCCTGTGGCACTTCCAAGCCCGCGACTCGGCAAGCCTCGCCTTCGTCATCGCCACGCCTGAGGCAGTCTGGCAGACCTTCCTGCAGCTGCTCAGGAATGGCACGCTGCTCAACCATCTCGGCACGACTGTATTAGAGGTGACGCTCGGCTTGCTGATGGGCGTGCCAAGCGCGCTGCTGCTGGGCTACCTGATCGCTCGCAACCGCTTTGCAGAGCGCACTTTTGCGCCTTACGTGATCGGTTTCCAAGCCGTGCCGCTGATCGCTATTGCGCCAATCCTGATCACGCGCTTGGGCGGACCGGGCATTGCCTCTGTGAGCGTTGTTGCCGCGCTGATCGTCTTTTTCCCAATGCTAATGGCGACGCTCGTCGGCATTCGCAGTGTGCCAAGCGAACTGCACGAGCTATTCCATGCCTTGAACGCCTCACGCTGGCAGACTTTCTATCGCCTTGAGCTGCCTTCAGCAGCGCCTTCGCTGTTCGGCGGCTTGCGGGTCAGCGTCACTTTGGCGGTAGTTGGCACAGTAGTGGGCGAGGGCTACGGTGCGACAGCAGGCTTGGGCTTCATGATCTTTTCATCACGTTTTATGTACAACCCCGCAGGCGTCATGGTTGGCGTGTTCACGCTGACAGCACTGGCGCTCCTGCTCTATGAGATCGTGGCGCGGCTGGAGCGTCGTGCGCTGCGCTGGCGTGCGCCACAGGCATAAGACATCTTCATCACAAGGAAGGGAGACCATGCGTAAATTCCTAGCCATTCTGTTCGTGTTGAGCCTTGCGCTCTCAGCTTGTGTCGTGACGGGCGAGCCGCAAGTTGGCATTATGAAGAAGGATCACGGCGAGGTGAAAGAGGAAGGCGCGCCAGCCGCTGAGCCGACTGCCGAACCTACCGCTGAACCCACTGCTGAGCCAACCGTTGAGCCGACGCCAGGCGCCGCTCTGCCTGAGCGCGACGTTCCTACCCGCGATTCCGCTCTAACGCCGATCACGCTCTTTTTGGGCTACATTCCGAACGTGCAATTCGCGCCCGTCTACATGGCGATTGAGCAGGGTTTCTTCCGCGAGGAAGGCATTGAGGTCACTATTGAACACGGTTTCGATGAGACCGACGGCTTGACGCGCATCGCCACAAATAACCTGCAATTCGGCATGATCAGCGGCGAACAGGTGGTCTTGGCGCGTGCGCAAGGCGCGCCTGTGAAATACTTCTTCCGCTGGTATCAGCGCTTCCCCGTCGGTGTGGTTGTGCCGAAGGATAGCCCGATCCGCAAGCCCCAAGACCTGAAGGGCAAGATCGTGGGCGTGCCGGGTAAGTTCGGCGCCAGCTACTTCGGCTTGAAGGCACTGCTGAACGCGGCTGAGATGAGCGAATCTGACCTGCGCGAGGTGCGCGCCATTGGCTACGATACCGCGCCAATTTTCTGCGAACGCCAAGTGGATGCCTCCGTCATCTACATCGCTAACGAACCGCTCCAGATCGCGGCGCGCTGCTTTGACGTGGAAGTGATCGCCATCAGCGACTACGCCGATTTGGTCTCGAATGGCTTGGTGACCAACGAAAAGACCATTGCGGAGCGCCCAGAGCTAGTGCGCGGCATGGCACGGGCATACGGACGCGGTCTAGCGCTGACCATTGCCGATCCTGATCTCGCCTATCAGGTCAGCCGCAAGTTTGTAGAAAGCTTGGCAGAGGACGATCCCGTCCAGAAGCAAGTCTTGCTGCGCTCAATTGAGCTGTGGAAGGCTGATCGGCTAGGCGAAAGCACGGACTCGGCATGGAAGCTCACCGCTGAGACGCTGCTCTCCATGGGCTTGATCGACTCAATTGAAGGCTATCAGGACGCCTTCACGAACGAGTTCTTGCCTGAGTCCTACGAGTGATGGCGATGCTGCGCGTTGAGGGAGTCTGGCAGCGCTTTGGAGCGCTAGAGGTGCTGCAGGAGATCAGCTTTGGGCTGACCGCAGGCGAGTTCGTCTGCCTGCTTGGACCGAGCGGTTGCGGCAAGACAACCTTGCTGCGCATTATGGCAGGCTTGCTCAAGCCAAGCATGGGTCGAGTCCTATTCGATAGGAAACCGATCACAGCGCCGCGTCCTGAGATCGGCATCCTGTTCCAACAGCCGAACTTGTTGCCCTACCTCAGCACACGTGCCAACGTCGAATTGCCTCTGGCACTGCGCGGCGTGCCGCGCTGGGAGCGCCGCCGCATTGCCCAAGACGCCCTCGCGCAGCTGGGCTTGGCAGAGTTCGCCGAAGTCTATCCTAGCCAGCTCTCAGGCGGCATGGCGCAGCGCGCCGCGCTGGGACGCGCCCTTGTGCAGAATCCATCTGTGCTGCTGATGGATGAACCCTTCGGCGCGCTCGACGCCATGACCCGCGAATACATGCAGCTGGAGCTACTTGACCTGTGGGCGCGCACGGGCAAGACGATCCTGATGGTGACGCACAGCCTCACAGAGGCGGTCTTTATGGCGGATCGGGTCTTGGTGTTGACGGCGCGCCCAAGCAGGCTCAGCGCAGCATTGGAAATCCCTTTGCCGCGCCCGCGCCGCCTAGAGATGGTGCATTCGCCTCAGTTTGGCGCGCTGGTAGCCCAACTGCGCGGCTACATCGGCGCGTCAAGCACTTAGTCGCCTACTGTTTGGGCGAGGGGCAACCAAAAGCTAAAAATGCTGCCGATGCCCGCCTCGCTATTCATCCAGACCTTGCCGCCGTGACGCTCGATCACTGTGCGCACCAGACTCAAACCCAGCCCTGTGCCGCTGATGTGATCTGTGCCTGGCTCACGGGCGCGGTAGAAACTGCTGAATAGCCGCTCTTGCCGCTCTTTACTGATTCCATAGCCGTTATCCTGTACCTCAAAGAGCAAGCGGCGCTCTTTAGCAGTCAAGCGTACTTGGATCAAGCCGCCATCAGGCGTGTACTTGATCGCATTGCTGATCAAGTTGCTGATCGCCTGCCTGAGTTGCGTTGCGCTACCGCGCACATGGAGCGTGCTGGCAGGCAATTGCAGCGTCAGCGTATGTTTTTTCAGTTCAGCAGCCGCACGCTGCACTTCAACCTCAGCACTGACCAGTGCATTAAAATCCACCACCTGCCAAAGCGCCTCACGCTCGCTCTCAACCCTTTCAAGTGTCAGCAGGTCTTTTATGAGCGTATCCATAGTCTGGTGTGCTTTCCGCACGCGCTCAACATAGTGCTTTTGACGCTCAGAGAAAGATGAAACATCCAGCGTCTCTGTGAACATATCAAAATAGTTCATCGCCACGTTGAGCGGATTGCGCAGATCGTGAGACGCCATGCGGATCATGTGCGTTTTAATGCTCTCTAGCTCACGCACCTCAGCATACAAGCGCGCTTGCCGCAGAGCAGAGGCAATCTGGCTGCCGAGTGCCTCTGCGAGAGCGCAATCTTCCTCGCTGAAGTGCCGATCATGGCGCTGCTCCATTGCCAGTGCCACGCCCACCACTTCAATCTCTTGGGCGTTGGCTGCCGTAGGTGCTGTGGCAAGCGGGATGATCAGCAGGGCGTGCGCCCCATGAGCGATCATAAAATCGCGCAAACGCTCTGAGAGCAGGCGCGAATGAACGCCATAACCGCTGCTGCGCTGAGTCTGGATGACATGGCGCACCTCAGGTAGGCTCTCTGTGGCGAAACTACTGCCCACTTGCGGCAAAACACTCATGGCAAGGCGCGCCGTTGCCAATCGGTAAGCATGGACTAGCTCGATCTCATCTTGCAGCTTGCGATAATCCGCCATGACCACCAGCGAGACGCGCAGTGTGGTCGCTAGGGACTGCGCAGCAATTGCCAGCACCTGTGGGCGCTCCAAACTGGCAGAGATCATGCGGCTGGCAGTGTAAAGCGACGCCATTTCATCGGCTTGGCGGGCAGCCTCGCGGTAGAGCCGCGCATGGTCAAGCGCAATGGCGGCGCGCTGAGCCAGCCGACCCACAAAAGCGATGTCAGCGGTTGTGAACGTATCAGGCGCCTCACCCTCCAGCCAGATCACGCCGATAACCTTGCCGCGTAGCTCAATTGGCACAGCAATGGCTGAGCGAGTCTCAGCGAGGGCGTGGTGTGAGCGATGATCGGGATCAGCCGCGAGATCAGTGACGTGCTGACTAAGGCGCGTGCGTATGGCGCGCCCGATGATGCTCTCTTCAAGCTGCCAGACCCGCTCTAGGGCGTCATCAAGCGAGTAGCCCAGTGCAACGAGCGGCTTCAGGCTGTTATCCTGATCGTTAAACGTGACAAACATGCCCGCCGCTGCACCTGTGCGCCGTAGCGCCCAATCCATTGTCAGCATCAGCACGTTGTCGAAGTCGAGCGTGGCGCCCAGCTCCCGATCCACGCGCTGAAACATCTTCAATTCCTCAAGCTGCTCAGCTAAATGCTCAGTTATGTCCGTCATCAGCAACTCCTAGAAAGCGCAACATAGCGGCGTCACGCTGGGGGTGAGGCATAGTCACAATGGTAGTATGCCCCGCCTCCGAAATAGTCAAGACCTCAGCTTGAGGCATCCCCGCTTGCATCAAGGCAAGTATTTCATCCGTCAAAACAGGCTCAGTGGGGCTAAAAATGCCCATGCCTGCGCGCAAAATCAGCACGGGACAGCGCACTTGTGCATACAGCTGCGGCAAATACTTCCATTGCTCAACAGCCGCAGGCGAGCGTTCTGCATCCAGCACATAGCGCGCCATGCGTCGGATATAGCTCCCATCAGGCTGTTGGCGCAGGTTGCTGCGCAGCAAAAGATCGAGTTCCTCTGTGTACGGCTGATAGAGCGGATGAGTCTTGTAGCGCTCAACATATGCCTCAAGCGAAGGGTAGCGATAGGGCATAGTATCGTAATAGGCGTTCAGCGCTTGGACTTCATGCGGATTGGGCGGCGCGCCACCATCTATCAAAATCAAGTGCGTGACGCGCTCAGGCAAGTGCGCTGCCAACCAAACGCCCAACATCGCCCCGAAAGAATGTCCCACCACAGCACACTGGCTAATATTGAGCCGATCAAGCGCATCCACCAGCTCAAGGTAATGAGCCGTCAGTCCATATTCGCCAAAAGGCATGTCGCTGCCGCCGCGTCCGCGCAAATCAGGCGCGATCAGGCGGCGGCGTCCGTTCAAGGTGCGCGCCATGCGCAGCGCCTCGATACCATTCGCTGTGATATGATGCAGAAACAGCACAGGCGGCGGCGCGCCCTGCCAATCGCGCACCAACATGCGAATGCGATGCGCCATGACGCGGTAAGTCAAAGGCTCAGTCATCAATAGCTCACCTGTAGATGCGAAAACGAGGGCGCTTTGGCACAGCCGCCGAACCGCCCTCGCTGAGATTGCAATGCTGCGATAATCAGGCGCGATCAGAGCGCTTTCTGCGTCTTGACATCGAACAGGTGCATGTTCAGCACGTCCATCACCACTTGGATGCGCTGCCCAACATGCACATCAGTGCGCGGGTCAACGCGGGCGATGAAGGTCTTGCCGCCTTCCTCGAGGTAGAGGATTTTCTCGTTGCCCATCTGCTCGACCACGTCCACATTCGCCTCGATGTAAGCAGGCTGGATGCTGGGCGGCGTGTAGTGCGAGTCGTGAATGGACTCTGGACGGATGCCGAAAATGACCTCCTGACCGACGTGATCGCGGTAGCGCTGATAGCGTTTCTCCGGCACAGGAATCTTGTAAGAGTGAGTCAGGACGTAGAGCTTGCCGTCTTCTTCCACAAGGCGCGAATTCTCGAAGAAATTCATCGAAGGGCTGCCGATGAAGCCTGCCACGAACACATTCGCCGGATGGTCGTAGAGATTCTGCGGCGTGTCAATCTGCTGCAGCTCACCAGCGCTCATCACAGCGATGCGCGTCCCCATGGTCATGGCTTCCACCTGATCGTGCGTCACGTAGATGAAGGTGGTGCCAAGGCGCTGATGCAGCTTGCTGATGAAAGCACGCGCCTCGACGCGCAGCTTAGCGTCCAAGTTGGAGAGCGGCTCATCCATCAAGAAGACCTGCGGCTCACGCACAATGGCGCGCCCGACTGCCACGCGCTGGCGCTGACCGCCCGAAAGCTGGCGCGGCTTACGGTCAAGCAGCTGGTCAATCATCAGGCTCTTGGCGGTCTCGCGCACGCGCCGATCAATCTCATCACGCGGCACGCGGCGCAGGCGCAAGCCGAACGCCATATTTTCGTAGACGGTCATGTGCGGATAGAGCGCGTAGCTCTGGAAGACCATTGCAATGTCACGGTCTTTGGGCGCAATGTTGTTGACCACGCGGTCGCCGATCAGAATTTCGCCCTCCGAGATTTCTTCCAAGCCCGCCAGCATCCGTAAGCTGGTGGTCTTGCCGCAGCCCGATGGACCGACTAAGACGAGGAATTCTTTGTCTGCCACCTCAATGTTGAGGTCCTTTACCGCGACTACATCGCCGGGATAGCGCTTGTAGACGCCTCTGAACGATACGCTTGCCACTGAAACCTCCAAGACTCTCAAAGAATGTGCGTTTTAGCGCGCCAATTGCGCCCCTCTGACGTGACGCGCAAGCCAAAAAGGCGCCTTTGGCGTAATTATGCCATCAACTGCCAACTTGCACAACAAGACATCGGGCTAGGTTTGTTCAATCTGCTGAAAAATGGCAAAGGAAGCACACTACATGCCGAACCAGCCCATCAGCTTCATGACCATGCCCATGTTGCGATCTACCTTGACTTTGCCCGACATGAACGCCATCATCGGGTTCAGCTCGCCGCTCATGATCTTCATCAGGTCGGTGGCTTCGGCGCGCAAGATGGCGTCGGCATCTGCGGGCGGTTCGCCTGCGCCCATATTGAGCGCTCCGTCGCTCACCTGCAGCCAAAAATTGCCGCCGCCCTCCCCGCTCAGCTCAAAGGCGATCAAGCCGTTATCGCCACGCGCTTTTTCTGGGATGAAGCGCTCGCGCAGTTTCTCGAACATCTCTGTAACGCTGCTGAACATGCTGTATGTTTCCTTTTCTGGTGCTTGACATAGCCAACTTGTGCAGAGTATAGCGCATTTTGCTCAAAAGCGCGTAACGGATAGTCGCCTAAGGCACTTGCGGCATGGTTGAGACGCCTTGCTGCGCGCTGTGGGCGGCATATGCCGCGATAACGCACTCTGGATCGCCCTCCGCCATAAGGCGACCCCGATCAAGCCAGAGCGCACGGCTGCACAACTCGCGCACTAGTTCCAAGCTATGTGAGACGATCACCAGCGTGCGTCCCTCTGCTTGCAAATCGCGCAGCTTCGCCACACAGCGCCGCTGAAACGCCATATCGCCCACAGCAAGCACCTCATCCAAGAGCATGATCTCTGAAGGAGTCGCCATTGCTACGCCAAAAGCGAGGCGCGCCTGCATCCCGCTTGAATAGTACTTGAGCGGCGTATCGAGGAAGTCCTCAATCTCAGCAAAGGCAGCGATCTCTGCCACACGGCGCGCCATTGCCGCCCGCGTATGCCCGTACAGCGCGCCGTTCAGCAAAATGTTCTCGCGCCCGCTCAAATCGCCGTGAAAACCTGCGCCCAGCTCCAAAAGCGCTACTAAGCGTCCACGCACTGTGATCGTGCCACTCGTAGGCGTATAAATGCCCGCGATCAGCTTCAAAAGCGTGCTTTTGCCGCTCCCATTCGCGCCGATGATGCCAAGCGTCTCACCCTGTGCCACACTGAGCGAGAGATTGTGCAGCGCTGTGAACGGGACGCGCTCCAAATGCCGCCAAAAGCGTGCCAGATCGATCAAAAAGCCACTGACCGTCCTAGCGCGATCCCGCACAATGATGAACGTCTTTGAGACGTTGCGCACCTCAAGGCAATTCATAACGACTCAGCAAAACGACGGCTGGCACGTCCGAAGATCAACGCGCCGATCCCTAAAAAGATCGCGGCAGCAAGCGCTGAAGCACCGATCAGCTCAAGATCAGGTAGACGCCGCTCATAGATCGCCTGCCGAAAAGCGCTGATCAGCGGCGAAAGCGGATTGACCAGCTGAATAAGCGCCCGTGCGCTCACGCCCGCGATCAGGCGCTCAGGCGGGATCGCCTCCAGACTGTAAATAATCGGCGTCATAAAAAACCAGCCAAACATGAAAACGCTCAAAAACTCCTGCGTATCGCGCAAATAGACGTTCAGCGCAGCAAAGATCATGCCCAAGCCGCCCGCAAGGCAGGTCAGCAAAACGACCAAAAGCGGCACAGCCAGCAAGCCCGCGCCCAAGCCGCGCCCTGTCAGATAGAGTAGGACAAGCACAGCGCCCAAAGCGAGACAAAAGGTCACTAACTCGGTCAGGACTGCAGCTGCAGGCAAGACGGCACGCGGAAAGGCGATCTTCAGCACCAAGCCGCGTCCGTTGGTCACGCTGATCGCAGCATTCAGCACCGCCGCCTGAAAATAGTTCCACGCCAAGAGTGCCGAAAGCACAAAAATGGGAAAATCAGGCGTCGCGTTAGGCAACAGCACTGTGAAGACAAACGTGAAGATCAACGTGAAAAAAAGTGGATTGACCAGACTCCACGCCGCGCCGATCAGCGTGTTGTTATAGCGCAAACGCAAATTGAGCAAGGTAAGACTCAGCACAGCGTCGCGGTAGCGCCACAACCTCATGCCGATGCGCTCTCCAACAAGTACGCCAGTACCTTAAGCAGCGCAGGGTTGGGCTGCGCCTCGCGCTGCAACAGATCAAGCGCCGCACGATACTCCGCAGCGGCAAGACGCGCATCTTTTGCCTCATCGCCGCGCAAAACCGCCAAGAGCGCCTGCGCCGTTGGATTATCGGTTGCAAAGGTCAGTTCGTGGCGGCGCTCATGCAGCAGCTTGATCAGCTCAAGACGATACGAAAACGCCTCGCTATGGCGCCCGATAGCGAGATTGTGTTGTATCTGCAAAGCGATCACAAAAACAAGGTCATAGAGATCGGGCAGGCGCGTCCGCTCCAGCAAAGTACGCGATTGAGTCGCCACAGCAAGCGCCTGCTCATGACGGGCGATCTGAGCGCGCACTTCGGCAAGGGCGCGCTCCGCCTCGAGATTCTCAGCGCCCTGAAGGGCTTGCTGGAAGCTACGGGCGGCATCATCCAACAAACTAAGCGCCTGATACGCCTTACCTAGCGCAAGGTAGGTCTGGCTGAGACGCTCAGGCTTAGGGCGCGTTACGGTCTTTTCAAGGCGCAGCGCCTCTGTACAGACGCGCACTACCTCGTTCGGCTGCTCAAGCTGGGCATACAGACGTTGCAACTCGCTCAGCATCGCCAAAGCCGCCTCAGGGTCGCGCTGCTCATCCTGATAGACCAGCGCGCTATGCTGATATGCCACAGCGCGCAACAGATCGCCACTCCGCTCATAGGCGGCTGCCAACAGCTGCGCAAGGGCGATCAAATTGGCAGGAATTTTCCGCTTGCGCCATTTTTCTAGCTTGAAAGCGCGCTCCAAATGCGGGAGCGCCTGCTCAGGCTGATCAAGGGCGAGATACAGCTCGCCAATGGCGCGCTCAGCGGCTATTGTGCGCGAAGGGCGCAAACGCCAATTGAGATGGGTCAGTGCCTGTGTGTAAGCGTGCAATGCCGCCTGCAAATCAGGGCGACGGCGCTGCAAATCGCCCAGCATGACCCACAAAACGCCCAGCAAATGTTTCGGCGCCACTGCAATAGCGCGCTCATAGCTCTGTTGCGCCGTGTCAAGGTCGTTCAAAGCGAGGTAACACTCCGCAAGGGCGCGCTCAAGGGCTGAACGGCGCTTGGGACTGCCCTCAGGGATAGCAAGCGCCTCTCGATAAGCGCGCGCCGCCGCCTCATGCTGATTTAACTTATGCAACGCCCTACCCAACTCCACCAAAAGCTGTTGACGCTCAGCAGGCGGCTGATCGAACTGCAGCACCTCCTGATAAGCAGTCGCAGCGCTCTGGTAAGACCTCAAACGCATCTCAGCGCGGGCAAAAGCAGTCAGGATGGCGGCATAGCGCTCAGGCGCGCTGAACTGATCGATCAAGCGCAACGCCTGCCTAAACGACTCCGCCGCTTGCCCTGCTCGCCCAACGTGCGCTTGTGCCGTGCCAAGATCGGCATATAGCTGCGCCATGCGTGCCTGCTCAGGTCTGGTGGTGCGCCCAAAGACCCGTAACGCGCCCTGCAGCGCCTTGATCGCCTTGCCATGCTGCCCAACACGCACAAGGAACTCGCCCGCCTCAGCCAGAGTCTCGGCAAGGCGCTTTTCATCGCCTGCCCGTCTAAAGTTGTATGCAGCACCCTCGTATGCTAAAGTCGCTGAATGCTGCAGCGAGCCAATATCACTCTGAGCGAAAAACGCGCCGAATTCCCTATCATCAATGTCGGCTGAGACAACGATTTTTGCCTCGCACGCCCGCCGAAAGAAGCGCGCTTCCTCAAGATTAATCAGCCCACGCGCATAAAAATCTGACTCGCGCCTGTAGGCATCAAGATAATATCCCTCTTTATCGAATGGCTCACAAACACGCGCCGCACATAAGAAAATATCGCGCCATGTGAGCGTATAGCCCTCCTCGACTTGTGCAGTCTGAGCGCGCCGAAAAGCGATCAGCGGCGCAAGCACCTCCATTGCCTCGCGCTCGCGCCCAAGCCGCCGATATAGCTCTGCGAGGTCGCGGCGCGCCGCCCAAACCGCCACGCTCTGCGGCGCAAGCTGCTCCACAATCTGGACGGCGCGCTCAGCCAGATCGATCAGCTCAATCGGATCGCGCTCAGCGAGCGCCACCTCAAGATCGCCCCTCAAATACAATCCGATAGCAAGCGCATTCAAGGCAGGCTCCGCGTGCGAGAGCGCCTCCGTGAAGCGCGCCACCAAAATCTGCAGCCACTGATCGCCGATCACCTGCGCCCGCTCAGCGCGCCCGAAGCGCGCTTGACGGCGTGCCTGCCGCGCATAAGCAAAGCCCAACAACGCCAAATCTGCCGTCTGGCGCTGCGGATGCAAGGCTGTGATCGCCTCCGCGCCCGCCTCAAGTGCCTCAGCACCGCGTCCCGCTGCCTCAAGCGCCTCAGCGAGGGCGAGATGAGTCAATAGGCTCTCAGAGGGCGCAAAGCTGAGCGCACGGCGATAGCTGGCGGCAGCGCGCTCAAGGTCGCCTTGTTCACGCCAGAGATCGCCCAATATGTGCAAGACATGCGCCCGTGCCTGATCCTCGCGCAGGGCATTGAGCGCCTTCAGCGCCGCCTCAAACGCCTCAATTGCCTGCGCAAGGTCGCCATCTTGCCGCGCCAAACGACCTAGCACGCAGCAGGCAATTGCCTCTGCCTCAGGATCAGCACGCTCAATGCGAATGGCACGCGCTTCCCCAGCTGCACGGCGCGCCTCATCCCACTCGCCCAACATCAGACACAACTGGGCGTAGAGCGCCAAACTCAAGCGCTGACGGGCAAAGGCAGGGTAAGGCTGCCGCACCTCATACCAAACGCCCTCCGCACCCACCAGCAACGCCGCCTCGCGCAAATCGCCCGCCGCAGCTAACGCTCGCGCCTTAGCCCGCGCCACTGTGCCGCGCCATGCATAAGGCGTCACAGACTCCAAAGCGGCATAAGCAGAGAGCGCGCCCGATAAGTTACCGCTCAAGTGCGCCGCGAGTGCCTGCGCCCAAAGCGCGGCAAAACTGCCTGCAGGCGCACTACGGAGCGCCTCAGCCTCTCTCCCAGCAAGGATCAAAGTCTCAGCGCGCCCAACTTGCGCCGCTAGCCAGTCGTCTTCATCAGACTCATCAGCAAGCACGCGCTCATAGCACGTCAACGCCGCCGTCCACTCGCCCCGCGCCCGATAGAGCGCCGCCAAATCCGCCGCCGGCACTGACTCCTCATCAGCGATCGCCAATGCTGCATCAAATCTGCCTGCAAAGGCGTAAGCACGGCACAGCGCTAGGCGCACGGTCTCCAGCGCCACTGCATCGCCTGAGTTGTGCAAAATCTCAGCCGCCTCTTCTAAGTAAATAACTGCACCCGCTGCATCGCCATTCAAATAGGCGAGTCGCCCTAACGCGCTAAGGGTCTCAGCAACGGCGTGTGGGAAGTCAAGCGTACGGCGCAAAGCAAGCGCCTGTTCAAGCACCTGCTTAGCCTCCTCAGGGCGATTTTCCTCAGTTAGCGCAACGCCCTGCCGCTGCAAAAACGCCGCCTGCGCCTCGCGCTCATCCTCAGCGTAGCTCACCTGACTAAGCCGCTCAAAATCAAGCGCGGCGACCTCAAAAGGGACGCTCTCAGGATCGCGTAACGGCTCCGGCAAAGAAAACAAAACGCTGCACAGCTCTCCCTCAGGCGTGGAATGCAGCTCAATCAAACGACGGCGCGCCAAAAAGCTCAATGCACGGCGCGCCGCCAAAGGATTGGCAAAGCGCGCCGCGATCAGCGCCGCAGGCAAGCGCTGCGTAGGCGTCGCCGCCAAAGCATGGCAAACTGCACGGTACTCAGCAGGAAAACTGCTGATCGCCTCACTCAATAATGCCGCATAACGATCCTCAGGCGGCGTAGCACGCAAAAAATCAAGCAAAAGCGGAAGAGTGAGATCATCCTCCGCCAAAAGCGCCGCACACAAGCGCAACAAAGGCGGCGATCCGCCGATCAGCGGAGCAAGCTGCGCACGCTCAGAATCCGTAAGGCGCGTCTGGGCGGCAAGGTACTCAAGCACAACTGCATCGGATAGAGTCCCAAGTGCAATGAACTCACCATCAGAGGGCAGCACATCGCCCTGCCAAACGACGTACGGCGCCAAGCCGCTCAACCACGCCTCAACAGACGCCCAGTCACAGATCAAAAGCGCTTTCATCCGCCCAAAAGCAGCGCGCAACAGATCAAGCTGTCTTTCAGGCGCCGCCTCAAGCACGTCGAGCGCGTTCAGGGCAAGAGCAAGCAAACGCACAAAGGTCTCACGCGGCAAAGGCGACTCTAACCACCAGACATGCGCAAAGTGCGCCCGCAAGCGCGAATCAGCGGCGAGAGCGCGTAAAAAGGTCGTTTTGCCAATACTCTGCACGTCTAGACATACAGCGCCTCCTGCGCACAGCGCCTGAACAGCGCGAGATAGCTCCGCTTCACGCCCAATCAGCGACACAGAAGGCGGCGGCTGCAAAGCAGCACGCGCTTGCGCCACAGCCTCCGGTGCTAAGCGGCGAAGCGCTCTTGACGGCAGAGTGGGCAGATCGCGCTGACGGGGCGGCTCAATCCGCAGCCTGAGGGCAAAAGCGTCCAAGACCGAGTCGGGGAGACGCAGGGAGGGCGCAAGGGTCAGCGCGCTGGCTGCGACCAACTCGGTCTTATGATGATCGCTCAAAGTGGCAGTCAGTTGGCGTGCATCCATACCTCTGAGTCTACCACAAATGCGGCGATCAGACTGATTTGTAGCGCGTCTCGATCAGTTTACCGTCGCGCAGCTCATGCACTACGTCCGCCTCCGCCATGACTATGGGATCGTGGCTGACGATCACGACGGTGATGCCGCGCTCCGCCACCAGACGGCGCAGCAAATCCAAAATGCGCCTGCCTGTCTGACTATCCAGCTGACCCGTCGGCTCATCTGCCAAGACGATCTGCGGCTGAGCGGCAAGCGCCCGCGCAATAGCGACGCGTTGCTGCTCGCCGCCGCTCAGCTCATAGGGACGATGGCGCGCCCGCCGCGCCAAGCCGACCCACTCCAATGCCTCGCGGATGCGCGCCTCGCGCTCTGCGCTTGGCAGACCGCGCATTCGCAACGGCACTCCGACATTCTCCGCAGCCGTGAGCAAGGGCAACAAGCCAAAACTCTGAAAAATGAAGGCGAGCTGCTCACGGCGCAAGGCAAGACGCGCTTTTTCGTCCATTTGGCGTAGCGCCTGCCCCATGATCCAGACTTCGCCCTCCGTCGGATCGTCTAGCCCTGCGATCAGGTTGAGCAGCGTGGTCTTGCCGCTGCCAGAGCGCCCGACAATCGCCGTCATCTGGCAGGGATAAATGGCGAGCGAGACGCCGCTCAAAGCGCGGATATCCTCGCCCTCTAGATGATAAATGCGCGTCAAATTCTCGGTCCGAATGGCGGCATTTGCCGCCTGTGACTTACCGTTCGCGCTCATGCTTGCCCGTCCTGCTTGTCGGGGTAGACTCCGACATGATCCTCGCGCAACTTCAAACGGGCGCGCTCCGCAATGCCAAGTTTCTCAAGGTACGCCTGCGGTAGCTGCAGCCTGCCCACACGATCCACAATAGCGTATTCATCCGCACCGACGATCTGCCCGTCTTCTGCCCTGCGCCGCAAGATTTCCGTGCTGGTGCGCCCATCGCGCATTCCCACTACGCGATCCACACGCGAGGCTACATTCACGTCGTGCGTCACAATGATGATCGTCACGCCATGCTCACGGTTGAAGGCGCGCAAAGTCTTGAAAATCTGCTCAGCCGCCTCGCTATCCACTTCGCCCGTCGGCTCATCTGCCAAGAGAAGGCGCGGCTGATTCGCCATTGCTACGGCGATAGCGACTCGCTGCTGCTCGCCGCCGCTCAACCGATCTGGGCGATGCTTGAGTCGCCCGCCCAGCCCAACTTGCTCTAACAGCGCTCGCGCCCGCTCACGCCGCTCACGGGCAGGCACGCCGTCAAGCGCCATCGGAAGCTCAACGTTCTCTTGCGCGCTCAGATACGGCAGCAAGTTGCGCGCCGTCTGTTGCCACACAAAGCCCACCTGCCGACGGCGATATAGCACCTGCTCACGGCGCGTCATCTCAAGCAAGTTGTACTCGCCCACGCTGACTCGTCCCGCTGTGGGCGTATCCAGACCGCCCAAAATGTTCATCAGCGTGGACTTGCCCGATCCGCTCGGACCGACTAGCGCTAACATCTCGCCGCTGTGAATGGTCAGGTCTATGCCCTGCAGGGCGACCACTTCAAGGTCAGCCACCTTGTAAATCTTGACCAGATTCTCGCAGATAATGAACGGTTGTTCAGCCACTTTAGACCTTTCTCATCACAACGATAGCTTCGTGCAGCATAGTCGGCTCAGTCGCGCCGCTCTTGTTAGACGGGCTGTTGCGCACAGGCATCCGCTCGTTTGGAATGGCGCGCCGATGGGTGGCAACGTGCGCAAAGCCATGCGCCTCAAAAAAGCCCTGAATAGCCCGATCCGTAGGCAGGCGCACGCCCTTTACAGTCCGATTGCTGACTATATAGCACGCCAGGCCGCCACGCGCCACGACTCCCGCCACATTCGCAATTGAGGCGCACAGATCGCCATAAAACGCCGCGACCTCAAGCGCACGACTCGGCGACTGTTCGTAAATCTGTTGTAACGCCGAATCGAGCGGCTGCACATTAAAGTTCGGCAAGTTTCCTAACGGCGCGCCGCCCATCAGCCTGCGATCAACACGCGCCGCCTCAGGCAGACCAAGCCACTCCGCTGCGAGGCGCGAGTACTGCCCGTAGGCGACCGTTGTACGCGAATCGCCATAAGATGGCGAGGTGATCACGATCTGGACAGACTGAGGCGCAATCTGATCCGAAGGAATGCCACACACGCTATCAAAAGCGTGGATGTGCGCACGACTCTGACTCGGAGCAGTCGCGTACGCCGCTAAAAACTGGCGCAGACCCTCACGGTTGCGGACTATCTTGGCGCGCAACGTCCCGAAAACATCGGGCGTGTGCGCCGCGAGACGAGTCTGGGGCAGACGATACAGCTTGAACTCATCGGGGCGCGTATTAGAACACTCACGGACGGTCTCGCTGAAGGCAACGGCGAAAAAGGCGCGTAGATCGTCATCTTCAAGCCGATCGATCACCTGTGGCTGAAACCAAAAGGCGAGGTCAATGCCCGTAGGCAGGCGCTCAGGCGTACGGATTGGCGTTTGCAGCCATGCCTCAAGGTCGGCAATAGCAGCATCAAGTGCCTCGATCGAGAGCGGCGCAGTTTTAGCGCGGCTAATCAAGCGTGCCAACGGATTCAGGTCTGTGCCGTACGCCTCATGCCCGCGAATCAAGCCCTCTACCAGACTCGTGCCAGTCCCGCAGTATGGATCGAACAGGATAGCAGGCTGCGGTGCAAAGCGCTCCAGCAGATGCGCCGCGATCTGTGGGATCATGCGCGCTGGGTAATCATGATAGCAGTGAGTCAGCGTCCGTGTGAGTGCGCCACTGAACGTCCAGTCTTCAGGCTGCTCAAAAAGCGGCAATTGAAGAGGCACGCCAATCACGGGAAGCTACTCCTCGCCCAGCCGCAACACGCGATTGATCTCCAGACGGCGCAACCACCACGCCGCCGCGCCGATCAGCGCACTGAAGCCGATCAGCAACGCCGCTACCACGCCGATCACGCCTGAGAGCGGCAAACTGAGCGCAACGCCGCCGAAAAGCGTCAAAAAGGGCAGAATCACATAGGCGAGCAGCGCGCCGAGTCCAATGCCGACGGCTAAAGCAGGGACGATCAGCGTCGCTTGCTCCAGAGCCAACAGCCGCCAAATGTTGTTCGCATTCCAGCCAAGGGCGCGCAGCACGGCAAAGCCAAGCGCCCGCCGCCGCGCCGTGACCGCTAAATAGAAGCCGAAGTCCAGCAGGCTGAGCAGAAGCGAGACCCAAAAGCCCGCGTAGAGCATCCCTGCCACAGCCGCAGGCAATGGCTCACGCAGCAGGTCAGTGTAGCGATCCCACGCATAGAAAGCGCCCTGATAGCCCGCCTGCGCCGCGATCTGCGCCTTGAGCGCCTCACTTGGCGCTCCCTGTGGGGCATCCAACCAGACCTCATTCGGCACGGGGCGCACCACAAGCGCGGTCGCAGGCTCAGCGAAGATCAGCCGTCCCAAATGCCCTTGATCGAGGATCAGGAACTGCTCAGTCGCGCCTAGCGACGGAAACTCGCGCAGAATGCCCATGACGCGGAAGTTCACAGTCCAGCGCGTGTTATTCGGCAACAATATTTGGATATTCGCTGCATCGCCGACGCGCAACGGCTGCCGATCCGTGCGCTGTGCCGCGCCCACCTCACGCGCTAAACGCTCCGAGACGATAGCAGGCGCAATTAGAGTCTCCACAGGGCGCCCCGTCTGCCGATTGAATGTCCTTTGCAAGGCGATATCCTGACCTTGCAAAGGTGCGATCGGGCGCGCTATCTCCGAAAAGGTTCGGGTGAACGATCTGAGCGGGACGCCGAGCAGCGTATAGCTCACAGTGCCTGCTTGCCGCGCCGACTCCACGCGCAAGACCGATTCCGCGCCGCGTACCTCTGGCAAGGCGCGCCATGTTGCCAGATCAGGCGGCTGTTGCCCATCAAGCGTGACGCGAATCGCGCCGCCCGTCGCGGCACGCGCTGCTGCCCATGCGCCGATCTCGCGTGTGTTGCCCAGTCCGAGCGCCGCCGTGCCGAGCGCAAGCGTGCCGATCAACAGCAGCACCAGCTGCGCATAATGACTCGGATCGCGCTCCACTGTCCAGACTGAGAGCGGCGCGGTTAGTCCGTTACTCCGCCGTGAGAACAGCCCGATCAGGCGTATCAAGGCGGGAAAAATCCGCAGCCAGAGCAGCGCTATGCCGCTCAAGAGCAAGCCCGCGCCCAGCAAGTTGAACGGGTCAGCCAGACCGCCTGTGCGCGTCGCGCCGTCTACGATCTGCTGAATCAAGGCGGGCGGATCGTTGATCAGCAAGTTCAGCGTCTGACCCAGATCTCCTTCCACAAAGAAGAGCAGGCGCGCTATGAATCCGAGTCCGATTGTGATCAGGATAATATCCAAGGCGTAGCGCCGCCATAGCGGGCGCTGCGGCGGACGCGCCACCAATTGCTTGAACTGCGCTAGGCTGCGCCGCGCTGCGGGAAACGCGGGCAGACTGAGCATCACGAGCGCCGCAAGCGCCGCAAGCGCGCTGAGCAGGTATGCATTGGCGGGAATGCCCGCTATTGGCGCTTCACTGGTCGCTGCACCGAGCGGACTAATCCGCCAAAGCACTTGCAGCAAGAGCAATGCCAACGGCGCGCCCGTGATCGCGCCGATAGCGCACAAAAGCAGCATAGTGAGCGTCTGTAGGCGCACCAACTGCCACACGCTTGCGCCGCGACTGCTCAGCGCTGCCCATTCTTCGGCTTGGGTCTCCAGATACAGGCTGACTGTTGCCACCAGATGGTAGAGCATCAGCAGCAGCACGGCGCCCGCTAAGAGGATGATCGGCGGCTCAGTGCGCGCCACCTGATCGGCGTAGCGATCTAGCTCGCGCAGCAACGGATTGGCGCTCAACAGACCGCGATAATCGGCTGTTAGCTTGTCTACCACGAATTTTAGACGTTCACGCAGCGTCCCCAGTGTATCGGCTGTGACCGCTGCGCCGTTCAGCCGAATCAGCCAGACATAGCTGTTGTTTTCGCCGCTGCGCACGCGCTGAGTCGCTTTAGCAACCCAGTCGCTGTAGGCGCCTTCGGTCACAATGAAGGCGAGCTGATACTGCCTATCGGTCAAGCCGACCTCGATCAGTTCGCCTTCCAGCGCCCGCCGATTGCCCTGCCAGACCAGATCATTGGGATCAGCCGCCTCGACAATGCCTACGATATGCACTACGACGCGGTTAGCGGCAAACTCGCCAATGGCAAAGCGCGTTCCGACGCCATAGCCGCTCTGCCGCGCCGCCTCCACGCCGATGACTGCCTCCACGTCGCTCGTTGAGTACATGCCGATGCCTTTGTCAATGCGCTCTTCCTCGGTCAGCGCTTGGCGTTCGGGCGAGTCGGGCGGCGAGAGGCGGCGCGGCAAGCGCCCTTCCACCACGTGCAAGCGTGCCTCGAGGTCAGAGAAGGCGTAGGCGTGGAAGGTGAACTCGGATCGCGGCGTCAGCTCAGTGGTCGGCTCGCCGTAAAGGTAGGTGAAGCCGCCGAACGCAGCCGCTGAGCGCGAAATGCGCGTCAGGCTGCTCACGAGGTCGCCCAACTGACTCGTGATGAAAGTCCAGTCGGCGGGCGCGAAGGGCTGCGGATTGATCAGCTCAAGGGTCAGGCGTTCAGGCGGAGCTGAGTCGAGCGTGAAGCGGATACCAGCTTGCACCATCGCCCGCACATAGAGCGGCGGCAAGGCAAAAAAGGCGGTCACAAGGCTGATGGCGATCAGCAGCACGGCAAGTTGCCGCCACGAACGGCGCGCACGGCGCAAGGCAAGCGAGAGGTTCACGGGTATTGGCTCACAAGGCGATCAGGAGTTTTCGTCAGGCTTCATGAGAGCGTTGCGCAAGAATGTGCTAAAAGACAAACATGCATCCCCAAGAAAGCAATTTGGCAGTTTGACGGGCTTGCTTTAGCTTCTCAAAAGAGGTGAATGTAGGTTGGAATAGGCAATCCCTTGAGGTATCTTTCCATTACTGGGCGCACCTCATCCCAGTTCAACTGTCCGTTGCCGCAACCCAGCATCGGAAACGAGATGGATGTAATGCCGCGCGAGCGATAGGTTGCTACGAATTTTTGCAGACCACTCTCAATGTACTTAAGACGTGACCGCTCGCGCCAGTGTTTTTTAGTTGGAAAATTCAGTATCCACTTATCAGGCGCACGATAAAGCCACAGCTTGCCAACAGTCAGCAAGCCGCGCTCACACAGCTCTCTGTACCGTTCTGCCATCTGTGGATAGCGCCGCTTGAATTCCTTAGCAACACCTTTGCCCATTACGCCTACTGTGTTGACTGTGTTCACCAACACTTGAGCAGGACTGTTGAACAGGCTTTCCTCAACATAGATGATCATGGCTTCGCGTTCGCCTCACGCTCAAAGTCACGACATTGATTATATGTTCTAATCTGAACCACGTCAACACGCTGCTCTTGAGCCAACAAGTCTAGATGGGCTTTGCTTGTGTGTCGAACAGGTTGCGCGTGAACGTGAAATTCTGCAGGCGCTCACGTGCGTGGGCGCAATACACCTCATTGATATCAATGTGAAGTTGCGCCTTGTTTTCAGGGCAGCAAGCGCTGTTGAGCCTGAGCCTGCGAACGGATCAAGTACGATGTCTTCAGGCTGCGTGAGCAAGCGGATAAACTCTTCGACAATTTTAACGGGATAAATAGCAGGATGGGGATTGCCTTTAACTGACTCGACTGATGTCATAATCACATCGCGCTTCAGGCGATTGCCGTGAATGCGGATGATCGTGAAGCCGTTGCGCTCCAGCTGGATTTTGCGCCCGCCTTCCTGTCCGCCAAATGGCTCTGAGTGGATGCCACGAATTTTCATGCGGAAGCCTTGTATCGCGCCGCTGCGCACTTCCTCGATCACAGCCTCTAGCGCGGCACGCGCCATAGCTTTTTGGCGGTCCGTCAACGCTGACTGCTCAATCAAGCTGAAGTAGCGCTGTCCAAGCGCCCGATGATTGCGATTTTCTTCTGAGTCAACGGAATTTTCATCGGCAAGGAATGCCTCAGGAAAATATTTGTATTGATCGCTCTTCACAAAGTGAAAGAACGGCTCAGTGCTGCTGACCAGACGGCTCTGAAATTGGCGCGGCGTCGGATTCAGCTTGACCCAAGTCACATTGTTCACCAGCTTGACGGCAAAGCGCTCAGTTGCGGCAACGGCGAAGCGATACGGCATGAGCAGCAAGCTGCTCTCCTCATACTTATCGCCCAAGTTGAAGACCAGACTGCCCGTCGGCTTGATGATGCGCACACACTCGCCAAAAACGCGCAGAAGTGCCTCAATGTAGGCGTGCGGCGTCGACTCATTGCCAATGCCGCCGCCGTAGTCACGTTGCTTGTAATACGGCGGCGACGTGATCACAAGGTCTACGCTGCTGCTGGGGAATTCTCTGAGCAAGACGGCGCTATCGCCACAGACAATCTGATTCAGGTATGGCAGAGGCATCAGATTTCCCAGATAGGCTGATCGCAGCTTTGCACGCCCCTAAGCGGCACAGCCTCGATTATATGTTCTAATGCCACCCGTGTCAACGCGCCTCACGCCGTCCCAGTGTGTAGCCAATCGCCACTGTGCCGAGCGCAGTCATCAGCAAGCTATAGCCAAAGGCGACCGAAGGCGAGAATGCTGTCCAGAGCGCGCCCACCACCAAGCTAGAGATGAAATCACCCACTCCGTTGACCGTAGCCAAGACGCCAAAGCCCGTGCTGCGCACGGACTCATCCACCAGATCGGCAGCAATGGCGCGCTCTAGCGCCTGTTGCGCTGCGTAGACCACGCCGCCTAGAATGAAGATCAGCGCTACGACGATTACGGCGCTCGGAGTCCCGATCAGGAGCAGATTCATCAGCACAGCAAGGCAGTAGGCGGCGATCAGCATTGTCCGTTTGCCGATTCGATCTGCCAGCCAGCCGAACGGATAGGCGCCGACGGCATAAAACAGGTTGTGGACTGTGTATAGCAGGATCGCAAGGCTGTTCGCGCTTTCTGTACCTAGACTCGGCGAAAGGACAGTCACGGCGTAGAGAATTAGCAAAGTGTGCGAGAAATCGCCTGCGCCGAAGATGGCAATGCCGATCAAGTAGCGGCGGAAACGCGGCGGCAAGGCGCCTAGCGCTGCGCTAAACGACCGCACGCTCACTGTGCGATCTGGACGCTCACGCACTAGAAATAGAATGCTGGCAGCGGCTAGGAGTCCTGGCACCATACCTAGCACAAAGATCAGCTGATAGACGCCCAGTGCACTCTCGCCCGCAGCAAACGCCGTCACCAAGAGCAGCGCGATTGCCGGTCCGCCTATCGCGCCGAGTGTATCCGCTGCTTCATCCAGTCCGAAGGCGCGTCCACGCGCCTCTGACGGTACGGCGTCTGCCAGAAGTGCATCGTGCAGCGGCGACCGAAAGCCGCGCCCTGCCCAGCCGACCGCTCGTGCCGCCAAGACGCCTAGCCACGTGCTGGCTAGAGCGTACATCCCAGTAGTGATGCCCGTGACTGCATAGGCAATCGCTGCAAAGCCGCGCCGATCTTGCACACGGTCGCCGATCCAGCCGCCGACCAGCTTGAAGGCGCTCGACAAGCCATCTGAGACCGCCTCGATCAGCCCTAGGGCGAAGGGCGGCGCGCCTAATAGGGTCAGGAAGAGCGGCAGGACGGCTGTGCCTGCCTCATGCCCGAAGTCTGAGAGAAAGCGATTGAGGGCTAAGCCGACTACGTCTCGTGTCAGCCAGCGCTGCTCAACTTGTGCCATGTTTAACGCCCTTGCCCGGAGTGAGATTTAGGTCTCAGCTATCACACGCACACGCACGCCCAGCTGGGCTAGGAAGTCGCTCAGAATTGCCCATGTCAGGGGAAAATCAGGCGTGTCGCCGGCGCCTATGTAGCCCAGAATATCCAGAAGAAGCGCCTCATCGGGCATATCTGCGTCTGACTCGCTCAGTTGCACAAAACTTGCCTCCGCCCAAGCGACTAGCTCTGCCTCGCTCAGTCTGCCATTCAGGTAGCCCCAAAGCTGTTGAGCAACTGCCTCTTTTGTGATCATTCCGAGTCCTCTGATACTACAATTTGATGTCCTGTATCTTCAGGATATTTTTGATGCACGCCAATTAGCCGATTTTCAGAGTCATAAATCTTTTAAATGACCGCTACGGTGTTCTCTTCAGCGTCTACGATCTTAACATAGCGTGCGTAGCCTGTACCCCTGCCTTTGACAATGCGGAAGTAGCGCCGTCCGCCGCCATCAGGAAGCGTTTCCCATGTGGGAAATCGTCTTTAATTTTGCCGACGTTGCGCCATTAGTCCTCGCCTAGACGCAGCGTCTGTGCCAGTGAGAGCCGCCGCACCAAGAGCGCGCTCACAATCAGCACGGCGATCAACACAACGCCGATCAGCACGCCGTATTGCAAAAGCGCCGCCGTCTCAGTTTGTACGATGAATGGCGGCGTGATTTGCGCGCCGCTGGCATCTTGAGCAAGGCGCGGCACCACTTGAGCACTCAGTACAGCGCCTAGAATCGCGCCCAGAATCGCACCTAGACCGATTACAAAACCTTGCTCGAAGGCGAGTTGCCCGATCACGCGCCCTGCAGGCAAGCCCAGTGCGCGTAGCACGCCGAACTCAGCCCGCCGTGCCGCTGCCGTAAGCGCTGTGTAGGTCAGCAAACCGACGATGCTCAGCGCCAATGCTACGATGAATTGTGTGAACATCAAGCCCAGCAGACCGCGCGCTAGGGGATCGGTCTGCAGCGTTTGGCGTTCGCCGTCAAGCGTTTGTAGGCGCAGCCAAGCGCGCTCACTGTGTGGCTGTAGCGCCGCCACCACCTCTGAGGCTGTGAAGCCTTCCGCCGCTTTCAACCAGACCTCATCCGCGTAGAGCGTCGCGCTGGGGCGCCGATTCAGGGCGTAGAGCAGCGGATCGCGCTCCGTCACGGCGAAGGGCGCGAATTGGCGGTCTTGAATCCATGTGCCGTCGCGCTGATAGGCGTCATAGAGCGTTGGGTAGTATGAGAGGGGCATTTCGCCGACGCGGAATGGCACGTCCACGCCCAGCACGTTGCGCAGAGTGAGAGTCTGACCTGCTTGCAAGCCAAGTCGTTCCGCAAGGCTGCGGCTGACCAATAGCGGGAGCGGCGCAGGCTCAGGATAATTCAGCAAGACGCCCATGCGCGCCGTCTCCGCTGTTTGATCCCACATAATACCCAGTCCGCGCCGCCCGTCGGCTGAGTCGGGCGTTGCGTTGCCCGTGACCTGTGCGCCGCTATCGTAGGCGAACTCCCACGCGCCTTCGCGCAGGAGCGGCAGCGCTTGACGTACGCCGTTCGAGTCTGTGGCGCTCAGATCGGTCAGGTAGAGCCGCAGGAAGCGCTCGCCGCTGCTCGATCTACCGCGATGTTGCCAATAGAGCGAGACGAGGCGCACGGGCACTTGAGGTGTATAGCTCAGCGCTGTCAAATCTGCCGCAAGCGCTGCCCAGCCGTTTGCATAGAAGCTCTCGCCGCCGCTGTAGCCCGGGCGCCCGCTGCCCGTTCGTGCGTACTCAATTTCAACGGGTCGGAACGGCACGGTCAGCCAACTGCCCGCTGAGTCTTGCAGCCGTGCATAGAGCGTTGTATGCCGCAGCAGACGGTCAAGGTCAGGGACGTGGAAAAAGCCCGTCCAAACGTCAAAGCGCGCCCACAGGCGGAGAGTCTGTGGCAGGAACGGCAGCGCCTCGCCCACTTGTGGCAGATTTTGAGCTGAGTCGGGCGGGCTTGGCAGGCGCAGATCGCCCAGATCGGCGCGCCAATGAACGCTCTGGGCAAAGGTGGCTGAGTCAACTGCCAAAAGTTGCCCGTTCAGCGCTGCGCGTGAAGCATCAGGCTGAAAGTTCACAGCGCGCAGCCGCCACGCCGTCGAAGCCGCCGCGACCTCAGGCGCTGCCGTGTACGCCTCAGGCGCTAGAGCGCGCCCAGCATTCAGGCGGAGATCGCGTTCGTTAGCGCGTACGTCCGCCCCGACGCGATACTGCGCTTGTTCGGTCTGGCTGCGCTCAACCGTGGCGCGGAAACTGGTGGCAAACCAGCCGATGCCAATTGCCAGAGCCAGCAGAAAAGTCAAGCGGCTGTAATGAATTGGCTCACGGGCAAGTTGCCATGCGCCCAAGGCGCTCACAGCGCCGCGGCCTAGTGCCAATAGACGCGCCACCAATGCCGCCATGAGCGGGAAAATGCGCAATAGAATGCTGCCTAGTCCCAGAAAGAGCAGAGCGGGCGCAAGCAGCAGGAAGGGATCGGTTGCGCCACTGCCCGCTGTAGTGGTGAAGAGGGGCGTCTCGCGGCTGACCAAGCGCAGGAGCGCCGCCATGCCCAGTAGAGCAAGGATCACGTCTAGATAGTAGCGTTGCCACCATGCTTGGCGCTCGCCGCGCTGTGAGGCGCCGCCCGCAGCGATCAGGGGCAGGCGCAAGACGGGGCGTAGGGTCGCCATGAGCGCAAGGAAGGCAACGGATGCGGCAAGCGCTGAGAATAAGAAGGCGTCGGCTGTGAGCAAGAGCGGTAAATCGGGATAGTCCGCGAAGAACGGCGTGATCCAGATCAGCAGCTGTCGGGCAAGGAAAGGCGCGCTCAGCGCTGCGATCAGGCACAATACAAACGCCTCAACGCCGCGCAGCACGATCAGCGCGCTATCCGACGCGCCACGGCTTTGCAGCATGGCGATCTCACGCCGTTCGCCGCGCCGTACGAGTGCTGCCGTCACCAGCAGGAAAAAAATCACGAGCGCGCCCAGCTGAAGCAATAACAACGTGAAGGGCGCGTCTAGGGAGCGCATGGCGCGCTCATAGGCAAGCAAGACACCGTTATCCACGTTTTGATCGCCTTGCACCTGCCAGTGGATCAAGCGTGTGAGGCGCACCAGTTGTAGCGGTGCGCCGTCTTCAGTTTGGCGGAACGTCTCAACGAGCGCGTTATCGTACTCCAGCAGGGCGGCACGCGCCTCTGGACTGCGTGCGAAGGGTAGGCGCGCATGATCGAAGAGCAGCCGCCAGCCGAATCGCACGGGCGTATCCGGGATGAACTCAGCGGCAGCGCGCAAGAGCGATTCCCGTGTGGTGAGCGCTACAAATTCGGCGTTGTACTCACCGCGTGTTTCCGCGTAGCGTATAGGCGAGGGATTTATGAAATAGGCACGCTCTGGAAGCGGCAAATTTTCTGGTTGCGCCACAACCCCGACGATTCGCGCTTGGATGTTGCGGCTACTTGCCCAGCCGCCACGCGGTCCGCCCTGATCGAGCGTTAGCACCTCGCCCACGCGGAAACTGTGCGCATTTTGCACCTCAAAGGGAATTACAATCTCAAGGTCAGCCTCAGGATCGTCGTTTAGATCGCGTGGCAGTCTGCCTGCCAGCAGGCTGACTTTATCCGTCCAAGCCTCATGATAGGCGAGGAAAGTCCGCAGTGTGGGATCGGGAATGCGCGTCTCGCCCGGTTCAGGCGGCGGGTTGATGGCAAGCGCGCTGCTCTCAGCATAAAAAGCGATCTGGTGCAGCCAGTCAGGGAAAGCATCGAAATATTTGGCAGCAAGGGCGCGGAATTGAGCGTCGTAGGCTTCGAAGAGGGCGCTGAGCGGCTGTGGCAGACGCTGATTCGGCACTACGGCAAGGCTGACGTGGGCGTGAACATCTTCCGGGGTCAGCTGATTGAAGCGCTCCACAAGGCTGACCTGCGCCACGGCGCTCTGGTAGAGCGGGATCAGCGCGCCGACGGCTGCGCTCAACACTGTGCCGACGATCACAGTCAGCAGTGAGCGCCATTGTGCGCTCAGGCGGCGAAGCGCCAAGCGCCCTGCCCAAGCTAGCGAGAGTCGCCCAAGCACGTAGAATCCTTCAGCTCAATGCTAGAGGCTGTCACCTTCGCCGCTGCCGCGCCGCACATAGCGGTAAGTAATGCGCCCGCGCTTGAGGTCATACTCGCTCAGCTCTACGCGCACGCGGTCGCCCAGCAGAATGCGGATGAAATTCTTGCGCATCTTGCCCGAAAGATACGCCATGACTTCGTGTCCGTTGTCTAGCAAGACGCGAAAGGTAGCGTTGGGCAGGGTCTCGATCACCTCGCCTTCCACTTCGATCTTCGCTTCTGATTCTTTCGGCATAGCCGTCCTTTCTGTTGTGGTGTATGTAGCGTACTGGTGATGGCGCTCTCATCCAAGTGTCGCTTGGATGAGAGCAGGGCGGAAATTACCCATTGGCATTGCGTTGCTGCTTGCGGCGGGCGCGGCGAATCGCCTTTTTCTTGGCAATGCGGCGCAGCTCACTCTTGGAGACGTGCCAGCGCTTGCGGCGCACAGTGCTGAGAATGCCGCTCTTTGCCACTTGCTTGCGGAAGCGCCGCAGAAGTTGATCCTGTGTTTCATTTGGGCGCAAGGTCACTGTTGTCACGCGATATGTCACCTCCTTTCTGAGTTAAAGTAGTTTTGCACATAACAAGGCAAGGGCAAGCCGTGTTGCCTGCCCTGCCTTGTGCCAACTGCTTACGATCGGTTATGCACTGCTGCAATCGGACGCTGCAAACCTAGCCTGCTGTTTCAACACTCTGATCCTCTGAATAGTCTACCGCAGCTGCCGCGTTTTTTCCAGTGCCTTGTGGGATAACCGCGAGAATCGTGCCGTGTTCCTCGGTCCAGCGCGCCCGCTCTTCATCGGTCACATCTTTTAGGCTCAAGCCCAGCCGCTGACGGTGACTCTCAATGCTGATGATGCGCATGAGCAGCTTATCGCCCTCGCGCAGCACTTGCGTTGGATCGTCGGGCGGCGGATCGCCCATCTGGTTGGTATGCAAGAGCGCCTCAATGCCCGGCTCTAGGCTGATGAAAGCGCCGAATTGTGCCACGCGGCTGATCGTGCCTTCCACCAGCTGCCCGACGTGATACATCTCATCCACCAGCGACCAAGGATTGGGCTGCAGGCGCTTGAGCGAGAGTCCAATGCGCTTGCTATCTTGATCGAGGCGCAAAATGTAGACATCCAGCTCCTGCCCGACCGTGAGCAGCTCACGCGGATGCTTGACGCGGTGCCACGCCAATTCGCTGATGTGGATCAAGCCGTCGGCGCCGCCCAAATCCACAAAAGCGCCGAAGTCGCGCAGCCCACTGACCACGCCGCGCCGCACTTCGCCCTCTTGCAAATTCCCCAAGAGCGATTCCTTGTTCTGGTCGCGTTGCCCGCGTTGCGCGTCACGCTGGCTCAGCACCAGACGGCGGCGCTTCCGATTCACCTCAATCACCTTGATGTAAATCTTCTTGCCGACCAGATTCATCATGAAATCTTTGCGTTCGTCCTCGCTCAGCCCGCGCGGCAAGTCGGCTACGTGGCTGGCAGGGATGAAGCCGCGCAAGTTGCCGAACGGCACGATGATCCCGCCGCGGTTGGCATCCGCGACCACTGCCTCAACCACCTCGCCGCTCTGCATCAGCTCTTCGGCGCGTAGCCAATCCTCACTTTGGCGTGCCTGCGCAATGGAGACCACTAGATTGCCGTCTTGATCCTCAGGGTTGACCACGACAATCGGCACCTCTTGCCCCACTGTGAACGTCACGCCCTCCAGCCGCTCAAGATCGGCACGCGGCACGACGGCATCGCGCTTCATCTTAACGTCCACAATAATGCCCTGCTCATCAATGGCGAGGATCGTCCCCATCAGCAAGTCGCCGCGTTCGGGCTGTTCCATGCTGCTGAACGACTCTTCCAGCAGGGCGCGAAAGTCCATCTCTGGACTGACTCCAATAACCGATGATTCCATGTTTCTCCCAGACCCCCAAGGGTAGTTTTTGATTCGTGTGAGGCGCACTCACTGCCCCTGCCCGCCGCGCATGAGGAACGGCGCGCAGACCTCACTGATTCAATAACGCCAAGCGTGCGCAACGGTTGTGCTGAGCGCGGCAATTGCTCGTGAAGGTTCAGGCAAGCGCGTCTTAGCCCGAATCGGCTTGATTATAGTCTCTCAGAATGTATTTTGTCAAAATGCAACTGATAGTGACGAGGAGGCTTGCTAGAGAGGACGAAGCCCTGCCTCTCAAAATAGCCCGCTTACCTCTTCTGATTGGCGCTTTTCGTTGACAAGCACGCTGACTCTGGTCATAATCGCAGCCATGCGCCTATCAGCTTTTCGCCTATGCTTGAGTGTGTTGATCTGTCTGTTGCCCGCTCTATTCGGCTGTGCTTTAACCCAGCAGAGTCTTCCGACTGTGCTGGTCGTGACCGCTACGCCGAGTCTGAGCGCGCCCACTGAGACTCCCACTGAGCCGCCCGCCACGCCGACTCTCCCTCCCACGCCGACGCCTGTGCCGTTCATCGCCATTGCAGAGGCGAATGCAGCGCTGCAAAACGGCAACTTCGAGGCGGCTGTCCAGATTTACCGTGCCATTCTCGATCAGCCGATCACAAGCGTTGATCCGCGCCTGCGCGCTGATGCTGCTTTCGGCTACGGACAAGCGGCGCTGCGCGAGGGACAATTCGCATTGGCTGTGGACGCGCTCAGCCAGTTTCTCAGCACCTATCCTGACGATCCGCGCCGCCCGCAGGCGCATTTTTTGCGCGGCGATGCCTATCTGGGCGCTTCGGCATGGCAGGCAGCTATCGCTGAGTTCCAGACCTACCTCGCTTTGCGCCCCGGCTTGATTGATAGCTACGCCTACGAGCGCATTGGCGATGCTTACCTCGCACTGGGCGATTCGGCGCAGGCGCTCGCTAATTACGCGCTTGCGGTTGAGCGCTCGCGCAGCCTTGTGCCAATGCTGATCTTGCGCGAAAAGTTAGCGGCGGCTTACTTGAATGCAGGCAACCTTTCCGCTGCTATTGAGCAGTATGACGCTATTTTGAGCGTGGCGCGCAATGCCGGCTACCGCGCTGCAATCATGTTTGCAGCGGCAAATGCGCTGCAGCGCGCCAATAATCTTGCTGCTGCCTTGCCGCGCTTTCAAGAGATCGTCCGTCAATATTCTGAGACGCCTGAGGCGTATCGTGCGATGCAGGTGCTATTGGCAAACGGTCTGCGGGTTGAGAATCTACTGCGCGGGCGCATCAGTTTTGCTGCAAAGGATTATACCGACGCTATCGAGGCGTTCCACGCATATACCACTAGCACGCCGCTTGGCGAGATCGATCCGAACGTCTATTTACTGCTGGGGCGCGCCTACCGCGAGGTGGGCAACTTTGCAGCGGCAAATACTGCCTTCCAGACCATCTTGACCAACTATCCCACCAGCTCGCGCTTTGGCGAGGCATGGCTAGAGCAGGGACGCACGCTTTTCCTCAGTGGCGATGTACAGGGCGCCATCAGGCGCTACATGGCGCTGGCTGAGAATCATCCGAATTTGCCAGAGGCGGCTGAGGCGCTGTGGCGTGTCGGTTACTTGCACTCCACACAAGGGGATAGTGAGCAGAGTCTTGCTACCTTTGAGATATTAGGCAGCAAGTATCCTGCCACGCAGCAAGCAATGGACGGACTCTTTCGCGGCGGCATGGCAGCCTATAATCAGGGCGCTTTGGCACGTGCTGAGCGGCTGTTCTCGCTCTTAGCGACGGGCGGCAAGGGCGAATTGCAGGCGGCGGGCTACCTGTGGCTAGGCAGATTGTATCAGATCAACAATCAGGAGGCACTGGCGCGCAGCGCTTACGCCCAAGCTGCCCAGATCGATCCGCTTGGCTATTACAGTCTGCGCGCGGCTGATCTTTTGGCGGGTCGGAGCGGGTTCGTGCCGCCACCACGCCTCGACTGGGCGTTCAATCAGCCGCAGCACATTGACGAAGCTGAGGCGTGGCTGCGCCAGACCTTCAAAATTGAGGGCGGCGGCGCGCTGTGGATGCTCTCACCAACGCTTGAGGCGGATGAGCGCATGGTGCGCGGCGCTGAATTGTGGGCGGTCGCAGCGTATGACGACGCCAAAGCCGAGTTCAGCGCCCTGACCGAAGCCTACGCGCAAAATCCGCTTGCGCTCTACCAACTCGCCTCGTACTACTATCGAATCGGTCACTACCGTGAGGCGATCAACGCCGCCGCCAAGCTGATTGACGGCTCCGGGCAAGCAACAACACAAGTGCCGAAGTACATCGCGGCTTTGCGCTTTCCGATCGCCTACGCCGATCTCGTGCTGCCCGTCGCGCAGCAATATGGCGTTGACCCACTCTTAGTTTTCAGCTTGATCCGTCAAGAGAGCCTCTTCCAGAGCGGGGCTACCTCTAGCGCGCAGGCTCAAGGCTTGATGCAGATCATCCCTAGCACAGGTAGCTATATTGCCAGCAAACTGGGCAGGCGCGACTATCAAAATAGTGACCTTTACCGCCCTTACGTGAATGTGCCGTTCGGCGTGTACTACTTATACGAACAGTTACAGACCTTCAATGGCAATGTGTACGCAGCGCTCGCAGCCTATAACGGCGGACCGGGCAACAGCGCCACTTGGCTGCGCATCAGCGGCGGCGATCCTGACCTGTTTGTACAAGCGATCACTTTCAGTGAGACGCGCACATACGTCCGCCGCATTTATGAGCAGTACGCCGTCTACGCTGCGATCTACGCTGCACGTTAACGCCCATTGAGACGCTTTTCGTGCATTAGAGAGGAAAAAACGCATGAAACGGGTTGCGATCTTGCACTATGCCAGTCCGCCGATTGTGGGCGGCGTTGAATCCACTATTGCGTACCATGCACGCGGACTTGCCGATCTGGGCTATGCAGTGCGCGTGATCAGCGGCAGCGGCAGCAGCTTTGATCCGCGTGTTGAGACGATCATCGATCCACTTTTCGGCTCATCAGCGCCTGAAGTACTGAATGTCAAGCGCAAACTCGATCAGGGGCAGGTCACGGAGGCGTTTTGGCAGTTAGTGGATACCATTCGAGAGCGGCTGCATAACGCTCTGAAGGATTGCGAAGTCTGTATTGCGCACAACATCACGTCGTTACATAAGAATTTGGCGCTGACCCAAGCGCTGGTCTCAGCTGGTAATGGCAGTCGCCGCCGTTTGATTGCCTGGGCGCACGATCTGGTATGGACAAACGCCCAATATCTGCCTGAGTTGCACAGCGGCGCACCGTGGGACTTACTCCGCCAGCCGTGGCCGAACGTACGCTATGTGACGGTCTCGGAGGCGCGCCGCGCTGAGCTGGCTGAGCTGCTCGGCATTCCGCAGGAGCATATCGCTGTGGTGGTGCCAGGCGTTGATCCAGCTCGCTTCCTGCACTGGACGCCAACCATGATCATGTTGGCTGAGCGTTTGCGCCTGCTGGACGCGGATGGGATCCTGCTTTTGCCGGCGCGCATCACGCGGCGCAAGAATATCGAGTTAGGCATTAAGGTGCTGCACGCCATGCGCGATCTGAGCGGGCGCGACTACCGCTTGATCGTCACAGGGCCGCCCGGCCCGCACAATCCCGCTAATCCGGGCTATCTGGGCGAGTTGCTCAAGCTGCGCCAAGAGCTGGGCGTTGAAGACGCCGTACACTTCCTGTATGCCTACGGCGAGGGCGATCAGCAGCTGATCCCCGATGATGACACAATGGCGAACTTGTTCATCCTTGCCGATGCCCTGCTCTTCCCAAGCACACAGGAGGGCTTCGGCATTCCGATTATCGAGGCGGGCTTGGCGGGCATTCCCGCTTTTTGCGCTGATATCCCGCCTTTGCGTCGCACGGGTCAGCATGACGCTTATTACTTCGATCCTGTCAAAGGCGTGCCACGCGATATTGCCGCGACCATCATCTCAACATTGGAAGTGAACGCGCCGCATCGCTTGCGTGTGCGCGTGCGCAAACACTATCGTTGGGACGTGCTGATTCGTACGCACGTCGTGCCATTAGTGGAGGGAAAGTAGGCTGATGACCACGCCCGCGCCTTACCGAATCGTCATTGCGCTCAGCGCTGTTGAGCGTCTTGAGGCATGGGTCGCTTTTGCCGAAAAAATGGCGGCGGCACCCTCGATTCCTTTTGAGATTCATCTGCGCGCCCTGCTGACCATGCCAGAGGGAGTCTCGCTGAGCGAGGGAACGCTGCAGGCGCGCCACATGCGCGATGCACTCGATGCGCTTGCTAAAGCCCGTGAGAATATCCACGATGAGACGCGAGTCTATGTGGATTACAAGCCGATGTTGAGCGTAATCGAAGAAATTGAGGGGCAAGCTGCTGATCTGCTGATTGTGGAGTGGGCAGGCGCCCTAGAGCCGACGGGCGGCATTAGCACAGATACTATCCTGCGCGAGGCGCCTTGCGATGTGGTGTTGGTCAGCCGCCAGAACTGGCAGAGTGCAGGCGGAGTCTTGCTCTCGCTGCGCGGCGGACCGAACCTCTCGCTTGGGGCGCGGGTCGCTAGTGCTTTGGCGGAGAATGCGCCAATTACGCTCCTGCACGTCGCCCGTAGCCCGTATGAGTCGCAGCCGTATAGCGTCATGCTCAGCACGGATTCGCGCATTGGTCGCACTGTGACGGTCAGTGGCGATATCACGCAAGCGATCTTGACCGAGTCGGCGGCGCATAAGGCAATTGTGATGGGCGCTGCTTTCCAGCAGGCGGATCGGCGCGGCAGCGGCACAAGTCCAGTGGTGCGGGATGTTTTTGAGCAGACCAACTTGCCGATCGTCCTAGTCCGTGCGCACACGCCCGAAGAGTTCGCTTTCCATGCGCCGCGTCCGCTACGGCGCACAGTTGAGCCGCTCTCGGTGCGCGTGGATCGCTGGTTTGCCGAAAACACTTATCACAGCAACGAATTCGCCGATTTGGAGGCGCTCCTTGCGCTTAAGGAGAAACAGGGCGTCACTATTGGGCTTGCGCTGCCGGCGTTGAATGAAGAGGAGACAGTCGGTAATGTGATCAGCACGGTCAAGAGTGCGCTGATGGACGCTGTACCATTGCTCGATCAGATCGTGCTGATTGATAGCAACTCGACTGATAACACGGTCGCTATCGCTCAGTCGCTCGGCATTCCAACGTATAGGCATCCGGAGATTTTGCCAGAGGTCGGCAGCTATCGCGGCAAGGGCGAGGCGCTCTGGAAGAGCCTATACGTCCTAGATACGGATATCATCGCGTGGATTGATACGGATATCACCAACATTCATCCGCGCTTTGTCTACGGCTTGCTCGGACCGCTGCTCAAGCGCGCCAACGTGCAGTACGTCAAGGGCTTCTATCAGCGCCCGATCAAGGTCGGAGAGCAGCTGCAAGCGTTCGGTGGCGGGCGCGTGACGGAATTGGTGGCGCGTCCGTTGCTGAATTTGTTCTATCCTGAGCTATCGGGCATCGTGCAGCCGCTCTCAGGCGAGTATGCGGGCAGGCGGAGCGCGTTAGAGTGTATGCCGTTCTTCAGCGGCTATGGCGTGGAGACGGGCTTGCTGATCGATCTGCATGAGCGCTACGGCTTAGAGGGCATTGCGCAGGTTGATCTTGAGCAGCGCGTCCATCACAATCAGCCGCTTGTCGGCTTGAGCAAGATGTCGTTCGCCATTCATCAGGTTTTCATCTCACGGCTGGAGCGGCGCTACGGCGTTGAATTGCTGGATAAGGCGAATCGCAGTATGAAGCTGATCGTGCATGAGCCTGATCGTTTCAGCCTCGATATCGCTGAGATCAGCGATGTGGAGCGCCCGCCGATGATCACTGTGCCTGCCTACCGTGAGCGGTTCGGCGTCCGCGGTTGAGATGCGCGCTCTGATCCTTTTGACAATCGGTTTGTGCTTGATCGGCGCGCCTGTTGCAGCACAGGACGCCCCGCCGTGTCGCGGGCGCCATGACTTGCCCTATGTGTGGGAGGTCGGGCTGTGCCCGGAGATGATCCTGGAGGGCTTTGGCGCGCACGGCGACCTCGCTGCGATCAGTAGCCTTGTTTTCACCCCTGAGGGTGCATTGTACTTCACTAGTCCTGCGCGGCGCGCTGTCTATCGCCTGCTGCCAGATAGTGAGGGCTTTTTCGGCGCGCCTGAGCTGGTCGCTACTTTGGCGGAGTCGCCTTTCGGTATTGCCTATGCCGCTGATGAGGCTGCTTTTTACGTCGCGGCGGAGCAGAGTCTGTTTCGCATTGCGGCTGATGGCTCAGTGGCGCTGCTCTACCGCGACTCTGCGACGCGCTGGCATGGCGAGTTGCACATCGGCGCTGATGGCAAGCTCTATGTGGCGCGCAACACGGCTGAAGGCGCTGCGCTGATCAGCCTTGCGCGTGACGGGAGCGATGTGCGCATTCTGGCTGAAGGTCTGAGCCAGATTTTCGATTTCACATGGCAGGGTGAGGCGCTGATCATCGCCGATGCAGCCGAGAGCGCGCTCTACACGCTGCGCGCAGGGGCGCTGACCCGCCTTGCTGAGCTGCCCGCACACAGCACGCCGCATGGCATTCTTTTCTACACGGGTAGCATGGCGCAATGGCATGATGGCGTCTTTGTAGCGCTGAGCGGCTCATGGAACGCGACAACAGTCAGCGGTTATGCGGTCTATTGGCTGAATCCTGCGCAGCCAAGCGTCCATCAGCAGGTCATTCCTAGCTACTATGGCTTAGATGCTGAGGCACTAGCGCGGCGGCGCGTCTCCTTTCATCCGCTGCAGCTGATGGGCATTGCCGTTGACGCGAACGGCTGGCTCTACACGGCATTGGCAGAGGGCTACATCTATCGTTTTCGTCCGCGCTAGGCGCCGCGCTATAATTGCGCTTTGTGAAATAGCTCTCAAGATCGCTCAGCAAGGAACATGCCCAAACGCACTGATCTTCACACAATTTTGATCATCGGCAGCGGTCCGATTGTGATCGGGCAGGGCTGCGAGTTTGACTATAGCGGCGCGCAAGCCTGCAAGGCGTTGCGGCGCGAGGGCTACCGCGTGGTGCTGATCAACAGCAACCCTGCCACCATCATGACCGATCCTGAATTTGCTGATGCCACCTATATCGAGCCGCTCACGCCTGAGGTGGTGCGCATGGTGATCGAGCAGGAGCGTCCCAATGCGCTCTTGCCGACAATGGGCGGTCAGACGGCGCTGAATTTGGCAATGGCGCTGCACAAAGACGGCACACTGGCTGCCTATGGCGTCGAGCTGATCGGCGCGACGGCTGAGGCAATCGAGTTGGCGGAAGATCGGCAGCGTTTCCGCGATGCCATGACGGAGATCGGCATGAAGATGCCGCTCAGCCAGACTGTCACAACGGTAGAGGAAGCGCTTGAGGTGGCTGAACGGATCGGCTACCCGATCTTGGTGCGCGCCTCGTTCACGTTAGGCGGCACGGGCGGCGGCATTGCCTATAACGCCGATGAACTACGCACATTAGCGGCACACGGCTTGAACGAATCGCCCATTCACCAGATTTTGATCGATCAGTCCGTGCTGGGCTGGAAGGAATATGAGCTGGAGATCATGCGCGATAGGCGCGATAACTTCGTGGTGGTCTGTGGCATAGAGAATCTCGATCCAATGGGCGTCCATACGGGCGATTCGATCACGGTCGCACCCATTCAGACGCTCACCGACCGCGAGTTGCAGCGCCTGCGCGATATGGCGCGCTTGATCATTCGGCGCGTGGGCTTAGAGACGGGCGGCGCGAACATCCAGTTTGCCGTCAATCCTCAGAATGGCGACGTGGTGGTGATCGAAATGAATCCGCGCGTCTCGCGCTCATCAGCCTTAGCCAGCAAAGCTACGGGCTTCCCAATCGCCAAAATTGCGGCATTGGTCGCTGTGGGCTACACGCTGGATGAGATTCCGAACGATATCACGCGCAAGACCAAAGCCAGCTTTGAGCCGTCGCTCGACTACGTCGTAGTCAAGATACCGCGCTGGAATTTTGAGAAATTTCGCGGCACAGACCCAACTCTCGGTCCGCAGATGAAGGCGATTGGCGAGGTCATGGCGATTGGGCGCACTTTCCCGGAGGCGCTGCAAAAAGCGATAGCCAGTCTGGATATCGGACTGTTCGGCTTTGGCGATAAAGCGGACGATCCGCAGTACAACGTGCCGCTTGAGCAGATTGCCACACCGACGGCACAGCGCTTGTATCAGGTGGCGGCATTGCTGCGGCGTGGCGTCCCTGAGGCAGAAATTTGCCGTCTGACGGGCTACGATGCATGGTTTGTGCGCCAATTGGCGCTGCTGGCAGAGCGCGCCAACGCGATTCATGAGGCATATGCGCGTGGCGAACGGCATTGGCGGCATTGGAAGCAGCTGGGCTTCACAGATCGGCTCTTGGCAAAGCTGATCGGGACTTCAGAGGCGGCGATTCGCGCCGAGCGCAAGGCAGCAGGTGTGAGCGCGAACTTCTATCGCGTGGATACCTGCGCGGCTGAGTTTGAGGCATACACGCCCTACCTCTACAGCACCTATGAGCGCGACTGCGAGGCAATGCCGACGGATCGGCAAAAGATCGTCATCTTAGGCGGCGGTCCGAATCGGATCGGGCAGGGTATTGAGTTCGACTATTGCTGTGTCCATGCTTGCTATGCGCTCAGGGATATGGGCTACGAGACCATCATGATCAACAACAATCCTGAGACGGTCAGCACGGATTACGACACAGCGGATCGGCTGTACTTTGAGCCGCTGACCCTTGAGCATGTGCTGAACGTGGTTGAGACCGAGCGTCCGCAGGGCGTGCTGGTGCAGTTTGGCGGTCAGACTCCTCTAAATATCGCACGGCAGCTGGCCGATGCAGGCGTGCCGCTCTGGGGGACGCCCATTGAGGCAATTGAGACGGCTGAAGACCGTGAGCGCTTCAATCAATTCATGCGCCAATTGGACATCCCACAGCCCGAAGGTCAGACGGCGCGCTCTCCAGAGGTACTTTTCAGCGCTGCCGAACAGATCGGCTATCCCGTGCTAGTGCGTCCGAGCTATGTGCTAGGCGGGCGCGGCATGGCGATCTGCTTCAGCCGTGAGCAGCTAGCCGCTGTGCTGGAGACGGGCGACATCGCTTGGGATGGGCAAGCCGTGCTGATCGATCAATTCCTTGATGACGCCTTCGAAGTGGATGTGGATGCACTCTGTGATGGGGAGCGCGTCACTATTGGCGGAATCATGCAGCACATTGAAGAGGCGGGCATCCACAGCGGCGACTCGGCATGCGTCTTGCCGCCCTATAAGATCAGCTACTACTATCTCGATCAAATCCGCGAGTATACCGAACGAATCGGCTTGGCGCTGGGCGTGCGCGGCTTGTTCAACATCCAGTTCGCCATCAAAAACGACGTGGTCTATGTACTGGAGGTGAATCCGCGTGCCAGCCGCACTACGCCGTTCGTCAGCAAGGCGACGGGCGTGCCGTTAGCGCGCTACGCCGCTGAGATCGCTGCTGGGCGCACTTTGCGTGAAATCGGCTTCACCCAAGAGCCAAAAGTAGACGGCTTTTTCGTCAAAGAAGCCGTTTTGCCCTTCCGCAAACTGCCCGATAGCGAGGCGCGGCTCGGACCTGAAATGCGCAGCACCGGTGAGGTCATGGGACACGCCTCCACCTTCGGACACGCCTTCGCCAAATCGCAGAGTGCAGCAGACATGGCGCTGCCGCTGAGCGGGAGCGTCCTGATCACAGTTAACGACTTCGACAAGAGCGCCGCAGCGAAAATCGCCCGCGACTTGCATAACATGGGCTTCAAACTGATCGCTACAGCAGGCACAGCGCGCTTTTTGAGCAACGTCGGCTTGCCCGTGACGCCTATCGCCAAAGTCAGCGAAGGCAGCACTGCCATTCTAGACGCGCTGCGTAATGGCGAAATCCAGCTGGTGATCAACACATCGCTAGGCGGACAAGCGCATGATGACGGGCGATTCATCCGCAACGCGGCAGCAAAATACCGCGTGCCGATTGTCACCACGCTCTCAGCTGCCCAAGCGACTGTGCAAGGCATTCAGGCGTTGCGCAAAAAGCCGCTGCGCGTGCGCAGCCTGCAGGCGCACTATCAAGCGCACAGAGCCTAGCTACGCTGTGCGCTGTGCGCAGCTTGATCGGCTTCGTAAGCAGCTTGATCTACAAGCGTGCCGCCCTGCACCTCAATGTGCGTGACGTTGCGATTCTTATCGTAGGTCACCTCTAGCTCCACGCGCTCAAAGCTGCGCGTGCCAACCGCGACCTTACGCACAAAGTAGCCGCTCTCGTCATCGGTCAGTGAGAGGTCATTATTGGGATTGACGCGAATGCGCACCACCTCGCCGCTGCGCCGCACTTTGACATAGTAATACATGCCAATATCGCCCTGTGCGGCGCTGGCGGGCGTGCCACTGAGCATTCGGGCAAGAGCGCGAAAGAATCTCATGCAGAACTCCAAGCGGCTTGCCCTGCCAGAAGCCTAGCAGGGCAAGGTGATGAGCAGTTAACGACGTGCAGCGCCTGCTTGCTGCATCAGCTGCTCAATATCGAAGAGAAACGGCGCGTTGCTGGGCAACAAGATCATGCTGATGTTGGGTGCAATCTGTTCAATGTAGCGCCATTGCAGCAGCATCGGATTTTTGCTCAGCTCAGCGTTGATCAGCGCAAGCGCCTTTGCCTCTGCCTCAGCGCGGGCAAGGATCGCAGCCGCCTCGCCCTCAGCGCGAGTGCGCAGCGCCTGTGCCTCACCAGCAGCGCGCTCACGCAGAGCATTCGCCTCGCCTTCAGCTAGGGTACGGGCGCGTGCCGCCTCTTGCTTCGCCTGCTCAGCTTGCTGCTCAGCGACCTGCTTCGCCTCCACAGCGCGGATGAACTCCTCGCTGAAGGTGATCTCACGCAGCAACAGCTCTTGCAAGAACAGACCATTCTCCGCAAAGACTGGGCGCAAATCGCGGTTCAGATTGTGCTGCAGCTCAGGCAGGCGGGAAATGGCTTGCTCAGTGCGCAACTGTCCGGCTTCATCAGTGGTAGTGATCAGGCTTGTGCCGCCATAGAGATCGTTGACGCTGTAGCTTGCCACCTGCTCACGAATAGCAGAGCGCACTGTTGGACGCACAAAGTCGTTTTCATAGCGATTCTGCCACTTGCGATGCAGTGTGTTGGCTATGCTCGGATCAATGCGGTACAGCACTGAGACATCAATCAGCACTTGCTGACCATCGCGTGTACGCGCCTCGACTGCGTCAGCACGGCGCACCTGTCCCTCATCCGTCACACGGGACATCGTGTAGGTCTGTACAGCTGTGGTGTAGAGGATCGGCTCATTGATGATGGGCAGGATGATATGCACGCCCGGCCCCAGCGGCGTCTTCCACAAGTTGCCCTCTTCAGGATCGCCGCCAATGGCTTGGAAGACCACAGCCACCTGAGTCGGTCCGACGGTCACCAGACCTGCGCTGGCGAGGAAGAATACGACGCCCGTGATCAAACCGATGCTGGCGAGCGCGATGCCGCCACGCGTCGGACGGTTCTGCGCGGCATTGCTGATGGCGATGCCTACACCTGCTAGGACTGCCATCCAGCCTGCCAGCGAAAGGAACCCTAAAATCGAATTCAAAGTCATGTCAGCCTCCGTATGGAGTGAATTGCCCTCACTGGGTACTATAGGTTAGTATAAATATAGCCTAAAGATCGCTGCATGACAATTATTGCCAGTCTTTCAGGGATGCTTTAGGCTTTAACAGGCATTTGAGTAGTCACAGAGCCAAGCCATGAGCGCTACCACACCGTTGATCCTTGAAGTTCCAATTCAAGGCATGGATTGCCATGAGTGTACACTGCACGTGCAAAAAGCCATTGCTGCGCTTGACGGCGTGCAGGCAGTGGATGTTTTTTTGAGCAGCGAAAAGGCGCGCATTGCCCTTGACCCTGAGCGAGTCAGCCTTGAGCGCATCCGCGAGGCTGTGCAGCAAGCGGGCTATAGCCTCCCGAAAGCTGAGCCAGATGCATCACAGGTCCAAACAAATGCTCTCACCCGACGACTCCTTGCATTGTTCGGCTTAGTGGTCGGCATAGTGCTGTTCATCGTGGTGGTAGGTGAGTGGCTAGGTGTGTTTGAGCGTCTGACCGCCTTCATACCCTATCCAATTGGTGCAGCGGCTGTGCTGCTCGCCGCCATGCCGATCCTGCGCGGTGTGCTACATGCTGCGCTCAGACGGCAAATCACTTCACATACGCTGATGAGCGTCGGCATGGCAGCAGCGCTGATCGTAGGCGAATGGGCGACGGCGGGCGTAGTTGTCCTGTTCATGTACATCGGTACAAGCATCGAACATCTGACAGCAGAGCGCACGCGCCGCGCCGTAAAAGACCTGACCGCCCTTGCGCCACAGACGGCACGTCTCCTACGTAACGGCACCGAGCAAGTTGTGCCGATCAGCCAAGTCCAAGTGGGCGACGAAATGATCGTACGGCATGGCGAGGCGATCCCAACTGATGGTGTCGTTTGCGAAGGTCAAGCTGCCGTCAATCAGGCGGCGATCACGGGCGAATCGTTGCCTATTGAGGTAGGAGTCGGCGCGAAAGTCTACGCTGCAACCATCATCCAAAACGGCTATCTGCGCGTGCGTGTGACAGCACTTGGCGCCGATAGTACTTTCGGGCGCATCATTAAGCTAGTGGAAGACGCCGAGTCGCATCGCGCCGATATTCAGCGCATTGCTGACCGTTTCGCGGGCTACTATCTGCCCGTTGTAGCGGGCATTGCTGCCCTGACCTTCCTGCTCAACCGCAATGCCCTAGCAACAGCGGCTGTGCTAGTGGTCGCTTGCTCATGCTCCTTTGCGCTTGCCACGCCCATTGCGATGTTAGCCAGCATCGGTGCGGGGGCGCGGCGCGGCGTGCTGATCAAAGGTGGCAAGTACATCGAGGCGTTAGCACGTGCCGATGTGTTGTTGATTGATAAGACTGGCACGCTCACCCTGGGCAAGCCGTGCCTGACCGATGTAATCGCGCTTGCCGACGTGCCTGAAGCGGAAATTCTGCGCCTCGCTGCCGCTGCTGAGCGCTACTCTGAGCATCCTCTAGCTGCGGCTGTGCGCACAGCCGCTGTGGAGCGCGCCTTGAGCGTACCTGCTCCTGAGTCCTTTGAGACGTTGACGGGTTTGGGCGTGCGCGCCACAGTTGAGGGGCAACGGATCACAGTCGGCAATGCGCGCTTGATCGGTGCGGAATTGCCGCAGGCGGCGTCGCTTGCCGCACAGGGCAAGGCACTGCTCTACGTCATGCGCGATGAGCAGATCATTGGAATCCTTGCTGCAGCAGATACGCTACGCCCTGAGGTGCCGGCTGCGCTCCAGATGTTGCGCGAATTGGGCGTTCGGCACGTTGAGTTGCTCACAGGCGATAGTGAGCGCGCTGCTGAGGCGCTCTGTGCGCCGTTAGGCATCCCATTCCGCGCCAATTTACTGCCTGAGGATAAGATTCGCGTTGTGCGCGAGTACCAAGCGCAGGGACACACGGTCGTGATGGTCGGTGATGGCGTAAATGACGCGCCCGCGCTGGCGCAGGCGGATATCGGTATAGCCATGGGCGCGGCTGGTTCGCCCATTGCGATTGAGGCAGCGCACATCACGCTGATGGGCGACGATTGGCGCCTAGTGCCGCAGGCGTTCCGCATTGCACGGCGTACCATGCGCGTGGTGCGCCTGAACATCGGCTTCACGGCACTCTACAATTTCATCGGCTTGAGCTTAGCCGCATTCGGCGTCTTGCCGCCCGTCCTAGCGGCGGCGGCACAGAGCATCCCGGATATCGGCATTGTGGGCAACTCAGCGCGCCTGCTCCGCTCTACTGACCCACAATTTCACGGTACTCACGGCGGTTGATCAGTCCTGCTTGCAGCGCTGCATCAGGATTGTTGCGCACGTAGTATTGCAATGCCTCAACAGCGCGATGAGTCGGCGGGTAGGTCTCAATGAGCGTTTTGAGCCACTCTACCACAGCCGACTCAATCGGGATCATCACTTCAAGGTATTCAACGCCCGCTGCGAGGAAATACTCGCTGATCTCATCTTGATCGCCTACAAGCGTGATCATGCGATCCAGCACGGCGCGCCAGTCGCGCACATCATGCAGGTATGAGAGCAGGCGCAGCGCATGGTAGCTAACGCCCGCATCCGGATCGTGGATCAGGCGGCGGGCTGTATCAGCGATCTCACGGGGCAGTCCGCGCCGTGAGGTGCGCCCCGCGTCGCGCAGCAGGGCGTACTTGACCTCTGGAATCTCAGTCGGCAGCAGCAAAATTTGGTTGACCAGCGCCGAAGCCTCATCAAAGTAGCCGTCAATCATGGCGTAGAGGATTTGGAAGTTCTCAGCGGCGTTGATGCGCATGACAGGATCGGGGTGATGGAGCAACTTGAGCATCAAACGATGATTACGGCGTTGCGAGGCGATCTCAATAACGTTCATCGGATATTCAGCGCGGCTAGTGCGCGCTAGAGGCATCAGCCAATGCTCAGCGACCAAACCCTCAATCTGCTCCACAGGCAAGACCGTGTGCAAATTCGCCTGTTTTGCCTCACGCATGACCTCGCGCAAGTAGCTCTCAGGGTCGTTGCGCAGCTTGGCAGATTGACGCTTGTTATTGGCAATATTTTCCAGCTTTCGCTTGAACTCTTCAGGGATCATAAGCAGCTAACAGTTCATCGGGCAATTGGCACAATCATAAACGGCATGTGGATGTCTGGCAATGGCGGATGTGATTCAGCCTGCAGGGGCAAGGTTGCACCCTGTGCCTGCCACGGCGTAGCTCACGCCGCCCCGATAGACCTCCACGCCGCGTAACGTGACCGACTCGACGCGCCCGCGCAGCGTCCAGCCCTCGAAGGGCGTCCAAGCGGCGCGAGAGAACATTTGATCGCCGCGGGGCTGCCAAAGTGCATCAGTATCCACCTCAATCCATGTCTGCTCAGGCTCAGGGATGTTGAAGAGACGGCGCGGTGTATGCGCCATGCGCTCCAGCACCGCCTCAAGCGTGATACGCCCCTCATGGACGGCTGTCAGCATCAGCGCAAAGGAGACCTCCAAAAGCGGAAAGCCGGGCGGAGGCGAGTCGCTATCTTTTTCACAAAGCAAGTGGGGCGCATGATCTGTAGCGATGCAGTCAACATACGCCATGTTCGCCCACAGCGCCGCTTGATCAGCGGGCGTTGCCAGAGGCGGACGCACCTCAGCGCGCCCTTTGCCGAGTCGCGGCACATCGGCAAGGCTCAGGAACAAATGCTGCGGACAGACCTCACAGGTCACAGCAATGCCGCGCTCTTTTGCCTCGCGGATGAGCGCGATCTCATCAGCGCGGCTGACATGCGCAATATGCACGCTCCGCTTTGCCAAGTGCGCGCACAGAATCGCGCTTGCCGCCATCTGACCCTCCGCGTGGCAGACAATGGGACGATCTTTGGGAAAGCGCTCAAAATGCTCACGGACTGTATGCAGATCGTCGGCATCAATGCGCAAGGTACCGAAAGTATCGTTCAGGTAGCACTTCAAGCCGCACACACGCGGCGCAAGATCAGCGGCATATTCGATGTTTTGCGCACAGGCGCCCAGATAGATACCGTAATCACAACAGGCGCGTTGTGCAGCGGCGCGCTCGGCGAGGGCAAGGCTCTCAGAGTCAATCAGGGGCGGCTGTGTGTTCGGCATTGCCAAGACTGCTGTAATGCCGCCTGCGAGAGCAGCGCGTGTGCCGCTCTCGAAATCTTCTTTGTGTTCGCCGCCCGGCTCGCGCAGATGCACGTGGATATCCACCAGACTGGGCAGTTTCAAGCGCGCCATGCGCCTATCCTTTCGTGCTATGGGCGGAACGCCGCTAAGGGATCGCGTTCGCCCTGCTCAGCGATACGCCGCGCCTCACGCGCCCGTGCAATCGCAGCGTCAATCTCAAACTTTAAGGACTCAGGGCGCGGCACGATCAGCACCAAGCCATGCTCAGAGCGGGCGCTGAGGAAGAATCTGTGCAGGCGCTTGCGTAGCTGTTTTTCGGGCAGAGGAAAATCGGATAAGACCACTTCCAGCACGCGCTCTTTATGCAATTTGCTGAGTTGTTTCATCAGCACTTGATCGCGCCCGCGCACTTTTTTCGTCTCTAGCACGTTGCGCGGGATATCCAGCTTGGTCTCCGTGATGCGCAAATAGCCCACTGCGACTCGCCTGCTTGAGGTGTTGATCAGCAAATAATCGGGCTTGCACTGTGCGTATGCCAGCCGCCCTTCCAACAGCGAGGCAATCAACAATCCCAAGCCCGTTAGCAAGACGCCCAAGCCGATGATCGAAAGCTGCTCGTAGCTGAGAAGCGTTTCCCCAAAGCGCAGCTCTGGGACGTAGCGCGGCAGTTGTGCAACGGCGCCAACGATGATCAACAGGATGCTGACCAGTCGGTAGCGCCGTGCCAAGAGTCGGTAGACCACGAGCGGATACTTCCTCCCGCTTTTTGCTTGTGAGCCTTCTTCCGCCATATTCTTGCACTTCCTTCATGTGAAAGCCTGTGGCAGTAGCGCCATTCTAGCACGGGGCGGACTTTTGAGCCATTTGGGAACTTTTTTCCGCTGCGCTGCATCTACGATTAAAATGTGATCAAGGCTTTTTGCCTGCACAAGGAGATTTTCCATGCGATCGCTCAAATTTATGCGCCGTATCCTCTTGACGGCGCTTGCCTTTAGCCTGATACTGACCAGTATGAACACTTCACAAGCCCAAACCGATCTGGGCGCGCCGCGCATCCTTGCCAGCACGCCCGCCCAGCGCGAGATTGTCTCGCCCAGCAGCATCCTGCAATTCGTTTTCGATCAGCCAATGGATCGTGCCAGTGTAGAGGCGGCTTTCCTGATCGATCCGCCCGTGAACGGCACATTGCGCTGGACAGACGATCAGACGCTCACTTTCACGCCTGCTGCGCCGCTACCGCGTGGCACAGCCTACCTTGTGCAACTCGGTACATCAGCGCGCTCAGCGCAGGGCGTGCCGCTTGAGGCGCGTTTCCGCCTGAACTTCCAGATCGCACCGAATTTGAGCGTCAATCAAGTTATCCCTGCGCCCAATGCCGAGAGCATCGCTACGAATGCCACGATCACGGTCATTTTTGATCGCCCTGTGGTGCCGTTAGCGGTCACGGGCGCCCAAGCCGACCTGCCACAGCCGCTCAGTCTGACGCCGCCTGTGGAAGGAGCGGGCGAGTGGATCGGCACGGCGATCTACCAGTTCACACCGAAGAATGGCTTGAATGGCGGCACGCTCTACACAGCTACTATCAGCCCCGATCTGACCGATGTAGATGGCAGCACGCTTGGCACGCCGTATACATGGCAATTCCGCACAGTTGCGCCGCAAATCCTCAGCGTTGCGCCACAAGGCGATCAGGTGCGCCTAGAGAGCGAGATCACAGTTCGCTTCAATCAGGCAATGGATGAGAATAGCCTGCGCGAGGCATTTACGCTGCGCAACACAGCCAATGGCGCCAGCGTCATCGGCGTGCTGAGCCTAGAGAATGACGGCACGCTCCTGCGCTTCAAGCCTGCCTCGAAGTTGGCGCTAGAGACCACTTACCAAGCCAGCATCAGCGCGGCAGCGCGGAGCGCCATTGGCGAGGCGATCCTGAGCAACCCACAGACCTTCACCTTCCGCACCTTGCCTTTGCCGCGTGTTGTGAGCAGCTTTCCCGCCAATCGAGAGCGCAACGTTCGCACGTTCAGCGGCGTCAGCATCGTTTACAGCACACTGATGGATCAGCAGAGCTTTGCTGAGCGAGTCAGCATTGAGTCAAAGCCTGAGCAGCTGAGCCTGAGCGTGAGCGGCAACACGCTCTATCTCATTTTCCCTCCGTTGCCAGAGACGGACTACACAATTACGGTCGCTGCGGGCGTGGCGGATATCTATGGCAATGCAGTGAACGAGCCGTTCGTGCTGCGTTTCCGTACAGCGCCAACTGATCCACAGCTGACCTTGCCCTTCCGCGATTGGATCAGCCTGACCAATGCCTACCGTCCGCAGGCGGGCTTTCCCGCTGTCACGCTGAACTTGAGCGCGCTTGAATTGCAGCTGGCAAAACTGACTCCAGAAGAATTAATCGCGCTGAGCGGCAACACATACTATCCTGACCTGCGCAATTACCGTCCGCGCCAGCTTTTGCGCCAATGGACGCAGCCGATTGAGTCTGTGCGCAACCGTTTTGTGCGCACAGACGTGAAATTGGCAGAAGACGGCGGCAAGTTGCCTTCAGGCATTTACTTCATCGAGCTATTTGCCCCGGAGTTCCGCCGCTTTCTGATGCCAAACATCCAAGAGCCGCGCAAGCACGTGCTAGCAGTCGTGACGGCGAACCTGACCGTCAAGCAGGCGCCGAAGGCGATTCACGTCTGGGCGCATGACCTTGCCACAGGCGCGCCGCTCGCTGATCAGCCGATTAGCGCATACCATCTTGGGCGCAAGATCGCTGAAGGGCGCACCGACGCTGAAGGCATGGCACGATTCGAGGTCGTGAGCAAGCCCGATAACTGGCAGGGCTATTGGTTGATCCTTGAGAGCGAGAGCGCTTTCGGCATTGCTCAGACCAACTGGCGCGATGGCAACTTTGAGCCTTACGCCTTTGAGGTGCAGCCCGATCTGCAGCCTGCCAAGACCGTCACTTATTTGTACACGGATCAGCCGATCTATCGTCCCGGACGCCCTGTCTATGTGCGCGGAGTCGTGCGCTTTCAAGATGACGTGACCTTCGCAGTGCCTCAAAATGAGCCGATTCAGGTCACCATCACTGAGCAGTCAAGCGGGCGTGAGGTTTACAGCCAAAGAGTGATGCTGAACGAATATGGCGCCTTCAGCACACAGTATGACTTGCCGCAGGATGCGCCGCTGGGCAGCTACGCCATTCGCACGCAATTTCGCGGCGCACAGGGCTACTTGAGCTTCAGCGTTGCTGAATTTCGCCCACCTGAGTTCCTGACAACGGTCAGCACGGCGGAAAGGCGCTACGCCGATAGCGACCTGATCACAGCGACCATTGAATCGAAGTTCCTGTTCGGCGGAGCGGTCAGTGGCGCGGCTGTGCAATGGCAAGTGGTAGCGGATGCAGGCTTTTTCGGCATTCCGCGCCTGCCACGCTTGCTCTTCGGCGATGAATTCATCGGCGGACGTGGCGCTTATCAGCGCGTGGTGGCGCAAGGCACGGGCAAGCTCGATCCGCTTGGCAGGCTGGAGATTCGCTTCCCTGCTGATCTGGGCGAACACAAGATCGTGCAGGAATTCACCATTGAAGCGACCGTGACCGATATCTCGAATCAGAGCATCAGCGGACGCACCACTGTGACCGTCTTCCCTGCGACCGTGCTAGTCGGGTTGACGCCTGAATCGTATGTCGGGGTGGCGGGGCAGCCGCAGCGCGTCCAGATCGCCACGACGGACTGGGACGGCGCGCCTGTGCCGAATCAAGCAGTGACTGTGCGCGTGACTGAGCTTGCACGGCGCCAGAATCCAAGCACTTTTGAGTGGACTCAGCAGCGCACGCCTGTAACAGAGACGCGCTTGATCACAGACTCAGAGGGCAAGGCGCTCTTCGAGTTCACGCCAGAGCGCGGCGGCTTGTTCGAGATCAGCGCTGAGACCCGCGATCCGCGTGAGCGCGTTGCCAGCAGCCGTTTCACGCTCTGGGTGCAGGGGAAGAATGCCATTCAGTGGCGGGGCGACGATCAGCGCTTGCAACTGGTGGCAGATCGCAAGGATACCTACCCAGTTGGCGAGACGGCGCGTATCCTGATTGCCTCGCCCTTTGAGGAGCGCGTTACAGCCCTGATCGCGGTTGAGCGCGCCGACATCTTGCAACACACAACGGTCACGTTTGAGGGCAGCTACACCTACGAGCTGCCAATTCAAGGTATTCACGCGCCGAATGTGTATGTCTCAGTCGTTTTGCTGCGTCCGAGTGGCTTGAATGGCGCGCTTGTGCCATCAGCCCGCTACGGCTTGATCAATTTGAGTGTCGAGGTGCAGCAACGGCTCAAGATCACAGCAACGCCCTCCGATACGCTGGCAGAGCCGAACAAGACCATCACTTTTGACTTCAAAGTGACTGATCTGCGCGGCGAACCCGTTCAGGCTGAGCTGGGCGTCGCCCTGACTGACCTTGCCACGCTCAGCGTCGGCGCGCCCAACAGCTTGCCGATCTTTGAGGCGTTTTGGAGCAAGCGCGGACTTGCCATTGCCACGATCACAGCGCTCAATCGCTTGATTGACGGCATTGTGCCGCAGGGCGACATCGCTCAAGCGGAAGTGATGATGATGGCGCGTGGCGGCGTTGGTGAGCCGCCAATGGCTGCGCCGCCCCTCTCAGAGCAGGGCGAACTAGCTGAGGGCGACGCCGCTAAAGCCGCTGAGACACAGCCCGCTGTCCGCAAGGACTTCATAGACACGCCGCTGTGGTTGCCAAGCCTCATCACAGCGCCCGACGGCACTGCCCGCGCTACCATCACCCTGCCCGATAACCTGACCACATGGCGTCTCGATGTGCGCGGCATCTCCGCCCAGACCTTCGTGGGCGACACGACACTCGACATCGTCTCGACCAAGCCGCTCTTGGTGCGCCCTGCCACGCCGCGCTTCTTTGTGGTGGGCGATGAGACGGAATTGGCTGTGGTGATCAATAACAACACTGATCGTGACCTTGAAACAACGGTCAGGCTGATCGCCGAAGGCGTGACCTTGCGCGCTGAGCCGCAACAGATCGTGACTGTCCCTGCCAATGGGCGAGTCCGTGTGGCGTGGTTAGCCGTTGTGAACGACGTCCCAGCAGTTGACCTGACCTTCAGCGCGGTCAGTGGACAGTTCGGCGATGCTAGCAAGCCTGCCGTCGGTTTGGGCGATGAGCGCCTGTTGCCCGTCTACCGCTACTTGGCGCCCGATTTCAATGCGACGGCGGGCAGTCTGCGGCAGCCGAGCAGCCGCACCGAGGGTATTCTGGTGCCAAGCGCCGATCTTGCGCCCACAGGCACACTGACCGTGCGCTTGAGTCCTTCGCTAGCGGCGGCGACGCTTGATACGTTGCGCGCCCTTGAGAATTTCCCCTATGACTGCATTGAGCAGATCGTCTCACGCTTTTTGCCCAATGCTGTGACCTATCGCGCCCTGCAGCGGCTTGGCTTAGCTGATGAAAAGCTGCGCGCTGACCTTGAAAAAGCGCTACGCGAGGCGCTTGAGAGACTCCGACGCGAGCAGAAGCCCAACGGCGGCTGGGGCTGGTACTACAACGAAGAATCCAATCCTCTAGTGACCGCCTATGCGCTGCTCGGCTTGGTCGAGGCGCGTGAGGCAGACCTGAGCGTGCCAAGCGACATGATCAACCGCGCCATTGCCTTCCTGCAGACGCACTTGCCCGACTTTGTGCAACAGACGCCTGAGTGGGAGCTAAATCGCGGTGCGTTCGTGCTGTACGTCTTGGCGCGCTCAGGCAATCCGAATGTGCAGGCGCTCAACTCGCTCTTCACGTGGCGCGAGAAACTGGCGCTCTACGCACGCGGTTTCCTTGCGCAGGCGTACGGTCTTGCGCGTGGTGCCGTCGGCGCTCAGGCGCGGATTGATGCGCTGCTCAGCGATGTTCAATCTGCGGCAATTGTCAGCGCAACGGGCATTCACTGGGAAGAATCCTACCGCGATTGGTGGAACTGGAGCAGTGATACGCGCACCACAGCGATCCTGCTGCAAACGTTAGTGACCTTCACGCCTGAGAGCGCCCTGATCCCAAACGTTATCCGTTGGCTGATGGTGACGCGGCGCGCCGACGCATGGGAGACAACGCAAGAATCGGCGTGGGCAGTCATGGCGCTCACCAGCTGGATGTTGGCAAGCGGCGAGCTAAAAGCTGACTACACATACACGGTCAGCTTGAACGGCGAGGGGCGCTTTGAGGGCGTGGGCAACGCCGAGACCCTCAAGCAGACCGAGACGCTAGAGATCGCCGTTGAGACGCTTTTGCGCGAGCAGGTCAATCGCCTGACCTTCCAGCACAAGGCGGGCGAGGGCGCGCTCTACTATACAGCGACGCTAAACGTCAAGCAGCCTGTGGAGGCGATCCAGCCCACAGATCGCGGCATTCGCCTTGTGCGCACTTACTACGATGCTCAAGGCAAGCCGATCACTGAGGCAAAAGTGGGCGATGTGATCACGGTCGCACTGGAGATCACAGCGGCGCACGATCTGTACTATGTTGTGATCAACGATCCGATCCCAGCAGGCACAGAGGCGATTGATCGCTCACTGCAAACGACGGCACAGATCGGTCAGCGCCCGGAGCTAGTCCCAACAGAGGCGTCGTATCGCTTTATGTGGGGCTGGTGGTACTTCAGCCATACGCAGCTGCGCACAGATCGCGTAGTGCTCTCTGCCAGCTATCTGCCACGCGGCACTTACCGCTACGTCTACCAGATTCAGGCGACATCGGCGGGCGTCTACCGCGTGATTCCGCCGCACGGCAACGAATTTTACTTCCCGGAGGTCTTTGGGCGCGGCGCAGGCAGTCTGTTCACGGTCAAGCCGTGAAACGCGCTCGCGCAATCGCCTGAAAAGCGACTTGCCCTTGCCATGCGGCAAGGGCAAGCGTTTGCGCAGCAGATGCGAGTCAGTCTTGGGCAGATTCCTGCGCTGACTCTTGGGCTTGACGTTCGCGGCGGGCGGCAAGCTGTGCCGCGATCTTGCCCAGCCGTGTGTGGTGCTTGACGATTTGCTGCTGCGCCTCACGCGCCTCAGCATAGGTGGGATGTAGCTCTTTGACGCGCCAATATTTCAAGACTACATCAATCACCTGTGAGTAGAATTGCTCCGGTCCGTAGATGTTGGCAATGCGCACGCGATCAGCGCGCTCCTGATAGCCGGGCGAGCCGCGTCCGGGCATCTCAAACTTGAGCAAGACATCCGCCACGGGGTAGACACAGTTGGGATCAGCCTCAAGGTGCAGCTTGACAGCGTCACGGTAGAAGGTGTAATGCAGCGTCTCATCTTTTGCTAAGCGGCGCAGCAGGCGTGCGAGGTGCGGGTCTTCTTTTTCAGCCGCCTGAGCTACATTCAAGTAGTAAATCTGCGTAGCGCGCTCTTGGATCGCCGTGTAAACAAGCGCCTGCAGCGGATCGTAGAGCAAATCAGCCGACATCAGCCCGGCTCTAATCACTTGCTTGCGCAGCGCGGCGCGGGCGCGCGGATCGCCATTGCGCCCTACGAACAGATACGTCTCTAAGAGCAGCGAGTGCGCGTCTTCCTCACTTGTCCAAGTGTGGACGAACTCCAGCAGCACGCTCCAAGAGCCTTTGAAAATAGCGTGCAGTGCTGTGGTGAACCATGGCAAGTTGACCTCTGTAAAGACAGCTAGCTCGATCGCACTTAAAATGGTCGGGGAGAGGCGCGGAATGGACTCCGGGGCGCGTTGAAATTCCTCTAGTGGGATGTAATCGCTATATGCCCAGTCAATATTTCGAGCGCGCTCATTATGCTGATCGAATAACTCGCGCAGGCGCGGCTCCAAAGATGGGATCAGTTGTGCAATTGCCACGTGATGTTCACCCTCACTCACTTGCATAAGACCAACAGGCGTCAGCAGGGCAGTGCTGCTCACGCCCTAGTTTTTAACCGATCTGCGGCATTCTTGCCAAGTGTGGGCAGGTTTCCATGCCTTAGCCTAAAATCTGTTAGGGAAAGGACGGCAAGCCATGAAAACAACCTTCGGCATACGGCATGTGGCAGTGATCGCAGCGTTCCTTGCTACGCTGGTCATGAATTTTCTCTCGCAGGGAGCGGCGAGTTTCAACCTCACGCTCTTCCCGCGCACAGTGGCGGAGCTTGGTGAACTCTACCCGATCTACTTCCTGCCTGCGGGCTACGTTTTCGCCATCTGGGGCGCGATCTATCTCGGTCTGGGCGCCTTTGTGGTCTATCACAACGGCATGGGCAGAGTCAATCCGCTCATGCGGCGCGTCGGCTGGCTGTTCGTGGTCACGTGCCTTGCCAACATGGCGTGGCTGATCCTGTTTCTAAACGAGCAGTTCGCCCTCAGCACGCTCGCCATGCTGACCTTGCTTGGCGCGCTGATCGCTATCTACCAAATTCAAGAGATCGGCTTGCGAACAGTCACGCCGACTGTCCGTTGGATGACGCACGTCCCCTTCAGCATCTATCTGGGCTGGATCACAGTGGCGACTGTGGCAAACGTCACTTATGTGCTGTTCGACGCGCAATGGGACGGCTTCGGGATCAGTGGCGAACTCTGGGCAGCGCTCATGATGGCAGTGGCGGCATTTATCACAGCGTTGATGATAGCCCGTCGGCGCGATGTTGCCTACGCACTCGTGGTGATCTGGGCGCTGATCGGCATCATCGTGCGCTATCCGAATGTGACGGTTGTGGCATTGGCAGCCGCCATTGCAGCTGGACTGATCGCAGTGCTGATCGCCCTGCAATCGCTGCAGCGCAGGACGCCCCGCGCCTCACTTCAAGCCTGAGCGTACAAAACTGTTGATAAATTGCCGCTGAAAGATCATGAACAGGATCATCAGCGGGAAGATCACCACCAGCACACCCGCCGTGATCTGCCCGTAGAGCGCCCCGACCTCACTGGTGCGCAACACGCGGCTCAAGCCAATGGTCAGCGGGCGATTCTCGCTGCTCTGCGTGACGATCATGGGCCACAGGAACTCGTTCCAGCGCGTGGTGACCGAAACCAAACTGAAAGCAACCAGTGATGGAATCGAGGGCGGCAAATAGACGTTCCATAGCACGCCGAACCAGCCGCAGCCGTCAATGCGCGCCGCATCTTCCAGCTCTAGCGGTACCTGTTTGAAGGCTTGGCGCATCAGGAATGTGCCGAATGCCGATCCCATGTAAGGTAGCATCAGCGCCCACATCGTATCGTAAAGACCCAATGCGCTGATGGTGGCAAAGTTCGGCACGATCAGCACAGCTGCTGGGATCATCAGCTGGATCAGGATCAAGCCGAAAAACAGGCGCTTGCCCCAAAAGCGCATCCGCGCGAAGGCATAGGCGGCAAGCGTGATGGTGATGACCTGCACCAGCAGCACGCCGAAGACGAAACGCAGCGTCGCGTAGAAATGCTCGCCCCAGTTGGTCACACGCGCCACATTCTGGAAGTTTTCAAGGGTCAGGCGGCTGCCGAAGAAAATATTGCCTGTCACAATCGGCTCATTTTCAGGGCGGAAAGCGATCAGAACTGACCAAATGAGCGGGATCAGCCAGAAGATCGCAACGGCAATTAGGATAAGCGTGCCGAGCGTGCCGCTGACACGCCGCCACAGACTAGCTCTCATAGTATGTGCGCCGCTCCCACAGCCAGAAGTTAACCACAGTGAACACTAAAAGCGCCAACAGGATGATAACTGTGATCGCGCTCACATAGCCTTGATTGCGCGGCTCGTTGTACTTTTGGAAAACGAAATAGAGCAAGAGATTGCTGCGCTGAACCGGCTGCCCCTCGCCTAGCGCGAATAGGTGGTCAACCATTTGGAAGGAAGCGGCGATGCTGGTAGTCAGGATGAAAAGAGTTGTGCCTCCCAGCAGCGGGAAGGTGATTCGCCGAATTTTTTGCCAAGCGCTTGCGCCGTCTAACTCAGCCGCCTCATAGATATCTTGGGATAAGCCCTGCAGCCCTGCCAAGTACATGATCATGCAGAAGCCCGCCTGTTTCCAGATCGAGACCATGATGATGGCGACTAGAGTCCAGTTAGGATCGCCGATCCATTTGATAGCGGGCAAGCCGAAGCTGCGCAAAATGGTGTTGAGTAAGCCGATTTGATCGGCATACAGGAAGGCGAAGATGCTGCCCGCGCCGATCATCGGGATCAGGACAGGATAAAAGAATGCGAAGCGAAATAGCCCTAGTCCGCGAATTTTGCGATTGAGCAGGATCGCCAAGAAAAAGCCAATTGCCATGCTGATCGGCACTGTGGTGAAGACATAGATCAGCGTATTGCCCGCAATGCGCAGGAAGTCAGCGCCCATGAGCGTATTTGGGTTGAACAGATCGAGGTAGTTCTGCAAACCGACGTAGCGCGTGGGAATGCGGACATTGCCGGGCTGATACAGGCTTTGGATCAGGGCGTTGGCAGTGGGCAACAGCGTGAAAAGGAAGACGAAGGCGAAGGTCGGTAGGATGAGCAGATAGGGCAAAATGCGTTGCCACAAGCGTGCGTATTCGCTTGTGGAGAGGCTGCGCGCCGCACGGTAATTCAGGAAAACCTCAAGGTTGCTCATAGTAGTCGGCTCAATCCTGAAAAAGGCGCACGCTGCGCCAGCAGGTACAGCGTGCGCCAAACGGACTAGCGGTAGGCCGCCAAAAGCTGATCGGCAGCGGCTTGCGCTTCATCGAGGGCGGTCTTGGCGTCTTTCTCGCCCGTGATCACAGCCTGCACAGCCTTGCCAAAGATTTGGCGCACGTCCAAGCCGCGATAGGTCGAGAGCTCTTTCTGAGCGAACTGCAGCTGATCGCGTGCCACGGCATACTGCGGTTTCTCGCGCACCAGTGACTTGAGCGGCTCTAGCTCCCATGCCGATTGACGGGCTGCCACGTAACCCGTCTTCACGCCCCAATCTGCCTGAATTTCAGGCGAGCTGAGGAACTGAATCCAGCGCCAAGCGGCGGCTTGCTCAGCCGGCGAGCTGGTCTTGAGGATGTGCAGGTTGCCGCCGCCAGTCGGCGCGCCGTAGCCCGCCTTGCCCTGCGGCAAAAAGCCGACACCAACCTCAAAAGTGGCGTTGCGCAGGATGTTGGTCAGGCTGCCAGTGGTGTGGTAGATGATGCCCGCTTTCCCTGAGGTGAAAGCAGCGGGCGTATCGCCCCACTTGATGATGCCTTCCGGCATGACCTTGTGAACACGCGAGAGCACGGCGAAGAATTCGAGCGCCTCAACCGTTGAGGGCGTATTGAAGAAGACCTCTGTGGGCGACTCGCCGACTAGATTCTTGCCGTTGCTGATCGCAAAGCCTTGGAAGAGCCAGTACGGGAAGCCATCCGAGGGGATCATCAAGCCCCAGCGGCTGCCGTCGGGCAGGGTCAGCTTTTTGGCGGCTTCCAGCATATCTTGCCACGTCTTGGGCGCCACTTCAGGGTCGAGTCCCACTTCGCGGAACAGGTCTTTGTTGTAATACATCACGGGCGTGCTGCGCTGGAAGGGGATGCCCCACACTACGCCGAATTCGTCCAGTGTGTTGAGCATGAAGGCGGGGAAGAAATCGGCGATCGCCTCTTTGGCGCCTTCGGTCTTCTCGATGAAGTCGGTCAGCGGGATGATGAAATCGTTTTCGATCAGCGAGAACAGGTCTACAGAGAGGAAGATCGCCACATCTGGACCCGTGCCGCCGCCGCTGATCTGGGTCTGGATCGCCTTGTAGATTTCATCGTAGCCGCCGGCATAGACCGCGTTCACCTTGATATCAGGATTGGCGGCGTTGAACTGCGCGGCGTACTCATCAATGATCTGCGTGATCGGACCGCCAACAGCCGTCGGATAGAAGAAATCAATCTCAACGACGCTCTGCGCCTCTGTGCGAAGGGTTGCCGTGCCGAGCGCAAGCACTGCAATGACTGTTACAAGAATAACCAAGCGCTTAAGCATATGAAACCTCCAGATGTGACCTTGACTTCCCATGGTCAGTCTCAAAACTGACAGCGTCAATATAGCCTGTGTGTGTTAAGCGCGTGTGATGTATGGTTTAACGTCTGGCAAGCTACATAATCAAGCCGCCGTCCACTGTCAGGACCTGACCTGTAATATAGCTTGCCTCATCACTGACCAAAAATGCAACAGCATAAGCGATATCTTCAGGCGTGCCATAGCGCCCTAGAGGGATGCGCTTGCTGATCTCTGCCATGAGTTCAGCGGAGAGATTGGCGGTCATATCAGTGGTGATGAAGCCCGGCGCCACGGCATTGACCGTGATCCCGCGTGAGGCGACCTCCCGCGCTAATGATTTGGTGAAGCCGATCAAGCCGGCTTTGCTGGCGCTGTAATTGGTCTGACCGGCTTGCCCGCTAATGCCGACCACACTTGTGATGTTCACGATTCGTCCGCTGCGTTGGCGGATCATGCCGCGCACAGCGGCTTTGCAGCAGCTCCAGGCGCTTTTCAGGTTCGTGTTCAATACGGCGTCCCAGTCTGCCTCTTTCATGCTCATCAGCAAGCCGTCGCGGGTGACCCCGGCGTTGTTCACGAGGATATCCAGCTTGCCGAACGTCGTCTGGGCGGCTTTGATCAGCGCCTCTGCCTGTGCTAGATCGCTGACATCGGCTTGGACGGCTAAGGCTCTGCCGCCTCCGCTTTGAATCGCAGCGACCACTTGCTCAGCCGCTTCTGCACTGGCATTGTAATTGACTACGACCGCTGCACCGCGCCGTGCCAGCTCTAGGGCAATGGCGCGCCCAATGCCACGACTCGCTCCTGTGACCACTGCCACGCGCTCTGCTAGACTGCTCATCCTAAAAACTCCTGTGAATGCACTGGATAGGCGCGTTATTATATCCAAGTGCCGCTTGCAGCTGATAGGTCAGATGGTATACTTTTGCCGCAGCGTCCTGAGAGGGACGCGCTGGACTGATCGAAACATATCGAGAGAGAGTATCCCTTGCTAACGCTTATGGCGCGTTCCGCGCTTGTGATCGCCTGTGTGTGGCTTGCCAGCTTGCTCAGCGCCTGTGGGGGCAATGCCCCACAAACGACCGTTGCTGCCAATCCGCCCGTCAGCAGCCCGACTCAACCGCCCCCGACCGCTCAGGCAGCCCAGCCCACGCCTACAGCTGAAATTTTGGCAGCTCGCGTCAACGATCAGGGCATCAGCATGGCAGTTTTGGATCGAGAGGTGGCGCGCCGCCTAGAGACCATCCGCAGTTTTGGCAATCCGCCCCCCCGCGACCTTGCCCAGTTCCGCAATGAAGTGCTGGACTTGCTTATTGAGCAGGTCTTGATTGAGCAAGCAGCGGCGATTCAGGGCGTTGAGGTCACAGATGCCGATCTGGACGCTGAAATCGCTGCGATCATCGAGATCGCAGGCAGCCGCGAAAACTGGGAGGCGCAACTCAAAGCAGATCGGCTGAGCGAGGCGGAATATCGCGCTAATTTGCGCGCTGCGCTGCTCACACAGCGGATGCGCGATATCGTGACTGCCACAGCCTGCAAAAATGTGGAACAAGTCCGTGCGCGGCACATCCTTGTGCCTGATGAGGCAAAAGCGCTTGCCCTACGCGCCGAGTTGGAGAATGGCGCCGACTTTGCGGCGCTTGCTGCGCTCCACTCCCTTGATGTGACCACGCAACAGATCGGCGGCGATTTGGGCTGGTTCGCACGCGGTCAGCTTTTGCAGGAAGAAATTGAGATCGCTGCTTTTAGCCTGCCCATTAACGTTTTGAGTGCGCCGATCAAGACCGAACTGGGCTACCATCTTTTACAGGTGCTGGAGCGCTCTACCGATCGCCTTGTGGACGAAGAAATGTGCTATCGCCTGACCGAAAGCACCTTTGAGCGCTGGATTCAAGAGCTGATCAGCCGCGCAAAGATCGAAAAATTCCTGTAAACTTGACCTTGCGCCCTTTGCGGCTTGATCTGGCTCGCTTGGAAAGGCTATCCTAAATGCGAAGAGATAACAGCGGCACTTATAACACGCTCACCATCATTTTCTTGGGCTTGAGTGCCTTCGTCTTCATTTGCGCGTTGCTGATGATAGCGCGTGTGATCCGCCCGCCGGCGCCTTTCATCCCGCGCACGCCCACGCTCATGCCGACCGTTGAGCTACCGACCGTCACGCCGACTGAGACGCCGACTGTCACGCCTACGCCGACCGATACCCCAACGCCCACGCCGACTGAGACACCCACGCCCGCGCCTACCGACGCGCCGACGCTCACGCCTACGCCTGAGCTGCCGCCGCCGACTGAGACGCCGCAGGTGCAAGGCTAGGCAATGCGCCGCAGGCAGGGCAACGGCGTCCTTTGGCTGCTCAATCTGCTGACAGCGCTTTTCTTGGGCGCGACCTGCGGCGTAATAAGCATCACTTTGGCGCTTTTGGGCGGCGTCTTGCCGCCGCCTAGCGCCCTCGCGCCGCGCACTGTGACGCCGCTACGCGCCCTCCAGCTGCCAAGCCTCACGCCTAGCTATACGCCGTCGCACACACCGACTTTCAGCGCCACGCCAAGCCTGACTGCCACGCCGACTCCCACAGCAACGCCGAGTCTGACTCAGACGCCCACGCCAAACGCTACGGCTACGCTCACATCCACTGCCACCTACACACTGACCGCTACGCTTACTCCAAGCCCTACGTTCACTCCCAGCTTGACCGCCACGCCTACAGCGATTGCCACACCGACTGAGACGCCGACTCTTACACTCACGTCCACTCAGACCCTCACCCCGACGCCCACGTTCACGCCTACGGTAACTTTCCCATTCGCGCTGCGGCAGATCGCCTTTGCGCGCTTTCAGAACAGGGCGGATTGTGACTTTCAAGGCGTCAGTGGCGCGGTCTTTGGCTTGCAAGGGGAGCGCCTCACGGCGCGGGTTGGCATTCAGGCGCAAGTGACGGGCGGCAATTTCACACAACGGATTTCTATTGAGAGCGATTCAACCTATGGCTGGGTGATTCAGGTCAGTGGGCGCCCCCGACGGGCGACCTATCGCGTCCAGTTGCTCAGCCGCGAAGGTGTTATACTCTCTCCCGCTGTGAGCGTCCAGTTTGATGGCAATTGCGAACGCAACCTTGCCCAAGTGGACTTCACACAAGTTCGACCGTTTTAGTGAGAATTTCGGCTATGGCTGAGGAAAAATCACCGAGTGTGCCTGAAGAACCTGTGCCGCGTGATGAGCCGCTCAGCGCCTATGACCTGCCTGCTGAGCCCGTAGCGCGCCGCACACGCCGTAAGCCGCCGCCTGATGCAGCGCTGCAGTACACTGAAGAGCCGATCCTTAGCGGCTACGGCTGTGCCGATGTGATCACGGCATTCTTCATCCTGCTCTCAGTGGGCGTGGTGGCGCTCACCATCTTGCTGATCGCTAATCCGTACGCGCCGATCAATCCGTTTCCGCCGCCCACGCCTCTGGCATTGCTTGTCTTGGCAACGCCTGAGCCAACGCTCACGCCGAGCGCCACATTCACGCCTGAGCCGCCCACTATCCCGCCGCCGACCGATCCGCCTACGCCCACGCCAAGCGAGACGCCCATCCCGACTGCCACTGAGACTCCCACGCCCACCATCACGCCGACTCCCGTCGTAGGCGGCATTGTCGCCATTACAGCCGCACCGACCCTGCCCCAAGCGCCGCTCCCAACTCAAGGCGGCACGCGCTCACCTTATCCGTTCAGTTTGCACGCCATTCGCTATCAAGCGCATGACGGCAGCGAAGGCTGCAGGTGGCAAAGTCTGGCAGGACTTGTGCTGAATATGCAGGGTCAACCGCGCACACGCGAGGAAGGTAGTCTCACAGTGCGCATTACCAGCGCTGATGGGAACATTGATGAGTTTCACTACACAGGCGAGCAGCCCAAGTTCGGTCCGAGCGGCTTTGAGGCGTTTCTTGGCACAACGCCCCGCGTAGGCGATTACACTGTGCAGTTACTGGGGATCACGGGCGTGCCGATCTCGGAAAAAGTGACGGTACAAGCGCGCAACAGTTGTGAGGAAAACGTGGTGATCGTCGAGTTCATCCAGAACTACATCTATTGAGGCGCGTGGCGCAGTCGGTTCACTGCGCCACCTCGCTCTGTCTCAGCTCACTTGGCAAATTCCGTGATTCGGGTCTCGCGCAGCACTTGCACCTTGATCTGACCGGGATACTGCATGGATTCCTCAATGCGCTTGGCGATCTCACGGGCAAGGCGCGCCGCACCTACATCATCCACCTCTTCAGGGCGCACGATCACGCGCACCTCGCGTCCGGCTTGCAAGGCGTAGCTCTGCTCCACGCCCTTGAACGAGCTGGCGATCTCTTCGAGCGTGCGCACGCGCTTGATGTAGGTCTCAAGGCTCTCGCGGCGGGCGCCGGGACGTGCGCCGCTGATCGCGTCCGCCGCCTCGACGATGATCGCCTCGACGTAGAGCTGCTCAACCTCATGGTGATGGCTGGCAATGCAGTTAATGACCTTTTCGTTGACGCCATAGCGCTTACAGAACTCAGCGCCGATGATCGCGTGCGAGCCTTCCACTTCGTGGTCAATTGCCTTGCCGATATCGTGCAGCAAGCCGCCCATCTTGGCAATTGCCACGTCTGCGCCTAGCTCCGCAGCGATCATACCAGCAAGGTGCGCTGTCTCGATAGAGTGCGCATGCTGATTCTGTCCGTAGCTGGTGCGGAACTTGAGGCGTCCTAACAGCTTGAGAATCTCGGGGTGCAAGCCCGGCACGCCCGCCTGATAGGCGGCTGCCTCGCCTTCCTCGCGCACTATGCGCTCCACCTCTTTACGGGCGTCTTCCACCAATTTCTCAATGCGCGCAGGATGAATGCGCCCATCCAGCACCAGCTTGCCCAGCGCACGGCGCGCCACCTCGCGGCGCACAGGATCAAAGCTGGAGAGCGTGACCGCCTCAGGCGTGTCATCCACTACCACGTCTACGCCCGTCACCTGCTCAAAGGCGCGGATGTTGCGTCCGTTGCGCCCGATGATGCGCCCTTTCATCTCATCGGAGGGCAATGCCACCACACTGACTGCCAAATCGCTGACCTGATCGGAGGCGAGGCGCTGAATAGCAAGCGCGATCACGTCCCGCGCACGGCGATCTGCCTCAGTCTTCAGCTCTTCATCCAATTCGCGCAGTTTGCGCGCCATATCCGCCCGTACCTCATTTTCAAGCGAATCGAGCAGGTGTTGGCGCGCCTCTTCACGGGTCATTTGCGCCACGCGCTCTAATTCAGCGCGCCGTTCCTCATACATTTTGTCGAGGTCTTGGCGGCGCTTATCGAGGGCGCTTTGGCGCTTGTTCAACTCGCGCTCGCGCACCTCAAGGCGCTCAAGGCGCTTATCGAGTTCCTCACGGCGCCGATCCAGACGCTCGCTCTCGCGGTCGTTTTCGGCGCGGCGGCGTTTGATGCTCTCTTCCGCCTCATTTAGCAGCTGTTGAGCCTCATCACGGGCGCGCAACTCAATCTCTTTTGCCCGCGAGTCCGCCTCTGAGACGAGGCGCGTCGCCTCTTCATCAGCCAGTCGGCGGCGCGTGGCGACGTACTCCTCCAACTCGCGTTGAATGGCGCGGCGTGTACGGTTGCTAAAGATGATCACCGCCGCGATGGTCACCACGCTCACAATCAGGAAATCCAGTATGCCCAGCACGAGCAGCGAACTACTGTCCATGCTTCACCACTCCTTATCAGCATGCGCTCTGCTGATTGAAAATGTAGGAATAACGAATCAAGCCGCGGCTAAACGCTTAGCAACGGCTGAGCATGGTGCTTATGGGAATCAGTTTGTGCGCTGAAACGCGCTGCGTTCAGGTGAGCCGATCCGCTTCCCCGCCGCAGTATATCAAGACATAGAAAGCCTTCGCATGGCGTGCTTCATAGTGAATCAAGCCTCTCGCAGCGTTGCCGATGCGTCGCTTTGATATACCGAACGTTGTTCACGACCCGTCACCCTACTGCACAACCGAAGACCGCTTCACAGCGGTGCGCTTCCAACTCGTCCGCGCCCATCCCTGCCATCGGGACTCCTTCGAGCGCGGTAAACTGTATTCCTATAGCTGCCATTCTACCGTTGATCAGGTGTGCCACCCTAAGCGTGTAGCACAGACCTGTATTATGCTACCGATTCTATCATACGGCAATTTTTGTTTTTGCGCTACTGGTGAATTGAAACAGAGCCCATCAAACTTTCCGTCAAGTGCTGCCTTCACAGATCACAGCACAGATGTACAGGGCAAAATTGTCGGCACGCCGCTATAATTGCCCTATGTTCACTTGAAGAAAGCGATTTTTAGCATGACCGACTATCCCGCCAAACTTCAAGCCCTACGAGCGCAACTTGCCGAAATCAGTCTGCTGAACGGCATCAGCGCTGCGCTCTATTGGGATCAGATGACCTACATGCCGCGTGGCGGCGCACCTGCCCGCAGCCAGCAACTCGCCTATCTTGCCCAACAGACTCATTCTCGCTTCACTGATCCCGCTTTGGGCAAATTGCTGGATGATCTCATGCCCTACGCTGAGAGCCTGCCTGAAGACTCCGATGATGCTGCTTTGATTCGCGTCACGCACCGTGAGTATCAGCGCGCTACCAAAGTCCCGCCTGGGCTGGTCGCTGCGATCTCTCAGCACGCCTCGCAGAGCTATCAGGTCTGGACGGCGGCGCGCCCTGCTAATGATTTTGCGCGTGTGCAGCCTTATCTTGAGCGCACGCTTGACTTCAGCCGTCGCTACGCTGAGTGTTTCGCGCCTTACGATCATATCGCCGATCCGTTGATTGACGCCGCCGATTACGGCATGAAGGCTGCTGATATCAAGGCACTGTTTAGCGAACTGCGCGCCGCCCTTGTGCCGTTGGCACAGGCGATCACAGCGCAGGCGCCTGCTGATGATGCCTTTTTGCATCAGCACTATCCGCCTGAGGCTATTGAGCGCTTCACAACTGAGGTGATCAAGCGCTTCGGCTACGATTTTGAGCGCGGACGCCTTGATAAGACGGCACATCCTTTCGCTATACGGCTGAACGGCGGCGACGTGCGCATCACCACGCGCTATCCAAAGAATACGCTGAGCGATCCGCTCTTTAGCACATTGCACGAGTCGGGACATGCCATGTATGAGCAGGGCGTCAAGGCGGACTACGAAGGCACGCCTTTGGCAGGTGGGACGTCGGCGGGCGTGCATGAGAGTCAATCGCGCTTGTGGGAGAACGTGATCGGGCGCAGTTACGCCTTCTGGGAGTACTTCTATCCGCTTTTGCGCAGCATTTTCCCGCACCAGCTTGAGTATATCTCACTCGATCAGTTCTATCGCGCTGTGAACAAGGTCGAGCGTTCGCTCATTCGCACTGAGGCGGATGAAGTGACCTACAATCTGCACGTCATGATCCGTTTTGACCTTGAGTTAGCGCTATTGGAAGGCACTTTGCGCATCGCCGACCTGCCTGAGGCATGGCATGAGCGCTATCAGGCGGATTTGGGCGTCCGTGCGCCCGACGATCGTGATGGAGTCCTGCAGGATGTCCATTGGTATAGCGGCTTGATCGGCAGCGCCTTTCAAGGCTACACACTTGGCAACATCCTTGCGGCGCAATTCTATGCAAAGGCGCGCTCAGAGCGCCCTGAGATCGCTGATGAGATCAAGAGCGGCACGTTTGGAACGCTACATAGCTGGCTGCGCGAAAATATCTATCAGCACGGCAGCAAGTACACAGCGCCTGAGCTGATTGCGCGCACAGTCGGCAAGTTGGATATCACGCCCTACGTCACTTACCTGCGCGAGAAGTACGGCGCGCTCTATCATCTCTAGTCAGACAGCCTTCGGCGTGGTAAGATCGGGCGTATGAAGCGCCTGATCTTGCCCATCTTGCTCTTGCTCAGTTTGCTCAGCCTAGCGAATAATGCGGCGGCACAGCCCGACGATCCGCCTACGGCTACGCCCTCCCCTACGCCGAATCGTACCCTTGTGCCGCTCCTGACCCGTGCCGAGAGCGAGATGCTCTTCCCTGCAGCTGTGCGCTTCAGCGTGACCGCTAATTTGCCGCTTGAGGACGTGATCACGCTCTATTTGCGCATTTATCAGCCTGAAGGCGATCTGAACATCACGCCTGTGCTGATGCCGCCGCGTCAACACGGCATTGCGCTGAATGCTACCACTGCGCTTTTCACGTACGTCTGGGAGTTCACGCCTGAAGAGGCACCTATGCCGTTCACGCCCCTCCGTTTTGAGTGGCAGGTGCAGAGCGCGGAGGGAATCAGCGTGGCAGGCGGCGAGTTTTTATTTCAGGATAGCATTCGCAGCGCGCCGCAGCCCGTCAATCGCTGGCAGAGCGTTGGAAATACATTGCAGCTTTATAGTCACAACTCTGAACTGGCTTTGGAGCTGTTGCATCAGAACGCTATGCGCGTTTTTGAGCTGGTGGCGCAACAGACCGAAATTGCGCCTAGCCAGCGCATTGTGATTTACGATCCAACCGTCACGTTTTGCTTGCGCGATCTCGCCGATCCTGATACGCCGCCTTATGTCGAGTCGCGCACTATTGGCGGCACGCGCCGTCCCTGCGATCCGAACGCGGCGCTCGCCATCTATGAGCGCTACGGCTTCACGCTTTTGCGCCGCCAGACCCTCGCCTTTAATGAGCTGCAAGACCGCTTGACTGAGCTAGTTGTCAATCGCACTTATGCCGTGCTGTGGGAGAATGCGCCGCCGATCCCTGAATGGTTCAAGGCGGGTTTGGCGCGATTGTACAACACCACGCCGAACAGTAGCGCTCTTGGTCTTGCCCTAGAGCGATTACGCACGAATCGTCCGCTGCTGACCCTCCGCGAGTTGGCGCAGCCCGCTGAGACGTTCAGCGGCACTGCTCTGCGCTTGTGGCAAGCGCAGAGCTACCTGCTGACGCTCTACATGGCGGATCGAGTCGGCGCGCAGGCGCCTTTTGCCTTTGCGCGTGTGCTTGCTACAGCTGAGAGCTTCGAATCGGCGTTCCGCCGCTTTTTCAACGCTGAGATCGCTACATTTTACGCCGAATGGCAGACTTGGCTGCGCTCTGAGCGCGCTGCGCGTGCTGTCCGTTGGACGCCCTACCTAGACATCACGCCGACGCCAACTGCGACCGCAACCATCACGCCGACTCGTACGCCGCAGCCGCCACGCGCCTCGCCCACGCCTTTGCCCACCATCACGCCCGCTCGCTTCCCGACTCTTACGCCTTTTGTCACAGCGACCTTTACAGCGTTGCCGCCGGGCGCCCTTCAGCGCCCCACGCCGATTCCTGCGCCCTCAGGCGGCAATCCGTGCGGCGGCGCACCTTTGACGATCCTATTTTTGCCCGCTGCGGCGGCGCTGATCCTGCGCTTGAGCCGCCATTTTGCCAAACGAGCGACCCTAGATGACCGAGACTCTGATTAATCTCTACGATTTAAGCGACGCTGAGCTGAGTGCGCTCATGGCTGAGCTGAATCAGCCCGCCTTCCGTGCTAGACAGATCGCGGAATGGCTCTATAAGCACAAGGTGACGACCTTTGAGGCGATGACCAACTTGCCGAAGGCGCTCCGTGAGAAACTTGCTGCGCGGGCGCGCATCGGCGGCTTTGAGCAAGTCGCGGAGCAGCACAGCACCGAGAGTGCCACCACCAAGCGGCTCTACCGCCTGCCCGACGGTCAGCTGATCGAGAGCGTGCTGATGGAATACGAAGATGGCAGGCGCACTGCCTGCATCTCGACTCAAGCCGGCTGCGCTATGGGCTGCATTTTTTGCGCCACAGGTCAGATGGGCTTTGCCCGTCACTTGAGCGCAGGCGAGATCGTCGAACAGGCGCTGCATTTCGCTCGCCTGCTGGAGCAGGAAGGCGACCGTCTCTCAAACGTCGTGCTGATGGGCATGGGTGAGCCGCTCCACAACTATGAGCAGACCCTGCGCGCCATTCGCCGTCTTAACGATCCGAACGGCTCGAATATCGGACAGCGCCACATTACGCTCAGCACAGTCGGCTTGGTGCCAGAGATCAGGCGCTTTGCCGATGAAGGCTTGCAAGTTGGCTTAGCGATCAGTCTACACGCAGCTACCGACGCCGAACGCAGCGCGCTCTTGCCGATCAACCGCCGCTACCCGATCCGTGAGGTGCTAGAGGCAGCGCGCTACTATGTGGAGAAGACGGGAAGGCGCGTCACCTTTGAGTGGGCGCTGATTCGCGGCGAAAACGACACGCCTGAGCAGGCAGAGCGACTCGGCGCCCTCTTGCGCGGCTTGCTGTGCCACGTCAACCTGATCCCGCTCAATCCAACGGGCGGCTACGGCGGCGCGCCCTCTGATCCTGCCCGCGTAGACGCTTTCCGAGCTGTATTGGCACGTTATGGGGTCAGTAGCACAGTGCGCGTGCGGCGCGGCATTGATATTCAGGCGGGCTGCGGTCAGCTGAAGACTGAGGTCTTGCGCCGCGAACGGACTCGGCGCGCCGTGAGTTAACTTTTGCACCAAAGGACTAGCACACATGCCACTGTTGGATGTCAACGGGCAGACCATTTACTATGAGCTGATCGGTGAAGGCGTCCCTGCTTTGATTTTGCACGGCTGGATGGAGATCGGGCGCGATCACATTGGCTTAGCAGAGCGTTTGGCAGCGGCGGGCTACAGCGTCATCCTGCCTGATGTAGCGGGCTACGGGCAGAGCATCCCGCCTAAGCGCACCTACCCTGATGACTTCTATCAGCGCGATGCCGCTGTGATGGGCGAATTTTTGGCGGCGCTCTTAGCGCTGTTGGGCAGGCGCGACGCGCATATCTTCGGCTTTAGCGACGGCGGCGAAGTAGCGCTGCTGCTGGGCATTGAATACGCGCACTTGTGCCGCTCCGTGACGGCGTGGGGCGCCATTGGCGCCTTCGATCAGTCTCTGTGCGATCATGCGCGGCGCTTCAGCTTCCCTACCACATGGGTGACGCCTACGATCATCGCTAAGCATCCCGATCAGGACGTGATCAGCTGGGTAGGGGCATGGGTAGAGGCGTTTTGTGCTATGGTCGCGGCGGGCGGCGATGTCTCGCTCAGCCGCGCTGACCAGATCACAGCGCCGCTCCTGCTCATGCTGGGCGAGCGCGACGGCTTGAATCCTGTTGAGGCAGGGCGGCGCTTTGTGGAAAAGGCAGCGGCACGGCGCGGAGTCCTCAGGCAGTTTCGCACCTTTCCAGAGGTCGGTCACGCCATTCATGAGCAAGTCCCAGAGGCATTTTACAGCGCGATCTTCGATTTTCTGGCAAAGGTGGACGGACGTTAGGGCGTGCTAAGCTATCACAACGGCTCACTGCATTGGCGAACGCACGATCTGGCAGCGATTGCGGCACAGATCGGCACGCCATGCTACATCTACGATCTAGACGGCATGTGCGCCAAGCTGCGAGCGCTGCAACGCGCCTTCCCACAGGCTGAGATTCACTACAGCCTGAAAGCGAATGCCAATCTCGCTGTGATCCGTGCGCTCAGCGCCGCTGGCGCCCATTTTGACGCCGTGAGCGGCGGCGAGATTTTCCGCGCCCTGTGCGCAGGCGTCACGCCTGATCGAATCGTCTTTGCCGGCGTCGGCAAGACGCGCCATGAACTAGATTACGCGCTACGGCTAGGCGTGGCATGGGTCAATGTGGAGAGCAGCGGCGAATTGGCGCGCATTGCTCAATTGGCAGCTGCGATAGGCGTGCGCCCGCGCCTTGCCCTGCGCCTGAATCCCGATGTGCGCGCCGATACGCATCCGCACATTGCTACGGGTCATGCGGCGGCAAAATTCGGCATTCCCCTTGACGAAGCAGCGCACATCCTGAACGACTACGCGCCTGAGCGCGCTCCCTACCGCCTTGAAGGACTCCATGTGCATATCGGCAGCCAGCTGCACAGCGTAGAGCGCACTGTCGAGGCGCTGCAAGCGGCACTGGCGCTCATGGATCGCTTCCCATTCCTGCAAACGCTCGATCTGGGCGGCGGATTCCCCGTCAGCTACATCGGCGAAGACGCGCCAAGCATCGAGGCGTTTGCAGCAGCGATCCTGCCATTGCTCGAGGGACGCCCAATGCGCCTGATCCTCGAACCGGGGCGCTACATCGCAGCCGAAAACGGCTTATTGCTGGTGGAAGTTCAGTACGTCAAGCACACCAACAGCGGCACGTTCTACATCGTAGATGGCGGCATGACCGAGCTGATCCGTCCTGCGCTCTACGAGGCGACGCACGGCGTGCTGCCGCTGCGCCAATCAAATGCTGAAGCGACGCTTGCGCATGTTGTCGGTCCGATCTGCGAGAGCGCTGATGTCCTGCGGACGCACGTCCACTTGCCGCCCCTCGCCGAAGGCGACCTGTTAGCCATTCTGCACGCGGGCGCGTACGGCGCCGTGATGGGATCAACCTACAATGCGCGTCCCTTGCCGCCTGAAGTGGTGCTAGAAGGCGACTCATGGCGCGTAGCGCGCCGTCGGCAAGTGTGGGATGACCTCGTGCGCGATGAGCTATGATCACGGTTGAGCCGATCACGCTGACAGGCACTCACGTCCAGCTGATACCAATGCAACCCGCCCACGCCGATGCGCTCTGGGCGGCGGCACAAGACGAGTCGATCTGGCAGTGGACGCTCTCACGGATCAGCAGCCGCGCTGATACCGATCGCTACATCGCCTACGCCCTAGAGCAGCAAGCGCGAGGCAACCAGCTGCCCTTCGTAACGATCAGCCGCGCCACAGGCGAGATCGTCGGCAGCACGCGCTTTGATGAGATCACGCCCGAACATCGGCGCATTGAAATCGGCTGGACGTGGCTGACTCCGCGCTGGCAGCGCACGCCTATCAACACAGAGGCGAAATACCTGATGCTGCGGCACGCCTTTGAGGTCTGGGCGTGCGTGCGCGTGCAACTTAAAACGGACGCGCTGAACGTCCGCTCACAGCGCGCCATAGAGCGGCTTGGCGCCGTGCGCGAGGGCGTCTTGCGCAGCCACTACATCATGCCTGATGGCAGGCGGCGCGACTCGATCTACTACAGCTTTCTGGATACCGAATGGCAGACGGTCAAAGCACACATAGAACGGCTGCTCAGCGCCTACGGCGACGGCTGACAGGTCGGGCAGAAGTGCGTACTGCGCTGTCCCGCGCGGATGGTGCTGATAGGCGTCCCGCAGGTGGGGCAGGGGCGCGTATCGCCGCGCCCGCGATAAGCGCGCAAATAATGTTGCGCCTCACCGCGCTCACCATTCGGCTGCCGATACCAGCCAATGCTGGCGCCCATGCGCGCTAGACCGTCGCTGAGCGCCTGCCGTATGGCGTGATAAAGGCGCTCAGCTTCAGCATCGCTCAGGCTCTCAGCGCGCCGCAAAGGATGCAAAGCGGCAATGTGCAGCGCCTCATCCGCGTAAATATTGCCGACTCCCGCAATGAACGCCTGATCGAGCAACAGCGCTTTCAAAATGCCCTTACGCGCCCGCAGACGCGCCAAAAATAGCTCAGGCGTGAAGGAGTCGTCCAGCGGCTCCGGTCCAAGCGGCGGCAAAACGTCCTCAGGGCGCGCCGCAAGGTAGACTCGTCCGAAGCGCCGTGCATCCGAGAAGCGCAACTCCCTCCCGTCATCAAGCGCAAAACGGACGCGCAACCAGCGATCCATTGGATCAGTCCCCTCAGACGGCACAACATACAGATGTCCTGTCATTTTCAAATGGACGATCAGGCTCTGCGCGCTCAGCTGAAAGATCAAGTACTTGGCACGCCGATTGAGCGCCTGAATGCGCTCTCCGCGAATGCGCTCAGCGAACACATCGGCGGGTAAATTGGTCATGCGGCGCGGCGGCTCCGGGAAATGCACGCTCAGAATGGTGCGTCCGACTAGCGGCGTCCGCAGCGCACGGGTAGCGGTCTCGACTTCGGGCAATTCGGGCATGGGTCGCTCCAGCAGTAGGGAGAGTATAACACAAAGCAGACGGTCGCCATACGCTCTGAGCGCCGCCCTAGCGTCTTAGTGCTAAATTTGATAGAGTCGCGGCATAACCATGCACGCTAAGACGTGCAACGGATGAGGTGAGCCATTGCAGAAGCAAACTCGCGTCCCTTTTGGCGCACTTTTCACATTTTTGACGTTGACAAGCGCCGTGTTGGCTTGCACCTTCCAGTTCGGCGGGAGTCCGCGCAGGGTCATCAGCACGCCCACATGGTCGCTTGATTTCATCGCGCCTGAGAATAACAGCCTGATCTTGCTCGGCACAACGGTCACACTGGCTGCCGCTGCTGCTGATAGCGGAGGCGGCGTGGCGCGCATTGATTTCAGCGTGGACGGTGTGCTGATCGGCAGCCAGAGCGCGCCAATTGCCACAGGACAGACGCGCTTCATCGCTCAGCAGGCGTGGCAGCCCCGCGAGGCACGCGGCTACCTGATCACAGCTGAGGCCTTCCGCGCTGATGGGAGCAGCATCGGCGAAGTAGGCGTCGCAGTGCAAGTGGTTGCGGCGCCCACTGCCCAAGCCGCTCTGCGCAACACGGTCGCGCCAACTCAGCCGCCGCGCACCAACACGCCAATCCCCTCCCCAACTGTTGCGATAGTTGGCACGCCCATCACGCTCAACACGCCGACTCCCTCGCCAAACGCCGCTGAGCCGTTGATAGCGCCCAATGCGCCGCGCTTGCGCGTCACCTTTGACTTCCTGAACGTGCGCGCCCGCCCAGATGCAAGCTCTGAGCAGATTGGCAGGCTCAGCCGCGGCGATGAGGCGCTGATCATCGGGCGCAACGAAGGGCGCACGTGGTGGGCAATTGAGCGCAGCGGGCTACGCGGCTGGGTGATCAACAACCCCGAATGGATTCAGATCAGCGGCGAGACCGCAAACGTGCCGCTTGCCACCACGACTGAGGCTCTGCCCACTGCCACGCCCTCGCCCGTGCCGCCTGGCGGAGTCGCGCCGACTAGCACGGTTGCAGGCACGGCTGACCTGATCATCGTCTCAGCGACCATCGTCGGCGGCACGCCAAAGGTCAACCAGACCTTCAATGTGCTGATCACTGTGCGCAACCAAGGCACTCTGGACGCTGGATCATCGCTGCTGGAAGGTATTTTCCAGCCCGATAATGAGCGCAGTCAGTTGGCTGTGCCGCCCATAGCAGCTGGCACGTCGGTCACCTTGCCGCCAATGCCCGTCACGTTGCGCACACGCGGCACCAACTTAATCGGTACGCTAACCCTTGATGTCAAAAATGAGGTAGCTGAAGGCGCTGATGGCGAGGCGCATAACGTCTTCACCATCACTTACAATGTCGAGTAGCCGCGTATGTATAGCTCCCCGCCCTCGCCGAAGTCGCGCACCAGCAGGTCGGGCGGGAAGCGACGGCAAATCGAGAAAAACCACAGGTCGCCTACGCTGCCGCCGATGTTTGCTGCGCCAATGAAAGCGATCAGCCTGTTGGTCTCGCCGCCCGTGACCGTCATCAGCGCCAAAGTGATCAGCGTAATGACGATCAGCGGCGCCAGAGCCACAACGCTGTAGGCGTCTCGCGTAAGGTAATGGCGATCTGCTGCGGCAAAAACGACGCCCTTCTCCAAGCTGACGCCATAGCGCGGCGTTGCGCCAAAAACTCGGAAAAAAGCGCCATGAATTAGCTCATGCACGCCCAGCATGACGAACAATCCAAGCAAGGTCAGGAGCGCCAGCAGGAATTCGTTGCTGCCCGCTAACGGATTAGCGCCCTGCGCCAAGCCGCGCTCTTGCAGAAAATTGTAAAATAACTGATAACCGAAAATGGCAGCGATCAGCAGCGCCAAGCCCACAAGATTCAGCACAATGATCAAGCGCAAGGACTCAAGCGTGATACGCCGCACAAGCTGATAGCCGCTTGGCAGAGCGTTCAGAGCGGCAAAACGCGGTAGCTGGCTCATAGGTCAGGCCTCCTGAAGACACTTTGAGACAATTTTAACACATCGGCATACTCCCTTAAGTCTGCGTCATGCCCTAGATCGGTTATAATGAGCGGCATGATTGGTTCAACGCTCACAAGGTTCAGGAGTCAGTCTCTCCTATGAAAAACATCACTGTGATCGGCGTGGGCTACGTCGGTTTGGTGACCGGCACTTGCTTCGCCGATCTGGGCAATCGCGTGGTGGCACTGGATATCAACGAAAAGCGCATCGAGAATTTGAAGCAAGGCATCATGCCGATCTATGAGCCGGGCTTGAAAGAGATCGTGGAGCGGAACGCCAAGGCGGATCGCCTGCGCTTCACCACTGACTACGAAGACGCCCTACGCGAGGCTGAATTCGTCTTCATCTGCGTCGGCACACCTGAGGGCGTGGACGGCGAAGCCGATCTGCGCTACGTGCGCATGGCGGCTGAGTCCATTGCAAGGGTGATGGATCACGAAATGATCATTGTGAACAAGTCCACTGTGCCTGTTGGCACGGGCGATTGGGTCGCTAACATCATCCGTGAGCATCAGCGGCGTCCGATTCCGTTCGCTGTGGTCAGTTGCCCGGAATTTTTACGTGAAGGCTCCGCCGTGCGCGATTTCTTCAATCCGGATCGCACAGTGCTTGGCTCAACTGACAGAGAAGCTGCCAACAAAGTTGCCCAACTGCATCTGCCGCTGCGCGCTCCGATTGTCATCACCGATCTGCGCACGGCTGAGATGATCAAGTACGCCTCAAACGCCTTCCTTGCCACGCGCATCAGCTTCATCAACGAAATTGCCAACATCTGCGAGGCGCTCGGCGCCGACGTGAAAGAGGTGGCACAAGGCATGGGCTACGATAAACGCATCGGTCATCATTTCCTAGAGGCAGGCGTCGGCTATGGCGGGAGCTGCTTTCCGAAGGATGTGAAAGCGCTCGCCTACATGGCACAGGTGCATGGCACCAATCCTGAGCTGCTGCACGCCGTGATGGGCATCAACCAGACCCAGCGCAAGCAGATCATCATCAAGTTGCAAGACCTGCTAGGCGACCTGAACAGCAAGACAATAGCGATACTCGGTTTGGCATTTAAGGAAAATACTGATGATATCCGCGTCTCGCCTGCCCTTGAGATCGCCGAAATGCTCCATGAACTGGGCGCGACCGTGCGCGGCTACGACCCTGTGGCAATGGAAAACGTGGCACGTGCCTATCCGTTCATCCAGCTTGCCGCCGATCCCTATGAATTAGCCCAAGACTGCGACGCCATTGTGGTCGCCACGCCTTGGAATGAGTTCAAGGCGCTCGATCTAGCGCGACTCGGCTCAGTCATGCGCCAGAAGATCATGGTAGACGGGCGTAATATCTATGAAGCGGATCGGCTTAAGGCGCTCGGCTTCACTTATCGCGGTGTGGGGCGCGGCTACAACGGCGCGCTGGAGTCTTAGCGGATAAATCGCTTGTGCCTGCCCGTGATAGCGCTCACGGACAGGCACCCCCTAGCCGATAGCGTAACTCTGGCTGTATAATAAGACTTGTCTCAAGTTGTGAGCATTTTAACGAAGGCAGCTTGCTCATGCTACTTACAAACGCCACGCTAGTCAATTGGACGCCGCGCCAAATCCTGCCTGATCACGCGCTGCTCATCCGCGAGGGGCGGATCGCTGAAATTGGCAGCACGGCTGAGCTGGAGGCGCGCTATCCCGATCAAACGCGCCACGATGTCGGCGGGAAGCTGGTCTTGCCCGCTAATATCTGTGCGCATACGCACTTTTACGGCGCGTTTGCACGCGGTCTAGCCATTTCGGGCGAGGCGCCGCGCAATTTTCCCGAAATTCTCAAAAAATTGTGGTGGAATCTGGATCGGGCGCTCACGCTAGAGGACGTGCGCCTCTCAGCGTTGGTCAGCCTTGTGGACGCGATCAAGCACGGCACAACGCTGCTAATTGACCATCATGCCAGTCCCAATGCTATTGACGGCAGCCTGAGCGTGATCGCCCAAGCTGTAGAGCAAGCGGGCGTGCGCGCTGTTTTGTGCTATGAGGTGACGGATCGCAACGGGGAGGCGCAAGCGCAAGCTGGTATCGCCGAAAACGTCCGCTTTTTGAAGGAAATTGGTGAGCATCCGCGCATTCGCGGCGCCTTCGGGCTGCACGCCAGCCTGACTCTTTCCGATGAGACGCTTGCCGCCTGCACGTGCGCTCTGGAATCCTTTGAGACGGGCTTTCACATTCACGTGGCAGAGCATGAGGCGGATCAAGAGGATAGCCTGAAGCGCTCAGGCGTGCGCGTTGTGCGCCGTCTGAAGCGCGCAGGCATTCTGGGTAAGCGCACCATTGCTGCGCACGCCGTCCACATTGACGCTTGGGAGATGGAGCTACTGCGCCAATCCGAGACGTGGGTGAGCCATCAGCCGCGCAGCAACATGAACAACGGCGTCGGTGCCATGCGCTTTGATGATATGCTGCGCGGCGGCGTGAAGGTGTGTCTGGGCAACGATGGCATGGGCAACGCCATGTTTGACGAGTGGCGCGCTGCGTATTTGCTGCATAAAGTAGTCAACCGCGATCCACGCGCTGCGGATGCTGAATCCATTGTGCAAGTTGCGGTAGATCACAATGCAGCGCTGGCAGAGGTCTTTTTTCCTGATGAGACCTTCGGCACGCTCTCAGTTGGCGCTGTAGCCGATCTGATCGTGCTAGACTATCATCCCTTCACGCCGCTCACGGAGGCGAACTTGCCGTGGCACGCCATTTTCGGCTTTGAGTCGTCGGCGATTGTAGCGACTATCGCCGACGGCAAGCTCTTGATGTGGGATCGGCAGCTGCTAACGCTCGATGAAGCCGCCATTGCTGCGGAGGCGCGTGCCAAAGTCCCAGCTGTGTGGGCGCGCTTCAGAGCGCTGGCAGAATAAAGCCAAGAGCAGGCAAAAGCAGCGGCAATTCGCTACTCACCGCCGCCATTGCCGCCGCCATCGCCACCACTGTCTCCTCCGTTACCGTCGCTATCGGCGCCGTCACTGGAGCTATCAAGGTCGCTCCAGTCGCCACCGCCGCCTACGCTCACATAGCTCCATGTCTGTTGATCCGTATCACGGAGTTCGCGCAGCTCTGTGCGCAGCGCGTCAAGGGCGTCGGGATCGTTGGCGTACTGCGCCACCTCTGAGCGAAAGCGCTCGACTTCATACGCGCTTGGATTATCAACGCCGTAGCTCTCAAGCTCTTTGACAGTACTCTCATTAGAGGCAGTGACATCAGTCATGAACAATGGCGCAAACAGTAAGCCGATAAAAATAAAGGCTATAATCATGAGCGGAACTTGAAAAAAAAGTTACCCCGAGAAGCGAGACAGCTAGAAAGGCAATGATAACAAGGATCAGACATCCCGAGAAGATCTCTAGCGCATTCTTTCGCTTACGTTTATTGCTTGCAGCTTTGTAGAGGGCAGCTTTGTAGCGTAGCTCCCTGCTCTGCGGATCGTTGCTCTGTTCGAACGTTGCGATATTATCCTTCATAGCACGCTTCCTCAATCTCTCTCAATCTCTTGAACGAGTTCTTTGAGAGCGCCATAGCACCCCTTTTGATTACTTCTTAAGGCAGGGAAGTTAGCTGCCATCGCCATCATCCCAGCTGCCCGAGCTTTCAATCTGATCGTGCCATAGCTCGCCCTCAAGCATTTCCAATGCAACAGCGTTCCCGAAGTAGGACTGCTGACATCACAGCACGCTTATATAGCATTTCCCCGATAGTCCGTCGGCATAGCGCTACGGCTTCGTCGGGATCAATTTACTGCTCGGATGAAAGGATCGATCTTAGGATCACCGAGTTCATACCGTCTGAGATGCTCAAGGGCTGCGCTTTCGGAGTGAATAGAGTTATGCTCAGAAGTATTTTTCTGACTTGCCGCCTTGTACAGTGCAACTGTGTAGCGAAACGCTCTGACTTGATCGGGCGTCACTGCCTGCGCCATAGGCTTACCTCCTCATTTGTTCATCCTCTCGATTGCGCAACTCTAGCTCGTCTAGCTCAACTAACTCACCATCGTCGCCGAGCGTGAGCGCACGGTCGCGCTTGGGCTTTTCGGATTCGACATCGGCGGGCTTGTAACCGAGTTTTTCCATCTCGCGGGCGATGGCGCGCTCACGCCGCAGCGGATCGTCCAAAAAGACCTCGATCCCGTGCGCAAGCAGACCTGCGCCCCAGCCAAAGATCGGGAAAACTACCCACCATTGACCGGGGAAAGCGACCACAAGCATAATATTAACGGCGATGTAAGCAGCAAGGTGCTGATAGAACTCTATGCGATTTTTGATGCGCTTTTCTGCTGCTTTGCGCACAGCCTGATATCTCTCATCATCCATTGCGAGACTCCTTAAAATGCCCTAATCCGCAGCCGTATGCTATTACGCTAAGGTGAGCCTTTTTGTTGCGCGCTCAGAATGGTGTAGAGCATGACGCCGCACGCGACTGCCACGTTCAGCGAATCGCAGCGTCCGCGCATGGGCAAGCGCACTAGAACATCGCAGGCTGCGCTCAAGGATTCGGGCAAGCCCTCGCGCTCACTGCCCATCAGCAAAATGAGCGGCTGAGTGTAATCAGCCGCTCGATAATCAGTTGGCGCCGAGTCTGAAGTGCCGATCAAGCGCGCCTCAGAGCGCGCCTGCCAAGCCAGAAAGTCCGCGTAGCTGGCGCGCACCAGCTTCTGTGTGAAGATGGCGCCCATGCTGGCACGGACGCCGTGCGGATCGTAGGGATCGGCGGCATTGCCCAAAAGGATAATGCCCGCTGCGCCGACGGCATCGCAAGTGCGCAAAATCGTCCCGATGTTGCCAGGGTCTTGGGGCGAATCCAGCGCGACCCAGCACAGCGTCTCAGGCGTGAAGGTCACTTCGCTCAGTGAGTGCCACATTTGGCGCGCCACAGCTGCTAAGCCCACTGGATTCTCCTTATCGGAGAGGCTCGCAAAGACCTCAGCGCTCACCTCCAGCACGCGCACGCCGCTCTGCTGTGCCTGCTCGATGATCTGATATGCAAACGGACTGCTGAGCAGATCGGGCGCGTAGATCAGCGCCTCGAGCAGCGCGCCCAGCTGTACCGCCTCTGCCACCAGCCGAATGCCCTCTACGAGGAACAAGCCGCTCTCGGCGCGCGCCTTGCGTTGACGCAGCGCCCTATACGCTTTAATAGTAGCATTGGCAGGATTGGTAATGCGTGTCATGCCTTGCGCTGAGCGAAGAACACAGCCTGATCGCGCACAGCTGACTGGGCGCTCTCTAGCGCCTCTTGCAAGAGTGTCTGTGCGCTTGGCACGTTCAAGTTCACAGCGACGTAGAGCATGTATGCCTGCACCTCAGGCTCAGGCTCAGCCCGATAGGCAGCCTCTAAGAGCGAAACAGCACGCGGATGCGCGATCCAAGCCGCTAACCAAATCGCGGTGCGGCGCACCTCAGATTCGGCGTCGTGCAAAGCGACCTCAAGCGCGTCTAGCACGGCATTGCAAGCGTCGCTCTCAGCGATCTGAATGCCCAAGTAGTTAGTCGCGTTGAAAACGCCGCGCAAAAGCGCCGCACGCGCCGCGCCCTCGCGCCGCAGAACTGCCTCCGCTAGGGTCAGGAGCGCAGTTTCTGCCAGCAAGTCCAACAGAGCCGTTGCTGCTGCATAACAGACCTGTGGCGCGGGATCATCGAGCGCCTGATGCACTAGATCGAGATGTGCAACGCCGCCACGCTCTGCCCAATGCTCCAGAATCGCGGCGCGCAAGCGCGGCGAGCGGACTGCGGGATACTGCTCAGCCAACAGATCGAGTGCCTCAGGCGCGTCTACCTCGATCAGCGCGTGAATGGCGGCTGTGCGCACTTGCGGATCAGAATCGGCAAGCGCAAGCGACCAAAGCGGCTGCGCATCTTCCCAATCGAAGGCTGAGAGCTGACGTGCCACAGCGGTGCGCGCTGCAGGCGTGCAACTGCGCAGTGCCTCAAGCGTTGCAGCGATAGCTTCAGCATCAGCTTGTTGGGCGAGGCTTTGGGCAGCAGCGTGGCGCACGGCACGCTGACCGTAACACAGCACAGCGCGCAGAACATCTGCTGAGATATTTTCAAGATGGTGCAAACGATGAGCGAATTGCGCGTCGGTCAGGTGGCGCGCTAGATCAGGCGGTTGAGCAAGGGCAGGCGCGTAGGATTGACTCATAAGCACTCAGTACAGGGTCGTGATCACAGTATCATCAGCTAATAGCGCGCCTGTACGCATATCCGTAGCGGTCAGGCGCAATTGGCGCTGCGCATCAAGGCGAAAGGTCGCCTCAAGGCACGGCTCAGCAGCGCGGACAGGTTGCGGCAGAGTGATGCGCAACGGCGGCGCAAATTCGTTCAGAGCAATGGCGCCCAGCTCACTCGGCTCCAATGTGTAGCTGAGCCTTGAGTCAGCCGCATTCAAGGTGATTTGTCCCTTTGCCTCAGGATCGAACATGCCGATCACGAACTCCAGCATCGGCTGATCGTCATAGGCGGCGGCAAGGCGGACTGTGCGCAGCGCGCTTGGAAAAGGCGTGCCGCTGGGCGCAAGTTCAATGTAGGCGTAGGCGCCATCAGCAGCCTGATAGCGCAAACCGTAACTATTCTGCAAGTATGGCGGCGTGCGCAACAGCCCTTCGGCAAGGGCGCGAACGCCCGCTGCGAGCGCGCCACGCGCCGCCCACGCCTGCTCAGCAGGGACGGGAACGGATAAGTCGGCTGAGTCAGTCAGCGCAAGGTAGATCAGGTCAGAGGGATAGAGCGCCTGCTCAGCGGCGTATGCCAGACAATCGGCTAGGGCGTCTTGGAGGCTCTGAGCCGTGACGCGCTGAGTCATCAGGCTGGCAAACGGCACGCCCTCGCACAGGACGTGATCGAGGCGCGTGCTGAGCGACTTTGAGGCGCTGAGGTAGGCAAATGTAGCAAGGAAGGAGTCAGGCGAGTCAGCTTGCACAAAAAATACAGGCGCCTCAGCCGACCAGACGCCGCCGCTCAGCGCTGCAGCGTCCAGTTCGCTCATCAGGTACAGGCGGGTCTCAGGGATGCCAAGCGCTGTAAGCGCCTCATGCAGCCAACGGACATAGCGCGTGGCAATGTGAGCGCTCTCGAAAGGCGGCGCACTGACCATCACGCGCTCCAACTGCGTGAGCGGGAATGGCAAAGCTGTGAAAATCGCACTTGTGAATGCAGCACCGACCTTGCGCACGTCCCATGCTGTTCCGTCAAGCAGGCGCGGCGCAGGTTCCGGCTGCGCCCAGAGCAGCGCGGGAATGCGCTCAAAAAAGCGACGGTCACCAGCAAATGGCAGAGCCGCCTGTCCTGCATGTAGCGTGCCATCAGGCGCAACGTAGAGCGCCGTCGGGATGCAGCCGTCGGGCGCGCTGAGATCGGGCAGAAAGAGCGGCTGAGGCGCTCCGCCGCGCTCTTGATAGGCAAGTGCGCAATGGGCTACGCTAAGCGCCAAGCCGAGCGTATAGCTCATGAGATAGCCGCTCCGAAGGTCGCCTCAAAAGCGCTGCGCAAAGGTGCGCTCAGCTTGACCGACTCCGAATCGCGGCAGAGCGCCACGCCACGCGCCATGACCGCCTCATAGGGCGTGCCGCGCAGCGCTGCTAAGCCCGCCTCGCCTGCCGCCATGGGCAGAATCGGCGCGAGCGTATTGGCGATGATGAACGCCTCCGCGCCACGCTCGACTTTCTCACGGCGCGCCACGCCGCCAAAACCGACGAACAAATCTACTACCGAGCGCGTGTGCAGATCGCTAACGCCATCGCCCACGAATAGCTTGCGACCCCACAAGCCGTGCGAGAGTTCGCAGACGATCTGGGGCTTGCCCGCTGAGATCGTCAAGGGACTGTGCTCATAGGCGAGGTAAGCTGCGCCATTGACCGCCGCCTGATCGTAGTATTTCCACCAAGCGCCGCTCAATTCGTTGAATTCCAGCTCAACGGCGCGCACGTGCTGTGGCGGAATGCCCAGCCGCCTGCCCAGACCGCGCACGGGCGCCGCTAAGCCGCCGCTGATGATGAAGACCTGTTTGCCCAAGTGCAACAAAGCGCTGATGACTGCCTGAGCATCTGGCACAAGGGTCTCCCAATAGCGCTGCTCAATGGCGGCAAGCTGCGCACGAGTCGGGCGGATTGCCTGCAGGCGCTTGCCATAGACCTCAGCGAGGTCAAGGTCGCCGTCCATAGCTTTCTGCGTCAGCAAGCCGACACGCCAATCCTTGCCCTTCATGCGCGCCAATTCATCCACGCCCTCAAGGGCAGAGAGCGTGCTATCGCAATCGAAAAAGATCAGGTCAAAGCTCGTCCAGCGCGTGTGAACTGCCACTGCGTTCATCCTTTTGGCTCGTGTGTTCTTTCTCAATGCTGCGCCTATTCATTTTAACACTTTTTGTGCGCGCTGGCGCCCATTAAAAGCAACCATAAGCAGTGGATCGAGAAAATGCCGAACGGATAGAAGTCTACTGTGCTGGTCACCAATAGCGCGCCGACACCTGCCCCAAGCGCGCCTCGCTCGATGTTTTGGCGCGCCCGCCACGCGGCATATGCCCATGCCGCAAGCGCCGCGCTCCATAGGGCAAAGCCGACCACGCCCAGCTCGCTTAGCACTAGCAATGGCACGCTATGCACATTCTCAGCGCGCACCAGACCGCGATAGGGACTGCGCACAAGGCGATCCCGCGCCTCCCACGCGAACGTGCCGATGCCCGTCCCTGCTATCGGATACTCTCGAATGATCTGCCAAGCAAACTCGATAAAGATGCCGCGCTGCGCCACGCTGATCTGCTCGACTGTCTCGCTATTGACGCCTGCTCGTGCTAAGAGAAATGGCACGTAAGCCGCGCTGAATATCCCAATGATGAGAGCGCCTAGTCCGCCTGCCCACAGTGCACGCCGCAACACTGCACGATCCCACACTCCTGCTTGCACGCTCCATATGCCCAGTCCAAGCGCCACCAACAGACAGGCGATCCAAGCGGAGCGGCTGAAAGTCAGGCATAGCGCGAATAGACACAATGTGAAAGTCAGCGCCCTTACGATGTAGCGCCATTTCGCACAGGACTCAAAGAGCCATGCGCTCAGCGCCAGCAAACTGACCGCCAAATAGCCCCCGACCACATTGGGATGCACGCTCAAGCCGTATGGACGCAGTAGGCGTAGCTCAGCGGCGTGCAACACGCTCAAGCCTTGCCGTCCCGCGTAGAGATTGAGTTCGCCTAGCGCACGCAAGCCCAGATCGTCTTGAACGCCCATCTGTCCGATTATGACGACGCTCTGCACTAGAGCGCCCGCCGCTAATGCGCCGATCAGCGCACGCGCCGAGAGCGGCGTGCAAAACGCCATCACGCCCACAGCCGCAACCGCTAGAAATTGCAGCGCGCTGGTACCTGCCACCTCCCCATAGCGTGCCCAAGTGGGCGAGAGCAGCGCCCATGCCGCTAACAGCGACCACCACAGCAACCACCAACGGCGCGAGTCGCGTAGGGCGTCGCGCAGCCCGTGCAGACCAAGCAGCAGCCAGCACAATAGAGCAATGCCAATCGGCAAGGTGATCAAAAAGCCGAGAAAATACGGCTCAGGCGGCGGACGTAGACCCTCAGGGTAGCTGGGGCGCAGCCACCAAGCGCCCAAAAAGGCGATCAGGAGCAGGCAACTGCGCAAGACTCCCAACAAAAGGCTGCGCAGCTGCCGCCACAAGCGAGACATCCTCAGTTCGCTCTGCCCACGATCTGCCACTGACCTGTGCCTTGCAGCCGCAGGAAGTAGACGTTGCCATCACTGGCTGAAAGGAATAGCTCGTTAGGCGCGGTGCCGCGCTGATAAGTGCCGCTGTAGGGCTGTGCAGGCGCAAGAGCGTAGCCAAGCACATTCTGCAGCGGACGCTGATCAAACCACACTTGTGTCACCCATACTAAGCCGATTTGTGCCGTCGGCAGGAAGCGACCGGGCGGCGGCGGCGCGATAGGCGGCGGGAGCGGCACGCCCTCCACCCAAGCGTTGCCATAGGCGCCGACGCGAAAATCAGGCGTGGTCAAGATAAAGACGCGATTCTCAGGCGGGAAAAAGAAAGCCGCGCCGCGCTCAAACTGCTGAAAGACCATTGCCGAAAATTGCGGCGGCTGATTGGGACAAATGTTGTTGGGCGGCGGCGGACGGAAAAACCAAGGGATGCGGCAAGTGATCTCCACGGCAATGGCGCGTTGCGCCCGCTGACCGCCGCGCTCGGCGATCAGGCGGAAAGTGACCACATTGCCAAGCCGCTCTTCTGCTGTGAACGTCTGAGTGCCGCTCGGCAGCACTTGCTGGCGCGTGACCGTCTGACCGCGCCCATCAAGGCTCTCTAAGAAAATTATCTCAGCGCTAGCCTCCCAGCTGACTGTGATCAGCGCGCCCTGTGCTACGCTCAAAGCGCTCGTCTCAAAGCGCATGATGGCAGGCGGCGCGGGCGTGGGCGTGCGCGTATCGGTGGGCGTGAGCGTGAAAGTAGGCGTATTGGTGGGCGTCTCTGTGGGCGTGGGCGTGTTGGTCGCTGTGCTGGTGGGCGTGGGCGTAAATGTGGGCGTGTTGGTCGGCGTATGGCTAGGCGTGAAGGTCGGAGTCGGCGTGAGGGTATTGGTCGCCGTTGGCGTATGAGTGGGCGTGGGCGTATCGGTGAAAGTTGGCGTAGCAGTCGGCGTGGGAGTCAGGGTATCGGTCGGTGTAGGAGTCAGTGTAAAGGTGAGCGTGGGAGTTGGCGTGGGCGTATCTGTGAAGGTCGGCGTGATGGTCGGGCTGGGCAAGACGGCAATGGTCGGCAAGGGCGGACGCTCACGGCAAGCGGTCAGCGCGGCTAGGATGAGAGTCAAGGCGAGTAAGCGGCTGAAACGGCGTAACATACGGTCTACTCCTGAGCAGACTGAGCAGAACTCCCTGTGTTCAAGGCACGGCGGCGCTGTAGAACATAGTTTGCCAGTTCTAAGTCCAGCTGCCGATCATCGAGGACGTGCAACATAGCGGCGGCAAGGCGTTCAGGCAGATCGTGGCGGCGCACTTTTGCCACGCGGTCAAGCAGGACGAAATAGCGCGTCAGCTGGTTCAGGACGCGCTCAAGCGTGTGCGCCGCCTGCGGATTTGCCGCTACATCGTTTGCGATTTGACTGGCAGCCTCGTGATTGTCAATCAGGAGGGCTACGCGGCGCTGTAACTCTGTTGCTACAGCACGGAAGGCGCGCAATTCGTCATAGAGCAGGTCGCGCTGTGGGCGCAGACGGGCTGCCAGGCGCAGATATTCGAAGGCGTCGCGGTCGCGCCCTGCATCAATCATCGCTTCAACGGTTGCCTCAAGCTGATCCATGTGCGCTTGCGCCTCAGCCAGCCGTGCTTCAAGGTCGCGCTCGTAGGCGGCGGCGTGTTCTGAATAGTGGTACAGCGTGGCAAGGCGCGCCTCAAAGCCCGCTATGACTTTAGGCGGCTCAGGCGCTGCAGGCTGTGTTGGCTCAGAGCGCGGGCGGCTGACAAAGCCGCGTAGGGTCTCGAACAGACGATTCATCTATAGAGTGCCTCAAAGCGCGTGAAATAATCGGGGAAGGTCTTGGCAGTGCAGGCGGGATTCTTGATACGCACGCCGCTCACTGCCAAGCCCGTGACGGCAAACGCCATTGCCATGCGATGATCGTCATAGGTCTCGATCTCGGCGGGCTGCAAGGCGGAGGGATAGATGGTCAGTGCATCAGGATGTTCCTCGACTTGCGCGCCCAGCTTGCGGAGTTCGGTCGCTAGTGCTGCAATGCGGTCTGTCTCTTTGTGGCGGATGTGCCCGATGTTGCGGATGTGCGTGGGCGAATCGGCAAAGGGGGCAATGGCGGCAAGGGTCTGTGCCGTATCGGACATAGCGTTTAGGTCAACATCTACGCCGCGTAGTTGCCCTGTGCTGCGCACTTCGAGGTAGTCTGGGGCACGCTCAACTTGGCAGCCCATTTGCTCTAGCACATCTACGAAGTGCGCATCGCCCTGGAGCGAATCAGCTGAGAGGTGCGGTACACGCACGCGCCCGCCAATCAGCGCGGCGGCGGCGAAGAAATAGGTCGCGTTGCTGGCATCGGGCTCAATCACATAGCGCTGCGCCTGATAGCGTTGCCTTGCGCGCACATGATAGTTCCGATAATCGGTCTTATCAGCGCAAACGCCAAATTGCGCCATGACGCGCACGGTCATCTCGATATACGGCTCACTGACCACTTCGCCCGTCAAACTGATGGTGACATCGCCCCGTGCGTATGGCGCAACCTGCAAAAGCGCCGAGAGATACTGGCTGCTATTGGTCGCCTCTAGGGTAGCCGTGCCGCCATTCAGACCGACGGCATGGACAGTCAGCGGGAAAGCATCGGGCTGAGCCTCAAAGCTGAAATGCGCGCCCAGCTGCCGCAGCGCCGCTAACAACGGACTGATCGGGCGTTGGCGCATTCGTGGCACGCCGTCAAAGCGGTAGGTGCCGCCGCCAAGCGCTGCGGCTGCCACTAGGAAGCGCGCTGTGGTGCCGCTATTGCCTACAAACAGATCGGCATAGGCGCTGGGGAAATAACCGCCTTTGCCTTGCACTGTGTAGCGCGCTGACTCAGCCTCCGCCTGCACAGGGATGCCCATGCGCTGCAGCGCCTGACTGCACCAGTACGAGTCATCGCTGAAGAGCGCATTTTCAAGGACGCTCTCGCCCTCGGCAAGTGCCGCTAGGACGAGCGCACGGTTCGTGATGCTTTTAGAGCCGGGAACGCTGATCACGGCGTCTATTGGGCGGCTTAGGGGACGAATCTCAAGGCAATCGGGCAACTGACTCATGCGATAGACGCGCTTTCTATACCTATGGCTGCGGCTGTGTAACGGTTCGTGTGAGGCGGCGGATGATCGTGCGCCCATTCTGTGGGACGCGCAAAGCAAGGCGCGAGGCGCCTTCTAACGCCACACTGAGCGTCTGCGGGACGCCTACTTGGGCGCTCTCTACGCGCAGACTTTCGCGGCGCTGAACGCTGTTATCAGCGGCGCGCACTTCGAGGCTGTATTCGCCTGCGGCTGTTGGCAGAAACTCGATTCGAGCGCTGGTGAGGCGCGGCGCATCGGACGGCTGTGCCAGATCGAAGATGATCGGCAAATTGGCACAGCGCAGGGGCGCATTGGGCAGCCCTGTGGTGACTTGATTCAGATCATCGGCAAGCGATACGAGGAGCGTCGCGCCTGCGCATTCGGCGTTCCCCTCTGTCTCAACGCGCAGCCCTAGCGCCCATTTGGCGAATTCATCGCCGCGCAGCGCGCCCGCCTCTAAGAGCGACTCATCGGGCAAGCGCGAGAAATCCACCACGAACGGCTCTGTGCTTGTGGTGAGCGTGCGCGGCACGAAATTATTGAAAATGTTCGATTCGGGCGCACGGTTATCAGGGTTGACCCATGCAGTGGTCAGGTAAGTCCCCCACCAGCCGAAGCGATAAGTGCCGATGACCGTCGTTTTGGCGCGCGGACTCAAATTGGCGACCGTGCCACGCAGAGCGGGCGTGGCATCTTCCGCCTCGGCGTTGCGATCAAACCAGACCCAGTCAAATTCGCCTGAGTCGCTTGTGCCGTTGTTCTGCAGCTCAATGGCGACTGTGACGGCTTGTCCCGGCGCGGGATTGGGCGGCAAGAAACGTACGCGAGTGATGACTAGGTCAATATTGCGCGGCGCATTGGGCGTGGGCGTGAACGTAGCAATGTTGGGAGTCGGCGTTTGGAAGGGAGTCAGCTCAGTGCCGCCGCCCAGCAGACTGCTCAATAGGCTGACTATGCCGAAGATCACAGCCAACATGACGGCGAGTCCGAGCAGTACACGCGGGCGTAAGAGCGCCTCGCGGAGTCCGCCATAAGAGGGACGCTCTGTGAAGGTGCGCCGCTTGGGGAATAACACGCCGCTCTGGGCGCGCAGGAACAGCACGGGCGTTGCCCATTCGAGGTTGTTCAGGCTACTGCTGATGGCGCGGCGCGCCTCTGCCATTGCTGACTCAATTGGATAGCCCTCTGAGAGCGCACGGTAGAACTCATGGGCAAAAATGCGCGCTGCGTCGTCTGTGATCGGGAATTGCATCGCTACGACCGCTGGCACGCCTCGCGCCACAATGCTGGAGGCGATCCCGGAGAATGGATCGTTGCGCGCTTGCCGTGCGCCTTGACAGGCGTTCAGCACCACGAGGCGAATGCTGTTTTCTTCAACCAGCTCACGGGCGAGCGCCTCGCCGCTGACAGGCTGCGTGAGTTCTGTGCGCGGCGCCTCAAATGCCAACATGCCGACTGCGCTGCGCTCATCGAAGGTGGCGTGTCCGATGTAATGAAAGACCTGATAGCTGACGCCGCTGCGCAATTTGCGCTGTAGCGTGATCAGCTGGGCGTCATCAACGCGCTCCAGCTCTAACAAGCCGCGTTGCCGTAGGTCAGCGGTCGCCTCTTGGAGCGTTTGCCATTCTGCCTCCACGTTCAGCGCCGCTTGGTCTTTAGGACTGCTGATCATCACCAAGACGCGCAGCGGCAAGCTGACCTCTACCACAGGGCGGACGTTGATCAGGCGCGGATAGCGGATGATCGGCGTTTGGCGCGAGAGCGTGAGGTAATCGCCTGAGGGGTCGCGCAGCAGCTCCCAAGGCAGGTCGTAGAGTCCTTCGGCTTTATCTAGGTTCAGGCGGATGCGCAAGCCGCGCTCTCCAGCTTGGGAGCGACTGGTCAGATAGGCGGCATAAATTTGTCCGCTGAAGACAGCGCTGAACAATTTCTCGCCGAAGGCGCGAGCAGCGCGGGCAGCCTCACCACGCGGGACTCGTGTTCTGCCGTCGAGGATGCTGAGGATGCGCTCAGCTTCGGCGGGCGTGATCGGACTCGGCACCTCCACGCTGGCTGAGCCGACGGGCGAATTGACCAATGTGACGCGCAGCTGATCGTTGGGAAGCGCCTCAATCGTCAGCTCAAAATCGAGATAGTCCTGCGTCGCCATGTCGCGTCGCCTTTCTGCTGCCGAAAGTCCGATTCGTACGCCAAGCGCACATTGTAAAAAGAGAATGGCGCGGTGTCAATTTGTTTGGCGCGCTCAGAGGACTGCGCTGCTGAGCGTTTCTTATACAAGATTAGCGTCCCTTTTACGTTCTTCCGATGCAAACGGCGTATATCTATGGGCAGATAAGCGATGCAGCCCATGCGCTGCGAGAAAATCAGGAAAAGCGTAGGAGGTAGGTAGCCATGTCGCTCATTCGCCGTGATTACAACCCGTTCGAAGAGATGGATCGCATGATGGAGCGGATGCGCTCGATGATGAACGCTCTGTTGCCCACTAGCTGGGAGATGCCGCGCCTGAGCGATGTCACGACTCTGGCTGTGGACATGACCAGCGATGAGAATAGCGTGACCGTCCGTACGGCGCTGCCCGGCTTCAAGCAGGATGAAATTGATATCAGCGTGCAGGGCAACGTGCTGACCATCAGCGCTGAGACTAAGGCGGAGCGCGAGGATAAGCAAGCCAACTGGCATATCCGCGAGATGCGCTATGGCAAGTTCGCCCGCAGCGTGGTCTTGCCTGAGGACGTGCTGACCGATAAGGCTGAGGCGACGCTCGAGGATGGCATTCTGACCGTCAAACTGCCCAAGCAGAAGCCCAGCCCAATCCAGAAGATTGCCGTGACAGTCAAGAATCTGCTCGGCAGCGGCAAGAAGAGCGAGTAAGCGCCATCACAGCATCGCAGCAGGGGACGCATACAGCGTCCCTTGTTTATTTTCTAGAGCGTCTCAACGGGATCAACGTCTACAATCCAGTGCGCAGCTGAGTCGCCGATCAGGCGTGCGGGATCGGTTGTGCGCGCAAGGATGTGCCAGTAATAGACGCCGTCTAGCTTAGCGAAGTGTGCTGTGGTCGGTCCGATCAGGCGCGTCGCGGTCAGTTGCTCAGCGGCGATGTGCGCTCGTAGCACTTGGGCGGCGGCTTGTGCCTCGCGTTGCGCTTGGGCAGGGTTCGGCGCGCTGAAGAGCAGGCGCACTAGCCGTTTGTAGGGCGGATAGTCCAGCAGACGGCGATATTCCAGCTCACGCTCGTAGAACGTCTCGTAGTCGTGATGGGCGGCGGCTTGAATGGCGTAGTGATCAGGCTGATAGGTCTGCAAAATGACCCGTCCGCCGCGCCAGCCGCGACCGGCGCGTCCAGCAGCTTGAGTCAGCAGCTGGAAGGTGCGCTCAGCGGCGCGGCAATCAGGCAGACCGAGCGCCGTCTCTGCTAGCATCACGCCGACCAGCGTCACTCGCGGCAAATCGAGTCCTTTGACGATCATCTGCGTGCCGACTAGCACGTCTGCCGCGCCGGCGGCAAAGCGCGTCCAGATCGCCTCATGGGCGCCGCGCTCTTGGGCTGTATCCCGATCCCAGCGCAGGACTCGTGCGCCCGCGAATTCGCTCTCAACTGCCTCTGCCACACTAGCCGTGCCTGCGCCGAAGTAGCGGATGCGCTCGCTGTTGCACTGTGGACAGCGGCTGAGCGACGCACTCTGATAGCCGCAGTAGTGGCAGGTCAGCGCTCCGCCTTCGCCATGCTTGTGAAATGTGAGCGGGATATCACACTCTGGACAGCGTGCTACGTAGCCGCAGTCGCGGCATAGCACAAAGGTCGCTGCGCCACGCCGATTCAGGAAGAGCAGCGCCTGTTCGCCGCGCTCCAGCGTCTCGCGCAGGGCTTGGCGGAGCGCAGCGCTGAACATGCTCCGATTGCCCGCCCGTAGCTCTTGGCGCATGTCTACAATGGTGACGGGCGGCAAGGGCGCAGCGGTCGCCTCAGGCGCAGCGTCGGAGTCGTTGCGCGGCACAACCACGCGGTTGGGCAGGCGCAAATAGGTCAGGTCGCCGCGCCGTGCGCGGAAGGTGGTGACTACATCAGGCGTAGCAGAGCCGAGAATCGCCACGCCGCGCTGAAGGCGCATCAGGGCGAGGGCTGCCTCGCGGGCGTGATAGTACGGCGGCGGCAAGGGCGGCGATTGTTTGTAGCTCTCATCATGCTCTTCATCAATCACGATCACGCCGAGATCGGGCAAGGGCGTGAAGAGCGCTGAACGTGCGCCGATCACCACGCCAATCTCGCCATTGCGTGCGCGCCGCCATGTATCGTACTGCTCACCATCAGTCAGGGCGCTGTGAACGACTGCCACTTGTCCTGGAAAGCGCGAGGCGAAGCGGCTGACCGTCTGTGCCACAAGCGCGATCTCTGGCACCAGTACGAGCGCCTGTCTGCCTTGTGCAAGGGCGTGTTCGATGGCGCGTAGATAGATTTCGGTCTTGCCGGCGCCTGTGACGCCATGCAAGAGGAAGGCGCCGCCGTCGCCGTCTTGGGCAACGCGGATTGCCTGCCAGCACGCCTCTTGTTCGGCGGTCAGAGTCGGGATTGACTGCGGCGGATAGTGCCGATCTGCCAGTGGATCGCGGTAGCGCTCCTCTTCCGCGATCTCGATCAGCTCTTTGGCGGCAAGTTGGCGCAGCGCATGCAGACTCGCGCCTGAGTCGCGCATCAGGTCGCTCACATCGCATTCGCCGTCATGCTCTGCCAGCACCAAGAGCGCCGCCGCCTGCTTGGGACTGCGCGCCATCTCTTGGACGATTAGCGGCACGCGCTCAGGCGCGATCAGCAGACGTGCTATGCGCACAGGGCGCGCTTCGGCGTCGGGCTGCGGCAGAATTGGCTCACTGAGCAGGCGCCCGTTAGCCAGCAAGGGACGAATCGCCTCACGCCACGCCCGCTTCGGCAGGGCACGGTCGAGTTGTTTAGCGGTCAGGGCGCCGCGCTTACACAGCAAGGCGATCACTTGCGCAGCCAGCGTATCGCCCTCAGGCAGACATTCACTTTCAGGCTCTGCAAGGCGGTAGCGCACGCCGCCGCGCTTAGCAATGCCGGGCGGCAGCATCAGCCACAGGCAATTGGCAAGCGGACTGAGCGTGTAGTCAGCCAGCCAGCGCGCAAAGGCGATCTGAGTCGGCGTGACCACTGGCTCAGGCACGATGATCGCTTGAATCGGCTTGGCGCGCTGCACAGGACTAGCATCAGTCAGCGCAAGGACGATCCCTTGTGATAAGCCTGTGCGAAAACTGACCTGCACCAAATGCCCGATCGTCACAGGCAGGTCGTCAGGCACGGCATAGTGAAAAGTGCGCCGCACATTCGCCTGATAGACGGCAACCTCAGCATATTGACTGGGCGTCTCAAGCAATTGAGCCATAGCCATAGTATAGCACATTTGGGCGCTTGGCAGAGTCGCTTGTGTGGTGCTACAGTCCTATGTACAGCTGATTTTTCAGGCGATCACAGGGCGAGTAGAGCAGAAATGTACATCCCTGAGCGCTCCGCTCTCTTGGCAATAGATATCGGCAATACGAACATCACACTTGGCTTATGGTACAACGGCGCATGGCGGCATGATTGGCGTGCGCGCACTGTCCATGACAAAATGCCCGATGAATACGCGGCATTGGTGCGCGCCTTTCTGCGCGATGTCGGCATGAGCTACGCCGTAGTCGGCGACGTGGTCATGGCGAGCGTAGTGCCGCCTCTTACGCACGCCTTCGCCGAGTTGACGCGCAAAAGCATCGGTGTTGAGCCGCTGATTGTGAATGCGCGCCTGCAGCTGGGCATTCAAATTGAGGTAGATAACCCTGAGCAAGTTGGCGCAGATCGCATTGTGAACGCAGCAGCCGTCCATCACTTGTATGGTGGACCGGCGATTGTGATTGACTTCGGCACTGCCACCACCTTTGACGTGATCTCAAGGCAAGGCAATTACATCGGCGGGAGCATTGCGCCGGGCATCGGCATTGCGCATGATGCGCTTGTGCGGCGCGCTGCACAGCTTTACAAGGTTGAATTGGCGCCGCCGCCCTCGCCCATTGGGCGCAACACAACGCACGCTATTCAAAGCGGCTTGTTTCTGGGCTATCTGTGCATGGTGGAAGGCTTAGTGGCGCGCCTGAAAGCCGCCATGCCTGATGGCGACCAAGCGAAGGTGATCGCCACAGGCGGCTTAGCAGGTCTGTTTCAACAACATACCAATGTGATCGAGATCATCGCGCCCATGCTCACTCTGGACGGCTTACGGCTGATCCATGCCCTGAATGTGCCTTCTCAGCCATTGGCGCAAGCCTAGTCGCGCGTTTCCGCCACTAGATTCACAGTATGGTGCGTGCGGAATAGGCTGTATAAGCCCGGCTTGCTCGGCACAGGGTTCAGCACGTTCTCCGACTCCATAATCGAGAGCCAGAGGTTCAGTTCCTCCTCGGGCAGACCCGTCTCACGGGCGACGTTGATAGCATTGATCGGTATGCGCTGCTCATAGAGCCGCAAAAGCGCCCGAATGAAGGCATCGCGCTCCTGCAGAATCTCTTGCGCTGTGCTGGACTCAGGCACAACCGAGATTCCCTTCGTCTTATAGGGAATCTTAGGATCGGGGTTGTCATATTCCTCAATTTGGACAGCGCCCAGCTCCTGCAGCCACTCAACAGCGCGCTGGAAGGTCACGCCTGAATCGAACTGGCGCAAGCGGCGATGCAAACTTCCCAACGGACACCACGTGAAGTTGCGGTAGCTGGTGAACTGATCCACGCTAACCACAATGCGCTTCATCATTTGCTCGGTCTCAAGGTCGCGCCTGACCACCTGCGTTGAAGATGTGTCCAGATCGTCGTAGGAAGGCTTGGTGCCGTTGCTCGCATTGGGCTGCGGGCGCGCCATAGGCGGCAGATCGGGCGCCAGCTTGATGACAGGCACAAGGTCTTCAGGATTTTGACGGTGCGGCATCATCTCACGGATGAGGATGCCTTCGCGCACCAGACAATCCACCCACTCGGAGCGCCAAGCGTCATCTACGTTCAAACCGGGTCTATCCAGTTCCCGATCCATGGCAATGCCCTTGAGCAGGAAGCCGTAATTGACGTATTCCCAGCCGCGCACCTCAAGCGTGTTCGCCACGCGCAGCACGATTCGGTCGCGCACAAGGCGCGTGCGCTCCACAATGGGATGCTCATCAATCGGCTGCACATAATCCAGATCATTGGCGTGCCATAGGCGCATAATGCCCATAGCAACCGCTTGCAAGATCAGATCGCGCCCGCGTGCCGCCGAGACGACTGTGTGCATCTCCTGAAGCTGATCCTGCAGCATCTCAAGGGTCACTTCGTGAGCGCCCATGCTGGTAGCAAGGCGATCGTACTGCAAAACCAGACTTGACCACTGCGAAGGCGTGAAAGTTGCGCTGACGCTGCTGGCAAGTGTGGTGGCGACATCGGCTCGCGCTCGCAGGGCGTCGTAACGCGGCAAGTCTAGGAAATCATCTAGATATTCAACCTGTAAGGTGGGATTTTTCTCCAGCAAGCGGCTTGTGCTGTTGCGCACACCCCAGACAATCACCTGCTTGTTGCGCGCCCGCAGCGCCGAGAACACCTCGTTAAAGTCGCGGTCGCCGCTGGCAATGATGAAGATATCAGCGGAGTTGGGCTGAGTGCTATCGGCAAGCACATCTTTGGCAATGCGCATATCAGCGCTGTTTTTGCCGGGCAGATTGAAGACGGGGTCAATGTTGGCAAGCGCCAAACGGCTGCTTGCCTCATCCGAGACCTCACGTCCGCTCGAGTCGATCAGCGGCGGCAAGCTGCCGCGCTTGCCCCACGGCGCGTAAGCCGCCATCTTAACAATCTGACCGTGCGCCTTAGCGTGCGCGCTCAAGCCCTCAATCAGACGGTCAAGGTTGACGGCGTAGCCCTGTTCGTTCAGGCTGATGGCGATGTTTTCGAAATCAATATAGAGCGCTACAGTCTTGGTTTGGATGCCCAGCACGGTCTCTAGCGGCTGGTAAATGATTTCATCATCAGCAAGCGGCGGATGATCCGCCCAGACGCGCACACGCGCACTCTTGCGCTTTGGCACGCGCACGATCAAAGTGAGCAGGGCTGAATCGGGCGCCACGAGGATCAGCTCATCCAGCAACTGCGAAGGATCGCTGAAATAGCGACTCATCAGCGCCTCTGTAAAATCGCCGCGCTCAGGCACGTCAAAGGTCTGGAAGCCTGCCCCCTCCAGAATTGCTTGCGCAGAGCTATTGAGCGCTTGCACGCCCTCCCAGTTAGCAACAGCGATAGCCTGAAGCTGCTCAGGGCGTGCCAGACCCGCCGCCAAAGCAGCCGTATTGCGCAAGCGCGAGGCGAGATCGTACAGATCAATCGCAAAGGCGCGTTGCTGTAAGCCGATCAGCAAGTTTTCTATGTCTACGATTAGGTAAGCGGACATCCAAAATCTCCCAAGTATTTTGCAGGCACGCAAGAGTTGATGCAGTATAAATTAAAAATTATTTTGATGCCCCACCTCAAGACTCAGCCTGCTCTTAGAACGCGAAATGCGAAAAACGCTTAAACAAAATCAACGTTTCGCTGATAAAGTCAATTGTACCAATTTGAATGAGTGTGTGCAATAAGCAATTTTGTGCAAGCCCTTTAACTTATCAGGTAAGTCAGCTAGGATCATGGACTATTTAGGCGATCTGATCGCTGATATAATAGACAACATCAACATCTGAAGCAGAGAGACAAACTATGCCCATTGATACGACCGAAAAAGGCTTCATGGAATTGTTGCAAATTCACGAGCGCGAATGGGGCACTGAGATGTATCCCAATCGCCCCAGCCTCGCCGATTTGCTCAATGCGCCGATTGTAGCCGTCTGGACGGGCGAACCTGTCCAGCCATCAGCAGCGAACATGCGCATCAAGCCGCGCCACCTCTCGGATCATCAAACCTCACAGCGCTTCATGTTGAGCGTGCATCGGCGGCTTGAGGAACTCGATCCGCTGATCCTAGCGATGATTGTAGCGGGCAAACCTTCTTCGATCCTCCACCGCAAGCTCTTATATCTATTCGTTCAGAAGAAACCTGTCAAGATTCTAGGTGTGAGGTTGCTGCTTGAGCCGATCAGCTGAGCAATGGTAACTGCCTTGTGAGAGGCTGCATCGGCTCTCTTGATCCATAACATCTGTGTAAAATCTGTGGAGAATCTAACGCCTGTCTAGCGCGCTAGAATGCAGATCGCTGGTACAATGTAGCTATGTGGCACATACCGAGACACAATTTGCAAGGCTTCTATGAGAGTTGAGACCGCCCTATGACTGCAAAAACGCGCCAAGAACAGATTGATGACGCGCTGCGCAAGCTGCACGCCGTTGTGGAAGGTATCCGAGCCTCTGTTGTGGTCAACCGTGATGGTCTACTCGTCGCTGCGATGCCCGCCGGCAACGATGAAGACGTACTGGCTGCTATGTCTGCAACGCTTGTCGGCTTGGCGGAGCGCACGCTGGGCAGGCTAGATCAGGGCAGCTTGGAGCGCCTCCTCGTAGAGGGCGAAGATAGCGTCATGGTCGCCTATCCAGCTGGGCGTGCGATGTTGGCAGTCATGATCGGCAAGGAACATAAGATCGGTCCGCTGCTTTATGCCGCCTCTGTGACGGCAAAAAACGTAGCGCAAGTGCTTGCCAGCTGAACATGCATGACTGCTGAAATTTTTGAAGGCGTTGTTGAGCGCATCACCTATCACAACGAAGAGAGCGGCTATACCGTCCTGCGCTTGAAGCCGCACAAGGCGCTGCCCGGTCAGGTCGGGCGCGACGGCTTAGCGACTGTAGTCGGAGTCTTCCCTAGCACACTGCGCGAGGGCACCGAAGTGCGCTTTCGCGGCACGTGGGTCATCCACAGCGAATATGGCAAGCAGTTCAAAGCGGAGGCAGCTGAAGAGACCGTCCCGGAGTCGCTAGAGGGCTTGCTGCGCTACTTGAGCAGCGGCGTGATTCGCGGCATTGGCAAGGCGACGGCACAACGGATCATTGATCACTTCGGCGAAAAGGTCTTTGAGATTCTCAGTCAGGCGCCGCATCGCATTAAAGAGGTGCCGGGCATTGCTGAGCATCACGCTGAGCTGATCGCGCAGGCATGGCGCGAGCATACCGCTGAGCGCGATGTCATGATCTTTCTGCAGGGACTGGGCATTGGCAATCGGCTTGCTGTCAAGATTCACAAGGAATACGGCGCAAATACGATTGCCACAATTCGCGTCAATCCCTATCGGTTGGCACGTGATATTGAGGGGATCGGTTTTCGCAAAGCCGATCAGATCGCACGCGGACTGGGAATCGCTCTTGATTCGTCGCATCGGATTGAGGCGGGCGTGCTTTATGCGCTAGAGACGCTGACCAATGACGGGCATGTCTATGCGCCGCGCTTGTTGCTCAGGCAGAAGGTGCGGGAGCTGCTCGCTCTGCCAGAGGCGGAGGAATATGATGGATCAGCGGGCGATCCGCCTGATAGCTTGAGCGCTAAGATTGATGAGGCGATCCGCGCCCTTGCCCGTGAGAGCGACATCATGCTGCAGCACGTGCCTGATGAGCAAGGTGAGCAGATCGAGGCGGTCTATTTGCGCCCGCTCTTTTTGAGTGAGCGCGGCACTGCCAAGCGTCTGCTTGAAATGCGCGATTTGCCGATCTCGCGCCTGCGGGGTGCCCAGCGCATGGCTTGGACCAAGTTTTTTGATATTCTGCAGCGCGACGATCAGATTGTCTTGACGGCACAGCAGCGCGACGCCGTGCAAGCGGCGCTCACGCACAAGATCAGCATCTTGACGGGCGGCCCCGGCACAGGTAAAACGACTACTTTGCGCGCCGTGATCCGTGCATTGGAGTGGAACAAAGCGCGCTATGAGCTGGCTAGTCCTACTGGGCGCGCTGCTAAGCGCTTGAGCGAGGCGACCAGCCGTCCTGCCCAGACCATTCATCGCTTGCTGGGCTACACGCCTGATGAAGGCTTCATTCGCGGCGAACACGAGCCGCTCGATATTGACATGCTGATCATTGACGAAGCCTCCATGCTCGATCAAATCTTGATCTACAATGTGCTGAAGGCGCTACCGCCTGAGGCGCATTTGTTGCTGGTGGGCGATGTGGATCAGCTGCTAAGCGTGGGCGCGGGCGATGTGCTGCGCGATCTGATCAAAGGCGGCGTGGCGCACGTCACGCGCTTAGAGGCGATCTTTCGCCAGAGCAGCGATAGTCAGATTATTCCAAACGCACATCGCATTAATCAGGGCGAAATGCCGCAGCTGGACAACACCAGCAGCGACTTTTTCATGTTCCGTGTCGAAACGCCTGAGGCTGCCGCTGATCTAGTAGTAGACATCGTGCAAAATCGCATTCCGCGCAAGTTCGGCTTCGATCCGATGACCGAGATTCAAGTTCTAGCGCCGATGTATCGCGGTGCGATTGGCATTCAAATGCTGAACGAGCGCCTGCAAGCTGCGCTCAATCCGCATGGGCGCAACGCCGAGAAAAAGCTGGGCAACACGGTCTATCGCGTCGGCGATAAGGTGCTACAGACGCGCAACAACTACGAAAAAGAAGTGTTCAACGGCGATATCGGCATCATCCAAGCCATTGATTTCACCGCTCAGAAGCTGCACGTGGTCTTTGATGATCGGGAGGTCGTCTATGACTGGGAAGAGGCGGGCGATCTGCTGCACGCTTACGCCGTGAGCGTGCATCGCAGCCAAGGCTCCGAGTATCCTGCAGTGGTTTTGCCGATTATGCCGCAGCATTACATGCTTTTGCAGCGCAACTTGCTCTATACAGCGGTCACACGCGCCCGCCGACTGGTGGTGCTGGTCGGCACGAAGCGCGCTGTAAAAATGGCGGTCAAAAACGATCAGGTGGCGCGGCGCTACACAGCTTTGGCGTGGCGCCTACAGACCCGTAACGTTTGAGCGGCGCGCTTTACGCGCTATAATGCTCCCATTATCGTTCGGAGCTAAAGCTCAGAGTCTGACTGAAGCACGATGAAGAGACTTCTGGTTGCGCTTGCCCTGATCGCATTGCTCGCCTTTGGCGCGCTGATGCACATTCGGGCGCAGAGCGCAGTTGTTATCACCTTGACCTTTGAATTTTTGCGGCAAGGTACAGCCGGGGTGGTCAGTTTGAGCGGCGAGGGCGTTGTCGGCGGCGTGATTGACGCTTTTGAGCGCGCCTACCCGTTTTTCCCTGTCACAGGCGGCTTTGCAGCGCTGCTTGCTGTGCCAATGGAGCAGCGCATCCGCGACTACCCGATCACGGTCACTGTCTACCGCGCTGATGGCGAGTCCATGACGTGGGAAGGCACGGTCAAGGTCGCCTCAGGCGAATTCATCCGCGAACCTGCCTTCGTCCTGCCCTCAGACAAGTTCCACTTGCTGGATATGTCTGTGCAGGAAAACGAAGATGCACGTCTGAACAGCATTTATAGCGTAGTGACGCCCGAACGCTTCTGGGAGGGGCAGTTCAGCCTGCCTGCCAACGCACCGACCACCTCGCCCTTCGGCAGCGTGCGCGACTTTAACGACGGCTCGACGCGGCGGCACACAGGCTACGATTTCCGCATGGCGGTCGGCACGCCTGTGAAAGCCTCTGCCAGCGGGCGCGTTGTATATGCCCGTCCGCTCGATATTCACGGCACGAACGTGATCATTGATCATGGCTGGGGCGTTTTCAGCAACTATTCGCACCTTAGCCAGCTTTTCGTTGTGCCGGGACAGATCGTCTTGCAAGGCGAGGTGATCGGTTTGAGCGGCAACACAGGGCGCAGCACTGGTCCGCACTTGCACTGGGAGATCGCTGTCAACGGCGTCTTGATCAATCCAATGGACTTCATCCGCCTCAAATTGCCGACTTAACCCTAGCGAAAGGCTGATGGGGACGTGCTGCTGCTCTACATGGTCATGGCGTGGTGTGGCGGCATTGTCCTGAGCGCAGCGCGCCCTGAGGCGGCACTGTCCCATAGCGCCTTGCCGATATTGGCTGTGATAGGCGGTATCGGCGGCGCTTTGCTGGGCTATAAGCGGCGGAATGCGCGTCGTTTGTGTCTATGCCTTGCCGCTGCAGGCTTCGGCATGACTCATCATGGCGCGGCGTTACAGCCTTTTCGCCCTGATCAGCTCGCTTTTTACAACGATCTTGGGACAGCAGTGCTAGAGGGTGTGATCAGTGCGCCGCCTGAGCGCCGCGAGAATGCCCTGCACGTCCGTTTGAGCGCCCAGCGCTGGGAGCGCGGCGAAAGGCAGCGCGAGGTGCATGGCGAGGCGCTCCTCTATGCAGAGCGCTACACAGACGTGCGCTATGGCGACCGTGTGCGCGTGCGCGGCGCACTACAGACGCCGCCGATCTTTGATACGTTCTCCTTCCGCGACTTTTTGGCGCGGCAAGGCGTCTATAGCGTTGTCTTAAGCGCTGAGATCAGCGTGCTAGAGCGCGATCAGGGCGATCCGTTCCTAGCGGCACTTTATGGCGTGCGCGCTGAGGCAACTGCGCTCATCCGCCGCTTTTTGCCCGATCCGCAGGCGGCGTTTCTAGCAGGCATTCTCACGGGCGATGAGAGCTACATCACGGCTGAGCTATCCGAGACTTTTCGGCGCACCAATACAGCGCATTTGATCGCCATTAGCGGCGCGAACATCGCTGTGATTGTGGCGCTGCTCATGGCATTGGCGCGCTTATTGCCGCGCCGTCTGGCAGGGCGACTCGGCACGCTGCTTGTGACCGTCTGTGGTGTCACGCTCTATACGTTGTTTGTCGGCGCGGAGCCATCTGTGGTGCGCGCTGCCATTATGGCGACCTTTGTGCTGCTCGCAGAGCGCTTGGGCAGGCGCAACGATGGTCTAACGGCGCTTGCTGCTGCGGTTTTCCTGATGACTCTGCTCAATCCGCTGATGCTCTTCGATCTTGGGCTTATTTTGAGTGCAGCCGCGACTCTCGGTTTGATCCTGTACTTGCCCATGCTGACTCAGCTCAGCGAAAGGCTGTTGCAGCGCATAGGCAGCACGGCACGGGCGCAGCCTATCGCCTCTGTGCTGGCGGAGCTGGTGTGGATCACGGTTGCGGCGCAAATCACTACTTTGCCGATCATTTTGCTGATCAGCGGCGAATTGGCGCACTTGGGCGTGCTGGTGAATTTGCTGGTCGCGCCTGCTCAGCCCTTGATCATGTCGGGCGGCTTAGCCATGCTCGGACTGGGCGCGCTGTGGAGTCCGCTTGGTCAGGTGACGGCGTGGCTAGTCGGCTTGCCGCTCAGCTATACGCTTGCGATCATTCGCGGTGTCGCTGAGATCACTGCCTTCAATGTACCTGTGACCGTCACGCCGTTGAGCGTCGCGCTCTACTATGGCGCGCTGTTGGGCTTGACCGCGTTTGCCATGCAGCATCCTGTGGTGCGACGGCGCGTTTGGAAGTGGATACAGCGGCTAGGGCGCTCTACGGCTTTGCTCCTGATGGGCAGTGGCGTGACCGCGCTCATTTGGCTGTTTGTGGCGGCGCGTCCAGATGGCAGGCTGCATGTGTGGTGGTTAGCTGTTGGTGAGGGCAGTGCCGTGCTGCTGCAGACTCCGCACGGCGCACATATCCTGATTGACGGCGGCAAGAATCCGCAGCGCTTGCAACAGGCGCTCGGCGACAGATTGCCGTTCTACAAGCGTCACTTGGATGTGCTGATCGTCAGTGCGCCGCATGATAAGCTGATCGGCGCATTGCCCGCCCTGCTGGAGCGCTACAGCATTGGCGCGCTCTTACACAACGGACAGCGCACGGCTAGCCCGACCTTCGCCGCTTTTGAGCGTGCTTTGCAGCCGATCAGCGCTCCAAAGCAGGCTATCAGCGCGGGCTGGCGCCTTGAGACCAGCGACGGCGTGCGAATCCTTGTGCTGACGCCACATGAGGTGCCGCAGGTCGCCACGCGCCCTGATACCGCACCGCTCATCCTGCGTGTGGAGTATGGCGCGGCGCGCTTTTTGATCGCGGCGGAGGCGGCGCCTGAGGCAATTGGCACGCTCTTGCGTCAAACCGACGATCTGTGGGCGCACGTGGTGCAGTTGCCCGCCAATGGCGCTGCGAACAGCAATCCGCCGCGCTTTCTGGAGCGAACTCAGCCGCAATTCGCTGCGGCGGTTGCTGAGGTGGGCAACCTGAATGCACAGCCTGCTCAAACGCTGATCGAGCGCTTGAATGCGCCGCTCTATCGCACTGATCAGCACGGGACGCTCCATTTCGTCACTGATGGCAGGCAACTGACCATTCATACGGCGCGCCATGTGCGCTAGAGGCAACCTTGCGCTACAATTGACCTTACCGTCTTAGCGCGAGGATATTTGGGCTATGGATAAGCGATTGGTCGAGTTCATTCGGACGCTGCGCGCCGCCGGCGTGCGCATTTCAGTGGCAGAGAGCTACGACGCCTTGCGCGCAGTGGAGCAGGTCGGGGTCTATGAGCGCGGCGTGTTTCAATCGGCATTGCGCACCACATTGGTCAAAGATGCCTCCGATCTGCCCACTTTCGATTACTTCTTCCCGCTCTTTTTCGATACAGCTGCGCCGCCCATGTTCAACATGGAGCAAGAGCTAACGCCTGACCAGCAGCAGATGCTCAAACAGGCACTCCAATCCTTAGCGGGCAATCCGCAGGCGCTGCAGCAGCTGCTCCAGCAGCTTATGCGCGGGCGTCCAATGGATCAAAGCGCGCTTGAGCAAGCTGCCCAGCAGATCGGCTTGCAAAACGCCGATAATCCCGCTCAGCAGAGCTACTATCAGCGCCTGATGATGCGCGCCTTGAGCATGAACCAGTTACAAGAGCTGCTCGATCAGCTTGAAGATGCGCTACGCGAGGCGGGCATGAGCGAGGAAGCTATCGAGGAGGTCATGGAGATGTTGCGCGCCAATGGCGAGGCGCTCCGTGAGCAGATCGAGCGCTTTGTGGGCAGCAACATCGCGCGCAACATGGGCGAAAATCCGCCTGAGAAGCCCGACGCTCAAGACCTGATGCATACGCCCTTCCGCGCCCTGAGCCAAGAAGAGGCGGAGGCACTCCGCGATGAAGTAAAGCGCCTTGCTGCCAAGTTGCGTAGCCGCGCCGCCCTGCGTCAGCGCCGTGCCAATGACGGCGCGCTAGACCCGAAAAGCACGCTGCGTCATAACCTGCGCTACGGCGGCACGCCCATCGAATTGCAGTTTCGCAAGCGCAGTTTGAAGCCGCGCCTCGTCCTGATTTGCGATATTTCAACCTCTATGCGCTATTGCTCAGAGTTCATGCTCACGCTGATCTACGAATTGCAGGATCAGGTGGCAAAAGCGCGCAGTTTCATTTTTATCAGCGATCTGCATGAAATCAGCGACTATTTCAAGGCAATGCGCCCGGATGTAGCCGTGCAGGAGGTGCTGTACGCTCATCCGCCCGGCTCTTACAACACTGATCTTGGTCGCAGCCTGCAGACCCTCTTCAGCGATAAGCTGGACGCTATAGACAGCCGCACAACCGTCATCTTGCTAGGCGACGGGCGCAACAACTACAACGATCCGCGCCTTGACCTTGCTGCTGAGCTACGGCGGCGCGCACGGCGCGTCTTGTGGTTCAATCCGGAGCCGCAGTACCAATGGGGGACGGGCGATAGCGATATGTTAGCTTATGCGCCGCTTGCCACGGGCGTCTATCAAGTGGCAAATATGGCGCAACTGGTCGAGGCGATTGACCGAATTATGGGAGACGGCTGATCAAGCGCGCAAGGGCGTGCCGAGCGACGCGGCGCGCCCTATCAGCGACGATCCAGAGCGCGAGGGCGCTGAAGCCGAGCGGCGCCAAACAGCCCATGTAGAAGCAGCCTTCGCCGTAGCGCTTCAGCATTGGCGCATCCTGTGCAGGCGACGCCCCAGCCGAGTTGCCTCTGCATAATAGCTTTCGAGGTCGCGCATCACAGCTGACCAAGCGTGTTGTTCAGCGTAGGCGCGAGCTGCAGCACTCATGCGGCGACGGAGCGCCGTATCCGTGAGCAGCTGGCACGTCCTCTCACGGAAAGCAATGGCGTCGTGGGCTGGCACAAGGAAACCTGTCTCGCCGTGCCGTATCAGCGCCGCCGATCCGCCTTGATCGGCGGCGATCACGGGCAGTCCGCTCGCCATTGCCTCCAGAATGACCTGCCCGAAGGTCTCGCGCACAGCAGGAAAGACAAAAACATCGGCAGCAGCGTAAGCATCAGCCAGATCGTTGCCTAACAGGTGTCCGATAAAATGCGCCGTTCCCCCATTTTCGCCCAGAATCTGCCTGACCTGCGGCAAGTGTTCGCCGTCGCCGATCAGGGTCAGGGCGATGTTGGGATCGCCCGCCACTTCGCGGAGCGTCTCAAGGTGTTTCTCACGCGCCATGCGTCCCACGTAAAGCGCAATGCCAAGCGCGCCCTCGCGTCCATTGCACAGGCGCTCCCGCCACGCCACTGAGCGCCTTGTAGGCGTGAAGCGCGTTGTATCCACGCCACGACCCCATAAGCGCAGCCTTTTGAAGCGCCAAGCGCGCAATTGCGCCAAGACAATCGGCGTGGGCGCTAAAGTGAGCGTGCAGCCATTGTGAATGTAGCGCAGAATTGCCTTAAAGAGCGGCGCGAAATGCGGCGCGCCATAGCTATGCGCATAGCCGGGCAGATCAGTTTGGTAGTTTGCCACCACAGGGACGCCTAGCGTGCCACCGCCCAACATACCGATGAATCCGAGTGTGAACGGGCTGAAGAGGTGGATCAGGTCGGGCTGAAAGGCTCGTAAGCGCTGCAAAATAGGCAGCCACAGCAGCGCCACACGGGTCTCAGGGTAGCTGGGCAGCCATAATGAAGGCACGCTGTAGATCGGCGTGCCTTCAATGTGTGCAGGCGCGGGATAGGGCGCAAAGACGATCAGATCGCGTCCGCTGCGCTGCAAATGGCGGATAGTCAGCAGAGCAGTGCGCGAGACTCCGTCTACCTTCGGCAAAAATGCCTCTGTAAAGAGCGCCACGCGCTGCACCTCTGTGCAAAGCGCCTCTGAGGGCAAGGGCTGACCTAGCGCACTCGACTCAGCGGCGATGATCGCAGCAATTGGATCGCGCACAGCGCTCCTTTCACAGACGCAGGGCGGATAACTGAACATCATCCGCCCTGAGAGACATGCGCCTAGTAATCGCGCTTGCCCGCTTGAATGGCTTTCTTGACCTCGCCAATTGCCCGCGTCACCTCAATGCCGCGCGGACAAGCCGGAGTGCAGTTATAGATCGTACGGCAGCGCCAAACTCCATCAGGATCAGCCAGCACATCGAGGCGCTCCTGCAGGAGCTGATCGCGGTCATCAAAGATGAAGCGATGTGCCTGCACAATTGCCGCCGGTCCGACGTAAGCGCCATTCGCCCAAAAGCTAGGACAGCTCGTCGTGCAAGCGGCGCACAGGATGCACTTGGTGGTATCGTCAAAGCGCTCACGCGCCTCAATGCTCTGCAGGCGCTCACGCGGCTTGCCATCTGGACCGACAGGCGGCAGCGTCTCATTGACCAAGTACGGCATGACGGCGCGGTAGTGTGCGAAGAACGGCTCCATGTCTACCACGAGGTCTTTGATGACGGGCAAGCCAAGAATCGGCTCGACTTGAATCTTGGGATTCTCGCCGAATTCCTGCAGCAAGACCTTGCAAGCCAGCCGATTGCGCCCGTTGATGCGCATGGCGTCTGAGCCGCAAATGCCCTGCGCGCAGGAGCGGCGCAGCGTGAGCGTGCCATCAATCTCCCACTTGATGCGATGCAGCAGCTCTAACAGACGATTGGTCGGCTCACAATCTTTGAGCGTATAGGTCGCCCAGTAGGGCTTTTTGTCTTTTTCAGGGTTAAAACGGCGAATGCGAATAGTGGCTTCCACGGCGATGAAATCCTTTCAACGCAGGCAGTGAGCAAGGCGCTCTGCCCTGCCCACTGCTTTGCGGACTAGTACACGCGCTCTTTGGGCTGATACTGTGTGATCACGACGGGCTTGTAGTCTACGCGCAAGCCTTCCTCGCCCTCGCGGTAGACCATAGTGTGCTTCAACCAGTTTTGATCGTCGCGCTTTTCGTAATCCTCGCGGGCGTGCGCGCCACGACTCTCAGTGCGATTCAGGGCAGAGAAAGTCGTTACCTCTGCCAACTCCAGCAGACAGCCCAGCTCCCACGTCTCTAGCACGTCGGTATTGAAGGTGCTGCCGCGATCATCAATGCGGATGTTCGTGGCGAACTCACGGCGCAGCTCACGGATGGTCTCTAGCGCTTTCTCCATATCCTTGCCGTTGCGGAACACGCCTACCAAGTCCTGCATGGCGGACTGCATCTTCTTGCGCAGCACATACGGCTTGGTGCTGCCGTTCGCTGTGCGAATGCGGTTGAGTTCGCTCTCGATCTTGCGTCCGGCATCGCTGGGCATCGGCACGAATGAGGCGCCGCGTGAGTACTCTGCAGCGCGCAAGCCGGCGCGCCGCCCGAACACGATCAGGTCTACCAGCGAGTTCGTGCCAAGCCGATTGGCGCCATGCACACTGACACACGCGCACTCGCCTGCGGCATACAAGCCGGGAATGACGCGATTGGTGCTATCGGCGATCACCTCAGCGTTCACATTGGTCGGGATGCCGCCCATGGCGTAGTGCGCCGTCGGTTGAATGGGCAACGGCTCAGTCACAGGATCAATGCCTGCGTATGTACGCCCCTGATCGCAGGTCTCTGCCAGTTTGGTCTCGATGTAATGCGGCGTGTAGTGATCGGCGTTTTCGCCCGCCTCTGCCTTGTAACGGCGGACGGTCTCTGGCGTGAGATCGAGGTGCAGGTAGCGCCCGCCTTTGATGCCGCGCCCTTCGCGTAGCTCAATAGCGATAGCGCGTGAGATCACATCGCGGCTCGCCAAATCTTTGACCTTCGGCGCGTAGCGCTCCATGAAGCGCTCGCCGCGCCCGTTGATCAGCACGCCGCCCTCGCCGCGCACGCCCTCCGTGATCAGGAAGCCAGTGGGATACAAGCCCGTGGGATGGAACTGGAAGAATTCCATATCCTCAAGCGGAATGCCGTTGCGGAAAGTGATCGCGGCGCCGTCGCCCGTCATGCTGTGCGCGTTGCTGGTCACCTCCCAGCACTTGCCCCAGCCGCCTGTGGCAAAAACAATCGCCTTGGCGTGGAACAGATGCAGCGATCCGTCGCGCAGGCAGACCGCGACCGCACCTGCAGGCAGGTCGCCGTTCATGATTAAGTCCACTACGTGGAATTCATCGAAGAAGGTCACATTGTTCTTGATGCACTGCTGATAGAGCGTCTGCAGGATCATGTGACCAGTGCGATCAGCGGCATGGCAGGCGCGGCGCACAGGCTTGCCCGTCACATTGTTGGTGTGACCGCCAAAACGGCGCTGCGCGATTTTGCCTTCCTTTGTGCGGTCAAAAGGCAAGCCCATGTGCTCTAGCTCAATAACTGCCTCAATTGCCTCACGCGCCAGAATTTCAGCTGCATCCTGATCGGCAAGGTAGTCGCCGCCTTTGACCGTATCGAAGGCGTGCCACTCCCAATGATCCTCTTCCTCATTGCCGAGTGCCGCGCCAATGCCACCGAGCGCTGCACCTGTATGTGAGCGCGTGGGATACAGCTTGCTGATCACAGCCACGCTGACTGTGCGCGAGGCATACAGCGCCGCCATCAAGCCCGCGCCGCCCGCGCCCAGAATGATAGTATCGAACTGATGTGTCTTCATACGTCCCTTAACACTTCCTACAGCCGTTTGCTTACCTTATCGCACAAGGGTATCCGAATTCACGTTCAACTCAATCACCTGCGAGGTCTCACTGAGCATTTCAGCTGTTGTAGCTGGCACGCTCTGCAAAATTGCCAAGGCGCCCACTAGGATCACGCCGATCATCGTACCAAACGAGGCGAGGCGCAGCGCCCGATTCACAATACGATTGTGAATATAATCGTTGATGATGTAGCGCAGCCCATTGAAGCCGTGCAGCGTCACCAAGAACAGGAGCAGAATATCGTAGACGCGCCAGATGTACACACCCAGCAGCATCGTATCCCAGCGCAGCCGCACGAAGTTCACAGCGGTCAGCGTGGCGTCCATATTCGGACCCAGATTGGTGAACACAGGCACATGCCCAACTCGCGTGATGTCAAAAACGCCCTGAATGAGGTGCATCATCGCCAAATGCCCGAAGACCAGCGGGATGATCAAAATGCCGCTGATGCGCATGAACGACCACATGAAGGTCTCCATTTTGCTGCCCTTCAGGCGTTTCTTTGGCGCATTCAGGCTTGGGATGAACGACGCGCCCGCAGAAATAATCAGGGCTAAGCCGATCACGACCACTGTGCCGACCGCAAATGGCGCCGTTGCCTCGACCACTTTTTCCAAGCCCAAGTCAAAGACGCTGACGCGCTCATTGTAATAATTCACCACATGCCCTGCCATGATGAAAAACGCCGGCACCAGCAGCACAAGCGTGCCAAGCAGCACGAGCTTTGCTGCGTCCTCTTGGCGTCGCCACCACTGCGGACGGTAGTCGAAGAGGGCGATGCGGAAGCCGTTCAAGGCGTGGTAGATCACGAGTGCCACCAATGCAAACTCGCCGACTGTGAACAGCGGCGTTTTGTAGGCAGCTACAGCTTTGACGTACAGTTCGGGGTAGAACGTTGCCCATGAAGTGTCAATCACGTGCATGATCAGGAACACAACCGTCCCGAACCCGGAGACGCGATGCAACACCCATGCCCACTGCCCCAGCTTGCCGCGATAGCGCAGCGTTTCAGTGATGGTGAGAACTAAAGAAGTCATAAAGTGAGGTTGCCTCCCTAGCCTTAGGGAACACGATCTATACGGGAAGTCTTAGATAGTCAATGAAGAGTATAGCACTTTGCGCCAAAAATGCACGCGATTCGTTCAAATTTTTTTGAAAGATCGTCCACTTGCCCGCCTGCCCAAGCGCCTGACTTTGAAGATACCACTTGTAGGGCATCAAAGATAAGCAAGTTTCTGCGACAATTCAGCTTCCAGAATGCGCGCCTTGTTCAGCAGCGATGCAGAAACGAAGATGCCCACTAGACGTGGGCACCTTCGCAACTCTATAGGTGGGGAAAATCTATAGGCGTTAAATCTTTACGTGGCAGGCATTCTAGCGCAGCAATTCCAATGCTCAAAGGCAGTTTGCTTGAGGAAAGCGGGACAGAGCATTAATGAAATTTTGCGCATTTATGCTATGTCCAGCCTTTGCAAAAATTCACGCCTTGCACTGATGTGCGCCTAGCTCATGCTGATCAAATTGACCACCGTGACGCCGTCGCCGCCCTCGCTCTCATCGCCGCGCTGATACTTGCTGACCAGCGGATGCCCGTCAAGCGCCTGACGGATCGCCTTGCGCAGCGCACCCGTTCCCTTGCCGTGAATGATGCGCACGAACGGCAAGCCCGCCAAATACGCCGCATCAAGGTATTCCTCCACGCGCTCTAGCGACTCCTCTACGCGCGCCCCGCGCAAATCCAGCTCCAAGCCGGGCGACGGACCGCGTTCAGGCAGTTTTTCGCGGCGTTTCTCGCGCACAGCGCTCCCATCTTTGCCGCGCCGCTCAATTTCATCCAGCTTAGCGCGCACTCGCAGCCGCCCGACTGTCACCTCAACGTCGGTCGCGCCAATTTCTGTAATCTGCCCCTCTGCCTTCAGCGGCAAGACCCAAACTGTCTCGCCCAGCCGATAGGTCGGCATCTCATCCTCAGGGACGGGCAAATTCGGCGCGCTCAGCGAAGGCGTCTCAAGATTCGGCTGCACGTCAAAGGCGGCTGCCTCCAAACGCTTGACCGCTTCCGCCGATTGTCCCGCATTTTGCAAGGCATGGCGCAACTTGCGAATTTCCTTGCGGACGCTCTCTAATTCGCGCTCCGCCACACGGCGCGCCTGCGCAAGGATATCCATGCGCTCCTTTTCAGTCTCTTCGAGGCGCTCGCGCAACTCACGGACGAGGCGCTCAGCCTCTTCGCGCTGAGCAAGAGCTGCCTCACGCGCACGGCGGGTCTCCTCACGGGTCTGTTGCAACTCATCAAGCAGGTCATCCGTGATGAGTTCCTCAACGCCGATCATGCTACGCGCTGTCTCAATGATTGACTCTGGCAGTCCCAAGCGTGAGGCAATCGCCAAAGCGTTGGAGCGTCCCGGTATGCCGACGATCAGCCGATAGGTAGGACGTAGCGTCTGCAAATCAAACTCAACGCTGGCATTCCGAACGCCGCGCTGCTGCTGGCTGAAAACCTTCAGCTCAGGATGATGAGTCGTAACCAACGTGGTAATGCCGCGCTCCAGAAGATGCAGCAAAATCGCACGGGCTAAGGCTGAACCCTCCGTCGGATCAGTGCCAGCGCCTAACTCATCGAGAATCACTAACGAACGCGGCGTCGCCTGCTCTAAAATCCTGATTGTATTGGTCATGTGCGCCGAAAAGGTCGAGAGCGACTGCTCAATGCTCTGCTCATCGCCGATATCAGCGAAAATGCCCTCGAATACCGAAAGTTCAGCGCCAGGATTGGCAGGAATATGCAGTCCACACTGCGCCATCATCGCCAACAGACCGACGGTCTTCAGCGCGACTGTCTTGCCACCTGTATTCGGGCCCGTAATGACCAAGATGTAGGTCTTTTCATCCAAAACGAGGTCAATCGGCACAACCCTCTCAGGGTCAAGCAGAGGATGGCGTGCACCCTCCAGCTTGATGGTACAGCCGGGATGGGACGAATCGGCGTGCGGCTGAAAGCCGACTAATTTCGGCGCCGTTGCTCTCAGCTGAGCGGCATAATGCGCCTTGGCAAAAACCAAGTCAAGGTGCGCCAAGACCTCAACTGTGCGCCTGATGAAATCGCCCTCATGGCTGACAAGCGCGCTCAGCTCCCGCAAAATGCGGCGGATTTCATCCTCTTCAGCCAACTGCAACTCACGGACAGCGTTATTCAGCTCAACCGTGACCAACGGCTCGATAAACAGCGTGGCGCCGCTAGAAGATTGATCATGCACAATGCCGGGAATCTTGCCCTTATGCTCAGCGCGCAACGGCAAAACATAACGGCCATTGCGCTGCGTAATCAGCTGCTCCTGAAGATACTTAGCGTAATTAACATTGGTGAGCAGGCTCTGCAAGCGGCTCTGCAAGCGCTCCGAAGCGACGCGCATATCACGGCGGATGATCGCCAATTTCGGCGAGGCAGAGTCATTGACATTACCGGCGTCATCCAGCACACGGCTGATCTCGCTCTGCAAAGCGGCGCATTCCTCAAGGCGCTCTGCAATGCCTGCCAGTGTGGGAAATTGACTGCGCAAGCGCGTGAGCGTCCGCTTTAGCGTGGTGGCACGGCGCAACGTGCCGCGAATGTCCAGAAGTGTGTGCGGCTCTAGAATGATACCACGCGCTGCTTGCCCAACTGCCTCGCGCACGTCGCGCACGCCGCCCAGCGTGATATCGCTCCGCAGCTGGAAGAGCGCAACTGCCTCAGAGGTCTCGCGCTGCCAGTCAAGCGCCTCGCGCAGGTCACTGGTGGGGCGCAAGGCACGGATGCACTCCGCGCCGCCCGAAAAGCTGGCATAGCGCGCCAGCTGCTCTAAGATTTTAGGCAGCTCTAAAACGTGCGCTGACTTTTCATCCATCACCATTGGGAAAGGCTCTCTCACGTGATTCAAGTGCTACGTGAATCGTAAAGGCGCAGAGGCGGAATGTCAATTCTCAATCGAGGGAAAGCGGGAGGGCGCGAGGGAGAGCAGAGGAAGTTGGCAATGACCTACTCTCCCACTCTGTCGCCAGAGCAGTACCATCGGCGCTGGCGGGCTTA
>PGTK01000002.1 GCA_002794705.1 Candidatus Thermofonsia Clade 1 bacterium
AGCTCTCCGTCAATTAATTCATAGCGCTTGCCCGTCTGCGCCTGAATTTCCAGCAGATCGTCGCCCGTCAGCTTGGCGCGCACTTCCTTTTCGCTCATGATATTCATCCCTCAAACAAAGCGCGTACGGGGACACTAAAGCCCGCTAATGCGCCCTGACCTTCTAACATCGCATCGCCGCTCAAAACACGACTCTCACCTGAGCGCATGTGAACATGCACACTGCGCTCATTAGGATAGACAACCCAGACTGTCTCAACGCCGAAGTTCAGCCATTCTGCCACCTTTTGAGCAATTTCTGCGTCCCGATCATTGGGCGAGACGATCTCAACCACCAAATCTGGCACAAGGCTCAAAAAGCCGCTTGGAATGCCCTCAGGCGGCACGCGCTCCGCACGGATGAACGCGACATCAGCGCCACGCACTGTGTACGGATCGTTACGCAAATAAAAGCCCACTTCGCCCACCAAAATGCGCCCTAGCTGATGCTGCCGCACATAATTTCCGAGCAGTAGTGCTAGGCTGAATTCGATGTTGCCGTGAAAGCCGCCTGTGGGTGACACTTCCACCAATTCCCCGTCAATCAGCTCGTAGCTTTTGCCCGTCTGCGCCTGAACTTCCAGCAGATCATCGCCTGTTAGTTTGGCGCGCACGCCTTTTTCGCTCATCGCTTATCATTTTCCTCACAACTTGCCCTGTCACGATCATAGTCGCTTGTGCCTTGACCATGCAAGCAACAAAAGCTATAGTTCAGGCACTGCAATTTCGCTGACCGAGTGGAGATCGCTTTGCCGAAAACGCTCATCGTCGTGCCGACTTACAACGAGGCTGAAAACATCGAGCGACTTGTTTCTGCCTTGCTAGATTTGCCCGTCCCTGACCTCTCTGTCCTGATCGTAGATGACAACTCGCCTGATGGTACAGGTATCATTGCCGATAAATTGGCGGCACAACATCCCAAGCGCGTTCACGTGATCCATCGGGCCGGCAAACAAGGACTCGGCACTGCCTACGTGCAGGGTTTCCGCTGGGCATTGGCACACGGCTACGAGGCAATTGGGCAAATGGACGCCGATTTCTCACACGATCCAAACGATGTGCCACGTCTGTTGGCTGCTCTTGAAAGCTGCGACGCCGTGATCGGGTCACGCTACGTGAAAGGCGGCAAACTGGATGAGCGCTGGAGCATCTGGCGGCGCTTGCTGAGCTGGTGGGCGAATCGAGTCTGGGTGGGCGTGATTTTGCGGTCGCCTGTGCGCGATAACACCGGCGGCTTCCGCATGTGGCGGCGCGAGACGCTCATCGGCATGGATTTAGACCGCGTGCGCTCAAATGGCTACGTCTTTCAGGTAGAGATCACCTACCTTGCCCTGCGCTTGGGCTACAAATTCGTCGAAGTGCCGATTTACTTCGCTGACCGCAAATACGGACACTCCAAAATGGGCTTGCGCATCCAGCTGGAGGCTGCACTGGGAGTCTTCAAAGTGCGCAACCGCTATCATCACCTGACGCCCGCCCAGCGCGCCCAGCACGCCTAGCGAAAGGCAACCGCACGCGCTTATGTCCCCACGCCGCGCCGATTTGCTCAACGGGCTGTTGCTCTTCGTGCTGCCGCTGATCCTCTTCTGGGAGGTCACACTAGGCGGGCGCACGCTCCTGCCCGCTGATAACTTGTATCAGTATCAGCCATACGCGGCATATCGCGCACAGGTAGGTGCGCCCGAAGTACCGCACAACGCCCTGCTCTCTGACCTTGTGCTGCAAAACTGGCAGTGGAAACACTTCATCCGCACTAGCCTCGCTAATGGCGAATTACCGCTGTGGAATCCGTATCTGTTCGCAGGCGTACCGTTCCTAGCAGCGGGTCAGCATTCAGCGCTCTATCCATTCAGCCTGATCTACTATATTCTGCCGCTAGAGAGCGCCTACGGCTGGTTCACAGTCATACAACTGTGGTTAGCGGGCATCCTGATGTACGCCTTCCTACGCGGCATTGGACTGGGGCGCTTTGCAGCGCTGATCGGCGGAATTGCCTATCAGCTGAACAGCTTCTTCATTGCCAGCGCCGTCTTTCCGATGATCATCGCGGCGGCGATCTGGTTGCCTTTCCTGCTACTGATGTGCGAGGCACTCCTACTCAGGCGGACTCTCTTCGGCAAAGCAGCGCAGCCTGTCTGGATTGTGCTGGGCGGGCTTGGGCTGGGCATGTCGGTTCTGGCAGGGCATGTTGAGTTTTTCTATTACAGTCTGCTGGTGATGGCATTCTGGTGCGCCCTGCGGCTGCTCATCCTGTGGCTGGACCAGCGCGAGAGTCTTCAAACGCTGATCGGGCGTGGCATGGCGCTCATCGGCATGGTCGCGCTCGGAATCGGGCTTGGGGCTGTACAATTCATGCCGTTCTACGAGCTGGTCAACACCAGTTTCCGCGAAGGACGCGCCAGCTTTGAGCAGATTCTGAGCTATGGCTTGCCGCCACGCCACGCGCTCGCCTTCCTGATGCCAAATATCTACGGCTCGCCTGCGCAACACTCCTATTTTGACCTCTTCACAGGTCAGCTGACAGAGCTGCGCTGGCAGCGCGCTGATGGCGCTCTGATCACCAACACTTTCATGGAAGGCGGCAAGAATTACGTCGAAGGCGCCTCCTATGCAGGCGTCTTGACCCTGATCCTCGCGCTGATCGGCGCGTTAAGCCGCAATCAGCGCGCTGAGGCGCCCTACCGCCTTCTGTTGCTGCTGATCAGCCTGTTCTCAATCCTGTTTGCCTTCGGCACGCCGCTCTATGCCTTGCTCTATTACGGGCTACCGGGCATCAGCCAGCTACATTCGCCCTTCCGCTGGATTTTCCTATTGATGTTCTGTCTCGCCGCGCTCGCCGCCTATGGCGCGCAGGCTTTGCATGAAGCGCACACACAACCGACCTCACGCCTGTTTCGTGCAGCGCGACTGCTCGGCTACGGGCTGATCGGCGCAGGCGCGGCACTGCTAATCGTCTTGATCGGCGCCCGAATCGCCTATGGGCAAGTCCGTCCTTTGATCCAGAGCCTCTATGACAATCTAGCAGGTGCGAATCTCGCCTATCCCTCGTCTGAGGTCTTTTTTAGCATCAAGGCGCGTGAGATTTTCCTGTTCGCCTTGCTGCTAATTGGCAGCGGGATCGTTGTGCGCGTCAGTCGCTGCCCGATCTACCTGCAGCGCATCCCGATCTGGCAGATCGTGGCAGTCGCCCTGCTCAGCACTGACCTAATCGGCGCATCCTACGGCTTCAATCCCGCTGCCGATCCCAAATGGCTGAACTTTGAGCCGCCTGCCATCACGTGGCTACGGGCGCAGTCGCCACAAGAATGGCGGCTGACAACCTACCAAGCACCCAATGCAAATGCCACACTCAACGCAAATATGGCGTGGCGCTTCGGGCTACAAGACATACGCGGCTACGATAGCATCATCACGCGGCAATACGTTGCATACATGCAACAAATCGCGCCGCAGAGCCAACTGCTCTACAATCGCATTGCGCCAATCTACCCCGACACAGCCGAAGCGCTCAACTCGCCCTACCTAGACCTGCTGAGCGTCCGTTACGTGCTGAGCGAGGCGCCGCTCGATCTGGAGCGCTTTCCAGATTACCGTCTCGCCTACCAAGACGAATCAGTCTACATCTACGAAAATACCCGCGCCCTGCCACGCGCCTTTATCCTCTCAGAGCCGTCTGACAATCCACCGACTCTCGCACAGATCGTCCCTGCGAGGCTTGAGCGCGCTACGCACAACGAAGTGCTGGTGCGCGCACGTGCCGATCAAGCTGATAGCGCGCTAATCCTGACCGACTCATACGCCGAAGGCTGGCGCGCCTACATCCGCCCAGCAAACGCGCCCGAAGATGCCGAACAAGCAACCTCAATTGAGCTTGTCTACGGCAATTTCCGCCGCGTGAGCCTACCCGAAGGCGAATGGCTAGTGCGCTTCCGTTACTCACCGCCGTCATTCCAAATTGGCGCGTTCGCCTCATTCCTGAGCGGCACAATCGCGCTCTTCCTCCTGATGATCTGGGCGTGGCGCGCTTTCTACCGCGAAGGGCAAGGCGAGGTCAGCGGGGTGCGACGCTTTGCCAAAAACAGCCTCGCGCCGATTGCTCTGAATCTGTTCAATCGGCTGATTGACATGGCGTTCGCTTTCATCATGCTGCGCTTGCTCGGACCAGCAGCCGCAGGGGCATACTACTACGCCGTCGTAATCTTCGGCTGGTTCGACATCCTGACCAACTTCGGATTGAACACGCTCCTGACACGGGAAGTGGCGCGCAACTTGGGCGCAGCGGGCAGCTACCTGCTCAATAGCAGCTTGCTACGGCTTGGTCTAGCGGCGGCAGGCGTACCCCTGCTCATCGGCTTTCTGGCAGTGCGCAGCGCCCTAGAGCCAACCCTCGATAGCACCACGATCATCGCCATTATCCTACTCTACATCGGCTTAGTGCCGAACAGCATCAGCACAGGGCTCACAGCCCTGCTCTACGCCTACCAAAAGGCAGAAATTCCCTCCGCCGTAGCGACGATCACGGTCATTTTGAAGTCAGCGGCGGGCGTCGCTGTACTTTTGGCGGGCTTTGGCGTGATCGGTCTAGCAGCGGTGAGCATTGCGCTCAACTTTGTGACTCTCGCACTGCTCACAGTGAGCGTCCGTGCCGCTATGCGCGAAACTCCAACAGAGGTTGCTACTGAGCGGGTCAGCCTGCGGCGCGACCTGCTGCGCGGAATGCTGGTGAGCAGCTTTCCGCTCATGCTCAATCATCTGCTGGCAACAGTCTTCTTCAAAATTGACGTGGTGATCCTAGAGCCGCTACAAGGCGACGCCATTGTAGGGCAATACAGCACTGCCTACAAATGGCTCGATGCGCTTGGCGTGATTCCTGCGCTCTTCACTATGGCGCTCCTGCCGATCATGGCGCGGCAAGCCCAAGAAGATCGAGAAGGCTTGCGGCGCAATTATGACTTTGCGGTCAAGCTGCTGGTGAGCCTAGCCGTACCAATCGCCGTCATCACAACCTTCAGCGCCTATTTCCTAATCAACTTGCTGGGCGGCGCACGCTATTTGCCAAACGGCGCCATTGCCCTGCAAATCATGGTCTGGTTCATGCCCATTGGCTGGATCAACAGCCTGACCAACTATGTGCTGGTGGCGCTCGATCAGCAAGCGCGCATGAAATGGGCGTTTTTGGCAGGCGTGAGCTTCAATATCATCACGAACCTGCTTTTTGTGCCGATCTACGGCTTTCAGGCGGCGGCGGTCACGACGATCCTCTCAGAGATCGTGCTACTAGTCGCTTTCTACCGTCTGTTAAGACAAGCGCTAGGCAAGGTCAACTGGGTCAGCTTGCTGTGGCGTCCGTGGGTAGCGGGCGCGTGTATGACGGGGGTACTAGCGGCGCTATGGTCAGTATTGCCATTAGTGGCAGTGCTTGTGGCGGGCGCAGTCTACAGCGGGATACTCTGGCTATTGCGCCCGTTCACAAGCTGGGAGATGAGTCGTCTTGCCTTGCTGCTGCCACAGCCGTTGCAGCGCGTCTGGCTGCGCAGCGGCTAATGCTTAGGCTCAGCCTCAAGGCGGATGATTTTCAAGCCGCGCTCCATGACTGTACGCAGCACAAACGGGCTAGAGACAATGGGCAGGCGCAGCTCACGCCCATCTTTGCTCAGGACAAAGTGATAGACCGAGACGCGCCGCCCTGCGCCCAGCGTGAACGTCTCAACCTTGACGGTCTCAGCCAGCTGCCAGCCTGCACGCAAGTACTGCTGCAGCACATCAGCGGAGGTATAGGTTTGGGAAAGCGGCGACCAGTGCCGATACTCTTCAACGTTGAATTCCTGCGCAACGCTCGTCGAAGCGCTATAGAAACTGCTAGACATAAGCACCACCTATCTGCTACACAACACTTGATGGGAAGAACTCTGCGGCGTTGCTTGTTACAACTTTCACTATACATTCGATTTTGTTATGAGTACATAGCGATAGCATTGAGAATGCAATAAGAAGTTATCGGATTTTAATTGTATTGACGAATCATGAGCGCATTTTTATTCCTGACGCTTGTCTTTACGCCCGCGATCTTAATGATCGTATTTTGGGCGCGGAACGATCAGCTAGGGAGCTTTGTGAACGTCCTGCCCTCACTGAGCGCCTTGCTCTACGCCCTGCCCTACGAGGGCGTGATCATCGCAGCGCGCTTTTGGCAGGTGAACTCAGCGACTGCCTCAGGTATCATTGTGCTAGGCGTGCCGCTTGAGCGTCTCGCCTTAGACGGCATGGCAGTCCTATTGGCAAGTCTTATGGCACAATGGTTATGGCGCGCACACTCGGCAAGGCAATAGGCGTGATGGTCTTACTGGGTATGGCGTTGCAAATTGCGCCGATCCGTGGACAGACTGAGTTGCCACGCTTGCCGATCAGCGCGCTATGGAGTGACGGCTCGCGCTTGCTGATCGGGCAAGGTGGCACGCTCTCTGAGGTAGTCCCAACTGCAGAGCGGTTGCTGGTGAGCTGGCAGATCGGCTTAGGGCGCGGCGCTCTGCAAGCGATCGCGGTCTGTGCACCTTTCATCTTCGTCTTGAGTGCCGACGGCGTGAGTGTGCTGGACTCTGATCGGCGCGAACGCGCCTTCGGGCGCGGCGGCGGACATCGCATCGCTTGCAACGGCGATCAGGTCTGGATTGCAGCGCTAGGCGCGGGCGTACGGCGCTATCGTTTCAGCCCTGATGGGCGTCTAACAGCCCTAGAGCCGATTCGTACCACAACGCCTGCCTACGACGTTGTGCCAAGTGGCGGTACAGCTTTTTGGGTCGCCGAAGGTGCAGAAGGCGTACGCCGCTACAATTTTGACGGCACAGTCCAGCTTTGGCTGAACACTTTCGCGCCTGCTCAAGTGGTGCATGAGCGTGAAAACGTACTGTACATCGGACACAGCGCACAGCTGAGCATTCTGAGGCTGAGCGACCCGTTGCGACTGATCGGCTCAGCCAGCTTGACGCCCAGCGATGCCACGCTTTCAGACTTGCTGATCGTCGGCAATCGGATTTATGCAGGACGGCAGCACGCCTCAGGGCGCGGCGCATCACTGATCGCCTTTGAGCTACTTGGATCGGAACTGCGCTTGATCGGACAATTCGGCGAAGATAGCGACGGCGCCCGTCTAGGCGCAGTAGGGATAGAGCTATTTGTAGTCAGCGGGAGCGCCTTCACATGGCTGCGCTTTACAGAAGCTGCGCCACGAGTTGTCATGACATGGTCAGCGAGGGCGCCGCGCTGCGCGCTTAACATACCGACTGATCCGCAGCCCGCCGACGGCGCGCAAGTGTCCGAAGGCAGTGTGACCCTGCAATGGCGCGCCAGCTGCGCTGAGTCGTTTGAGCTATGGCTCGATGGTGCCATGATCGCAACTGTGCCGTCTGTGCAAGACGCCCAGTCCGATCGTCCGTTGCACAGTTATGCGCTCCAGCTGACCGAAGGCGTCCATCGTTGGCAGGTCATCGCTCTAGACAACGGCGGGGCGCGTTTGGCTAGTCCGATGTGGCGCGTGAGCGTACGCAGCGAGGGCTTGCTCAGCACAATCAGCGCGCCGCGCCGCGAGTTGCTCTATCAGCCGCCGCCTTTCGCTGTGCGCACGCCCAGCGAGGCGCTGACCTTGCTTGGAATGGCGTTTTGCAGTGGCTTGCTGGTCGTGATTGTGGCAGCGTGGTGGCTTGGTGTGCGTGCGCAGCGCCGCTACTGGTGAGGTTACCTGATGCGCTTTGAGATTTTCACGCTTTTCCCTGCTATGTTCGAGAGCGTGCTGAGCGAGAGCATCCTCAAGCGCGCCCGTGAGCGCGGCTTGCTGACTGTCAATTTGCACAACATCCGTGACTACGCAACGGACAAGCATCAGACCACTGATGAGCCGCCCTATGGCGGCGGCGGCGGCATGATTTTGAAAGTTGAGCCGATTGTGCGCGCCGTCGAGAGCGTTTTACAAGGTGAGTCCGTGCCAGTTATTTTAACAACGCCACAGGGAGAGCGCTTTACGCAGCGCATGGCGGCTGAGTTCGCCCAGTACCCGCGCCTTGCGATCATCTGTGGGCGCTACGAGGGCGTGGATGAGCGCGTGCGCGATCTCGTAGTGACCTATGAGGTGAGCATCGGCGACTATGTGCTGAGCGGCGGCGAGTTGGCGGCTATGGTCATGCTGGATGCCATTGCGCGGCATATCCCCAATGTGCTGGGCAACGCCGAGTCGGCGCTGAACGACTCGTTCAGCAGCGGTCTGTTGGAGGGCGCACACTACACACGCCCGCCTGAGTTTCGCAGCTTGCGCGTGCCAGAGGTGCTTCTGAGCGGCGATCACGGCGCTGTAGCGCAATGGCGGCGTGAGAGCGCGCTACGCCGCACGTGGCAACGCCGTCCCGATTTGCTCCTGAGCGCCTCACTGAGCGAGTCGGAGCGCTATTTCCTAGCTGAACTGGCTGAGTCATGGGTGCGCCACAAAGATTTAGCGTCTGGTTAATTGCTTAAATTGCTTGCAATATTGGCGTCTCTTGGATACACTCTAATCGGCATCGCGTGGCTGTTGCCATGCGTATACTGGCTTATGACGACCTAGAGGAGTTACTACATGCAGAAAAAGATTAAGTTTCTCACCCTTTTGCTGATCGCAGCATTCGTGTTGGGCGGCGTTTTCAACGGTGCCGCCATGGCGCAAGAGCGCCCGACCCTGCGCGTGTTCTACGGCAGCGTGGGCGATATCGCGCAGGATGAGGCAATTCTCAAGCGTTGGGCAGATGAGAACAACGTGAACGTTGAGATCGTCTACGCCTCGCAGAGCGCCACTGAGTACCTTGCACAGTTGCAACAGCTCCTAGCCGCTCGCTCAACTGATATTGACCTGATCCAGTTCGACGTGATTTGGCCCGGCATCCTCGCGCCAAACATGCTTGATCTCGGTCCGGCGCTCGAGGCAAGCGGCATGAAGGATATGTTCTATCCGCGCATCCTCGCCAACAACACTGTGGACGGCAAGGTGGTCGGTCTGCCGTGGTTCACGGATGCCGGCTTGCTCTACTATCGCACGGACTTGCTGGAGAAATACGGCTTCAGCGCGCCGCCCAAGACGTGGGATGAGCTAGAGCAGATGGCAAAGACCATCCAAGAGGGTGAGCGTGCTGCTGGCAACCCTGAGTTCTGGGGCTTTGTGTGGCAAGGCAACGCCTACGAAGGCTTGACCTGCGACGCACTGGAGTGGATTTTCAGCAATGGCGGCGGCTCAATCGTTGAGGTGGATAAGACCATCAGCGTGAACAATGAGGCTGCTATCAGGGCGATTGAGCGCGCTGCGCGTTGGGTCGGCACTATCTCGCCCAGAGGCGTGACCACCTACCAAGAGGAAGATGCACGCCGCGTCTTCCAAGCGGGCAACGCTGCTTTCATGCGCAACTGGCCCTATGCCTATGTGCTGGGTCAGGGCGGCGCTGATGGCACGCAAGAGACCGCTATCAAGGATAAGTTTGCTGTGACCGCGCTGCCCGCTGGCGACTCCGGCAAGCCCGCAGCGGCGCTGGGCGGCTGGCAGCTGGGCGTGAGCGCCTATAGCGCCAATCCTGAGCTGGCAACGCAGCTTGCCCTGTGGCTGACCGCGCCTGAGCAGCAGAAGGAGCGCTGGCTCAAGCTGAATAACTTGCCCACCATGCCCGCTATCTACCAAGACCCCGATGTCTTGGCGGCGACGCCTTGGGTTGCGGACTTGATCCCGGTCTTCGAGAATGCCACGCCGCGTCCCTCCACAGTGACCGCCGCGCTCTATAACGATGTCTCGGTCGCGTTCTTCACGGCTGTTCACGATGTGCTGACTGGGCGCCGCGATGCCGCTACCGCCCTTGAGGAACTCGAACTGCAGCTGGAGAATATCCTCGGACCTGAGTTCAAGCCCGGTCCTCCGCCGCCCATCAACTGAGGCATAGCGCAACGCACGTTGCAAGGGCAGGTCACGCGACCTGCCCTTTTTATGTTACAATCGCACGTCATGTAGCTTGTTTGAGGAGGCAAAAGCGCCTTAAATCGGCGTGTGTATCTTATGACCGTTTCATCTGACGATCCGCAACTGATCGAGCGCCGCAAAGCCGATCACATCCGCATTAACCTTGAGGAAAATGTCCAGTTCCCGCGCCTAACCACAGGTTTGGAGCGCTACCGCTTCATGCATTGCGCCCTGCCTGAGCTAGACCTCGCTGAGATAGATACGTCGCTTGTTTTCATGGGCAAGCGCCTGAGCGCGCCGCTCTTGATCAGCTCCATGACGGGCGGCACCAGCTTGGCAAATCCGTTGAACCTCGTTTTAGCGGAAGTGGCGCAAGCGCACAGCATCGCCATGGGACTTGGCTCACAGCGCGCCGCCATTGTCCATGAAGACCTTGCGCAGTCGTTTAAGGTGCGCCATGTGGCGCCGGATATCTTGCTCTTCGCCAACGTGGGCGCCGTCCAGCTGAACTATGGCTTCACTGTGGAGCATTATCGCCGCGCAGTGGACATGGCAGAGGCAGACGCGCTGATCTTGCACTTCAATGCCCTGCAAGAGGCTGTCCAGCCCGAAGGCGACGGCAACTTCAAAGATTTACTGCCCAAAGTGGCGCATCTGTGCCGTACAGTCGGCGTGCCTGTGATCGCTAAAGAGGTCGGCTGGGGCTTCTCAGCTCAGGATGCGCGTCGGTTAGTAGAGGCGGGCGTAGCCGCTATTGACGTGGCGGGCGCCGGCGGCACCTCATGGAGCGAGGTGGAGTATCATCGGGCGCCGACAGCGTTCCATGCGCGTGTGGCACGCGCCTTTGCCGATTGGGGCATTCCCACAGCGGAGAGCATCCAGCTGGTGCGCGAGGCAGCCCCAAACGTGCCGATCATCGCCAGTGGCGGTCTGCGCGACGGCATTGACGTTGCCAAGTGCATTGCACTGGGCGCTGAGCTGTGCGGCTTAGCAGGACCGTTTTTGAAGGCGGCGGCACAATCAGCAGAGGCGACGCACGAACTCGTGCGCGAGTTGACGGCACAATTGCGCATCACCATGTTTGTGGCAGGCGCCCGCGATCTCGCTGCGTTAGCGCGCACGCCGCTCTATAGCGCTTGAGCGTCACGGCGTTGTGACAATTTCGGTAAATTGCACGGTGCTTTTCAGCCAAAGCGGAGGCATTTTCACGCTATGTCGGCACGTTTGTCGTTTTCACGCCTGATCACAGCACTGATGATTCTCATGGTCTGTGCAGCGATCTTCAGCGCTGTCACTTTTAGTGCGCCGCAGTCCGCTCAAGCCTGCAATCCGTGTGAGTGCGAGAATGATCGCCGCCATAATTGCATGGGCGGTCATTTCTACGCTTTTTACACCAAAGGTACGCCTACGGGCTGCTTACTGGAGGTCTACTCAATTGAGCCGAACGGCACAGGTCGCCGTCAGTTGCGCCTGACTGAGCGCGACTTGGCGCGTTTCCCCACCAGAGCGCAGAATTACTTGATCGCTGCCAGCCGCGATCAGCGCTTTGCGCTCTACCGCCTCAGCTCAGGCGAATTGCAGGTGAACGCCGGTCCTGATCGTGAGAACAAGGTCTACGTGACGATCATTCGCGGCTGCCCTGCCACTGAGGTGCGTGAGGAAGTCTTTGTGAAGAGCAACTAGCGTCGCTAATCTGCTTGGCACTTGCCGACGGTCTGGCAGAGCTGATTGAGGTGCAGACGATCATGGCGCGCTGTGAAGTGCGCCATCTCTAGCAGCGTAGTCGGACCGAAAATGGCGTGTCGGGCAGGGCGCGCCCATGCCTCAGGCGGCAACTGCTCCAGAAAAGCGAGGGTCTGGGCGCGCTCGCGCCAAAAATCAGCGGCGATCTCCTGCGCCGTCTCAGTCAGCGTGAGGCTATTCGGGCGAAAGGGCTGAGGCGGCGTGGGCAAAAAAGGATTATCCTCTTCTGCAATGCGCCGCAAGCGCGGACGCTGCACTGTGCGCTCGCTCTCGCGCAAATGGTGAACGACCTCCAGCGGCGACCACTCATCAGGATCAGGGCGCATGTGCCAAACCCGCGATGGCGTAGCATCCACCATGCCGAAGAGCGCCGCCGTATTGCCCAGCAAGCGCGGCATTACCTGCTCACGCCCTTCAAAAGGGAGCGGCTGACGCGCTAGGCGCTCCAGCAAGCCATTTTCAACTTCATCAGCAAAGGTCGCTAAAGTTTGGGCGCCGTTCAGCCAGTAGGCGTGCATCCCAATCGCTCGCGTTGACGCAATGTCATTTTGAAAATCATCGCCGACCATGATCGCCTGATCAGGCTCATAGCCCGTGCGCGCCAAGACCTCCTCATAGAGGTGCGGCTGCGGCTTGGCAAAATGTAGCTCATCAAGGTTCGTGATCAGAGCGTAAGGCAGATCGAGCGGTAAACCGCCCCAGATCATGCGCTGATGGATCGTCTCCAGCGAAAAAACGGGATTGGTGACAATCGCAACGGCAATCTCGCGCTCTAGGAGTCGGTGCAGCAATGGTACAGCCGCAGGATCGGGCGCAAAAAAGGGCGCCAAACTCGGAAAAATTGCCGCTTGAGCGCGCTCGAAAGCCTCGCGCAAGCTGTCAAGCGGCATGGCGAGCGCCTCAGTGAAAGTGCGCTCAAAGACGGCGCGATTGTTGCAAGACGGATCGAGATCGGCAACGACGGCGCGGATCGCAGCGCGGATCGCGCTTGCGAAAGACTCGGCGGGCTGCTGCAACGTCTGGGCGAGCGCCTCGCTGAGCAGACGGATGTACTCGCGCACGAAAGCGTCCGTATCAACGCGGACAAGCGTGCCGTCAAGATCGAAAAGGACAATTTTGATCATTCGCTATCCGTCCCGCGCAGCGCGTCCAAAAAGAGCGAGACGCCAGGACGTTCAGCGTTGCACTGTTCGCAGCCGACGTAAGGGTCTTCAATCTCGACTTTGTGCTTGTCGCAGAAGGCGCTCAGGGCAAGTGACCGCCCAATTCCCAGAAAGCCGGGCTTGACCTGCAAAGTTAAGCGCAGGAATTCGCTGGCATTTGCCCGAAGGATATCCGGCACATTACAGCGGCTACAATCGCCAGGATGCCAAGGCGCACTGCGCGGATTGCGCTTGATCAAGCGGCATTCCTGCACGCGCCTGCCGCGATGAAAATCGGCGTGATATTCCGGGCATTCCTTGCCAGCTGGCGTCTTCATGAGGCGATCCTAGGGGCTAAACGCGAGTGATGTAGCTACCATCCCGCGTATCAATACGGATTCTATCGCCCACATTGACGAAGAGCGGCACGGTCACTTGCAAGCCCGTCTGTGTGGTCACCTTTTTAGTAGCGCCGGTCGCTGTGTTGCCCGCCACTGCCACTTCTGCTTCCACCACCTCATGCTCCACAGTAGTCGGCAGCTCGTAGTCAATCACCTCGCCCTCATAAGTGCTGAGCGAGAGCTGCATATTCTCATACAGATACAGTATGTCATCGCCAAAGATGCTGGCAGGCAGTTCGTACTGCTCATAAGTGGCTGTGTGCATGAAATGCAGCATTTCGCCATCGCTGTAGAGGAACTCCACAGGGAAGCTCTCCACGCGGATATCTTGCACGCGATCACCTGAGGTGAAGGTGCGCTGGATGGTAGCGCCTGTGCGCAGGTCGCGGAGGGTGGTGCGGATAGTGGCGTTGCCGCGTCCGGGCTTGTGATGCGAGTACTCCAAAACGCGGTAGATGGCGCCATCTACAGTGAAAGTTACGCCTTTGCGCAGGTCGTTCACATCAATCATGCAGTCGTCTCTCACCTTTTCCGTTCAGATTAACGTTTCGATTATAGCCGATTCCGCAGGGCGTGGCTAGAGTTGCCCATGCAAAGCCGCCTCAGATGCTAAGCCACGCTCCCGTCACGCACATTCGGATGAATTGCCCGCACTCTCTTGCGCGACGCCGATCAACGCCGTCAAGAGCAGCGCTAGTGCGCCTAGCCAAGCACGAATTCCTCCCATTGAACTATCCTCTTTTGCCTCACGCTATCCGTTCAACATAGTATTGCCGCGTGTTGACGGCTGTGAAGTTCGCAAAAGATGATGGTCTGTTTAGGTGCAGACGGAAGTCTTGGGCGTGCTAAGATCGGCTCATGGGATCAGCATGACTTTGCCGCTCTCACCGCTCATGAAGGTCTGGTAGGCGCGCTCGAAGTCCGCCATGGGGAATTGGTGCGTCACCAAGCCTTCGAGGCGCAGCGCGCCCGATTCCAGCAAGCCGTGCGCTTGATACCACGTCTCCCATAGCCGCCGCCCCACGATCCCACGCACAATTGCGCCCTTGAAGACGATGTGCGCGTTCAGATCGAAGGTGAAGGCGCTCGGTGCTAAGCCCAGCAGGGCTGCCTCGCCGCCCTCTTTCAGCGCGGCAAAGCCCTCGTTAATGGCGCTAGGCGCGCCGGACATCTCTAAGAGCACGTCCACGCCTTCGCCACCTGTCACTTCCTCGATGATTGCGCTCAGATTTTCATGGCGCACGTCCACAGCCCGATCGGCGCCCATTCGGCAGGCTAAATTCAGGCGATACGGGCTGATATCCGTGGCGATCACGGCGCGGGCGCCCGCCGCCTTCGCTACGGCAATCGCCATCAAGCCGACTGGTCCGCAGCCCGTCACCAGCACGAATTTGGCTGAGACATCTTGCGCCATGACCGTATGCACAGCGTTGCCTAAGTTTTCTTCGATCACGGCGATCTCTAGCGGCATGTTCGGCGGATTTTTCCAGATGTTCTGGGCGGGAATGGCGATATATTCGGCGAAGCCGCCGTCGCGGTCTACGCCGATGATCTGGGTCTTTTCGCATAGGTGCGCACGACCTGTGCGGCAGAAGTAGCAGGTGTTGCAGACCACATGGCTCTCCAGCGAGACCTGATCGCCTACCGCCACATGCTCAATTTCTGGCGAAACTGCCACGACCGTGCCTGTGATTTCGTGTCCTACCACAAAAGGCGGCTTCAGGCGATGCTGCGCCCAGTCATCCCATTTATAGATGTGGATATCCGTGCCGCAGATCGAGCCTGCCTGCACTTTGACCAGCACATCGCCGTGCTTCAGCGCTGGCACGGGATAATCCTCGACGTAGCGCAAGCCTGCGCCGCGCTCCGCCTTCAGGATCGCCTTCATTTTTGTCGGTAAAGTCATGGTCATACTCCTAAAAGTCTTTACGCCCTTATTGTAGCGCAGCGCTGCCCCTTTCGAACGCCCGACTTTGCGAAATTGCTCACAAAGTGACATAATCTTCACCAGTTGCACATTGAAAGTCAGCTGTTTATAGACTCCAGAAAGGCTCACAGCGCATGATCGCCAAGCACGCGCCCAGATTGATACTTGCCCTTGTATTGGTGACGCTTGCCGCGTGCGGCACGCCCGCCACGCCCGCTCCGCCCTTCCCGCCCACGCTTGAGTTGCCCACTCGCGTGCCGATTCAGCCCACGCCCGATAGCCGCATTGTGGAGGCTACGCCGCAAGTGCAGCCCACGCGGGTCGCTCTTGAGCCGACCGCCACGCCGACTCGCGTCCGTCCTTCGCCTACGCCCACCATCACGTTGATCCCGCCTACGAATACGCCCGTCCCACCCACTGAGACTCCCACGCCAAGCCCGACACCGCAGCCCGATCCTGCACGTGGCGCTATCCTGTTTGCGAACGGCTTTCCCAATAGACCTGAAGTACCGACATGCGCCTCTTGCCATTATGTTGAGCCAGTTGAGGTCAATGATCTGGTTGGTCCTGTAATGTATGGCATTGCGGATCGGGCGGCGCGCCGCGATCCGAACGAGGTCAGTGCAGTCGCTTATTTGCGCAACTCAATCATCCTGCCTAACAAATATCTTGTGCCGAACGAGGGCGATAAGGTCTATGCTGTGGGCGGCGTGAGCCTGATGCACCAGACCTACGCCGAAGAGTTGACGCCTGATGAGATCAACGATCTGGTCGCTTACATGCTGACCCTGCGCGCCCGCTAGAGACGCTTAGCACAGCTTGTGCATTGAGTCGCCCGCGCAAGCTGTGCTATACTTGCGCAAAAGCGCGAGTGAGCTACTGGGAGGGCGGCGTGTCAGATACATTGCGCGGCGAATGGCGTACCCCTGCTGTTGAGGACTTCCTCAAACAGGTCTATTTGATCCAGCAGCAGGTCGATCCTGTGCCAACTATGCTGATCGCTCGTGCTTTGAACATCGCCGCACCCTCTGCCACAGATATGATCAAGCGCCTTAGCAGCGGCGAGAGTTTCCCGCCTTTGCTCAAGCACGCGCCATATCGCGGCGTGCGCCTGACCGAGGAGGGCAAGAAGATAGCCCTTGAGATCATCCGCCATCATCGCCTGCTGGAACTTTACCTCACGCAGAAACTCGGCTTTTCGTGGGATGAGGTGCATGATGAGGCGGATCGGCTGGAGCATCATATCTCGGAGCGGCTAGAGGCGCGCATTGCCGATGCGCTCGGTCATCCTGAGCTTGATCCGCATGGCGACCCAATCCCCGCCCTTGATGGCACGGTCAATCTACCTGAGCTGGTGCTGCTCTCCGACCTCGCTATTGCCCAGCGCGGCACAGTCAGCCGCATTTTGGATCAATCGCCTGAGGTGTTGCGCTATCTCTCGGAGTTGGGCTTAGTGCCGGGCGTCTTGGTCGTTTTGGCGGATCGAGCGCCGCTGAACGACACGATTCAGGTGCGCATTGGCAGCCGTGCCGCTGAGCCGCGCACGATCAGCGTGCATGTGGCGCGCAAGGCGCTTGTTGTCCCTGATGACTCCGAGTCGATCTAGCTAGACGCTGCAGCGATATTGCGTATAGCGCGCTAGGTCTAGCATGTCTTCGGCGGCAGGCAGCTCAGCAGCACTTGAGACAAGACGCTGAGCGCTGGTCGCGCCGTAGGTATCTAGGATGAAGAGCGCTGCGCTGCGAGTTGGCTCATGTGTGTAGGTCTCCCAGACTCGGTTATCGCCATCTGCCAGCATTGGGAAGGGCAAATCGAGAGTCTGGGCAAGCGGCACGAGACTCTTGCGCTCTGCATCGAAGATTGCCAGCACTTGCGTATTAATCTCTACAAATTCTGCCCACAGCTCCTTGAGTCGGCGTAACAAGTCGGTGCTGAGCGGCTCTGTGTGGGATAGAAATAGCAGGACGAGTCCTTGCTTGCCGCGAAATTGCTCACGGCTGTAGCGTGCGCCTATTGCGCTCTCAAGGCTGAAATCGGGCGCAATTCTGCCGTAAGGCAACGGCTCACGGTGGCGGATTGGTTGATTTTCGTGCGTCATAAGCACCTCTCTAAAGCTGCATACGCGCCAATTCGTGATGGCGCCAAAAAGTGAGCGCGTAGTTGGCAGTTTGCTCAGGAGTTAGATCGGTTGTATCGAGTACGTCAAGGCTGCCAAGCGTGAACAGCTTGCGCTCTTGGCGGATGTGGTGCAGAAAGGCGCTGCGCACTTTGGGATCGTGAAAGCGGGCGCCGTGTTGCAAGTGCAGGCGGCGCAACATCTCGTTTAGGTGGCAATTCAGCACCAAGAGCCAGCTGCTCTCCAGCAAACGCTCACGGATATCGCTCTCAAGCAAGGGCGCAGCGGGCATGGCGATCACGGCGCCGCGCTGTAGCGCAAATTCGGCGCATAGCGCCTTCAGCACATTGCGGAGGTGCGCTTCGCCATAGGTTTGGCGCAGCGCGTCCATTGAGAGCCGTTCGCGCAGCTGGAGGTCGGTCTCAAGGTCGAGGTAGGGCGCATTGACGCCCTCGGCAATACGGCGGATCAGCATATAACGGCTCGTGCCGTCGTAGCCGCTGATGATCAAGTTGCGATAAGGCACAAAAGGCTGTAAATCGCTCATGTGCGCCACCCGCGGTACCACTGATCGAGCAAGGGCAGGAGTTCGTGCAAGCTGCGAATGTTAGCATCAGGCACAATGTGGCGCTCCGTGCGCTTGCCGTTCGGCACAAGGCGCAACACAGCGCGCATTCCTACGCCTTGCGCGCCCATGATATCCGCCTCGATGTTATCGCCCACAAAGATGGCTTCCTCAGGGCGTGCGCCGATGCAGCTAAGCGCTGCCTGAAAGATTTTCGGGTGCGGCTTGAGATAGCCCACGTCCACAGCGGCAAAACGGCACTCGCTGAAGTACTCCAACAGACCGCAAGCGCGCAACTCTTGATCGCGGAAGCGCATCGGCACGGAGGCGTTCGTCACCAAGCCGATCTGAATGCCGTGCTGCCGCAGAATGCCCAGCACCTCAGGCACTTCCTCAAAAGGGCGCACACCGTCCATCAAATCCCAGCCGAAAGCGTGCATACACGCCTCCCGATCGATGCATTCCTCAGGCACACCGATCTCCAAGAGAGCCTTGTGCAGCGCTTCGGCGTAGCTGGGCGCTTTTAGGCTCTGTTCGGCATGTTCCCAGCCCTGCCGTGAGTAGTAGCGCACCAGATCGTAAAACTCATTCGGATGTTCAATCGGCTGAGCGGTCTGCGCGATGTAAGCGCGCACATTTTCCAGATGACGGCGCTCATACGTGATCCAATCTATGCTGCGGGCGCTCCAATCCAGCAGCGTATCATCCATATCAAACAGGACGGCTTTCAGCATCGCAGATTGTACGATCCTATCTATCAGCAACGCCGCTATTGGATATGAAATTCAATGGCTTGTCAAGTGGCTCACTGCGCTCTTGAAAATCAAAGCATCAGCAAGCATGACGATGTGAAAAGATGATACAATAGCGCACCATGAGCGAGATATCCCTGACCTACCTCAGCCGCAGTCCCGCCCAGACCGAGCAGATTGGCGCACGGCTAGGCGCGCTGTTGCAAACAGGCGATGTACTGTGCCTAATTGGCGATTTGGGCGCAGGCAAAACTGCCTTCGCACGCGGCGTGGCAGCGGGCTGGGGCAGCACCACGCCTGTTACTAGCCCTACCTTCGTGCTGATCCATGAACATCAGCGCGTCACTGACACTACACGCCTCCAGCACCTTGATGCCTATCGCCTTGAGCGCCTTGAGGACGCTGTCATGTTAGGTCTAGAGGATATCTTCGCAGGTGCGAACGTCGTGATCATCGAATGGGCGGATCGAATCGCGCCGCTCCTGCCCGAAGATCGGCTCTGGATTGAATTTGCGCACGTCCCAGAGGACGATCAAGCGCGCCAACTGATCCTCAGCGCGTACGGTCAGCGTAGCACAGCGCTGCTCAAAGCGCTCAAGGAGGCTCTGCACCTATGACCGTCTCGATTTGGCAAGCAGATGGCACACAGCCGCTCTACGAGACCGACGTTCTGGTGATCGGCGCGGGCTTAGTCGGTTGCACGGCGGCGTACTTTTCGCGCCAAGCAGGGCGCGACGTGGTCATTACCGATGCCCGCGATATCGCGCTTGGCGCCAGTGGGCGCAACGCGGGCTTCATGATCACGGGCTTAGACCTGTATTATCATCAAGCGATTGCGCATTACGGTCATGCAGTGGCACGAGAGCTGTGGTCGCTTTCAGGGCGCACAGTGCGCTATTGGCGGCAATTCGCACAAGGCGGGGACGTGCCACTGCGCGAGTGCGGCGTCCTGCTTTTGGCGGAGAGCGCCGCTGAAGCTGCCGATCTAGAGCAGGCGGCGCGAGCATTGAATGCCGATGGCATTCCCATTGATTTCCACAGCCGCGATCCGCTTGGACGCGGCTATCACGCTGCGATCTTTCAGCCTTTTGACGGCATGGTGCAGCCCGTAGCACTGACCCAAGCCATTTGCGCCCAGAGCGGCGCGCCACTCATCCCAAATAATGAGGTCTACGCTATAGAGCAACTCGCGCCTGAGCGCGTGCTAGTCGAATCGCGCCTGTATCGCTTTCAGGCGCGCAAGGTCTTGCTGTGTACGAACGCTTACAGTCCCTTGCTTGAGCCGTATTTTGTCGGCAAGGTCATCCCGACACGCGGACAGGTCTTTGTCACAGCGCCGCTCCCGCAGCCCGTCTTAGAGACGTGCGGCTATAGCAACTACGGCTATATGTACTTCCGCCAAACTTTTGACGGGCGTTTCTTGCTGGGCGGCGCACGCCACCTGTTCAAAGCACAAGAGTGGGATACATATGATGAGCGTGTCACAGAGCCTGTCCAAGTGGCGCTAGAGATGTATCTGCACCATTACTTCCCAGAGGTGAACGTGCCAATTGAGCGCCGCTGGGCGGGCATCATGGGCTTCAGCCGTGATGGGCTGCCGCTAGTGGGCTGCTTACCTGATAAGCCCGACGTCGGCTTTGCAGTCGGCTTCACGGGACACGGCTTATCCTTTGGCGCCGCAGCTGCTGAGCGCGCTGTGGATCACCTGCTCAATGGCGCGCCCATTGGCGCCCTAGACGCGGCGCGGCTAGGCTAATTGCGCCGCGTAAGGCAGGGAAGGGATCGCGCCGCGCACCTGCGTAGCAAGCGCTCCAGCACGGCAAGCGCGCTCCACTAGCCCGCCCAGCTTTTCAGCGGGCAGGTCAGTGATCGGGTAGCCCTGATCGCGCAGATCACACACGCCCGCTAGAATTGCTGCCATGAAGGCGTCGCCGGCGCCGGTTGCATCCACTACCTGTGCTACTTGCGGCGCATCAGCGTGCGCGAGTGCGCCCCTATAGCGATAGGTGCAGCCACGTGCGCCGAGCGTGATCAGGATCAGCGGCGCGCTGTAGGGTAACTCACGTAGTGCCGTCTCTACGTCGTTTTTGCCCGTGAGCAAGGCTAACTCGCTCTCGCTCAGCTTGATGATATCCGCCTGTGCCAAAGGCGACGCCGCAAGCGCAGTATCCGCTCCTTCCCACAGCGCAGGACGCCAGTTGATATCGTAGGAAAAGAGCGAGCCGCCTGCCTTCGCACGCGCTATGGCGGCAAAAGTCGCGCTGCGCGACAGCTCACTGACCAATGAGACTGAGCCACAATGAAAAATATGCGTCTGTGATAGCAAATCATCGGGCAGCTCATCAGCTGTGAGCGCAGCATGCGCGCCCTCATAAAAAGCAAACGACGGATCGCCACTATCCGAGAGCGAGACAAAGGCAAGGGTAGTCAGGCGCTTGGAGTCAGTCAACATACCGCGCACGTCTACGCCTTCGCGCTCCAGCAAGGCGCGCAAGCCCTGCCCGAACGAATCGCGTCCGACTTTGCCGACGAACGCAGCCTGCCTCCCCAAGCGCGCTACACCGACTGCCACATTGGTCGGTGCGCCGCCCGCCTTCGGCTCGAAGGCGGGCGCGTCATAGAGCGAGACGTTGCGCGCCGTTGCCACCATGTCAATTAGCGCCTCGCCAAGCGTCACCACGTCAAACATCGCGCTCATGCCTCCGCCGTCTTGTGTCTGTGATACGCCTCTGTCAGGCGCGCCAAGAGTGCCTCACGCCGATCATACAGCCGCTTGTGCGGGCGCTGTGCGCCCATGCTCAGAGCATAAGCGACTGCAATTGGGAAGGCGATAGTAGAATCCACATAGCAAACTACGCTATCAGGCAGTTGCTCAGGATCGATCTTGCCCCAGGTCATCGCCTCAGAGGGCGTTGCGCCGCTCAGACCGCCGGTATCGGGGCGCGCATCGGTGAACTGGACAAAATAGTCGTGCCCTGCCTCTGGAATGCCCAAAATCTCCTGAATCTGCGGTTCAGTCTGCAGCGCAAAATTCTTAGGACTGCCACCGCCCAAAATGATCACGGCGCTGCGCCCGCCACTCGCCTTCGCGTCATACACAATCGCTGCCGTCTCATTGACATCATGCTCCACATCCATCTGGAGCGCATTGCCATCAAGGCGCAACGCCGCGACGTTCATGCCAAGCGTCGAATCGCCGGGGCTGGAAGTGTAAATCGGCACGCCATACTCATACGCCACGCTCAAAATCGAACGATGGGCGACGCCTAGCTCATCCTCAGCAGCGCGCACATACTTGCCCAGCAAATAGTGCATCTCTGCAGTCCCCATGCGCCGCTGAAACTCAGGCGCGACCATCACACGGCGCAAAAAGGCGTCCGACTCAAGCAGGACTTTCTGATCGAACAAAATATCGTAAATACGGATGATATGCTGCTCACGCAGCGCTAAATCATTCGTATTCGGCGTGGTATTGTACAGCTCAAAGCCGAGCGAAAAGTGAATATCATGATACAGATTAGCGCCCGTGCTGATGATCCAATCCACCAGACCGTGTTCGATCAACGGGACAACCGCCGAATAGCCCATGCCCGTCGGCGTGAGCGCGCCCGTGAGGGTCAGCACGACCGTCACCTCAGGCTGAAAGATTTTGCGCACCAGAATCTGGCAAGCCTCGCGCAAGCGCGCTGCGTTATAGGCAGTGAAGTACTCATCCACGAGCGCCTGCACGCTCAAATGCGGCGGAATCGGCTTGGGCGTGATCTTACGACCATACGGCATGACACTACGCTCCGAGTGCGAGAGAGACCCGCGCCTGAGTCTAGCGCAGCTTGCCGATCAGCGGCAAAAACGCGCCCTATGCGCTACAATACACACTGATATTCGCCTATGAGGTGACTACCTGTGACCACGCTAGACGCCCTACCGCCGACCCTTGAGGAGTTGAGCGAAGACGAGGCGCTGCTACTGGAACAACGCGCCGCCGAGCGCCGCCGCCGCTTTGCCGTCACCATTGACCTATACTTGGTGATCACGGTCGGCATTTTGGTGGCAATCGGCTTGATGATGGTGTGGAGCACCACCTTTTTCTGGTCAGAGCCGCAATCCGCCATTTTTATGCAGCAGTTCCGCAACGCGATTTTCGGCTTCGTGGTGATGTTTGTGCTGAGCTACATTGACTATCGCTGGTGGCGGCGCTTGGCGATTCCGATCATGGGCGTGACGCTTGCGCTGCTGGTCGCTGTGCTGATCTTCGGCGAGACGGTCTTTGGCGCACGGCGCGCCTTTTTCAACGGCGCGGTACAGCCCGCCGAACTTGCCGCCCTGACCGTTGTGATGTACATGGCGGCATGGTTAGCCTCCAAACAGAGCAAAATTCGGCAACTGACCTACGGGTTGCTGCCCTTTGCGCTGTTGGTAGGCGCTGTGGCAGGCTTGATCATCCTTGAGCCTGACCTCTCAACAGCGGCACTGATCCTGCTCACGGCGACCGTGATGTTCTTTCTCGCCGGCGCCGATTGGCTCCAGTTAGCGATCAGCTTTGTCGCCTTCATCCTGATGGGCTTGGTAGCGATCAGTCAGTTTGACTACGCACGGGCGCGTGTTGAGAATTTCTTCGATTTGCTGCGCGACCCGCTCTTAGCGAGCGATCAAGCGCAAAACGCCATCATCGGCTTCCTGAATGGCGGCTTGACGGGCGTCGGTCTAGGGGAAAGCCGCCAAAAGTTTGAGAATCTCTCTGCGCCACACACTGACGCCATTTTCGCCGTGCTGGGCGAAGAACTCGGCTTGATCGGCTGCGCCTTCGTGATCGGTCTCTTCGTCGTGCTGATGATGCGCGGCTTCCGCATTGCGCGCAACGCCCCGGATACCTTCGGCGCGCTCCTTGCGGCAGGCATCACAGCCTCAATTGTGCTGGAAGCGATGTTCAACATCGCAGTTATGGCGTCAGTTATCCCGTTCACAGGCGTACCACTGCCATTCATCAGTTTTGGCGGCTCATCACTGGTCAGCGCTTTGGCAGGCATAGGCGTCTTGCTGAATATTTCGCGGGTCACGGCGCGGCAAGCCGTGCCGACGCGCAAAGTCAACGAGACGCTCTCACTGCCGGGCATGCGCGGCTCAATCACGCGGGTGCGGCATCGCTTTGAGCAGTAAAGCGCTTTTCATCGCAGCGGGCGGCACGGGCGGCGGCATTTATCCCGCCCTAAGCGTAGTCGAGGCGCTCTGCGAGATGGCGCCACACGCCCAGCTGCACTTCATCGGCAGCGTCACAGGCATTGAGAACGAACTCGTACCGCAGGAGGGCTGGGCGGGCTTTCATCGCGTGCAAAGCGGCGCTCTACACGGTGTGAGACTACGCAAACAGCTCAGCAGTCTCTTCAAAATTGCAGTCGGGACGTGGCAAGCCTGGTGGCTTGCAGCAAAGTATCGTCCGCGTGCGCTCTTCCTGACAGGCGGCTGGGCAACCTTCCCAACAGCGCTCGGTTGCTGGCTGCGCGGCGTACCAATCGTCGTTTATGTGCCAGATGTTGAGCCTGCGCTCGGAGTCAAAGCGATCTGCCGCTTTGCCCGCCTTGTGCTGACGCCTGTGCCAGAGTCAGCGGCGTATTTTCGGCGCAGCGTGCGCGTGGAAGCTGTCGGCTATCCGTTGCGGCGCGCTCTGCTCACAGCCGACCGCCAAACCGCCTACGCGCACTTCAACCTCGATCCACAGCGCTCGACCCTGCTAGTTTTCGGCGGGAGTTTGGGCGCACGCAGCCTGAACAACGCCCTTGCCGCAATCTTGCCCGATCTACTCAGAGAAGGCGTTCAAGTGCTGCACATCAGCGGCAAGACAGACTGGGAGACGGTACAAACGCACCGCAATGCGCTCGATCCCGACTTACAAGCGCGCTACCACGCCTTCCCATACCTGCATAACGACATGGGACTCGCACTTGCCGCTGCCGACCTCGCCATATGCCGCGCTGGAGCAAGCGTGCTGGGCGAACTGACCCATTTCGGCTTGCCCGCCATTCTCGTGCCGTATCCGTACGCATGGCGCTACCAAAAAGTGAACGCCGATTGGCTAGTCGAGCGCGGCGCAGCGCTACGCCTTGATGATGAGCGTCTCACCAGCGACCTCCTGCCAACACTGCGCGCCTTGCTAAACGACTCTGCTCGTCTAGCTGCTATGCGCGAGGCAGCGCGCCGCGCTGCCGTGCCGAATGCAGCCCAACGCATTGCCGAACGGCTCTTAAAGGTGGCAAAATTGGCGGAGGATCGTTAAGCTGATCGGCGGAGAGAGCCATGGTTCAACTATCCACCATTCTATGGACGCTGATCGTCTTGTTTGCCGTTGTAGGCGCGCTGCGCGGCTGGACGCGAGAGCTGATCTCGACGGCGGGCATCATCCTAGCGCTGTTCGCCACATGGCAGTTCGATGCCGTGCTGATCCAGCCGCTCACACGCGGCGCCACGCCTGAGCAGATTTTCTTCCTCTACAGCGGCATCCTAGTCGTGATCAGCTTCTTCGCCTACCAGACGCCTAACAACTGGGTCGCACGCAGGCAGCAGGCGATTGCAGATCGGCGGCAAGGCTTGCAAGAGCGCTTGCTAGGCTTTGTGCTAGGAGGCGTGAATGGCTACTTGATCTTCGGCTCCATCTGGTACTATCTTGACCGAACGGGCTATCCCTTTGCGCCCTACATCTTCGCGCCGACGCCCGGCTCAGCTAGCGCTGCCATGGTCGAGTCCTTGCCGCTGATTTTCCTTGTGCAAGGCAACCTGCTGACCATCCTAGTCGTGGTGCTATTCCTGTTCGTTTTAATCGCCATTGTTTGAAAGCAGGTAGAGCCAATGGAATTTCAAACGCTGATCACAGTCGCTGTGCTGGTGATCGCCATTGGGCTGTTCGTCTGGGATAAGCTGCGCGTGGATATTGTGGCGCTGTTGGTACTGATCGCGCTCTTCGGAACGGGTGTCATCACAGAGAGCGAGGCATTGGCGGGCTTTGCCAATCGAACCGTGATCAGCATCGGCGCGCTCTTCATCGTAGGCGGCGCTGTCTTCCAGACGGGTCTGGCTGATGCAATCGCTAACCGCATTTTGAAAATCGCAGGCACAAGCTACACGCGCCTGTTGCTAGTGCTGATGATCGCTGTGGCGACGATGTCTGCCTTCATCAGCTCAACAGGCGTGGTGGCGCTGCTCTTGCCCTCAGTAATCAGCCTTGCGGCAAAAACGCGCCTCGCGCCCTCGCGTCTGCTCCTCCCGCTCAGCATCAGCGCCCTGATCGGCGGCTCTAGCACGTTGATCGGCACGCCGCCGAATCTCCTGGCTGCTGAGCGCCTGAGTCTGGCTGGCTACCAGACCTTCAACTTCTTCAGCTTCACACCGATCAGCCTCGCTATTCTGTTTGCCAGCGTGCTATTCGTTGTGACGCTGGGCAAGCGCTTGCTGCCTGAACGTCAAGCCGTTCAAAAAGTGCAGCCCGTCACTACGCCCGCCGAACTCTTCAAACTCTACCATCTGCCTGAGAGTCTGTATCGCTTGCGCGTGGATGCCCAGTCGCCCTTAGTAGGCAAGACGCTTGCCGAGAGCAACCTGCGCGAACAGTTCGATCTAAGCGTGCTGAGCGCGATTCATGCGCACGGCAGGCGCACAGGCGCTTTCGGGACTAATCATCGGGCTGAATATTTGCGTCCTGATGTGCCGATCCAAGCTGATGACATCCTGATCGTGCAGGGCAAGGCTGAGTCGGTCAGCCAAGCGGCAGCTTATTGGCGTCTAGCGATCATGGCGAACGAACCTGTCGTAGAGCAGGACGTGATCACCAATGAAGTCGGCATTGCAGAGGTGATGTTGCGCCCGCGCTCCGCCGCCCTTGATAAGACGCTGACCGATCTCAACTTCGGGCGCACCCACCGCCTGACCGTGCTAGACATCCGCCGACCGGGCTACGACGGCACGCTCGATCTCAAGCAGACGCCGCTCCGTTTTGGCGATATGCTGCTTGTGCAAGGGCAGTGGAAAGATATTTTTGCACTCAAGCAGCAGCATCGGCGCGATTACATCGTGATGGGCGAACCTGAGGCGGCGGAATTCGGCGCCTTTCAGCGCGCTGATCGGGCGCCGATTGTGCTGATCGTCTTAGCAGTCATGGTGCTGGCGATCATGATCAACCCTGACCTGCTCACGCTGGCCAGCCTGACCGCAGCCGTTGTCGTTGTGCTGACAGGCTGCATTACGATGGATGAAGCGTATGAGTCAATTGACTGGAAGACCCTTTTCCTGATCGCAGGCATGTTGCCCCTCAGCACAGCATTGGTCAAAGTGGGACTGGTGGACTCCATCGCCACGAGTCTGCGCACAGGGCTAAGCGGACTGGGTATCTATGCCGTGATCGCAGGCTTGTTTGTGATCACAGCGCTTTTCACACAAGTGCTATCGAACACGGTCACGACTGTGCTGATCGCGCCGATCGCCATTGCCGCCGCCCGCGATTTGAACGTAGCGCCGCAGGCTTTTGTGATGGCAGTGGCTATTGCGGCTTCAATGGCGTTTGCCACGCCGATCGCCTCGCCCGTGAACACGCTTGTGATGTCGCCGGGCAACTATAAGTTCAGCGATTATGCGCGCATCGGCGTGCCGCTTTTGCTGATCAGCATGGTCATTACGCTGATCCTATTGCCGTTGCTCTTCCCGCTGTGAGAGGCGGAACATAAAGCGCCGTTTTGTCAGCGCTGTTGTGATCTTTCAACGAAAGCAGTTTAGAGATGTCTTATACACTTTTACCCAATGGCGATTTGCGCTTAACTTTTGACGATCAGGCGCTGCTCTTGATCAGCGCCTATGCTGATGGCGTTGTGCGCGTGCGCTGGTTGCCAAACGGGACATCGCATCCGCACATGCGCCGTACGTGGTCATTTGTGGATCAACACGGCAACTGTCCGCCTGAGGGCTGGGATCGAGAGGCGCTCAGCGAGGTGATCGCGGATCGCTTCCCGCAACTCACGCCGACTGTGACCGAATATGAGGGTCGGCTGCGGCTTGAGTTAGGTATGATCGCGCTCTACGCTGAACTCTCGCGTCCGTGCTTGACGTGGCAGATCAACGGGCGGGCTGTGTGCAGCGATAACGCGCTGATCGGCTACGTCTACGATGCGCGCACAGGGCGGATCGCCCACACGCTCAGCCGCGACCTCGAAGATTGTTACTACGGTTTCGGCGAGGCAAGCGGGCGGCTGAACAAGCACTCGCGCCGCCTGCGAATGCGCCCGACGGATGCACTCGGCTATGACGCCGAACATAGCGATCCGCTCTATAAGCACGTGCCGTTCTACCTCACGCTGAACGGCTACGGCGCTGCCATGCGCGTCTACGGCTTGTTCTACGATACGCCCTACGAATGCAGTTTCGATATGGGCGCTGAAATAGATAACTATTACAGCGATTACCGCATTTTCAGCGCCGAAGGCGGTGACCTAGACTACTGGTTCATTGCGGGCGAGTCGTTTGAGGGCGTCTTGCGGCGCTACACGGCGCTGACAGGGCGACAGCCCCTGCCACCCCGCGACTCGCTTGGCTATCAGGGCAACGGCATGGAATGGCTGGAGAGCGACGATCCAACAGCGCGGCTAGAGTACTTCACAGCGAAGTTGCAGGCGCACGATCTGCCCTGCAGCAGCTTCAGTCTAGGCTCAGGCTATACACGCGCCGCCGACGGCAAGCGCTACGTCTTCACATGGGCGCGGGATCGCATCCCTGATCCTGCCAAGTTCATCGGCGTGCTAAAAAAGGCGGGACTGAGCGTCGCGGCGAACCTGAAGCCGGGCATCTTGACAACGCATCCGCTCTTTGAAGAGGCTAAAGAGGCAGGGCTGCTCATCCGCCGCGCCGATTCCGACGCGCCTGACCTTGCGCCATGGTGGGGCGGCGAGGCGGCGCACCTCGATTTCACCAATCCGCGCACCATTGACTGGTGGAAGGCACACCTCAAAGCTGAGCTTTTCGCCTACGGCGTAGACTATCCTTGGAATGACAACAACGAGTACAACATCCGCCATGATTTAGCCCGTTGCCATGCCTTCGGCGCTGATGTGCCGCTCATGGCGCTGCGCCCTGTGCAGACCCTGCTCATGGCGCTCGCCAGCTTTGAGGCTGTCCGCGAGTATTACCCTGAGCGGCGTCCGTTTGTCACCTCACGCTCAGTGGCGGCAGGCGTGCAGCGCTACGCCGCCACTTGGACAGGCGACAACCGCTCTGACTGGAAGAGCTTGCAATACAACATCCCCATGGGCATGGGCTTGAGTCTGAGCGGCTTCGCCAACTTCGGGCATGATGTAGGCGGCTTTGCCGGCGAGCCGCCTAGCCCAGAGCTATTTGTGCGCTGGGCGCAGAGTTGTCTGTTCATGCCACGTTTCACCATCAACTCATGGTACAGAGGCTGCGAAGAGGCGCCGTGGATGCATGAATCGGTCTTGCCTGAGGTGCGCGAGGCGCTCAAATTGCGCTACGCCATGATTCCGTACCTCTACAGCCTGCTCTACACGGCTGAACAGACAGGCGCGCCCGTCATACGCCCGACGGTCTATCACTTCTGGGACGATCCGAAAACACGCGACCAGTCGTTTGAATATATGGTGGGCGCGTGGCTGCTTGCAGCGCCCGTCTACCGCGAGGGAGAGCGCCGCCGCGCTGTGTACCTGCCACGTGGCGCCATGTGGTACGATTGGCACAGCGGCACGCTCTACGAGGGCGGCAAGACGGTCGTACTGGAGGCGCCGTTGGATCGTTTGCCGCTCCTAGCCCGTGCCAGCGCCCTAATCCCGACTGAACAGGACGGCAAGCGCCGAGTCTATGCTTTCCCGCTCCAAACGGGCGAGAGCGCCTTTGACCTATTTGAAGACGACGGCATTAGCCTTGCTTACCGTCAAGGCAACTACCATACGATCCGTCTGCGAATGCAGGCAGATGAGCAGCAAGTGGTGTTGCGCGCTAACGCTGAGGTAGAATGGATACTGCCCAGCAGCGAACGGCGTTCTGTCATCTTGCGAAATGACTAACTTGCGCCGATCACAGCCTCGACCAGCATTTTGAGGTCAGTGCGGCTAATGGGCTTGACCAAAAAGCGATCAGCGCCTGCCGCCAGCGCCTTTTGGCGCGCCGTCTCATCGTTGCGCCCTGAGAGGACAGCGATGTAGCACTGAGCAGTGTTTGGCGCCGCCTTCAGCTGCGCACAGACCTCAAAGCCGCTCATATCAGGCAGCATTAAGTCCAGCAAAATGAGTGCTGGCGGCGTTTGGTAGGCTTGCTCAAGCGCCTCGCCACCTAATTGCGCGCTGCGCAGCTCTACATTGAATGGACGCAGCATCATGCGAAACAGTTCAACATTGTCCAACTCATCATCTACAATCAGAATGTGCTTTGGCATGGTGCTTCTCAAACCTGAGTTCATTACATGTTGTATGCGTATTAAAGCATCTTTACCAGTTAAAGTCTATAAAAATCATCTCTAAAACTCGAAGTGTCATCAAGTGGTTAGAGGAAGGCTTACGTTCGGTTGCCTAGCTCAGGTGCAGCAGATGACAAACGTCACATAATCCTAGTGCTTTCCACAGCTACCCATGCTAACGCTTTTTGTGGCACAATCATGCCCGTCACAGTTTTCGCATAGAAGTGGGGAGCGCGTGCCAAAGGTCTATTCGTGGCAATTTGCCGTCCGCATTCACGACATCGGCGCTGAAGATACTGTGCGCCTGCCCGTTTACCTGAATTACTTAGAGGAATCCGCCACACAAGCGAGCGCTTGGTGCGGCTACGATTACGCTTGGTATAGAGCCCACAAGCGCGCTTGGTTCGCCCGCAAAACTTACCTGCGCCACTTCGCTCAGGCGCGCTATGGCGACGTGCTGACCATGCAGACGTGGGTCTCGGACTACCGCCGCGTGCAATCGCACCGTGAGTATGACCTGCGCCGCGCTGATGGGACGCCGATCCTGCGTGGGCGCACCAACTGGGTGTATGTGGATACCGAATCGTTGCGCCCTGCCCGCCTGCCCGACGAATTCTACGATGCCTTTCAGCCCAGTGGGGCGCTTGAGCCGCTCCAGACGGGCGTGACTGACTTTGCGCCGATCCAAGCGCCGCCCCATGAGACATTTCGCACGGTTCAGGTCTATGAGGTGGATAGCGCTGCGCACGTCAATAACAGCGTGTATGTGGCGTGGGCGCAACAGGCAGTCCATGAGGCAGTGCGCGACCTAAACTTGGTATACACGCCCTTCGGACGCGAGATCGAGTACTTTCGCGGCGCTCAGCCTGATGAGCCGCTACGAATTGCTTGCCAGTTGATCGGGATGACTGAGTCGCGCATGGTCTGGCGTACGGAGGTCTTCAGCGCGGCTAATGGCGAACGTCTGGCGCTCGATCTGGCAGCCTATAGCCTTGCCACGCCGCTCTCTGCGGCACAACTGGAAGCACTCACGGCGCCTGCGCGCCGTCTTTTACCATAGGAACACGAGACTTACAAGGAGTCTGCGATGCTAGAGACTTTTTTCAGCCCGAAGTCGGTCGCCATCATCGGCGCCAGCAAAGATGCCACTAAATTGGGCAATGTGGTGCTGCGCAACGCTATCGAAGGCGGCTACAAGGGCAAGTTGTATCCGATCAATCCCAAAGCCGATGAAATCCTAGGCTATAAAGCCTATCCAAGCGTGCAGGCATTGCCTGAGGTGCCTGATCTGGCTGTGATCGTGATCCCCTATCCGCATGTGCCAGCCGCACTGGAAGATTGCGGCAAGAAGGGCGTGCCTTCGGTCGTTATCATCAGTGCAGGCTTCCGCGAGGCGGGCTATGAAGGCATGACCCGTGAGCTGGAAGTGCTGCGCATTGCCAAGCAGTACAACATCCGCATTATCGGACCGAACTGCCTTGGCATCATTGACTGCTGCACGCCGCTCAACGTGACCTTCGCTGCAGGCACGCCGCCCGTCGGTCCGATTGACTTTATGTCGCAGTCGGGCGCACTGGGGGTAGCTGTCCTCGACTGGGCAATGGCGGGCTCACAGATCGGCTTCAACAAATTTGTCAGTTTAGGCAACAAGGCAGATGTCAGCGAGATCGATCTGCTGAAAGCGTGGGCAGACGATCCGCGCTCACGGGTCATCCTCGCCTATAGCGAGGGCTTACCAAACGGACAAGAGTTCATCCGCGTGGCGCGCGAGGTCAGCCGTAAAAAGCCGATCATCATGGTCAAGAGCGGCGTGACGCAAGCAGGCTCGCGGGCGGTATCGAGTCATACAGGCTCGCTGGCTGGCTCGGAGCAGGCTTATCGCGCCGCTTTTCGCCAAGCAGGTGTGCTGCGCGCCGAGACGCTCCAAGAGCTGTTCGACTACGCGCTCGCCTTCGCCTATCAGCCGATCCTCGCCGGCGACCGCATCGCCATTGTGACGAACGCCGGCGGACCCGGCATCCTCTGCACGGACGCGCTTGAGCGCAAGGGCATGCAACTCGCACGCTTTACCTCTGAGACCACCAAAGCTCTACAGGACTTCCTGCCTGATGCAGCCAGCGCCAATAATCCCGTAGATGTGCTGGGCGATGCCCTACCTGATCGCTATGCCTTCGCCCTAGAAAAAGTTGCGCTCGATCCGAACGTAGACGGCATCATCGCCATTGTCACGCCGCAAGCAATGACTGATGTGCATGAGACCGGGCGCGTGATCGGTAGGTGCGCCCAGATGATCCGTGAGCAGAACCTGAACAAGCCGCTGATCGCCTGCTTGATGGGCGAATACAAGATGAAGCCGGCTGTTGGGATGTTAGCGGGTGAGTACGGCGTGCCGAACTACACCCTCCCTGAGCGCGCCGCCAATGCGCTTGCCGCCATGCGCGACTACCGCGAATTGCGCGCCGCGCCCAATCTGCATGTGGAGCGCTTCGAGGTGGATAACGCCCGCGTGCGCCAGATCATCCAGAAGGTGCGCGCTGAGGGGCGCGTTGCCATTGGCGACGCCGAAAGCCGCGATATCATGACCGCCTACCGTCTGCGCATTCCGCAGGCGAAACTCGCAGCGACGGCTGATCAGGCAGTCGCCTTGGCGAATGAGATCGGCTATCCCGTAGTGCTGAAAATTGCCAGTCCGGACATTCTGCACAAGACGGATGTGGGCGGCGTGAAAGTCGGGCTGAATTCAGCAAGCGACGTGCGCGACGCCTTCGATCTGATCGTCTACCGTGCGCAGCGCTACGTGCCAAATGCCACAATCTGGGGCTGCTTGGTGCAAGAGATGATCCCTAAAGGCACGGAAATCTTGGTCGGCATGAGCCGCGACCCGCAGTTCGGTCCGCTGGTGACCTTCGGCTTGGGCGGCATTTATGTGGAGGCGCTCAAGGATGTCACCTTCCGCATTGCGCCCTTTGACCGCAACGCTGCCGCTGAAATGCTGGGCGAGATTCGTGCGCACGCCCTGCTGGATGGCATTCGCGGACAGCCGCCGGCTGATAAAGAGGCGATCATCGAGACGCTCCTGCGCATCAGCCAGCTAGTGACCGACTTCCCAGAGATCGTCGAGTTGGATATCAATCCGCTGATGGTCTATGAGCGGGGGCGCGGCGCCATTGCGCTGGATGCGCGCCTAGTCTTGAGCGCCAAGTAATGTATTGCCGCTCTGAGCGCCTCAGAGCGGCATATCTTCAAGCGCACGCGAACACAGACTGGGCTGTAGTCAAACAATATGCACGCTTGACATTCCACCCCATACTCCTTATCATGGGCTACACTATAGTGCCAAAATTCACGGACTGAACATCAGTCGCCACTGTGTCCGCGTCTCTTGGCTAGGGATTCACGCGAAAAATCACGGATTGGAGGCATCCTTCGGTTATGGCATCACATCCGAGCATTCCCGATATTGTGATTGGGCGCTTGCCGATCTATCTGCGCGCCTTGAATCAGCTCATGCAGCAGGGCAAGACAGTCACTTCATCTCATGAGCTAGGGCAGCGCTTGGGAATCAGCTCTGCGCAAATCCGCAAAGATCTTTCGCACTTCGGTGAGTTCGGCAAGCAAGGCACCGGCTATCAGATCAGTCATTTGCAAGCGCAGCTGAAGCAAATTCTGCAGGTGGACCGCGAGTGGCAGATGATCATCGTGGGCGCAGGCGATTTGGGACGCGCTCTCGCGCATTATCGCGGCTTTGTCTCACGAGGCTTTCGCGTGGTCGCTGCTTTTGATAACGATCCTGCGCGTCTGGGCAAGAGCGGCGATGTTGAGGTGCTGCACACAGATCAAATGCATGAGTTCATCAAGCAGCACAACATCAAGATCGCCATGATCGCCGTGCCAGCCGAGAATGCTCAAGAGGTCTGTGATAAGCTGGTGGAGGCGGGCGTGCGCGCCATTTTGAACTACGCGCCGACCACGCTGAGCGTGCCGAACAACGTGCATGTGCAGTACATTGACCCCGTCATGCACTTGCAGCGCATGACCTACTATCTGGAATAACTGACCCCCTCCACACGCCGCCGCAAGGCTGCATCCTCCAGAGCGCGCCCTGCGCCCACAGCCGTACAGACGATCGGATCATCGGCGCGGTAGGCTGGCACGCCAATCTGTCGCGTGATGTATTCATCCACGCCGCGCAGCAAGGCGCCGCCGCCCGTGATCATCACGCCGCGATCAATAATATCGGAGGCGAGTTCAGGCGGCGTGCGCTCCAAAACTGCCTTCGCTGCGCCCGCGATATCAGCCAGCGGATCGGCAATCGCCTCAACCACTTCGCCCGTGCTGATGCTGATCGTACGTGGCAGACCACTCAGCTGATCGCGCCCTTGGACTTCCATTGAGAGGTCTTCAGCCAGTGGCACAGCCGCGCCGATCTGAATCTTGATCGACTCAGCCGTCGGTTGCCCGATGATCAGGTTGTATTTGCGCCGTATGTAGTTGATGATCGCATCGTCAAGGCGCAAGCCGCCTACACGGACGCTCTCCGCTACCACAATGCCATTCATGGCAATGACCGCCGCCTCGCTGGCGCCGCCCCCGATGTTCAGCACCATGTTGCCAGCTGGAGTGCGCACAGGCAAGCCCGCGCCAATGGCTGAAGCAAGCGACTCGTGGATCAGGATCGCCTCGCGGGCGCCAGCTTGTATCGCCGCCTCATGCACGGCGCGCCGCTCCACGCTGTTGGCGCCGTACGGCACGCTGATCATCACCTGCAATCCGCCAAACAGCGGACGCCCGCCAATTTTCTGGAAGAAATGGCGCAACATCGCCTCGGTGACCTCATAATCGGCGATCACGCCCTCGCGCAACGGACGCACCACCTCGATATGCTCCGGGTGCCGCCCGTACATATCGCGCGCCTCCTGCCCGATTGCCACAATGCGCTCTTCCTCAATGGTCAGCGCGACCATAGCCGGCTCTTGCAGCAAAATCTGCCCATTGCCATAAATAATCACGTTGACCGTGCCGAGATCAACTCCCAACTTGCGAGTGAATAATCCCATGCAGTCTCTCTCTGAGTGCCTAGCGTGCTTGCAGCACGCTCAAAAAGCAGCGCCTGATGAGCCGCTTGATCATAGCCGATTCTGGCGTGCGCGGCAATGCTCAACGGTTCAGCTGCCCTGAGAGCCGCTCTAGCGCCGCTAGAATGCGCGCCGCCTGCTCAGGCGTTGCCGGGCGCGGCTGTCCGATTGGGCTGATCACAACGGGCAACCACTCATAGCTCTGCACGCCTTGCGCCGTCACGGTCACGCGCAGCGCTGCCGATGTATCTACCGTCATATCGAAGACGAAGTTGCCCAAGCTATAGGCGATGATCCCATCTTTGTAGCGCTGCACGCCCTGCAGCACATGCGGATGCGCACCAATGACCGCAGCTGCGCCTGCCTCCATTGCCGCATAAGCGAGGGTACGCTGCACGTCGTTAGGCGTGCGCGAGTACTCGATCCCGGCGTGCAGCAAGACGATCACCACGTCGGCAAGCGCACGGGTGGCGCGCACATCCGCCTGAATCATCGCCACGCCCTGCGAATCGGCGCTTGCCCATGCTACGCCTGCGCTAGTCTCAGTGGCGGCGGTCAGATCGTTGCGAAAGAGGAACGGCGGACCGTCCTGTGGCACGTTCACATAGCCCAAAAAAGCGATCCGTATGCCATTTCGCAGCAAGACAGCAGGCGTCCGCGCCCCACGCAAATCTGCGCCCGCCCCGACTGTAGCAATGCCCACGTTATTCAAACGCCTGATCATATCCAGCAGCGCCTCGCCGCCGAAGTCCATTGCGTGGTTGTTGGCAAGCGAAAGCACATTGAAGCCTGCCCAGCGCAGTGCCTCAAGCGCCTCGGCGCAGCGCAACGGATAGCGCTTGCGGGCAGGCGCGCCTAGATCGCTCAAGACGCACTCAAGGTTGCCGACGGTCAGATCGGCGCTTTGGAGCAGCTCCGCCACACGCCGAAAGGCGAAAAGCGGATCGTTAGTCTGGCGGGCAGCCCGCTCAAGGCTGCGACCGAGCATCAGATCGCCCGTGAAAAGGATTGTGACGCTCGGTTGTGCCTGTGCGCGCTCCGCGACGCAAGGCAATGCGATCAGGAGCGCGCAGAGGGCAAGCGCGAGTCGTCTCATGCGCGCTCTTCGACCTTAAAACTCAACTTTTCAGCGTTTGGCTCAGCGTCAATGGTGATGGACGTGCCAAAAGCAGGGTTCGCTGTCAGCAAAAAGTCCGCCAATGGCTCGCGGACGCTGCGCGCAATGATCCGCCGCAGAGGTCGTGCGCCCCACTCAGGCGTGGTGTTCTGCGCCATCATCCAGTCCTTTGCGGCCTCTGTAAAGGTCAGGTTCAAGCCGCGCTCCGCCGCCAACTTCGCCTCTTTTTTGAGCATCAGGTCAAGGATGGCGCGCAAATCGGATTGGCTGAGCATGTGGAAGATCACAATGTCATCCAGACGGTTCAAAAACTCAGGGCGGAAGAAACTGCGCACTTCCTCCATGATGCCTTCGCGGTCTTCCTCGGTGATCTCGGTATCCTGCAGATACTGATGCCCTAAGTTGCTGGTCAGGATGATGACCGCCTCGCTGAAGTTCGCCGTACGCCCTTGCCCGTCGGTCAGGCGACCCGCCTCAAGCACCTGCAGCAGCACATCCATAACCCGACTGTTGGCTTTCTCAACCTCATCAAACAGCACGACAATATACGGCTGCTGGCGGACGCGATCAGTGAGCTGACCGCCGCCTTCGTAGCCGATGTAGCCGGGCGGCGCACCGATCAGCTTGTTGACGGCGCTCTCATCCATGTATTCGCTCATATCAATTTCGAGCATGGCGTCTTCACTGCCAAACATGAACTCTGCCAGTGCCTTCGCCAATTCGGTCTTGCCGACGCCTGTCGGACCGAGAAAGAGGAAGCTGCCGATCGGACGTTTGGGGTCTTTTAAGCCGACACGAGCCGTCTTGACGGCGCGACTGACCGCCAAAACTGCCTCTGACTGTCCGATAATGCGCTGATGCAGATGTTCCACCATGCTGGCATAGCGCGTGCGCTCATCCTGACCTAGTTTAGCGACGGGAATGCCCGTCATTTGTGCCGCCGCGAGCGTTACATCTTCAGCGTCCACTTCATCGTTCGGCGTTGCGCCGTCGGTTGGCACTTCGGCGTGGCGGCTGACATTGACCATAGCCGCTGCACGGTGCAAAAGATGCTCAGCGCTGCGCGGCAAAGGCGTGGCAGGACTCATATAGCGGCGGGCGAGGCGCACTGCGCTCTTGATCGCGTCATCAGTGATCTCAACCTTGTAATCCGCGGCAATGTGCGGCGCCAAAACCTTGATGATAGCAGTCGCCTCATCATCGTTCGGCTCTGGCACGCGCAAAAGCTGCACTCGCCCTGAGACCCCGCTGGCATTAGCGAGGCGCTCATCATACTCAGCCTGTGTGCTGGTTGCCAAAATGACGGGATCATCGCCCAAGAGCGCCTTCTGGACGTTTGGCGTGGCGCGTGGGAACTCTGAGCGCACAGGTCCGCCGAAAAAGCGCTCCAAACGCGGGATGAAGAGAATGCCGCCCCGCGCCTGCGCCAAACCATTGGTGACTGCCTGCACAGGGTTATCTAGAAGCGCCGCCTCATCAATGGTCACCAGCTTTTTTAAGCCGATTGGACCTTTGCCCTCAGCGATCAACATGCCCAAGCTATAAGCCAGTGAGCGCTTGCCCACGCCCTCAGGTCCGATCAGGATCACGTGGCGATTAATGCGCTGCGAGAGCATGTTGATCAGCTCTCTGAGCAGATTCTCGCGGAAATAAAGCGGGCGCACATTGCCGCGCTGAGCCTCAGTCACCACGTCAGCCGTTGCAGCGCCTTTCTGCTTGATGATGCGCTCTGCCATGAGATCGGTCATAGCGCGGGGCGTCAGCCCGAATTGGCGCAACAGTCCGCTGGTGCTGAGCTTGGTATCTGCCATGACCGCCAAAAGATGGTCAGTATCAATCACCATCTCGTTGCCGGCTTGCGCCACGCTGAGCGCCTCATCAAGTGCGATGATCATTTGGCGGCTCAGACCGATTTTTTCGCCACTAGCAGCCGCGAAAAGCAGATCGCCGTCAACGTCGCGGCGCGACTCAACCGCGAGGCGCACCGAGCGCTCCAGACGGTCAAGGTCGAGTCCGCGTTGCGTCTTATAAAGCTCAAGGATGCGCCGCGCCGCTGTGTTCTGTGTGCGGATCAAGGCGAGGAGGGTCGCCTCTGGATAGATCGTGCGCCTGCCATAAGACTTGATGATATCCACTGCATTGTTCAACACAGCGGCACAATCGGTCGAAAGAAGTTTGGGATTTAACGTCGCCATATCCGCACCTGACTTACGCTTTGTCTGCCTGCCTCCCAGTACAGTATCCCAAAAAAGACGATCTCACAAGGGCGCTCAGGAGAGGGCAGTGCTTTCTGCAGTTGGCTGAGGTGCATTGGGCGGCTCTGCCAACGGGACGGTAAAGCACAGCCGTGCGCCTGTGGGCGGCAAGCCTGCCTCCGCCCAGATTCTGCCGCCGTGCGCCTCCACAATGTGTTTGGAGATCGCCAAGCCCAAACCCGTGCCACCTCGATTAGCGCTGCCGCCGCCGCCCGTGCGCGCCGAGTCAACCTGATAAAAACGCTCGAAAATGCGCGTGCGCTCATGTGGCGGGATGCCAATGCCCGTATCGGTCACCTCAATCTGCGCGCTCTCGCCCACTGCGTACGCCACACAGGTAATGCGCCCCTCAGCAGGCGTAAATTTGACAGCGTTGTGCAATAGATTGGTCAGCACGCGCCGAATCTGATCGGCGTCCACTAGAATCCACAGATCAGGCGGCACATTGTAGGTAGCGCGCTGCCGCTTTTGATCGAACTGCGTCTCCATGATTTTGAAGGCGCTCTCGATCACCTCAAGAGCGCGTACGGGCAAAAGGCGCATGATCGCACGCCCCGACTCAATCATTGAGAGATCGATCAGCTCTTGAGTCATGTGATGGAGGCTATCCGCCTCGCCTGCCAGCTTAGCCAGCAGCTTACGATCGCGCTCAGGGTTGCGCCCTAGGTTCATCTGCAAAGACTCGATCAACAGTTTGATGCTGCTGAGCGGCGTGCGCAGATCGTGAGAGAAATTGGCGACCATATCGCGGCGCGCACGGGCAAGACGCAATAGTTCAGTGATATCTTGCAAAGCGATCACTACAAGCGCCTCGCTCCCCTCCCCGATTCGTGCGCCGCGCATTCGAAAAGTGTTGTCCTCAATCAGGATTTGCGCCTCTGGCTGCTCTTGCCCGTGTGCCAGCGCCTCTACAAGCGCGTCAATCTCGTGATGGCGCGTCACCTGCATGACCGTGCGCCCTTGCGCTGCTTGCGGATCAACCCTAAAGACCTTAGCGGCAGCTGTATTCAGCAAGATCAGCGTGTAGGGCGTCGTGCTGACTTTGAAGACCAATAGCGGATCGAACAGCACGTCCGCCAATGCCTGTGCCTGCAGCTGCAGGACATCCAAGCGCGCACGGCTAACTGCCAAAATCTTGCGCGTATCCTCTAACTTGCCCTGAAGATAGTCAGCGCGTTGCAAGGCGGCACCTAAGCGCCACCATAACAACGCGCACAAGCTCAACACGACGATCAGCGCGATAAGCAGCACTTGGCTCACTGTGCGAAGGCGACCTCAGCCCTCAAAGCGATAGCCGACGCCGCGCACAGTCACAATGCGCTGCGGCTTGCTGGCATCATCTTCGATTTTCTCGCGCAGCCAACGCACATGCACATCCACTGTGCGCTTATCGCCGAAATACTCGTAGCCCCAGACTTTGGTGAGGATCAGATCGCGGGAAAGCACAGCGCCTTGATTGCGCATCAGCTCAGAGAGCAGATCGAATTCCTTATGGCTCAGGCGCAGCTCTTGGTTGCCGCGAAAGACGCGCCGCCCTGCCAAGTCCACGCGCAGATCGCCTGAGAGCAGCTCATCCTGCAGCGCAGGACGCCCTGGCATACGGCGCATGACCGCACGCACCCGCGCTAGAAACTCGCCTAGTCCGAACGGCTTAACGATGTAGTCATCCGCGCCGCTCTCCAAGCCGACGATCTTGTCCACTTCAGTGCCGCGTGCTGTCAGCATGATGATCGGGATGTGCAGTGTGCTGGGGTCTTTGCGGATGATCCGACAGACGCTGAGTCCGTCAAGAGTTGGGAGCATGATATCGAGGACGATGAGGTCAGGCAGCTTGCTGCGAATGAGTGAGAGTGCGTTTTCGCCATCACGGGTGCTGATAACTTCGTAGCCTTCCTCTTGCAGATTATCAGCAAGCGTATCGGCTAACGTAGAGTCATCTTCCACGATCAGAATTTTTGCCATAAGCAAGCCTCACGCATAGTGAACACTTTGAAAAGGCGCAACGCCTTCCATGCACAAGTATAGCCAAAACCGAGCAAATTGTTAAATGCAAAATGAGAATCTGTTCAAGCCTTGCAAGAAATTCCCAGTTGCTGATCGAGCCACTTTGCCCACTAGACCTGCGTTCCATTTGCCTATACACTGTGATTAAGCCACCTCATATGGCTTGGAGGTGAAAAGATGAGTTACGCCTACTTATTGCGCAACGTCTCGCTGTTTGCTCAGCTGAACGAAGATGAACTCGATTTGTTGGCAGCCGAGTTCATCCTGCAGAATTTTCGGCGCGGACAAGTGCTGTTTCAGCAGGGCAGCGCCACCAACTCTTTGTATATTGTGAAGTCGGGCAGTGTGCAAGTGACCGCTTTCGGCAAAGATAACGCAATTACCTACACCGACGTTTTCCGCGCTGAGCAGTATTTCGGCGAATTTTCGCTCTTAGATGGGCTGCCGCGCTCTGGTGAGGCAGTGGCGCTTGAGCATAGCGATCTTTTGGTGCTGACGCGCCCGACCTTTTTCCGCTTCCTGGAGCGCCAAACAACGGTGGCGATCAAATTGCTGGTGGCGATCAGCCGCCGTATGCGCTTCGCCGAGTCGGCTGTGGATCAGCCGCTTGTGCGCAGCGCTGAGGAAAAACTGGTGCGCTTGCTCGTCAACATCGCGCAGCAGTATCAGATCGGCTCGCGCTTCAGCGTACGCCTGACCGCGGATGATCTCGCGGCGCTCTCAGGCGTCACGCGCAGCATGGCGCACGCCGTTGTGGATAAGCTGCGCGAGCAGGGCTTGATTGCTTTGGATCGGTCGCACGTTGCCAGCGTGGACTTGACCGCGCTGCAGGCGCACTATCAGCGCATGGTGCAGGGCATGCCACAAAGCGCTGACTGATGGTTCGCTGACTGCCTTGCCGCATTTCAGGCGGGCTTGTTACAATAAGCGCCCGTGCCAGTCACGCTGATCGAGAGAAACCATGACCGACTCCAAGCCACCTTCGCACACACTCTGGTCAGGGCGCTATGAGGCTGCAGCGGCTGAGTCCGTGCGGCGCCTGAACGACTCGTTGCCCTTTGATAAGCGGCTGTATGCCAGCGATATCGCGTGTAGCCTTGCCTATGCGCACGCGCTGCACAAGGCAGGCATCCTGACCGATTCTGAACTGAGCGCTATTGCTGAAGGCTTAGAGCGCGTGCGCGCTGAGTTCGATTCAGGGACGTTTGTCTTTGCGGCAGGCGATGAAGATATTCACACGGCTGTGGAGCGCCGCCTGATCGAGTTGATTGGCGCTGTGGGCGGCAAGCTACACACGGGACGTAGCCGCAACGATCAGGTGGCGACCGATACGCGCCACTGGCAAGCGCAGACCATCAGCCGAATCGTCGGTTTTCTCACGGCGTTGCAGCGCGCTCTGCTGGAGCAGGCGAAACAGCACGTCGAGACTCTCATGTGCGGCTATACACATCTGCGCGCTGCCCAGCCGATCAGCGCGGCGCACTGGCTGCTCAGCTACTTCTGGATGCTCAGCCGTGACGTGCGCCGCTTTGAGCTGACCCGTGAGGCGACGCTCATCTTGCCGCTTGGCTCAGGTGCCTTGGCAGGTACGCCTTATGCCATTGACCGTCAAGCCTTAGCTGAGTCGCTTGGCTTCCTCGATCTTTCGCCGAACAGTCTGGATGCTGTCTCGGACCGCGACTTTGTAGTCGGCTTTTTGTACGCTGCGGCGCTTACTATGACTCATTTGAGCCGTTTTGCTGAGGATGTCATTCTGTTCAGCGCGCCGCCGTTCAATTTCATTCGGTTGGATGAGCGCTATACCACCGGCAGCAGTCTGATGCCGCAGAAGCAAAATCCTGATGTGCTGGAGCTGACTCGTGGCAAGGCGGGCAGGCTGATCGGGCATTTGACGGGCTTTTTCAGCACGCTCAAGGGCTTGCCGACGGGCTATAACAAAGATTTGCAGGAGGATAAAGAGCCGCTCTTTGATGCAGCGGATACTCTTGAGACGCTTTTGCCCGCCTTGATCGGCACGGTTGAGACCCTGCGCCTGCAGCCTGAGGCAATGCGCGCTGCTCTCGATGAGTCCATGTTGGCGACCGATTTGGCGGATTATTTGGTGCAGCGCGGCGTGCCGTTCCGTGAGGCGCATGGCTTGGTGGGCGCGGCGGTGCGTGCGGCGCAGGCGCAGGGCGTGGCGCTCTCTGCTTTGCCGCTAGAGGCATATCAGGCGATTAGTGCGCATTTTCAGCCTGATCTGTATGACGTTTTTGACTTCGCGGCGTCCGTTGCCAAGCGCAGGGCGTTTGGCGGTACGGCGCCGGAGGCTGTCCGTGTGCAGATTGAGCGTGCTGAGTCCTTTTTGCAGGAGCGTCGGGCGTGAGTCTTGCATCGTTTCTGCCATGTTTTGCGTATTGATCCGAAACGTATGCGTTAGGGCGGCTGTTGCCGCAAGGAGCTAGACGTGGCAGAGCGTGTCACTTTCCCATCGCTAGATGCAAGTGCCTTCCAGCACCCTCAGGATCGAGAGGCGACCGAGAATTTGCGGCGTATCATCGGTTTTGAGCGCGTGGTGGCGAAGTTTATCGAGTTGCGCTATGAGCGCTTGCTGTATTTGTTCAATGTCGGCAGCGCTGTGCGCGTGGGCGAGACTCAATATCCGCGCTTGCACAACATGCTCCGCGAGGCGTGCGCGATTCTCGATGTGCCGCAGCCTGCGATGTATGTGACGCATAATCCTGTGGCGAACGCTTTCACCTTCGGTCATAACAAGCCGTATATCATGCTTTTCAGCGGTCTGTTGGACTTTTTGACTGATGATGAGGTGTTCGCTGTGATCGGGCATGAGCTGGGGCATGTGAAGTGCGGTCACGTGCTGTATAACACTATGGCGGCGCTGATTCGGGACGTGATCGCGCTGGTCAGCCAGTTCACACTGGGCGTGGGGCGCTTGGTAGGTGCCAGCATTGAGGCGGGCTTGATGGAATGGCGCCGTCGCTCAGAGCTGAGCGCGGATCGGGCGGCACTGCTGGTGGTGCAGGAGCCGCGTGTAGTGCTTTCGCTTTTGGCGAAGCTGGCAGGCGGTAGCAGCCGTCTGATGGATGAGTTGAATGTAGATGCTTTCGTAGCGCAAGCGCGTGCCTATCACGAGGGCGGCGAGGGCGATAATCTGGATAATTTCTACCGCGTCTTGGCAGATTTCAGTCAGGGCAATCATCCTTTCGCAGTTGAGCGCGCCCGTCTGCTGGATGAATGGGCACGCAGCGATGAGTATGCCGCCATTTTGCGCGGCGACTATGCGCGGACGATCAAACAGGTCAAGATCAAGGTTAACTAGCTATTTAGCTGCAAATCAGAAGTGGGTGAGTCATTGGGAAAAGCGCTGATCGCTCTTGAAGATGGCAGTCTGTATCAGGGAGAGGGCTTTGGCGCGGAGGGCGCTCAAGTCGGCGAGGTAGTCTTCAACACCTCGATGACGGGCTACCAAGAGCTGCTGACCGATCCATCTTATCATCGCCAGATTGTGGTCTGTACCGTGCCGCATGTGGGCAATGTGGGCATTAACGACGAAGATGGTGAATCGGGGCGGGTCTGGGTAGCCGGCTTTGCTGTACGTGCGCTCAGCCCGATAGTCAGCAATTGGCGCGCCACGCGGACTTTGGATGAGTACCTGCGTGAGCAGGGCGTGATCGGCATTAGCGGCGTGGAGACTCGCTCGCTGGTGCGCCGTCTGCGCACGCAGGGCGTGATGCGCGGCGTGATCGCGCATGGCGCGGCTGCTGAGGATAGCGAGTCGCTCATTGCGCAAGCGCGGGCGTGGCAGGGCATGGAAAATCTGGACTTGACGGGCGAGGTCACCTGCAGCGCGCCGTACGTCTGGGAGGAATCCGTTGATCCGCAATGGTACATCGGCATGGCGCCGCCGCCGAGCGCGCCACGCGGTCACATTGTGGCGTACGACTTCGGGATCAAGCACAATCAGCTGCGCTTGTTCACAGCGCGGGGCTTTCGGGTCACAGTGGTGCCGGCGCGCACGCCCGCTGAGGAGGTACTCGCCCTACAGCCCGACGGAGTCTTCCTCTCTAACGGTCCGGGCGACCCCGCCGCTGTGACCTACGCCATTGAGAATACGCAGGCGCTGCTTGGGCGCGTCCCGATCTTCGGCATCTGCTTGGGACACCAGATTCTTGCCCTTGCGCTAGGCGGCAGCACACACAAAATGCTCTTCGGACATCGCGGCGGCAACCAACCGACTGCCGATCCGAACGGCGCTGTGAGCATCACAGTCCATAATCACGGCTTTGCAGTCAGCGCGGGCAGTCTGCCTGAGGATGTTGAAGTGACGCGCCTGAATCTAAATGACGATTGCATTGAGGGCTTGCGCTGCCGGCGGTTGCGCGCTTTCAGCGTGCAGTATCATCCTGAGGCGGCGCCCGGTCCGCATGACGCGCTCGATCTGTTTGACGAGTTCGCTGCGCTGATCAGCTCCACGCCACAGCCGTGAGCCGCCATGCCCGACTCGGCGCGTCCCGATCTGCGCATCCTTGCCCTTGCCGATTCAGGACTGTTGCCTGAGTCGGTTCAGAAGCCCTTCGACGATTGGCGCGTGCTGAATGCGCGTGATGCAGTTGTGAACGCTGTCCGTAGGCGTTTGAAGCCTGACACTGACCCCATGCTGGTCTTTATGCTGGAGCGCCTTGAGGCAGCGGAAGACGACCGCGGCATTTTTGAGGGCATTTACGCGCTGGCAGAGGTAGTAGACTTACATCGCGCCCGCACGGGACTGCATAGCGAGTACTTAGTGCTAGTGATGGCGGGGCGGCTCAACCCGTACGGCTTGCTGGCGCTCACCAGCGATTTTGAGCACGTCCCTGCCAGCGCGGTTGAGGCGGCGCGCAAACTCTGGGAGTTGGCAGAGGCGCACGGCGTTAATGTACGTGCGCTCTTGGCAGTGTGGGCTGAGTCGGGCGATGATCCGCTCATGGAGCGTCTGCAAGCCTACTATGGGACGCCGTTACCCTAAATCGGCATGGGCGTCTCTGTAGGCGTCGCACTCGGCACAGTCGGACTTGGTGTGAGGGTCTCAGTGGGCGTCGGAGTCAGGGTCGGCGGGCGCGTGAAGGTGGGCGTGGGCGTGCGCGTCGGCACGCGAGTGATGGTCGGGCGCGGGGTCAGGGTCGGGCGGAGCGTGTTGGCAGGGCGCGGCGTGTCAGTTGGCTCCGGAGTCCATGTCGGTGGCAAGGTCAGCGTCGGTCTAGGCGTAGGACTCGGCACAGTTGGACTGGGCGTGCGAGTAGCGGTCGCTGTGGGGGTGGCAGAAGGCGGCGTGAGGGCTGGTACCACCACTGAGCCTGCTAAAAAGATGACCACGAAAGCAGCCAGACCCGTCAAGATGATGATGAACGCCGTTTGTAGGCTCTGCCAGAAGCCCGACGGCAATTTGAAGGCGGGCAGTTGCACTTCAGGTAATTTGACCTGCGAGAGATCAATGCGGGGCGGCGGCGGTGGTACGGGCACGCCTGTCAGACGCTCAAGGGCAGCGCGTGCCTTTGCATTGCGCGGATTGATCACTAGGACGCGCTGCAGCGCTGCGATGCGTTCCGCATTGCTCTGCGCAGCCGTTGCCAACCACAGCCAGACCGCCTCCTGCTCAGGATGCGTGCGACTCAGCTCGTAGAGGATTGGGCGCGCTGCTTCAGGGTCGCCCGCTTGGATCAGATTGATTGCCTCGTTAAGCGACCGCAAAAAATCGTTGCTTGCCACGTCAAACCGAACCTATCTTCAGCCTTCGCCTGTCAAAGCACGCTCAATCAGATCGTCCGCGATCTCAAAGAGGATGTTCTGTGCCTCGCTCGCCTCGTCTAGCCGTTTATCGCGGGCGTTCAGGAACAGATGCACGGTCTCGATCACGTCCTCGCGGGGCATAATCACAGATGAATTCGCCACCAAGCCGCCTAAGGTCAGGGGCAACCATGCGTAGGTCAGGTCAAGGGGCGCGTTCAGCGCGATCAGGGCGCTGACAAGCCTATCGAGGTGCGCTTGTAGCTCTTCATCGCTGCCGAAGCTCTCATGAGTGAGCGTGCTGAGCGTTGAAAAAGCGACCATGCCGCTATCGAAGATCAAATCGGGCAATAGAATGCGCGTAGTGAGCGTCTCAACGGCTTGTGGCACAGCCAGATCGGGATCGTCCAGAAGAGTCTGGCTCAGCGTGGCATACCAACGCGGAAACACAGGTGACTCCTGCCCCGCCATGTGAATGGGCGCGCCCAACTCTAGGGTGTAGGTCAGCATTTTAGCGATCATGACTGCCTCGCCTGCCCAGAGGCGGTAGCCCGCGGCGTCAAAGCGCGCCTGAATCGTCTTGAGCAGCGGGAAAAAGACTCGCGTCCGCCTGAAGAGTGGCAACATCTTCTGGACAAGGTCACCAGCTTTGGCGCTGAGGTAGCGTGGATCGCGGTAATCGGCTTCCGTCCAGAGCGAGACGTAGTTGGGACGCATTTCGCTAGGCAACGCGGCGATAGTCGGCGGCTGTACTGTGAAGGGCGCGCCGATTAACTGCCCTGTGCGCGTTTTGACGCCCGACTGGGCCGCAAACGCTAGACCGTGAATTGCCTCAAAGATCGGGCGGCGCTCAAGGGCTACATCATGGATGTCGAACTTAGCGGGATGCTCAAGGCTGCGGACGCGCTCCGCGCCGTGTTTTTTCGGCTCACAGGCTACCTCTACCTGCACGCTATACTCACCTGACTGTGCCTGATGCCCAACTAGCATCGGCAGCGTCGCGTAGCCAACTTCGCCGCTGCGCAGCCCGACGCGCACTACTTTCTGCACAGGTGTGGAGAAACGCCCAGCTTTGCCGTCGAGGTCTTTTTCAGGCGGCACAAGGCGTAGCAAGGCGTCTGTTTCGCCGCCCAGCATGTTTTGGAGCAGCACTATCACCTCAACAGGCTTGCCGGCTGGCACCGGTGACGGGCGAACTGCCACTGCCACTTGGAGCGAGTCAATTGTCTGGCGCTCAGCGCTATACCAGCCTAGCACATCAGGGTAGTTGCGCAGGATCGGGATTTGAGAGGATGCCTGTTTGCTCATGCCGCTTTCACGCCTCGCTCAATGCTCTCTCAGACGCCTCGCTTGCATTATAGCGTACTTGTGTGCGCTTGCGCTAACGGCACTTCAAGCGCATTGTGATCCTTCGCTAAGGGCGCGGCACTGCGTATCTCTTGAGCTACGCCGAAGAACGCTCTGCAAACCTGCCGTATGATGCCAGCTGCCTCACAACTGTACATCACGCCGCGCATACCACGGCAACTCTATTGGAAAACATGGTAGCTCGTTTAAGAGGTGCTATACTAGTTGGCACAGCCTGCGCAGACGGCATATTGCTTTGTGTGATCGCACGCGCCTAGCTGAACAGCAACGCATCAGGGAGCATGGCATGTCAAAAATCATTTCGATTCACTCATTTCGTGGCGGTACGGGCAAATCGAACACCACGGCTAATCTTGCCGCGCTGATCGCCGCTGAGGGCAAGCGCGTCGGTGTGGTGGATACCGATATTCAATCGCCGGGCATTCATGTGCTGCTCGGTCTGGAAGAAGAGCAAATGGCGCTTACCCTGAACGACTATCTGTGGGGACGCTGTGAGATTAAAGAGACGGCGTACGATGTCACAGCGAATTTGGGCGTGCCGATCAGTGGGAAGCTCTATCTGGTGCCTTCCAGCATCAAGGTCAGCGATATTGCGCGTATTCTACGCGAACACTATGATGTCGGCTTGCTCAACGACGGCTTTCAGCGCCTGATCGAAGACCTACACTTGGACGTGCTGATGGTAGATACGCACCCCGGCTTGAATGATGAGACTCTGCTCTCAATCGCCATCTCGGACGCGCTTGTGATCATCATGCGCCCCGATCAGCAGGATTTTCAAGGCACTAGCGTGACCGTTGAAGTGGCGCGCAAGCTGGATGTGCCGCGCATGATGCTTGTGGTCAACAAGACGCCCACCAGCTTCAATATGGAGAGCGTCAAGCGCAAGGTGGAGCAGACCTACGGCACAGAGGTAGGCGCGGTCTTGCCGCACAGCGATGAGATGATGGCGCTTGCCAGTGAGGGCGTCTTTGTGACCAAGTATCCCGATCACGCTATTGCCGTGCAGCTACGGCGCGTTGCCCAGTCGCTCATCGCCGACTAGCAATGCATCGCGTCACCTGTAGGACTGCCACGCCGAAGCGCTTTTGGCGTTATAATCCAGTTAACGCAGCAAGGCGACCCTGCAAATACAGGAAAGTCTGATGAATTTTGTTGGGCAGCGGATAGGGCAGTATGAGGTTCTAGCCCGCTTGGGCGCAGGTGGCATGGCAACGGTCTACCGCGCACGGCAGAATCGAGTCGGGCGCGAGGTGGCGATCAAGGTTATGTCACCTGAGTTGGTGCGCCATGAGGTCTCTGCCCAGCGCTTTGAGCGTGAGGCACAGCTGATCGCCAAACTCAGCCATCCTCATATTGTCAAACTATTTGATTATGGCGTGTTGCGCGGCTTTCACCTCCGCCTGCTTGATTCCACTTTTGATCCCAAGACAGACCTGTACTACTTTGTCATGGAACTCATGACAGGCGGCAGCCTCGCTGAGCGTTTGCGCCAAAGGCGCCTCACACTGCCTGAAGTTAGCGCGATCCTCCACCAAATAGCGCCCGCGCTCGATTACGCCCATCAGCAGGGGATTGTCCACCGCGACCTGAAGCCTGCTAATGTGCTGTTTGATGGACATCAGAATGCCTTCCTGACTGATTTTGGCATTGCCAAGCTGCTGGAAGAGCGTCACGGTCAAAATGCGCTCACACAGGAGGGCACAACACTTGGCACGCCGTTTTATATGTCGCCTGAACTGTGGCAGGGCGAAAACGTGGGCAGTTGGACAGATCACTATGCGTTAGGCGTTGTGCTGTTTGAGATGTTATGCGGTCATGTGCCGTTCACAGCTGGCACGCCCTACCGCCTGATGCATATGCACATTTTTGAGCAGCCGCCTGCCCTACAGAAATATGATCAGGCATTGCCTGATAGCCTGAATGCGGTCATTCAACGCGCTCTGGCAAAGGCGCCTCAGGATCGCTTTCCAACAGCCACAGCCCTTGTTGAAGCGTTCGATGAAGCGTGGCGCGCCGCACTTGTGCCGCTCAGCACGGCGCAGTCTGCCCCACCAGAGCCAACTGTGATGCCTAACCGTACAGCACTCAAGAATCGGCGTTGGCTTTTGATCAGCTTAGCAGTTATGCTCATGCTCAGTGTCATGGTGGCGCTCATCTTGCTGAGCAGCCGCCCATGAAGCGCCTGACGCCGTGTTAGCGCGCTTTCGGAGCGTTCGGCAAATTGGCTACGCTCAATATGAAGTATAGGTGTTGGGAGCGCGTAAAAATGTCTGAACTGAGTCCGACGGATATGCTCAATTTGCCGCCCGCGCAGCTGCGGATCATGCGCTTGATGTTGCGCCAGCGCGAGATGCTCTACACAGCTTTGCTGGTTGAGATGGAGAATTTGCCCGCTGAGGAACGCTTGAGCCGCCTTGAGATAGATGTGAATCTGCGTGAGCTGGTTGCACTTGGTTGGCTTGTGCGTGAGGAATCGCCCGCACAGGTGCTGTTCAAACTGGGCGAGATCACCCGTACTGGCACTTTGAGTCAAACACAGGAGACTCCGTCCAAAGCGCCCTCTGAGCGCCCTACCTCGCGGCACAGCGGCGGACGCGAGCGCTTGAGCAACTTCTGGCAGGCTGTGGACGAAGTAGCCGCTGAGCAGCCGAGCCGTCCGAAGGTGAACATTCGCAGCGGCTTGGCGGCTGAACTTTCTGCAGCGCCTGAGGATGAGCCGCCCGCGCCGCCTCCGCCCAAACGTCCTAAGGTCGTAGGCAAACTCTTTGAGGAACTCTCTGCTGAGCCGTCGGATGAGGGTGAGTAGGTTTTACGGGCAAAAAGGCAAGGTACTGCGTGTCTTCACAGCGCTTTCCATCTCTAGATGAGCTGATCGCCCTTGCACGCCATGAGTCCGCTGCTCGGAGGGATTACTACATCGGCGTGGAACATCTGCTTTTGGCACTGCTGCGCATTGAGGGCGGCATCGCCGCGCATATTTTTGCCCAACAGGACTCATCGAGCAGCTATGTGGAGTTCATTGCGCAGAGCAACAGCAGCGCTGAGGCGCTGAGCTATCTCGGCATTCCTTCGCCGCGTGCCAGCCGCGTGATTGCGAGGGCGCAGAGCTACATCCAGCAGGGGATGCAGCCTGCGGAGCGTGCGCTGTTGCGCGCTTTGCTGGAAGAACGCGATAGCCTAGTGATCAGGCGCGTGGTGCATAATTTAGGCGTTAGGCGCAAGCAGCTGCTCAAGGCAGTGGACGAATGGCGGGTTGAATTTGCCACCAATCCCAGCTTGCCGCCACCGCGAGTCATCAATAACGATCCGCGCTACAGCCTGTCGCCTGAGGAACTATCAATCCTTCAGCAGATTTTTCGGACCTGTCCGCAGGTGATTGTTGAGCGCTCTTTATCTTCAGTGGGCAACTCTTATAGTGGCGCCCGTGTGCTATTGGTGCGCGCTTTTGATGCGCAAAGGCGCACCCTTGCGCCCTCAGTGGTCAAGCTGCATGATCGGCAAGCCATCTTGTGGGAGAAAATGCGCTATAACGAGCATGTGCGCGATAAATTGCCCGCCAACACCTCGCACATTATGTTAGACGCTTTGCCTGAGGATAGCCCGATTGGCGGCTTGAAATATTCTTACGTGCAGGGCGCACTGGATGCTCAGACCACAAGCCTGAGGGATTTTGCGCTCAGTCAGCCGCCGCAAGTGGTGGCGCGCTTGCTGCGCGAGCGGCTCTACGAGGCTTTCAGGCACACTTGGTGGGATCAGCGCACAGCTTACCAGTTTACGGTCTGGCAGGAGTACGAGCTGCTCTTGCCGCCTGCCTTAGAGCTAGAGGCGTTGCCTGAGCCGCCCGCCACAGCGCGCAAAATTGAGCCGCTTCAGGATGTGCTGCGCGCTGAAGGCGCTTTTTGCCCTGATGAGCTGGTCATTCTGACCAATTTCACTGTGCTGAAGACCAAGCCCATGCGCAATAATACTGTGCAACTGGTGGCAGGCGGCAATGCGGAGGCGATGAATCTTGCCTCTCGTGTGGATGTACGCAATTTCGATCTAGGGGCGCATCCCAATTTGCAGCGCGGCACGATTTTGAAGCGTGTGGCAGGCAGAGTCATCCGCACACGCGATGATATCTTACAGGAGCAGGTGCTGGCACTCGCGCCCAACTTCGATTTCGCTGCCGATCCCTTGCCGCGCCACGCCGCACTCTCGGAGCGCTTGCCCAATCCGCTGCGCAACTATCGCACGTTGCTCGAGGCATACCTGAGCGGCACATTCTGCTCTATGCACGGCGACTTGCATCTTGGCAATATCTTAATCGGGCGAGATGGGGCAGCTTGGCTGATTGACTTTGAATGGACGCGCGACGGGCATACCCTCTTTGACTGGGCGACGCTTGAGATCAGCCTGCTTTTAGAGCTACTCGCGCCACACCTCTCTGAGTCATGGGACTCCGTCTGGCAAGCTGTGGCGCTCTTAAATCAGCTTAATCAGGCGTGCTATTTAACGCCGCAAGCGCTCGATACTGAGTTATTCAGCGCCGATGAGCTGTACGCCAAAGCGCTGATCCCCGTCACGGAGGTGCGCCGTATCGCAGCGAGATTGCTGCAGGGCGGCAACTGGGCAGAATATTTCATCCCGCTTGGGCTGATGGCGCTGCGTGCGCTCAGCTGGAGAGAGCGCCCCTTAGCAGCACGGCGCTTGGCATATTTGATCACGGCGCTTGCCATTCACACGGTTCGCCAAGTTGCCCTAGCCGCCCGCCAGAGCGATCCTACAACTGATCAAAAGAGCGTGCAGTAGAGTCCTGCTGGGCTGTGTTCTTTGACCGCAACGCTTGCAATCTATAACAGTTTGATAATTTCATCCCAAATTCTACTTTGTATGCCACGCTTTTCAAAGTGTGCATATGCCGTTTTCCACAAATACGCTGTCTGATGATATTGGCTACCTACTTTTGTTCAATCTCAGTTTGTCTTGGCTTGACGATCTGAACGGGTTTTGCGCTTTGAGCGCATCACAAATCCTAGTTTTACACTTCCTTGTTACAGTTTTTTTATACTTGTTTGGTACAATGCGATAGGAAGCTCTCAGGAAGCTCACAGAGAGCTTTCTTTGATGGATTGTACAGGAAACACTATGGAACTGCGGCTGTATTTGAAGATTCTGCTCAAGCGCTGGTGGCTGATCGTACCGCTTACGCTGATCTCGCTCACGCTTGCCATGTTCTGGAGCTACTCCCGCCCAATGGTCTATCAATCCACCGCCACGTACGTGACGCGGCTGGGCGAGGGCTTGACGAACGTCGGCGATACGCTCTACGCCTTAGATACTTTCACGGGCAGGCAGCGCCTGTTCGTGACCTACTGTGAAGTCATGAAAAGCCGCTCTGTGGTGGATCGCGCCATGCAGATCGGCAATATTGACCCCGCTGTGATTGACTGGGAACTATACAGCGTCAATTGCAACGTCCTGCCTGAGTCGAATGTGATCATGGTGATCGTGCGCGGACCGAATGCCTCGCTAGTGGGGCGCTTGGCAGAGGCAATTGGCGTGGCAGGCACGGCGCGGGCGGGTCAGTTGTATAGCTTTGTGGGCTTAGAGGAACTCGATCCGCCTGAGGTGCAAGAGGCGCCCGGCAATCGCACGCAGCAGGGCATTCTTGGCGGCATGGTCGGCTTTGTGCTGGGCGTGGGCTTGGCGTTTATGCTGGAATATCTGCGCAGCCCTGTGGAGCGCCTTGAGATGGCGTCCATTCGGCACCCCAAATTGGGCATCTATAATGAGCGCTACTTCCAGCAGCGTATGATTGAAGAAATCAACCGTGCGCGCTCGCGCAACCGCCCGCTCAGCCTCGCGCTCATGCGCCTGACGCCCACGGAGGATTTTTCGCTTTTGCCACCTGAGGCTGAAGACATGCTCTTGCGCGCTGCGGCATTGCGTCTGCAGGATAAAATCCGCGCTGGGGATATCATTGCCTACTTAGGACGCTACACCTTCGCCATTCTCCTGCCTGAGACGCCCGCTCACGAGGCGCAGCGCTTGATCGAGTGGCTGCATCAGGATATTCGCACGCATACCTTCACTGTAGATGCTTACATCGCCAATTTCATGGTCAACTCCGGCATCGTGGAGAGCAGCGGCGGCTCGCTTGACTTGCAAACCATGCTGACCAAAGCCAATGAAGCGCTGCGCATGGCGCGCCAAGAGGGCGAGAACAGCCTGCACTTGATCCGTACTTCGGCGCAGCCGTTCGCCCTTGATGCTGAAATTGGCGTCCCAGAGCCGCTTGAGAGCAATCCGAACATGCCGTTCACCAGCAGTGAGCTGGATCGCTTGTTGGAAGAGAGCGCCTCAGCCGCACCCGCGCCGCGCACAGTTGAGAGCCACTCTGAGCCGCCTGCTGAGCGTGACGGACAATGAGTACGGGTGCGCTCCCCAAGAATGGCTATGCGTCGTTTCCACGCGGGATTTTTGGCGTGCGTCGCTTGTTGCGGCGCTACGCCGTGCTGGAGCAGTTGCTGCCCGTCGGCGTCTTCACGCTCGGCTTGATCGCAGTGTTCATCGCCAACTACCTCATGGCGGCAACCGACTCAGCCTTCCTGATCGCAGGCGGCGTGATCGGCGCATTTGTGGCGCTGTGGGTGGTGCTGCGTCCGCAGGTCGGCTTGTACATCCTTGCCGTCTTCACTTATCTGAACCTCTCAGACGCGCTTGAGGTGAATTTCGGCATTCCCAAGATCAATCAGCCGCTGATCGCGCTGATCTTGGTCAGTGTGATCGCCAATCGGATCGTTTTGAAGCGCAAGCCGCTTGTTTTTCGCAGCGTGGAAGCCACAATGGTCTTGTACGGCATTGTGGCGACCATGTCTGTGATGTTCGCTGTTGCCAATCAATCGGCGGCGCTTGATCGGCTGATTGACTGGCTGAAGGACTTTGCGATCCTGATCATCATGGTGCAGCTGTGCGATGATGAGCAGAGCTTCAAGACCGTCCTTTGGGCGTTGATCTTCAGCGCGGCGTTGGTTGCCGGCTTGAGCTGGTATCACACTTTCACGGGCGATACGGACAACACTTTCTTCGGTTTAGCGAAGTCGGGCGTGCATCAGATCGTGGGCGCTATGGACGATCTGCGCGTGACCGGTCCGCTCGACGATCCGAACTTCTATGCGCAAATCCTGCTGATGATCTTCCCCATTGCCGCCTACCGCATGTTGACGGGTACAACGCAAGCAGGGCGACTGATCGGCGCGCTTTGCACCGTGTTGATCGTAGGCGCGGCGATTTTCACTTACTCCCGCGGCGGCTTTCTGGCACTGGTAGTGGTCTCAGGCTTGCTGGTGCTGGATCGCAAGTACAATTTGTTGCGCGTAGCGGCTCTTGGCGCTGTGCTGATCATCCTGCTCTTGCCGATCTTGCCACAAGGGTATGTGGATCGCGTGCTGACATTGGGTGATGCGCTACCCGTGAACGCAGGGCTGCAGACTGAAGCCTCCTTTCGCGGGCGCACCAGCGAGATGATCATTGCTACACAGATGTTCGCTGAAAATCCGATTCTGGGCGTGGGCAAGCGCAACTATCAGGCGCTCTATGTGGAATATTCCTCGATGCTCGGCTTAGACCCACGCCTTGAGGATCGGCAGGCGCACAGTCTCTACCTAGAGCTGGCGGCTGAGATGGGCATGTTGGGCATTTTATCCTTTGGCGCTATCTTGCTGGCGCTTTTTCGGAGTACGGCGCGGGCGCGCCGCCAATTCCGTGAGCTAGATCGCCCTGATCTTTCGGCGTGGACGGCGTCGCTGCAGCTGGGGATTGTCTCATACCTGATCACTAGCATCTTTCTGCACGCTGACTACGCCCGCTATATGTGGATCATGTTTGCGCTTGCCGCTAGTGCCAGCGTGCTTTCGCAAGCCATGACCGACCGCCGCCTTGCGCTGTTGCGCGAACGCAGACAGGCGTCATTGTCTATTGCTGAGGAGAGAGACTCATGAGGAAGTTGCCGTTTCTGCTCGCCTTGATCGCCATCTTTGGCATCCTGACCCTTTTTTCGGTTGTGCAGCCGCACCAAGTGACGGCTCAACAAAATCCGCCGACGGCAACGCCTGTCACTCCCACCATCACGCCGACTCCGCGCAGCCTCCTGCCCGCTCAACCGACTCCGTTGCCTGAAGCCGTGCTGTTGGCTCAGAACATCAGCCTTGCCGCCTTCAATGTGCGCGATATTGAGCTGAGCACGCCGCAGAGCAGCAGCCGTTTCAATTTCCGCGTGCCTGATAACTGGTTAGCCAGCGGCGCGAATATGCTACGGCTCGATCTGGACTACGGACTAATTGTGACCGCCACTACAGCCACGCCCGTGGCTGTGCCACCTGTCTTGTTGCGCGTACGCCTGAACAACGTGCCGATTGCCACGCTCACGTTGACTCCGAACGACATCGGACGCCGCTTGATCGAAGTGCCATTGCCCGTTGAGATCATGGGCGATCCTGCCCTGCGCGATTTCAACATCTTGCTCACGCTTGACGGGCGCGATCAGTGCTTGCAGGGCATTGAGTCGCGCTTACGTATATCCGCTGCCACCTCTGAGATCGCTTTCCAGTACCGTCTGCTGCCGCCGCCCCTCGATCTCTCGCTCTATCCGCGCCCGTTCTACAATAACGCGCCCGCCGTGCTTGGCGAGACGGTCGTTTTTGTACTGCCTGCGCAGCCTGAGCCGCTCGATTATGAGGCGGCGGCCAGTCTTGCTGCTGCTTTGGGCGCGCTCTCGCGCAACCGCGTGCGCATGTACGCCGTGCACGCCGATGCCCTCACAGAGGCGGATCGCCTTGCCAATCAGCTGTGGATCGGACAGATCGGCAAGCATGCTGCTATTGACGCCGCTTACGCTGCGCGGCGCTTTCCCACGCGCCTAGAGCCAGACGGCAGCCTGTTTGTGGGCAACACGCGCATTGCACCTGATGACGGCGTTGCGCAGATCATGCTGAATCCTGACAATCCCAACGCCGCGATCATCGCTGTGACCGCCCAAACGCCCGACGGACTGCGCAAAGCGACTCAGGTGTTGAGCGGACCGCCTGCCATCATCGGACTGGGCGGACCGGTCGCGCTGGTCTCACAGATTGGGCAGGCGCCCGCTGTAGATACCAACGCTGTGCTGGCAGAGCGCGTCACCTTTGCCGACTTGGGCTACATCAACGCGCCGATCTATGGCGCAGGGCTGCAATTCGGCGAGATCGTCTTCACCATGCCTGATGGAGTCGTGCTGACCGATGATGCCTCGCTGGACTTCCGCTTCGATTACTCAGACACGCTAGCCGAGGCGAACGCGACGGTCACGCTGTTTATGAACGATACGCCGCTCAACAGCACCTTTTTGCGCAACCCGCGCACGGGCGAGCGCGTCACACAGCTCAAGGCGCGCATCCCGCCTTTCAGCGTGATCAGCGGCGCACAAAATACGCTGCTCATCCAGATCGACTCCTCAGGGCTGGTGGATACACGCGCTTGTGAGGTACTGCCAAGCGTGATTGTCTGGCTGATGCCGCGCCCGGAGAGCACTTTCTACTTGCCGCGCCGCGCCGATGATACGCCCGTGCGCGTCCCGTTGCTGAGCGGCTTCCCCTCGCCTTTCACGCGCCTGAGCGATCTGCGCGACCTCTGGTTCATCCTGCCTGATGCGCCAAACGCTGAGGAAATCGGGCAGATGCTGCGTTTGATGGCGTTTTTGGGCAGTTCGGTCACCGGCAGCACGCGCTTCACGCCGCGCGTGAGCCTTGGCGCCTTGCCTTCGGAGGCTGATCCGAGCGCCTATCACATCATTGCGCTTGGGCGCCCTACGCGCAATGCCTATATCCGTTCACTCAACGCCCGCTTGCCGCAGCCTTTCCAAGAGGGGAGCGATGCACTGCAGCAGGTCGTAGATTCAGTTGTCTACCGCTTGCCGCCTGCCTATGATATCGGCGTGCTGCAGCTGATCGACTCGCCCAGTGCGCCGCAGCGCGCCATTTTGATCATCAGCGGCACGGGCAACGTCGGCGTGGAGAGCGCTTTGCGCGCCCTGATCGAGCGGCGCACGGTCAATTTGCCGGGCAACGTCATCTATGCCAGCCCGACTCAGCTCTGGACGATCAACACGCGCACCCGTGAGACAATCAGCCTGCCACCGACCGCGACCGCAGAGCCGCGCCTCCTAGCAACAGCGGCGATTGGCGTCAGCACAGCGACTCCGATCCCCGTTTTCACGGTCACGCCGAGCCGCACGCCCACGTCCACGCCGACGGCTGCAAGTTGGTAGCCCGCTGCGACCTAATCAAGAGCGGGCAAGTCCATGCGACTCGCCTGCTCTGCCCTTATGAATGACAAGGATGATCATGCGAAACGTTTCCGCCTCTCTTCAGCTGCTGACCGTCTGCCTTGCCTTGCTTGGGCTGCTCATGCCTGCCGCGCCGATGTCGCTGGGCGCGGCGACGCCCACGCCGAGTCTGCCGCCGTTCAGCACGCCTCAGCCCACGCCTATCGGCGGCGCGCTGATCGCTCAAGACTTCGCCCTTGCCAGCTTGAACGTGCGCAACTTAGAGCTGCTCTCGCCTCAAGGCTCGGCACAGTTCAGCTTTGAGGTGCCTGATAATTGGCGTCTGGCAGGCAACAACGTGCTATATTTGAACCTGCAGTTCATCGAGAGCGGCGCTGAACTCTCCAGCACGCCCGTCCAGCCGATCACGCGCTTTGAAGTGCGCCTGAACAACCAGCTGGTCTATGAGGCGTCGTTCACAACAACACAGGACTCGCCTCAGACTGTTGCAGTGCCGTTGCCGCTGAGCGCGATCAACCCTGAGCGCGCCCGCCAGAGCGTTGCGCTCTCAATGGATGCCCGCGATCACTGCTTTTCCAATCGGCAGGCGCGCATTGTGATCCGCTCTGACCTCTCTTACCTGCATTTTGAGTATGAGCGCCTGAAGCCAAGCTTGAATCTAGCGCTTTTTCCGCGTCCGTTCTATAACAACCTGCCCGCCAATCAGCCTGAGACCGCTTTTCTCGTCCTGCCTGAGGCGTTCACGCCAAATGACCTAGAAAATGCGCTCAGTCTAGCTGCAGGCATTGGCAGATTGACGGGCAATCAGGTGCGTTTGAAGGTCACGACGCCCAGCGCGCTTGATGCTGAAAATCGCCGTGAGAATAACCTGATCTTGATCGGCACGCCTGCCAATCACGCTTTGATCGCGCAGCTTTACGCCGAAAATCTGTTCCCGACGCGCTATGACGCGGATACGAACGCATTCAGCGTCCGCGAGACGGCTCTCGCGCCTGAGGAGGGAATTGTCCAGCTGATCGCCCATCCTGAGAATCCGTACCTTGCCATACTGACTTTCACGGGCGGCACGTTTGAGGCGATCCAGAAAGCGATCCGCGCTTTTGCAGGCAGGGTAGACGCCTTCGGCTTGGAGGGCGCGCTCGCCATTGTGCGCGAGGTGCGCCCGCTCTCGCAGCAGCGCGTGGGCGAATCGCTGCGCGACGTGCAGACCTTTGCCGATTTGGGCATTGAGACCACTACGACCTTCGGCGTTGGCTCACAATTTGCCGATTTCCGCTTTGTTGTGCCAAATGGCGTGCAGATCAGCGAGGCGGCGTATGTCGAGATCGTCTTCGACTACTCCGATACGCTCAAAGAGGCACAGACCAGTCTGAACCTTGTGCTGAACGAGACGCCGATCAACAGCGTCAACATTGGGACGGGCAGTGAGTATGCCTCGCGTCCCGGTCCGCATCGCGTCCGTGCGCCGATCCCACCGTCGGCTGTGCGGACGGGCGAGGGCAATATCTTGTCAGTGCAAGTTGAGTCGCGTGGGAACTGGGGCTGCAATTTGCCGAATCCCGCCACGATCTGGCTGAACATCCGTCCGCAGAGCGTCCTAGCGCTGCCGCGTGCCGTGGTGGATACAGCGTTGCGCCCGCCGCTGGTCTCGGATTTTCCTGTGCCGTTCAGCGAGTATTCCGATCTGCATGATGTGCTGTTCATCTTGCCCGATCAGCCGAGTCTGAGCGAGATTGAGCAGGTGCTGCGTTTGGCAGCGCGTCTGGGCACGCTGACCGAGAATGGCGAGCGCTTTGCACCGCGCCTTGTGCTTGGTGAGGCACTGCCCGGTGGCTTGGATTTGGCACAATATCACATCATCCTCTATGGCAGACCTTCTACCAACAGTCTGTTGCGGAGCATCAGCGATAAGTTGCCGCAGCCCTTCACAGCTGGCACTGATTCGCTTGAACAGACGCTCGATGACGTGGTCTTGCGCTTGCCGCCGAACTTTGAGATCGGCGTATTGCAGGCACAGCCCTCGCTCTGGAATCCGCGCCGAGTCTTGCTGACCATCACAGGCACCAGCAGCATGGGCGAGACCTTCGCCATGTTAGCCATGCAAGCGGTCACGTTTTTTCGCGGCGATCTGAACGGCAACATCGTCTATGTGACCCAGAACAGCGTCTACGCTGCGAATACCTATCGCAGCAAGTACGCCGTAGACATTGAAGTGGACATCCCGACGCTTGTGGCGGAGTCCACGCTTGCCGCGAGCGCCACGCCGACGCCGAATCGCGTCTTCACGGTCACGCCCGGTCCAACCGAGACGCCCACGCCGACTGTCACGCCGAGTCTCACGCCGACGCCCTCGCCGATCTTCAGTCCTACGCCTTTCGTGCCGACTCCGACGCCACTGCCGACCTTTGAGCCGCTGCCGCCTGAGGAATTGCAAGTCGAGACGCCCAGTCCGCCCTCATGGATTCCGATCCTGATCGCACTCACGGCAGGCGTTTTGCTGGCAACGGCTTTCTTCGGACTGCTCTCACTGGTGCGGACAATTCGGGCGCGCCGTCAGGAGTAGAGCCGTGGCGGAGCAGCGACGCGCCTATAAGGTGCTGCTGGTGGACTTGGCGCGCAGCTACGGCGGCGCCGAAGTGCGCGTCCAGACTCAAGTGACGGCGCTGCAAACAGCGACGGCAGGCTGCGCGGTCGCTGTTTTGCGCGGTAGCCCATTGCATGAGCGCCTTGTGCGGCTCAGCGTGCCGTGCCACACCCTTGAGTCGGGGCGCGCCAGCCCTACGCTGATCTCGCGCTTGCGCACGATCATCAAACAGGGCGGCTACCGCGTGGTAGACGCTCACAACGTGCAATCCATCTTCTGGGGACATCTCGCAGCGCGTCTGGCAGGCGTGCGCGGCTGCGTAGCGACCCTACACAGCGACTACGGCGCCGAATATCCGAACTTGAAAGGCGCGCTCTACGAGGGCGTGCTGCGCTTGAACCGTCTCATGGCGCGAGAGTACATCACAGTGACCGAGACGCTGCAGGCGAAGCTAGAGCGGCGTGGTCTGGGCGGGCGGGCGACCCTGATTCACAACGCCGTGCCGATTCCGCCCTTGCCATTGCCAGAGCCTGATCATGCGCTGCGCAGGACATGGGGTGCCGCGCCTGAAGATTTCGTAATCGGTATCATCGCGCGTCTGAAGCCTGTCAAGGGACATCGTTATTTGCTGGAGGCAATGGCGCATGTCCGCGATTTGCCCGTGCGCCTAGTGGTGATCGGCGACGGTCCGTTGCGCCCTGAGCTGGAGGCGCAAGCCGCTTCACTGGGCATTGCGGATCGGGTCTACTTCGCGGGCTTTTGTGAGGACGTGCCGCGCCTATTGCCTTCACTGGACTGCGTCTGCATGGCGTCGCTCTCAGAGGCATTGCCCTATGCCGTGCTGGAGGCGGCGTCTTATGCGCGCCCGTTGCTGTGTACGGCGGTCGGTGGCTTAGCAACCCTGCTGGAAGACGGCGTCACAGCGCGCCTTGTGCCAGCTCAGGACTCGACGGCATTGGCACAAGGTATTCGCCATCTGGCAACTCAGCGCGATTTTGCCTGTCAGCTGGGCATGAATGCCTATCAGATGGTCGCGGTGCGCTTTAGCCAAGCCGCCATGCTGGAAAAAATCCTTCAGGTGTATGATAGAGCTATCAGCCACTAGTCAAACTCACAAGGAGAGCGCTCTGCATGGCGAAACGCTCGCAGCTTGCTATTGCCGCCTTAGCGCGCTTGGGCGTGCCGCGCCTGTTGGATACGTTTTGGGGCAAAAATCGCCTGACTGTGCTTGCCTATCATCGGATCACCGATCCAAATGCGCCTGATTTCCTGCATTACCGCCCTAATGTCAGCGCAACGCCGCAGATGTTTGCCCGCCAAATGGCGTGGATCGCCAGGCGTTTCAACGTGATCAGTCTGCCTGTGCTGCACGCCTTCCTGATCAAAGGCAGACCCCTGCCCTCGCGCCCGTTGCTGATCACCTTTGATGACGGCTACCGCGATAACTATGAGAACGCCTTTCCCGTCTTGAAGCGCTTGGGACTGCCCGCCGTAATCTTCCTGATGACCTCGCGCATGGATCATCCCGTGCTGCCATGGTGGGACGAATGCGCACTCTACCTGAATCTGACCGAGCGGACGCAAGCTGAGCTGCCGTTGATCGGCAGCTGCGATCTCAGCACGCCTGAGGCGCGTCGCGCCGTCACGGATCGTCTGTTGCGCGCTTTGAAGCGCCTCACGGAGTCCGAGAAACAGGCTGCGATCCGCGCCCTCCGTGAGCGGCTGGAGGTGCCTGCACCTCAGGCTGATCCGTCGCTTTTTGTCAATTGGGATGAGGTACGTGAGATGGTCGCGGCGGACGTGGCGTGCATGCCGCATACGGTCAATCATCCAATTTTGACGCGGATCAGCGCTGAAGAGGCGTACCGTGAACTGGCTGAGTCGAAGGCGCATATTGAGGCTCAGACTGATCAGCAGGCGACCGCCTTCGCCTATCCCAACGGTACGCCGAATGATTACAACGCAGCGATCATTCAGATGTTGCGCGCTCTGGACTTTCAGAGCGCTTATACGCTCACGCCCGCGCCGATGTCACTGCGGGCGCTGCGGCGCTATCCATTTCAGATTCGGCGCGCCTTCTTGCTCTACAAAGACTCGTTCGATCTCTTCAAGCTGAAAGTCATGGGCTTTCCGTCACTAGTGGCGCGTCCGCGCTATTACAGGGAGGATTGACCGTGCGCGTGTTACTCATGCTCAGCAGCATGGCGATGGGCGGCGCGGAGCGCAACATTGCTGACCTTTTGCCGCATTTGAGCGCTGTGGAAGATATCCAATTGACGCTAGGCACGCTCAATACGCGCCGCGATAGCCCATTGGCGGAGCTGGTGGCGCAGAGCGGCGTGCCACGCTTTGATATGGGCGCACGGCGCATGGTGGATCGAGCAGCGTGGCGGCGCTACACTGACTTTTTGCGCCGTGAGCGGATCGATCTGGTGCATTCGCAGGATCAGGATACCAATATTTACAATGCGCTCTCGCGGCGCTTGCTGGGCGTGCCTTCGGTCATGACGCGCCATGTGATGTTTGAGCCATTCACCAATCTGAAGACGCGCTTACGTGCGCAGCTGGTGCTGATCGCAGCGCGCTACGGCGCGGATCGCGTCATTGCCGTCTCGGAGGCAGTGCGCCAGCAGTTTGCACGGCAGGCGCGCTTGCCTCTGGAGCGCATTGAGACGGTTTACAATGGCATTCAGCTCGAAAAATTTGCCACACGCGCTCGCCGCGCCCAAATTCGCGCTGCGCTTGGCTGGGCGCAAGATGCACCAATTGTGATCATGGTGGCAGTGCTGCGCGGCGGCAAGGGTCACGAGGTGCTGTTTGAGGCAGTCCCGCTTTTGCGGCAGCGCGTGCCAAATGTCCAAATTATGCTGGTGGGCGACGGCGAAGAGCGCGCCAAGCTGGAATCTTTGGCGGCGCCATACGCCGATTGCATCCATTTTCTCGGTCAGCGCATGGATGTGCCTGAGTTGCTGGGCGCTTCAGATGTTTTGGTCTTGCCGAGCTGGAGCGAGGCATTGCCGACTGTGCTGATCGAGGCAGGCGCGGCAAGTCTGCCGTGTGTGGCAACTGATGTCGGTGGCACACGGGAGATCGTGGTAGATGGCGAGACGGGCTATGTGATCCCAAAGGGCGATTCAGCGGCATTGGCGGCACGCCTCGCTGACCTGTTGAACGACTCGGCGCGGGCGCGGCACATGGGCGAGGCGGCGCTGCAGCGCGTGACGAGTCTTTTCACGCTACCAGAGCAGGCGCGGCGCACAGCCGAGGTCTATCGGCGCACTCTGCAAGCCTTGACATAAGATTCGGAGCGTGCTATGATCTATATCATAAAGGCGCTCTTAAGAAGCGCATAGAAAGGCAACTTTCCACTGATCCCAAAATCGCTTGGATAATGCAGCATAGGTCGAGCGCGTTGTGAGGGCAGTTATTGCAGCCGCGACCGCCGTTTGAGAGGTATCACAGTGAAGTGTTGAGATAGAGACACCATGTCAGCATCGGCATTTCTAGGTGGAGATACAGTCCCGTTCACAGGCGCACGTCCTGTGAACTTGCGCACTGATTTGAGCGGCATTGCCGAGCTGATTGACTTGTGTTTCAGCGTAGATGAGGCGGGGCGTGCTACAGCCCGTGAGCTGCGGGCGCTCAGCCAGACGGGCGCTCTGCTCTCGCTTTTGCAGCGCATGGATCGCCTTTTAGACGGGCTTGGGCAGGGCTTCGTCTGGCTGGAGGCGGGGCGGCTTGTCGGCAACGTCTCGATTGCAGCGGCGGACTACCCGCCTGACATGGGCAAGGGCTATATCATCGCTAATGTCGCTGTGCATCCTGATTTCAGGCGGCGCGGCATTGCGAAGGCGCTAGTGAGCAAGGCGCTTGAGCATATCGCCATGCGCGGCGCGACCTTCGCCATTTTGCAGGTAGAGGCGGAAAATCACGGCGCACGCGAGCTCTACCGTGCGCTCGGCTTCTACGAAGAGCGGACGTTCATCAAGTGGCAGCGCTCTGCCATGTTGCGTGCGCCGCACAAGCTGGAGGATATGCCTTTCATCACTCTGCGGCAGGGCAATGAATGGCGCGCTGAATACGAATTGGCACGCCTTGTCCGTCCGAATCGGCGGGGAGGCATTGGCTGGCTCCGCCCAACTCATCCTAGTCAGTTTCGTCCGTCGTTATGGCGCTTTTTGGGGATGCTTTTCAGTGGGCAAGGCATAGATCGTTGGATTGTGCGCAGCGCTGATGAGCGCAGCATCCTTGCCTCGCTCACAGCACGGACTCAATTCGGCGGCGCCGTGCATTTGACGCTGATGGTGCATCCTAATCATTGGGGTAAGCTGGAAAAGCCGCTTTTGAACTACGTTTTGCGCCGCTTTGATGGTCAGCATCGTACGCTTTATCTTGAGCATCCTGCTGATGACGCCATTGCCAATGCGATTTTTGAGGAATACGGCTTCACGCGGCGGCACACGCTTGTTCACATGCGCTGCGACCTTGACGGCAAGGCACAGCGGGACGATCGGTCCGATGATCCGCGAAAGTAGGCTCAAACTCGGATAGGCGTTACTCACCTGCAGTTAAAGTGACTCAGCGCACGGAAATTGGTATTGAGTCCAGTAGAATAGCGTGTTCTAGCTCCACCAGCATCACTTGCAAGTAGCCAGCGCTTGGCACAGGGACATCGCTGCGGATTGGCACGCGGTAGACCTCGCGGAAGGCAGTCCCGGCACGCCAAACGCCCGTCGGATAACGCCCCGCGCCGTGAAAGGTGTACAGCCAGCCGTAGATGTTCCCATCTGCGCCGACGAAGGCGAGGCGCAGTGTGTAGTTTTCGCTGATATCCCCGTCGGCAGCCCATATCAGCGCCACCTCAAGCGACTCGCCGCCCCGCACGCTTGGACTCAACACTTCGTAGCTGCGTAGGCTGATCTCAGGCATCAGCGCGATGCTTTGCCCCTCTGGAACTGCGACAAATTGGATCGGCGGCGCGTAGACTGCTGCCAAGCCACCCCAGCCGAGCCACGCCGAGAGCGCGACCATGCCGCAAACCGTGCCTGTGCCCGCGTAGCGCCCGATCTTGCTGAGCGCGCTCCAGCCCAGCGCCAAGAGAATCGCCCATGCCGCTAGACTCGGCAACAGGTAACGACTATTTAGCAGCTGCGGATTGTAATAGAGCAGGCTGAGTGCTGCGGCTGCTATCACTAGAGCGCCACAGGCGCTAATCAGCGCCCAGAGCAGCCGTACGCGCCACAATCGCGCTATGCCGATAGTGCCGATCAGGGCGCCTAACCACAGCGCCCCGACCGTCCATAGCGGCAATCTGACCGTCCCCCAGCCGAAGACGCCAAAGGCGCTCAGCGCGCCGTGCTGCAGCGCCTCCCTAAACAGGACTCCGCCCAAATCGCTTTGTAGCCGCTCCCAGAGCGCGAGCGGCGCTGCTCGTCCGCCCACTTCAGCGGCAAAGGGCAACAAGATGCCTGTCTCGCGTATGATGAGTGTGCCCAGTCCGAGCATGGCGGCGCTAATCAGAGCATAGCCAACTGCACGCCGCCATGAGAGGCACAGCGCCAGTGCGAGGCACGCCGCTATCGTCAATGGCAAGATGTTCAGCTTGAAGAGGTTGCCCACGCCGCTCAGCCCAAGCCCTAGGAGTGCCAAACGCGCTGATCGCCGCTGCATGGCTGCTACGACACTCCAGATGATCAGCGCGCCGATCAGGAGCGCCGCCGCGTCGTTGCTCAGCGTGCTGCTGCTGAAGAGCGCCTGCGGATGACAGGCGAAAAAGAGCGTCCCGATCAGGGCAAAGGGCGCTTTTAGCCCCGCACGGCGCGCCGTCCGCCACACAACAGCGACTCCGACTATGGCAAGGATCGCTGTGAACAGCCGCGCTGCGATTAAGTCGCGCTCTGTGCTGCGCTGTTCGAGCGTACGGGCGGGCAGAGCGAAATTTATGCCGCCATTGCCCTCGTAGAAATACCAGTTGTGATCGGGCGGCGCGAGGGGCGTCTGCGTGCTGCCTGAAAGCCACATGAAGGCAGCGACTAGGGCGTGATAGGCAGGCGGATGAATGTGCATTGGGTTGTTGGAGTCGGGCAGTGTGCCTTGACGGGCGATCTGAGCAGCATAGGCGAAATGGAACGGCTCATCTTGAGCCTCCCATGCGGGCGTGCGCATGGCTACGCCAATGCCGAAGGCGGCACGGCATAGCAGCACAGCGATGATCAGAGGCGTGAGACGGCGCACAGGGCTATCGCGGCGGCGGCGAATCGAAAAAGAGGCGCCACCATAGCTCAAAGTTTGAGGGGGCGCTCTCACGGCGGGTGACGACTTCGGGCAGCGGAGTTGGCGTGCGAATTGGAGTGGGCGTGGTGAATGGCGGCACAGGCACAACGAGCACTTCACCGGGCTTGACCATTTTGCCTTCACGGCGCGCCCATTCTTCCACGAAGGCGTCGCTGGCGTAGAAATTTAGCTCTGTGCGCAGCGCCGTAGCCCGTGCCTGTAGGGTCTCAATGCTGTAGAGCAGCTCTTGGCGCTGCGCGTTGAGTTGGCGCCCTGCGGCGATGCGCCCGCTGAAGTTGATAGCAAGCAGCAGCGAGATCGCCAAGATCGAGCCGAAGACGATCTGCATACTGGAGATCGGGCGCGGCGTCGAGCGCGGCTTGGAGGTGCTTTTCGGTTTGCTGGGCTGATCGGTCATCGCCTACATCTTGAAGATGCGGACAGATAGCTCCAGTCTAGCGCGTAACCGCCAAGAAGCCCAAATCGCCGCTGAACAGCGCGTCATAGAGCAGGCGGAAAACCAGCAACGGCGCAGGGCGCTCCGTCTGCACTGCCTGCAGTACATCTTGCGGCGCAGGACTCTCGAAGGGCAAGAACAAGACACAGCGCGATTCCGAGTTGACGATCCGAATCGGCGCAACATTGCCCCTGCGCTCAGCCAGACTCTCGAGGAACGGCTGCGATATATCCGTGATACTTTCCGAAGTCACCTCTTGCCGCTCAACGCGCTCTGGCAGAGCGGCAGCAGCGGCTTGCGCGGAGTCTTCATCGGCGTAGACCAGCGCGATGTAATTCAGTTGCGCGCCGTTGGGCTGCAGCAAGTGGATCAGCGCCGCTAGTCCATAGCGCGGAATGCCCCTCTCAGCTGCCTCAAGCCGATCCGCCGAGAAAAAGATCGCTTGCACTACATTTCCTTACGAACATGAACAGCTTGCGCATACTCACAGCCTTTCACTTGCCGCAACTGAGCGCACACAGCTCAGCTGCGGCTGCGGACGTGCGCATTCAGGCAAGCAGGCTCTCGGCGTCCATCTCCGATGGCTTGGGAATGCCCATCAATTGTAGAATGGTCGGCGCGACGTTGCAAAGATTGCCTTCGCGCAGCGGCGGCTTGCTGCCATCAGGCGTGATCAGGATGAACGGCACGCGATTCATAGTGTGCGCTGTGTGCGGCTGACCCGTCTCAGGATCAACCATCAGTTCGCAATTGCCGTGATCTGCCGTCACAATCACGGTCGCGCCGACTTGCTTTGCCGCGTCTAGCAAGCGCGCCAACTGCGAGTCAACCGTCTCCACAGCCTTGATCGCCGCCTCTAGCACTCCGGTATGCCCGACCATGTCAGGATTGGCGTAGTTGAGCAGGATGAAGTCGTATTGACGGCTCAAAATCGCCTCGACTGCCTTATCGGTCAGCGGGATCGCGCTCATCTCAGGCTTGAGATCGTAAGTCGGCACGTCTTTAGGCGAAGGCTCAAGGTAGCGATCCTCGCCTTCGAACGGCTCATCGCGTTGTCCATTGAAAAAGAAGGTGACGTGGCGGAATTTCTCGGTCTCGGCTGTGTGATATTGGCGCTTGCCGTGTTTGCTCAGCACTTCAGCAAGGCAGGTTGCTTGTGGCGGACGCACAAAGGCGCGTGGCGCCGTGACATCATCGCCCCACACGCCCATTGTCACAAAATGCAGATCGGGCAATTTCTGGCGGACGAAGCCGTGAAAGTTCTCATCCATTAAGGCGCTGTAGAGCTGGCGCATACGGTCGCCGCGAAAATTGAAGCCGATGATCGTATCGCCGCCCTTGATCGTGGCGCGTGGCGCGCCGTTCGCATCCGTGATCACATACGGGAAGATGAATTCGTCGGTCTCGCCGCGCCGATAGGCATCTTCAACTGCCTCAGCCGCGCTCTGCGCTGTGCGCTCCGCCACGCCCTCGACCATTGCACGGTAGGCGAGCTGCGTGCGCTCCCAGCGCTTATCCCGATCCATTGCGTAATAGCGTCCGATGACTGTGGCGATCTGCCCAATGCCGAACGAGTCCAGTTTTGCCTGTAACTCGCGGATGTAGCCCAAGCCCGACTGCGGCGGCGTATCGCGCCCATCTGTGAAGGCGTGCAGGGCAAGCCGCGTGACGCCATTGCGCTTCGCCATCTCGATCAGCGCGTAGATGTGCGTGTTATAGCTGTGAATGCCGCCATCGCTGACCAAGCCCATCAAGTGCAGCGTATTGCCGCTTGATTCGCGCCCTGCAGCGCGAGTCATCGCCTCTAGCAAAGCAGGACTTCGAAAGAATTCGCCTGTCTCGATCTGCCTGTCAATGAAGGTCAGCTCGGTGTAGATGACTGTGCCTGCGCCCAAGTTCAAATGACCGACTTCAGAGCCGCCGATTTGCCCTTTCGGCAAGCCGACTGCCTCGCCTGAGGCGCCGAGCGTCGTGGTGCTGTAGAGTCCGCTCTCCCACAAGTGATTGAAAGTTGGCACGTTGCCCAGCTTCACGGCGTTTGCCTCGCGCTCCTCGCGCAGCCCCCAGCCGTCGAGGATGATTAGGATCACTGTCATGCGCGGAAAGTCCTTTCTGCTCAATCCGCGCAGAGTATAGCGCGCTCTGATCGCAACTGCCCCTCACAAAAGCGTTGCACAAGCGCGCCTTTTGAGCGAAAATGAAGCACACTCGTACTGTGAAAAGAGCGTGACATGGCAGTCAAGAAGATTCTGACGATCAGCAGGCATGAGAAACTCTTGCGCACTAAATCTGAGCCTGTGCGCAAGATCACCAAGCAGGTCAAGCAGCTTGCCGAGGATATCCGCGATACGATCATGGCGAATCCCGCCGTCGGCTTGGCGGCTGTGCAGATCGGCGTGCTGCAGCGCATTTTTGGCGCACGGATCGGCTATTACACGCCCGAAGGCGAGGTCTCTGAGACGGCGGATCAGGCGTTGCCGCAGATTTTCATCAATCCAGAGATCGTCGCTGTGAGCGAAGAGACCGTGCGCGACTACGACGCCTGCATGAGCATCCCCGGCATGATGGGCTACACGCAGCGCCCTAAGCGCGTGACCTTGCGCTGGCTGGATGAAAATAGCGCCCGCCATGAGCGCGAGTTCAGCGACTGGGACGCCCGAATGCTGCTGCATGAATACGATCACCTCGAAGGCGTGCTGTTCCTTGACCGCCTGCCGCTCGAAGACCTGTACGTCTACGTGCGCGGCGAAGACGGCAAGACCCGCCCCGTGCCATATCTTGAGGTCATGCGCGAGGCTGAGGCGAAGGCTACGCCCAAGCTGGGCAGTGATACGTGAGGTTTGCCGCCCAGCACGCCTCTATGCTCATAAGAGATTGGTGAGAGGCGCACGGTGAGCCTGCCATGAACACAAATCCGCTCTCGCGCTATGAGCGCACGCGCAAATTGCTCAAGCTGTGGCTGAACGTGCCAGAGGTGCCGCTCAGCTGTGATGACTGCGCTGATCATATGGACTGTCTGGTCGAGTTGCTGCTCGCTGATGCCTCTCCGATTGGCATTTTGGCGGCGGTCAAGCAGCACATTGAGCATTGCCACTGCTGCCGAACTGAGTTTGAGGCGCTCTTGAGCATTCTACGCATGGAGCGCACTGATTCGCCTTAGTCCCAATGGCTGACGATCCGATCTGGCTGCAGCCCACGCGCCCAAGCCGCGCTGATGCCCTCCGCAACCGCGAATTGATCCTAGAGACAGCGCAGCGCCTGTTCGCGGCGCATGGCGTCGAGTCGGTCAGCATGTCCGCCATTGCGGAGGCGGCTGAGGTCGGCAAGGGGACGCTCTACCGCCATTTTGCCAACAAAACTGACCTGTGCCTTGCGCTGCTCGATCAGCAGCAGCGCGATCTGCAGGAGCGCACTTTGCAGCGCCTGCGCCAAAACGACGATCCTGAGGCGAATCTGCGCTGGTTCCTGCGCGAGGCGCTCACCTTCGTCTGGCACAACTTGCCGCTCTTGCTGGTCGGCGCGCCTGAGGCGCACTTGATGCACACAGCGGCGCACGCTTGGTGGCATCAGACTGTGCGCGGCTTGTTGGCGCGGCTGGGCGTCAAGCAGCACCTCGATTATGCTGCTGATGCGCTCTACATCATGCTGGAGGCGCATACCGTCCAGTTTCAGCGCCAAAGGCGCGCTTGCACACTTGATGAGCTGGTCGCGGGCATTCACGCCCTGCTCGAAGGCTTCCTAAATGGACGTTAGTCCGCTTCTCATTAAAGTCTAAGCCAAGCGAGGCTTCGAGTGTGCTATTCTCTCCTATGTGAAACGGACTGCAGTCCGTTTAGTTTTTCAGTACGAAAGGAATGCTCAGACAATGGCAACTTGGCAGCTTGATACCGCGCACAGCAGCGCGACCTTCGCCGTGCGCCACATGATGATCACCACTGTGCGCGGCAGCTTCAACATTAAAGACGGCAAGATCGTCTTCGATCCCGCTAATCCGTCGGCTGCTTCCGTTGAGGCGACGCTAGATGTAGCAAGTGTGAACACTGGCGTGGCTGACCGCGATAATCACCTGCGCAGCGCCGACTTTTTTGACGCCGCCAACCACCCGACCATCACCTTCAAAAGCACTTCCGTAAAGCCGACGGGCGAAAATACGGCTGAGATCGCAGGCGACCTGACCATTCGCGGCGTGGCGCGTCCTGTTGTCTTGAAGACTGAGTTTCTCGGTCAGGGCAAGGGCATGGACGGCAAGACGCGGGCAGGTTTCGTTGCCACCACTAAGATCAACCGTGAGGACTGGGGCTTGACGTGGAATGTGATGCTTGAGGCGGGCGGCGTGCTGGTCAGCAAGGAAGTCAACATCGAGCTGGACATCCAAGCAGTGTTGGCTGAGTGACAGCGCTCAATTTACACTTCCCAGAATAGCTTTATCAGGCAGGCGCGCTATAATTGAGCCTGCCTGTACGTTATTCTGCGGAGTGATTCGTGTCTGAAGTCCGTTTATCCCCGCGCCTGAGTCGCCGTGCCTTCCTGCAGACTCTAGGCATGGCGGCGCTGGGCGTTGCGTTACCTCGCTTACCTTCCAGCACAAAAGATCAGCCCTTCCGCGTGCCGCCCACGCTGATGTTCCACACCAAAGATCGCTGGAAGTTGCCGCGCATTCTGGAGTGGCTGCGCGAGCAGGGCTATGAGAGCATCGGCTATGCAGACCTACTCAAGGCATTGCATGGCGAAAGCGCCCTGCCCGAAAAGCCCATCATCCTGACCATTGATGACATCGCGCCCAGCTACATCCAGCCCTATTTTCTGGCGATGGCAGAGGAAGTGGAGAGAGTCGGCTATCGCGGCGTTTTTGCTGTGGTCGCGGATCAGCCGCCGCAGCGCGCCGAACGCGGCTGGGCGATCTTACGCGAGTTGGCAGAGCGCGGCTGGGAGCTCGATACGCACACTAGCTACCACAGCTACTTGCCCGCGCTCAGGTTGCCCGATCTGCGCACTGAGATCGTACAATCGGCGGAATGGATCGCCGAAGGGACAGGCTACACGCCCCTCAGCTTGATCGCGCCCTATGGCGGCGTCTATCGGCACGGACGTGAGTTCGATCCGCGCATTTTTGAGGTCGCTGCCGAGGCGGGACTCGCCTTTGTGGTCGGTATTGTAGGTGGGCGTTTCATCGGCGCTGATGCTCAACTGCCTTACTATGTGGGGCGTGTGGGCATTGGGCGTGACCATATACAGACAGGCTATTGGATTCAGAACTTCTATCGAGGATCGTAGCCGATGCAGCAATTCATCATCGAAGGCGGCTATCCGCTGAATGGAACGCTTGAGGTCGGCGGCAATAAAAACGCTGTGCTGAAGCTGATGGCTGCCTGTCTGTTGACCGATCAGCCTGTTACGTTGACCAACGTGCCGAGCATCCTAGACGTGCGTGTCATGGCGGAGATTCTGCGCAAATTGGGCGCGTCGGTCACCTATGATGAGGCGGCGCAGCGCATGACCATTCACGCTGAGCAGTTGCAGACGCATGTGGTAGACGCGGCGCTCTCAACGCGCCTACGCGCTAGTATCGTATTAGCAGGCGCGCTGCTGGGTAGACTCGGCGCGGCAGTCTTGCCTTTTCCGGGCGGCGATGTGATCGGGCGACGGCGCGTGGATACACATTTGCTGGCATTGCAGAAGCTGGGCGCGCAGATCGAAGTCTCACGGGGCTTTCACATGCGCACAGAAGGGCTGCGCGGCGCGGACATCTTGCTGGACGAGGCGAGCGTCACGGCGACCGAGAATGCATTGCTTGCAGCGGCGCGGGCTAAGGGTACAACGGTCATTCGCAATGCTGCTTGTGAGCCGCACGTGCAGGATTTGTGCCGCTTTTTGGTCATGCTGGGCGTTTCAATTGAGGGAATCGGCTCCAACCAGCTGACTGTGCGTGGCACACAGCAGCTAGGCGGCGGCACGTTCCGCGTGGGCGCCGATTACATCGAAGTGGCGAGCTATATCGGCGCAGCAGCGGTCACAGGCGGCGAGGTGCTGATCAAAAACGCCGATCCACAGCACTTAGCGATGATCGAGCTGGTCTATCACAAGCTGGGCGTACATTGGGAAGTGCGCGGCGCGGATATCTTCGTGCCACGCGGACAGACCATGCGCATCCAGACCGATCTAGGCAACCGCATTCCTGTGATCAAAGCGCAGCCATGGCCTGCCTTCCCTTCAGACCTGCTCAGCATTGCTCTCGTGATCGCTACGCAGTCTTCAGGTGCGGTCATGTTCCATGAGTGGATGTATGACGGGCGGCTGTTCTTCACCGATAAGCTCGTGAGCATGGGCGCCCGCATCGTGCTGTGCGATCCGCATCGGGCGCTCGTGCAAGGGCATACGCCGCTGCACGGCGATTTGACTATCAGCAGTCCCGATATTCGAGCGGGCATTGCGCTGCTTCTAGCGGCGCTGTGCGCACGCGGCACGACGATCATCGGCAATGTGCAGCACATTGATCGCGGCTACGAGCGTGTAGAGGAGAAATTGAGCGCACTAGGCGCTAAAATTGAGCGTGTGACAACTTCGCAAGCCTGAGAGGGCGAGTCTCTTGCTATAATCGGATATGGCTGCGTGCTAGGCGTATATAGGACAGAGAAACTATGACTCGACAAAAACGTGCGGCTGATGAATTGCGCGGGCGCGTGCTTGGCACGCTGCTGGCAGACGCTTTTTTCATGTGGCCTAGTGCCCTTGTGATCGGCTTGACCATGATCGCCTTTTTCTCTGGTTTGACGCTCTTCCCCGGCTTTCAGCCGTGGATGTGGCTAGTGATCGGGGCAATTTTAGAGGCACTCTACCTCGTGATCACGGTCACAGACCCTGCGGCGCGCCGTGAGGCAGTCAGCCGCCTGTTGCAAGGGCGCTTCGATCCACGCGACATCAAGAACTTGCCCGCTCGTCAACGCCTGCAAAAGGCGCTGGAGTACAAGCGCAGCATTGATGAGTTCATCGCCAAGCAGAGCGGCGCGATGCAAGTTGCTTTGCAGGATACTGCCCGCGAGATCGAAGATTGGATCGAACAGATTTACTTGCTGGGCAAGAGCATTGATAATTTCGAGTCGAACACGATTGTGGAGCGCGATAGGCGCGAGGTGCCGACCCAGCTGCGCGCCCTCGAGACGCGCCTGAAAATGGAGACCGATCCTGCTGTCCGTGCTGAGCTGGAGGAGGCAATTGCTATCCGTCAGCGCCTGCTCAACGATCTGCAGAAGGTCGCCAGCTTGATCAAGCGCACTGAAATCCGCATGGATAACACAGTGGCACAGCTCAGCTCGGTTCACGCTAAGCTGCAGCAGATGGCGCACACCCGTGAGATGGATAGCTCACGCGCTCGCCGTCTTGCCCAAGAGATTCACAAGGAAGTTGCGGCGCTTGCCGACATCGTTGAGGCAATGGAGGATGTCTACAGCGTCAGCGGCAGCAGCAGCTATGCCAGCGCTGCGGATCGGCTGAGCGCGCACGTCGAGACCGCGTCCGCGCAGAGTGAAGAGAGCGAACTTGACCGCTTTTTATCGGAGGAGCAGGCACGTCGGCGTGCCTCACACAACGAATGACGCTCAGCTCTGCGGCAGCGCCGATGCAGCCGCCGAGTCGATCAGCCAGAGCGCTTCGTGGATCAACTGCGAAGGGTAGTGTTGCGGATCGGGCGCTCCGTTCAGCACATTGCGCAGTGCTGTTGCTTTACTTTCGCCGCTCACCATGAAAAGTTTGTGCCGCGCCGCGTTGATGTATGGCGCTGTCAGGGTCAGCCTCCACGCTGTGAGTTTCGGCACATAATTTGCCACACAAGCGCGCTCAGTTTCATCCAATGCAAGCGTCTCTGGGAAAAGTGAGGCGGTATGAGCATCCTCGCCCATGCCCAGCAAGACCACATCCAGCTGCACGCCTTGCAAGAGCGCATTGTACACCTCTGCCGCTTGAGTCGGCTCAATCTCGCCTTCCATCCGATAGACGTTCGCCTCTGGTATCTGGATCGGCTCAAGCAGCACGCGCTTGACCATGCCATAGTTGCTCTCAGCGTGATCGGGCGGCACACAGCGCTCATCTGTGAAGTAGACGTGCGTGCGCGTCCAATCGAGTTGAGCACGCCATTCGGGCAGAGCTAAGAGCGCGTAGAGTGGCACGGGCGTGCTGCCACCTGAGAGCGCAAGACGGTAGACTCCGCGTTCCTCCAGCGCCTGCCTGCCCCATTTGACAATCAGCGCCGCGACCGCCCACGTGAGATCGGCGAGGTCGCGGTGAATTTTTACGGTGCTCATGAATCCTGCTCCCGTGTGTGCACTTTTAGCGCGATCATAGCCGAGTCTGCCCGATCAGCGAAATTTTGCGCCTTGACAGAACTTCAAAGTTGGATATTCTTGAAAAAGTATTTAGTCTAGTCTAAATTTGACGAAAAGGCTCAAATATGAAGCGAATTGTGTATGGCCTGCTTGTGCTGGTGCTATCCTTGCTGCCGCCGAGCGCATTCCAAGCTGAAGATCGCTTGCGCGTCGTGGCGACCACGACTCAAGTGGCAGATTTGGCGCGGATCATCGGCGGGGAGCGCCTTGCGCTCACAGCGCTGATGGGCGGCGGCGTTGATCCGCACTTGTACAAGCCAACCGAGTCCGACATTGCAGCGATGAACGCGGCGCAGCTAGTGATCTACAACGGCTTGAACCTCGAAGGGCAATTCGAGACAGTTTTTGAGGCGCTCGGTCAGCGCATGGTGCGCGTATACGCGCTCAGTGAGCCAGTCCTGCAGGCGGGCTTCGTCCTGGAGGAGGAAATTGGCGTGCCTGACCCGCACTTCTGGTTCGATCCGCGCAACTGGATGCTCGCTGCTGAGGGTCTGGCTGAGGTGCTGGCTGAACTAGACCCCGCCCACGCCGATTTCTATCGCGCTAATGCCACAGCGTATATTGAACAGCTTGAGTCGCTCTACGATTGGGCGCTCGCCGCCATGACCGATCCCGCCATTCCTGAGGCGAGGCGCATTCTGGTCACCTCACACGATGCCTTCCAGTACTTCGGCGATGCCTTCAGTTGGCAGGTGCGCGGCATTCAGGGCATCAGCACAGCGGCTGAGGCAAGTGTGAGCGCCATTCAAGAGATTGCCGACCTTGTGGTGCGCGAGGGCATTGAAGTGATCTTCGTCGAGAGCAGCGTCTCGCCTGCCACAATTCAAGCTGTGATCGCGGCAGCGCAGGCGCGTGGTGCAGCCGTGCGCGTCGGCTTGCGCGAGTTGTTCTCAGACGCCATGGGCGCGCCCGATGAATTCGGCGGCACCTACATTGAGATGATCGTTCACAACGTAGTGGCTATCTTACAATCGTTCGGCTACAACGTACCGCCTTTGCCCCAATCGCTGGCGCTGGAATTGCCTGAAGACTTCCAAAGGCGCTAAATTTTCCCTCTGGAAAGGATACCAAACATGACCGACGGGCTATACGCGCTTGAAATTAACGATCTGACCGTTGCCTACCATCAGAAGCCCGTGCTGTGGGATGTAGACCTGCGCGTGCCTAGCGGCGCGCTGATGGCAATTGTCGGACCGAACGGCGCGGGCAAAAGCACGCTGATCAAGGCGGCGCTTGACCTGATCCCGCGTGCCGCAGGCGATGTGCGCTTCTTCGGCGCGCCGCTGCGCCGAGTCCGCGCTCGGATTGGCTATGTGCCACAGCGCAACAGCGTGGATTGGGACTTCCCCACCACTGCGCTCGACGTTGTGATGATGGGCTTATACGGCAAGCTGGGCTGGTTGCGCCGTCCTGATCGCTCAGCGCGCCAAGCGGCGCTCACAGCGCTTGAGCAAGTTGGCATGGCGGCATTCGCAGAGCGCCAGATCAGCCAGCTGAGCGGCGGACAGCAACAGCGCGTCTTTTTGGCACGCGCCCTAGCCCAAAACGCCGATCTGTACTTCATGGACGAGCCATTCGCGGCTGTGGACGCCGTCACAGAGCGCGCCATTGTGAATTTGCTGCGCATCCTGCGCGATCAAGGCAAGACCGTGATTATGGTGCATCACGACCTGCAAACGGTCGCGGAATACTTTGATTGGGTGACCCTGCTAAACGTGGAAGTGATCGCCAGTGGCACAGTACAAAGCGCCTTCACAGAAGAGAATATTCGGCGGACGTATGGCGGACGGATCGGCGCGTTGCCGTTGACAGTAGACGGCTCACGCGAGGCAAACGCCTATGTTGCCTGAGGATCGGCACGTTTGGCGGCTGATCGGTGTGATAGCGCTGCTCATGGCGCTTGGCGTGCCGCTGAGCATCGCCTTCGGCGTGCAATATGACTACACCCTGACCGGTGTAGCGCTCGGCGGCGCGCTTTTGGGCATCCTATGCGGCATGACGGGGACATTCGCGGTGTTGCGCCGCCAAAGCCTGATCGGCGATACGCTCTCGCACGCGGCGCTGCCGGGGGTGGTGCTTGCCTTCCTGCTTTTTGGGCGCGAGTCCTTTGCCTTGCTGATGGGCGCAGCGCTGACGGGCGGTCTGGGCGTGCTGATGGTCAATTGGCTGGTCAGCACCACGCGCCTGAAGCAAGATGGGGCAATGGGGATCGTCCTGGCGGCATTTTTTGCAGTCGGTATAGCCCTGCTGTCATATATCCAAGGGCGGCTCGGCGCCAGCCAAGCCGGCTTGGATAAATTCATCTTCGGGCAGGCAGCAGCGATCATTGAGCGCGACGTGGCGATTCTGGGCATAGCGTGCCTGCTGATCGGCGCGTTGCTCTACGCCTTCTGGAAAGAATTCAAGCTGCTGACTTTTGATCCTGACTTTGCGCGTGCAGCAGGTTTGCCCATAGCGCGCCTGAACGCGCTGCTCACAGGCGCAATGGTAGCTGTGATCGTGCTGGGCTTGCAGCTGGCAGGCGCCATCTTGATGGTCGGCTTGCTGATCGCGCCTGCAGCCGCTGCACGGCAATGGACTCGCCGTCTAGAGCAGATGATCGTCCTAGCCATGCTCTTCGGCGCGTTCAGCGGCAGCGCAGGCGCCGTGCTGAGCGCAATTGAGCGCGGCTTGCCAACTGGTCCGCTGATGATCGTGGTGGCGTGCGCCCTAGTGCTAGTGAGCATCCTATTTGCACCACAGCGCGGCGTCCTCTGGCAGATAGGGCGTCAACAGTGCGCCAAAAGTGAGGCGTCATGAGCGGTTTTGAGCGCTTGCTGATCGAATTCCTGCTGCATTTCGCCACAGCGGAGCAATTGAACGCCTTCTTTGGCGATCCACGCGCCGTAGCGCTGCTGATCGGCGCTCTAGTTGCCGTAGCAACGGCATTGTGCGGCGTTTTCCTCGTCTTGCGCAAAATGGCAATGACCGCAGACGCGATCAGCCATTCTGTACTATTCGGGATTGTGGTAGCGTTCCTGACCATGTTGGCTCTGGGACAAACGCCCGATCTGAGTGCGCCGCTCCTGCTGATCGGTGCGACGGCGGCGGGAGTCGGCACGGTCATCCTGACTGAGCTGATCGAACGCTCAAAGTTGGTCAAGGGCGATGCAGCGCTCGGTCTAGTTTTTCCATTTCTGTTCGCACTTGCTGTGATCCTAGTCACGCGCTATGTCCCAAACGTCCACCTGGATACCGACTCGGTCTTAGTGGGTGAGATCGGCGTGGCATGGGCAAACGCCAACAGTCACTGTTTCGCCAATTGCGAGCCAGTCACGATCACAGACAATGATCCACGCGCTGAAATGGCGCGCCGATGCATCAATTGCGCCTCAGAAGGCATTTCGCCGCGCAGTCCCCGCGCCATCTTCGAAGAATATTGCAGCAATTGCGGCACGTTCAGCGCGGCTGAAGCATGGCAACGCCGCCTGATCAGCACGCCGCCGAAATTAGTGTTCGTGCCACGCGCCCTGATGCCGCTTGCCGCTATCACGCTGATCAACCTGCTCTTCGTGCTGCTCTTCTATAAAGAGCTGAAACTGGCAAGTTTCGATCCCGACTTAGCAGCCGCCTTCGGCTTCAGACCCGCGCTGCTGAGCTACGCGCTGCTGATCTTAGTCAGCCTGACAGCGGTCGCAGCCTTTGATGCGGTCGGCGCGATTCTGGTCGTAGCCTTTTTCGTGATCCCAGCTGCTGGGGCGTACCTGCTGACAGATCGGCTATGGCAAATGTTCATCATTGCGCCCATCTTGAGCGTCTCAGCCGTGATGGGCGGCTATGAACTAGCGCGTGCGCTCGATATCTCGATCTCAGCGGCTATGGTGAGCGTCTTATTCGCCCTCTTCCTGCTGATCTGGCTCTTTTCGCCACGTCACGGCTTGCTCTCTAGCTTGATCAGGCACTACCAACAGCGCCTCCTGTTCGCAGAGCAGTTGCTGCTCGGTCACCTGTACAATCATCAGCATACGGCTGAAGCAGAATCAGAAAGCGCGCAAGTCACGTTGCACGAACACCTCAACTGGACGAGCGGCAAGACAGCACGTTGCCTCGCACGGCTGCGTGCCAAGCGTCTGGTGCAATTCGAGGCAGGACAAGTGCGCCTGACCGAGCGCGGCGAAGCGCTAGTGCGCACCTTCCGCCAAGAACTCATGGCGGGCTAACGCGCCACAGCTTGCCGATAGACCTCCAAAGTTTTCTGGGCGGCGCTCTCCCAAGAAAAGCGCGCTAGATTGGCACGTCCCTTAGCGCGCAGCGCCTCACGGAGCGCTGAGTCGCGCAGGCAAGCGCGTAACGCCGTCACAAGGTCAGCTGTATCGTACGGATCAAAGTAATAGGCGCCTTCGCCTGCGATCTCTGGCAAAGACGCCGCCCGCGAACAGACAAGCGGCACATCCGCCGCCTGCGCCTCCAATGCAGGCAGACCGAATCCCTCATAAAGCGACGGCAAGACGAACAACTCAGCGCCATTGAGCAAAGTGGGCAAGTGCGCGTGCGGCACATAGCCCGTCGTGCGCACACGCCCAGTCAGGCGCTCAGGCGCGACGTTCGGCGGCACCTTGCCAATCAGCACCAACTCATGCGGAAACTCAGTCTGAAGCTGGGCGAAAGCCTCCAGCAAGCGCGGGATATTCTTGTGCGGATAGCCGCCGCCAATCGCTGCGATATACGGCTGATGAATAGCATACTGCGCCCGAATCGCCGCTGCTTCAGCGCCAGAGCAAATCGGCGCTATGTTGCCTGCACCTGAATGAATCACGTCAATCTTTTCAGCCTCAAGGTCCAAATGCGCGATCATCTCGCGCCTAGCAAACTCAGAGACGGCGATGACTCGCCCAGCGCGTCGGCTGCCGCTCGCCGTGAAAAAGATGACAATCCGCCGCCGCAATGCCGACATATCCTCGCTCAGCACGACAAAGCGCGTATCATGCAGCGTCACCACGCTCGGACAGGGTAAAAGCAGCGGCGCAATCGTGTTGAGCGAGTGCAACACATCAAGGCGATGGCGGCGCGCCAAAAACGGCAAGATCGCCTGCTCATAGGCATAGCGCACAACGCGATTCTGAGGCGAGATCGGGCAGATGACTCGGCGCAAATTCGGCGCCTCAGCAGGGAAATCAGCGAGATCGCGGTTGAGGTACAGATAATAGATATTATCGGAATCGAGCCTCAAGATCGCCCTGATCAGCTGCTCAGCGTAAATAGAGGTGCCGTTGATCACGCCCCTGCGCAAATACAGCACATTCCAGCCGATTCGCATCAGCGTCCCGCCACCTTTCGATAGACCTCCAGCGTCTGGCGCGCCGTCTGCTCCCATGAGAAGCGGGCTAAGTTCGCACGCCCCCTAGCACGGAGCGCCTCGCGCAACGCCGAATCGCGCAAGCACGTCCGCAGCGCTGCTGCAAGGTCAGCCGTATCGTACGGATCAAAATAATAAGCGCCCTCGCCCGCTACCTCAGGCAACGATGCCGCTCTAGAGCAAATCAGCGCCACATCCGCCGCCTGCGCCTCAAGCGCGGGCAAGCCAAAGCCCTCATAAAGCGAGGTCACTACAAAAACGTCGGCGCCGTGCATCAAGACGGGCAAATGCGCATCGGGCACATAGCCTGTCATATGCACACGCTCGCCCACGCGCTCGAGCGCGACGTTGCGCGGCAACTTGCCGATCAAAACCAAAGTGTGCGGAAATTCGCCCCGAATCTGGGCAAATGCCTCCAGCAAACGTGGCACGTTCTTATGCACGTAGCTGCCGCCAATTGCCGCGATGTACGGCTGAGTCACGCCATACTGCGCACGGATCGCCGCTGCACTCTCCGCGTCTGGCAACGCGCTCTCACTCGGACTCATGCTCAAATAGACCACGTCAATTTTCTCAGGGCGCAAGCCAAAGTGCGCGATCATCTCGCGCTTGGCAAACTCAGAATCCGTGATGACCCGCGTAGCGCGCCGTGCGCCATTGCCCGCAAAAAAACGGATCACTTGCCGCCGAAAGCCGCGAATATCACCCGTCAGGGCTGGGATCATGAAGCGCGTATCGTGCAACGTCATCATGCTACGACACGGCAAAAAAAACGGATGAGTCATGTGCAGCGAATGCAGGATATCCAGCTTGTGACGCCATGCGTGCAACGGAATGCGCACCTGCTCATGGAAATAGCGCGGCAAGCGCTGATGAGGCAAAAAATTGTAGACTACAGGCTGAAAGTTTGGCGCAGGCATGGCGAACTCCGCCGCCTCACGGTTCACATAGACGTAGTAGACGTTCTCAGAGTCAAGCCGCGCCAATGAATCCAGCAGGCGGCGTGCATAGATGTAGGCGCCATCCACACAGCTGGGACGCAAATACAAAATGTTGATGCCGATTCGCATAGAAGCCTGCTATCATGCCGAATGCGGCTATAATAGCGAAGGTTAGCGTGGATGGGCAAGCAGAGCGAGCAGTGAGCATGGCGTCGAACGTCAAGCGCAATGTCATCTACAACATCTTAGGCGGCGCCTGGTCAATTGCGCTGAACCTGATCCTAGTGCGCGTCCAGCTGCAAACGCTCGGCACTGAGGCATACGGACTGGTCAGCTTCGGGCAGACCCTAATGCTGATGAACACGCTCTTCGACTTCGGACTCGCCACAACGCTCATCCGCAGCATCGCGGCTGAGCGCGAGAAGGCACTCGCCTTCGTCCGCAGCGCCGCCGCGCTTTACTGGCTGTGTGCCCTGCTGATCGGCACGCTGATCTTCCTCGCCGCAGAGCCGTTAGCGCTCAGCTGGCTGCGCCTTGAGCGAGTCGCACCCGATGAAGCGATCGCTGCATTGCGCCTGTGGGCAATTGCTATCGCCTTCAATCACCTGATGTACCTCTATGTTGCCCTGCTGAGCGGCGCACAACGCCTAGACCTGCTCAACGCCGTCAAAGCGCTGTACATCAGCTTGTATCAAGGCGGCGGCGCGCTCCTGCTCATGGCGACAAGCAGTCTGCTCAGCTTCATGCTCTGGAACGCGCTAACGTCGGTCATTGGCGCCGCGATCTACGCACTTGCCACGCGCCGTGCGTGGCGCCCACTGCTCAGCCTGCCGCGCCTAGCGTGGTCAGCTGTGCGTCCGCTGCTCAAGCAGATGTTCAGCGTCTACGGCACGGTCATCCTTTCGCTGATCCTGATCCAAGTTGATCGCCTCTTCATCAGCCGCCTGCTGCCGCTGACCCAACTCGGCTTCTATAACACCGCCTTCATCATCATTCAAGGCATTGGGACGCTACAAGGATTCCTCAGCACGGCGCTCCTGCCCGCCCTAGCTCACGATCACGGTGCTGCCGACTCTGAGGCGTTCACACGGCACATGCGCCGTCTGCTGCAAGTCATGCTCTATGTGATCGCGCCGCTTGTCTTCGCCTGCATCGCCTTCGGACGCGAAATCTTGCTGCTCTGGACAACGCCTGAGGCAGCCGAAGGTGCCTCCCGCGCCATGGCGCTGTTAGCGCTCGGATCGCTCCTGAACACGATCTCAGCCGCCGACTACACAGCCGCGACCGCCACTGCGAACGCCGACGTGATCGTGCGCGTGAACCTCTGGCTGACCGCGCCATATGTGGCGCTGATGTACGCCATGATCCTCACGCTAGGCATCGAAGGCGCCGCCCTGACATGGATCGAGCTGAATTTCATCTATCTATTCACACAGCAGCCCGCTGTGCATCGCAGACTGTTCGGCACGTACCGTATCAGCTGGATAGCGCGCAACGCAGCGCCTTTTCTGCTCTTCAATGCGCTGATCTTCAGCATGGCGCGCCTGCTCTATGGCGCACTGCCCAGCCCGACTCTGATAACTGGTCTCGTGTTTATGATGGTTGCGCTTGCGCTAAGCCTGATCGCCTGCACTGCCCTGTTGGACACTGATCTGCGGCGAAGCGGTCTGCGTATGCTAGAGCGCGCCATACCGCACAGAAGGATCGCCTGATGAGCGTGAATTGTCCCTATTGCGGCACACAAGCCGCCTTTCTGCTCTACGCCCAAGATGAGAATCGGCACAGCACGTCCGAGACTTTCACCTACTACCGCTGTCCCAGCTGCGGACTGATCTTCCTGCATCCCTTGCCTGCCGATCTGAGCGCGTACTACGTAGGCAATTATCACGCGCAACCTGCCACTGAGTCCGAGCGCGCCTTACACAGCCGTCTGGAGGCGATCAAGCTGGCATATGTGCAGCGCTGCGCGTGCGGCAAGTCTTTTTTAGAGATCGGACCGTCTTACGGCGCGTTTTTGCGCCTTGCCAAGCAGGCAGGCTTCACGCCAGAGGCGATTGAGCTGGATTCCGAGTGTGTTGCGGCACTGAACAGGGAAGGCCTCCCGACTCTTCAAAGCGCTGAGCCTGCGCAAGCGCTCAAGGGACTCGGTCAGTATGATGTGATTGGCATGTGGCACGTGATCGAGCATCTGCCCACTGCATGGGATGTCATCGCAGAGGCGGCACGTCATCTTGCGCCAAAGGGAATCCTGATTGTCGCAGCGCCCAATCCGCAAGCGCTGACCTTCCAGCTCTTCAAAGCGCGCTGGGGCTATCTGGACGCGCCGCGCCACGTGCATCTCCTGCCCATGCGCCTCGTAGAGGGCGTGGCGCGTCAAAACGGACTCGTGCCAATTCTGCGCAGCGCAAACAACGCCGAGTCGCGCTGGCACAACTTCGCAGCATGGCGCAGCAGCCTGATCAACTTGATCGGCAAAGGGCGCGTGCAAGCCGCGCTCAGTTTGCCACAGAGCGCTGATCAGCCACGCTCACGGGGATCACGGCTGAAGGCGCGCTTGTTCCGCCTTGCCCTACGCGCCCTGATCCTAGCTGCCGCGCCGCTAGAGCTGACAGGCGGGCGCGGCAGCGTCTACACGCTGATCTTCAGGAAGCCCGCATGAGCGCGCCAGAATTCTCGATTGTTATCCCGACTCGAAACGGCGAACGCTATCTCGCCGCCGCCATTGAGAGCGTGCTTGCCCAAAGTTACTCGCACTGGCGCCTGCACATCCTCGAAAGCGGCTCAACCGACGGCACACTCGCGCTTGTAGAGCGCTATTTGAGCGATCCGCGCATTGCGCTGCACAGCACGCCCGCCGATCAGCCGCCGCTCGATATCTTAGGCAACTGGGCGCGCATTTTGAGGCTCGATCTGAGCGACTACCTGACCATTCTCGGTCATGATGACCTGCTTGACGCTGATTTTCTGGCTGAGATCGCAGCGCTGATCGCCGCTGAGCCGAACGCCTCGCTCTGGCTGACACACTTCAAGCTAATTGACAGCGACGGCGCGCTAATTCGCCCTTGCAAGCCGTTTCCGCCGCGCCTAGACGCCGATGAATACCTGTACGGCTTGCACACGCGCCGCCTCGAGAGCTACGCTACAGGCTATGTCATGCGCAGCAGCGATTACATCCGACTCGGCGGCATTCCACCCTTGCGCAACTTGCTCTACGCCGATCTGCTCCTGTGGTACCGCCTGATAAGCCTAGGCTATTTGGCGTGCAGTCCGCGCTATGCCTTCAGCTACCGCGTGCATGAGCAGAGCATGTCCTATGCCATGCAGCTGAGCGATTGGTATACTGCCTCAGAGCAATACCTAACGGGGCTGGCAGAGAGCGATCACTTCAAAAATGAGCGACACAAACGCGCTGCCTATGCCTGCATCGCCCATGAGCTGAAACGCGCCCTCTATCGCAGCCTACTGACCCTAATCTTGGACGGCACTGCTGAAGATCGGCGCGCCTTTCGCCAAATTGAAGCCGAGATCGCGGCGCGTGCAGCGAAAGCAGGCATCACGGGCTACCGCGATTGGCGCGTCCGTCTCTTGAGGCTGATTGCCGCCTTGCCGAGTCGGCGCCTACGCCGCGCCCTTGCCCTGCCAATCCAGCTGTGGCGCGTTAGACGTGCCAAGCGCCTAACTCAACGCGCTCAAGCGGATCGAAGTCGCCTTCCAGAGTCAGGTCGCCCGTGATATGGCGAGCGTGCCAGAGCTGAAAGGCTAGGATCAGCCAGAGCGTCCGTGCCTCGTTTGCAGCGCCGCTCTGATGTGCCGCGATTAGGTCAGCGACTGCCTGTGGTACAAAAATATCGGTTGCAGCAAGGCGCTCTGGACTCAAGTAGCGCTCCAGCAACGGCTTGAGGGCGCCACGTAACCAGATCGCTGCCGCTGCAAACGGATCGCGCTTGGGACGATGCAACAACTCCGACGGCACAAGGTCTGCCACTGCGTGCCGCAGCACCATCTTGTAGCCGTTGCCACGCAACTTATGGCATAACGGCGTGTGCAAAGCAAAATTGACCAGCTGATGATCCTCAAAAGGCGCCGCAATCGGCACATCAAAGGCTGCGCTAATCTGATCGAGGCGCATGTTAGCGCACTCAGCTAACCACAGACTCAAATTGGCGAAGGCAATACGGTCAGCGAAGTAATGCGTGCGCGGCGCGCTCAGCACAGGACGCAGAGTCTGTGCAAGCTGGCTGTAAGCGCCTCTGGCAAGCGCCGAGTCAATCAGCAAATGCGGCAGACGCTCAAGGGCGGTCAGGCGCATCCAAGCAAGGTAGCGGCGCACGGAGTCGGTCTCACGGGCGTGAGCAGCAAGACGTTTGAACTTGGCAGGCAAGCTCGCTAACAGCGGCGTCATGACTTGGCGCAACAGCCGCGGCAACTGCAAATAGCGCTCCAAAAGCCGATCCGTGCGGTAGAGGCGCTGACCGGCGAAGAGTTCATCGCCCCCTTCGCCGCTCAGCAAGCGCTGAACGCCGTGTTCACGGGCAAGCGCGACTGCATAAACAAGCGGCACAACCGAAGGCTGACTGCTTGGCTCATCCAGTGCAGCAAAAATATGCGGCAAAATGGCGGCAAGCCGCTCATCGTTTGGCACAGTGATCGCATAGTGCTGCGCGCCGATCTTGCGCGCTGTGAGCGCAGCAAAGTGCGCATCCGTATGCAGCGACGTGCCAGAGACAGGCGCGTAGCGCGCTGTGAAGGTCGCCACTTGTCCGTTGTGCTGGGCGATCAGCGCCGTCACAGCCGCTGAGTCTATGCCGCTTCCGAGCAAGGCACCAACTGACTGAGCGCCCTGTACACGCACCTTGACCGCCTCATCGAGGGTTTGGCGTAGACGCTGCACCGCATCTTCAAAGGCGATGCGCCCATTGCTGATCGTATCCATACGCGGACGCCAAAAGCGATCAATTCGGTAGCCATGCTGATCAACCAGCATGTATTCCGCTGCGCCCAGCTTGCGCACGCTCTGAAAGAGCGTGTGTGGCGGCGGCACATAGCCGAGACTTAAGTAGTAGGGCAGAGCCTCAGCATTGACGGCAGGCTGCAAACGCTCTGAGGCGAACAGACGCCGCGCCTGCGTAGCGAAAAGGAATTCTGTGCCGTGTGCGGCATAATAGAGCGCCTTTTCGCCCATGCGGTCGCGGGCGAGGATCAGCCATTGGCGTTGTGAGTCCCAGATAGCCAGTGCGAAGGCGCCGTGCAGACGCTCTAGCACTTCCACGCCCCAAGCGAGGTAGCCATGTGCCACAAGCGCCGCAGCACGCCCCGCCTCAATGGGCTGCGCAAGACCGTTCGCCTCAAGCATACGCCACAAAGCAGGGCTGTTATAGAGTATGCCGCTGAAAGCGACTTGTACGCTTGGCTCAGCGTGATATGCCTCAGGTGTTGCGCTCAGAAGCAGCTTGCCGTGTGTATGCAGAGGTAAACCCTCTGCCATACGTGCTACCAGCTCAGAATCAGCACCCTTGATGTCGAAGTGCCCTAGAATTACGCTCATCCCACGCCGAAAAGACAGTACAGCTGCTTGATAGTTTCAATTCTATCAGGCAGTCTCTGCCCAATCGGATTCTTTCATCATGCCCTAAGCGCGTTTTTAACTGAGTCTGAGGGCTACCTTCAGGCAGAGCGCAGCGCTGGGACGCGTTGGCGCACGGCAAGCGCGCCATAGTGCAAAAAAGCGCGCCATGACCACAAGCCGCCCTCTGCCCACGTTTGGCGGGCGCGAATTGCGCTCAGCAAGTCGGCAACTGTGCGTCCGTGAAAGTGCGTGCAAGCACTGCCAATGGCGTTGAGCGTATGAGCATCGCTGCCTCCACACGCCGCCATGCCATAGTGCGCTTGGTTCAACGCGGCAAGCTGCAGATTTGTCGGAATGCCTGCGAAGCTGCCATTGATGATTTCCAAGCCGTCTAACGCCCCGCGCAGCGCGTCCAGCACGGTGCGTGAGGCAGACGGACACCACCAGCTCAGTGGATGCGCTGCTACTGCCACGCCGCCTTGCTCATGCACAGCTGCGACTGTCTCTGCCATGCTCAATTCAGCTGGAATCAGGCGTTCAATGCCCAATGCCAGTAAATGACCATCACAAGTGCTGATCTCAGCGCCCACCAGTACCTCCACGCGCATGTGTCGCGCCGTAGCGAGGTCACGCGCCTGTAGCGCACCTTCGATGCAATCGTGATCCGTGATGGCGATCACGTCTAGGTCAGTGTGATATTCCACATAGGCGAGAATGGACTCAACGCTCTGGCTGCCGTCGCTGTAGGTGCTGTGCATGTGCAGATCGGCTTTCCCCACGCCCCTCGACTCCTCTCAAAGCCCCGTTCCGCATTAAAGATGCCTGATGAGAATTAAGAGACAGGGAAAGTTTCGTTAAAGCTGTGTGCGAATGGCAAAAACTAGCACAACGCGCCATGATCGATCACAGCGCGGTCGCCTTTGCCCACGCGCCACGTCAGCGCTGCCTTCAGCGCCGCTTGCACATAGGCTTGGGCAGTCGGGACAGCTGTGAGGAGGTCGCGCCCGTGTGCCAGCTCCGCTGTGAGGCAGGCTGCAAAGGTACAGCCTGCTCCACGCGGATTGTGCGCCGCCAGGCGTGAGGACTCAAACACATGCAGCTGATCGGCTTCCCATAAAACGTCGCGGATGACGGCTGAGTCGGCGTGGGCGCCTTTGATCAGGACAGCGCGTGCGCCGTAGCCAGCTAGCGCACGCGCCATCTCTGGGATGTCATCAGCGGTAGCCTCAAGGAAGCCTGCGAGCAGGTGCGCCTCATCAAAGTTTGGCGTGATCAGGCGCGCACGCGGAAAGAGCAGGCGTTTATAGGCGTCAAGCGCCTCAGGCGCGACGATCAAGCGCCCTTTGCCGTCTACCAGCACTGGATCAACGACCAGATTCGGTGCGTCCGCAGGGAGCGACTCAGCAACAGCTGCAATGGTCTCAGCGCTTAGCAACAGACCGCACTTGATCGCGTCCGCGCCGATATCCTCCAGCACAACGCGAATCTGTTGTGCCACAAACTCAGGCGGGACGCGATGAAGGGCGGCAATGTGAGTAGAGTCTTGCGCTGTCAGCGCCGTGATCGCCGCCATGCCATAGACGCGGCGCGCTGCGAAGGTCTTCAGGTCAGCTTGAAGCCCAGCAGCGCCGCTGGAGTCAGAGGCGGCAATGGCAAGCGCACGCGGAATCATCCCCAGAACGCTGTCCCAAGTGCATAATAGCCTTCGGCTGCGCCAAAAAGCTGATCGAGCGCTAGGTATTCATCCGTGATGTGTGCTGTGGTCTCTGAGCCTGCGCCATAGCCGATCACGGGCAGACCGATGCTGGCTGCATAGCTGCCGTTAGTGCAAAAGTTGTAATGCCCGATCTGGGCGGCTTGTCCTGTGCGCTGTAGCAATGCTTGCGCAGCGCGCACAAAAGGACTGTCCAGATCGGTCTGCCATGCAACCTGAAATTTCTTGCCGTAGAGCGTGTTGCCTGTATAGCAAGTGAAACTGCCCACGTCCACGTTTGCCTCAGCACGGAAGGTCGGATCGGCGGCAGCGAGCGCAGCAATGGTAGCATGAATCGGCTCTAGGACGCTCTCCGCCGTCTCGCCCAGCAAGACGCGCCGATCGTAGCGCACACGGCACTGATAGGGCAGCACCGAGACCGACGGAAACGGCGCGCTGATGATCTCAGTCGGCTCTAGAATGCCCTTGCCAAGCCGCTCATGCTCCGGCGGCACCAGCTGATCGAGCGCGCTGACCAACTTCGCCATGTGCTTGAGCGCGTTCACGCCCAGCTGCGGCGTGCTGGCGTGCGCTGACTTACCGTACGTTGTGATCGTGATCTCAGCGCGTCCGCGCCCCGCCGTGACTAGGCGCAATTCAGTGGACTCGCAAATAACGACCAAATCAGGCGCATAGCGCTCTAGGACGCGGCTGAATGCCAAGCCCTCGATCACTTCCTCGCCTACGGAGGCTGAGACGAGCGCCGTACCGCGCAGCACGCCATCTTGCTTGGCGTAGGCGAGCGCAGCAAGCGACGCGGCGAGCGATCCCTTCATATCGCACGTCCCGCGCCCGTAGAGCCTGCCTTCGGCAACTGTCCCGCCGAACGGATCGTGGCGCCATGCACTCAGATCGCCGACGGCAACGGTATCCACGTGCGAATCGTAGACTACTGTTGCGCCTTCGCCGCCATATAAGACGCCGACTAAGTTCCCACACTCATCCACTTGGACTGAATCGTAGCCCAACTCGCGCATCCATTGCGCTGTGCGCTCGATCACGGTGCCTTCCTCGCCTGAAAGCGACGGAATCTGCACCAGTGACTGCGCAATCGCCAAAATTTGCTCACGCCGCGCCTCAGAGAGCATCATCTTCAGCCTTTCCATTGCGGCAAGATCATTGCGCGCACCACACCTTGATGGTAGTCGGCAGCCGCCTCAAATGCCTCAGCCGCACGCGCCAAGGGCATCTGGAATTTGCCAAGCGCGTCCAGATCGATCAAGCCGCGCTCCGCCAGCGCAATAGACGCCTCATAAGTGTGATTCATGCGCCGCGAGTAGATAATCGTCAACTCCTTACGGCGCACTACAGACGCCTTGAGCGTGAATTCATCCTCAGCCGGTATGCCGACAATGATCACGCGCCCGCCGTTGCGCGCTGCTAACGCGCACTGATTGGCGGTATCCGTGACCCACGCCGCCTCAAAAGCCACATCCACGCCGCGCTTGCCCGTGACGCGCATGACCTCCTCAACAGGATCAACCTGTTCGATGTTCAGGCAGTAGTCAGCACCGAAATTCGCCGCCATATCAAGACGCCATGCGTAGCGATCTACGGCAAAGACGCGCCGTGCGCCTGCCAAGCGCGCCAGACGGACGCACAGCAAGCCAATTGTGCCACAGCCGATTACAATGACATCCTCGCCGTGCTGCACAGCGCCGAGTCGGGCGGCGTGCAGCGCCACACCAAGTGGCTCTAACATCGCAGCGCCCACGTCGCTGATCGAATCAGGCACTGGCACAACCGAGCGCGCAGGATGCACCATGCGCTCCTGCAGCGCGCCGTGCTGCGGGAAGTAGCCCATGAACTTCAGATTCAAGCACAGATGATGCTGTCCGTGCTGGCAGAACTCGCATTGCAGGCACGGCGTGGCGGGATCAATGGCGACGCGCTGACCGACGCGCAAATGCGGCGGCGCTTCAGGTCCAAGTGCGAGAATCACGCCGCCTGCCTCATGTCCCAGCACGATCGGCTCACGGCTGGAGACCCCGCCGATGTTGCCCAGCAAGTACGTATGCAGGTCGCTGCCACAAATGCCGACGGCTGTCACAGCGACCAGCACCTCGCCTGCCTTTGGCTCAGCATCTGAGATATCGCGCACGCGGATATCGCGCACGCCGTGAAAAAAGGCGGCTTGCATGGTGCTATTCCGATTCCGACTCAGACTTGCGCTGCGGCACAGCACAGATATCGGGCTGAGCGGTCTTGGCAGGCACGATGCACAGGAAGGTCAGCGGCTCATCGCCGATATTCTCGAACTGGTGGCGCTCCCAGCCCGCCACGTAGACCACGTCGCCCGCGCTGACTTCCTCATAGCGCTCTCCCAGCAAGACCCGCGCCCGTCCGTGCATGATCAGCACGCCGTGATCGTGCGCGTGATGATCAAGGTTAGACGCCTGCCCAACCGGGATCGTGAAATAGCGCAGTGCGAAGTGCGGCGCGCCGTCCGCCTCCCCGATCAAGACCTGCTTGGTGGCAGAGGCGCCCTCTGCGCCATAACGCTCCACTGAGACGCCCTCCCACTGCCAAAATGGCGCCTCGCCCTTCCGCTTGTGAACAACGCCCATGCTCTAACGCTCCTTCTTGCACAAAGTTGCAATAGTTGCACATTTGCACACAACTATAGCGCAAAAGGCGGCTCTAGCGCAACGGCGTGATCACATCCGAACTGCTGAAATCATCCCTGCGCTTGCGCGGCTTCGGCATGATCGCGCTGAGGAATAGCAGCACAAAGGCGAGAATGGTCGCGCCGCCGCCATAGGTCAGGAAACCGTTGCCGATCCGCGAGGCGGCACTCTGCACAGCCGTGAAGGTAGCCTCGCGCAGCGCCTGACTGCTCTGCACGCCCGCCTCGCCTAGCGCCGTCTCAATGCCCGTTGTGAGCGCGCCCCCGGCAACGCCGCCTGTGATCGCCACGCCGATCAGCAAGACAGGCACAGCCGCCATCAGCAGTGATATGCCCAAGATCGCCCACAGACCCTTGATCGAGCGCGCTGCTAGGACGCCTACAAACAGCCAAGCGAACAGCGCGCCGATCAAAATCGAGAGCGCGCCGCTACCGACAGTTGCTTGCACAGCGCCGCCCAGCAGAGAGCCAGTTTCGGTATTCGGCGGGATCGGCTCGCCAATCGGCTGAAAATCAGGCAGACTCTCGATGAAGCGCGGCAAGCGATCGCGGACTTGCGCCGCCACCTGATCAACCGACTGATTCGGCGGGATGCACGTCGGCAAGAGCGAATCGGGGAGTGGCGCGTTCGGCGCACAACGCGGCAACGCCCTGACCAACGTATCAGCAAAGGTCGTGATTTGCGCTTCAGATAAGCCGCGCTTGAGCGGACGCAAGTCCCATGAGAGCTCCAAGCCGCGTGAGAAATCCTCAAAATAATCGAAAACAGCATTGATGTTGCGCACTACCTCATCACGGATATAAGCAGGCGTGACCGACGCCTGAAGCGCCTCGCCAAAAGCGCGACTCGTCTCAGGTGAAAGGCGCGAGTTGCCTAGCTCAAGCGCGCCTTGCCAATCGAGGTTGTCGCTCAACAGCGCGGCGTACAGCCCCTCCGCGCCGAAGAGGTCAGTGTAAAACGAGCGGTCGAACAGCCACGTGCTGAGAGCGCCCGTCAGCAGACCGCAAAAAGCGAGCGGCAGAAAGACGAACAGGAACACGAAAAACGCTAGACAGGATCGCATTAGCGCGCCTCCTAAGCCTCAAAATAGCCGCGCAGACCTAAGCCTAGCGCCTTTTGAGGCGCTCTGCAACTTTGTGGAGAAATTGGCGTCTCGCGTTTATAATCAAACTAGCGTTTGAATGCCTAGAAACTTTTAGGAAAGGTCTTTAGCACATGACAGAGAGACGTGAAGCAGTGATCGTGGCGGCGACGCGCACCGCTGTGGGCAAGGCAAAGCGCGGCACGACACAGAATGCGCGCTCTGATGAGCTGGCAGCCGCCGTGATCCGCGAACTAATGCGCCAAGTGGAAGGCAAGCTCGATCCCGCTCAAATTGACGACGTGATCATCGGCTGTGCCATGCCGGAAGGCTCACAGGGCTTGAACACAGCCCGTGTGATCGCCCTGCGCGCAGGTCTGCCCGCCGATGTACCCGCTCAAACTGTCAATCGCTTCTGTGCCAGCGGCTTACAGACCATTGCCAGCGCAGCCGAGCGCATCATCGCCGGGGGCGCGGATGTCATCGTTGCCGGCGGCGCCGAGAGCATGAGCCTCGTGCCGATGACGGGCTTTCGCATGTCGCCCAATCCGTACATGGCAGAGCATCAGCCTGAGGTCTACATGAGCATGGGTCTGACAGCGGAGCGCGTGGCGCAAGAGTGGCAGGTCAGCCGCGAAGATCAGGATCAGTTCGCCTATGAGAGCCATCAAAAGGCGGCTGCAGCGCAGGATGCAGGCAAATTCAAGGAAGAGATCGTACCAGTCGAGATCGAGGAAGTGCTGATCGGCGAAGATGGCAAGCCGCAGCACGTCAAGTACGTTCTCGATACGGATGAGCATCTGCGCCGTGATACCACGCTTGAGGCGCTCGCCAAGCTGAAGCCCGCCTTCATGCAGGGCGGCACAGTCACAGCGGGCAACTCATCGCCGCTCAGCGACGGCGCCGCCGGCGTGATCGTGATGGAGCGCGGCATGGCAGAGCGGCTCGGACTGCAGCCATTGGCGCGCTTCGTCGGCTTTGCGGTCTCAGGCGTGCGCCCGGAGGTGATGGGCGTCGGTCCGATCAAGGCAGTGCCAAAGGTGCTAGAGCGCACGGGCTTGACGCTCGATCAAATTGACCTGATCGAGCTGAACGAGGCGTTCGCAGCGCAGGCGCTGGCAGTCATTCGGACGTTAGAAATGGACATGGCGCGCGTGAACGTCAACGGCGGTGCCATTGCGCTCGGACATCCGCTCGGCTGCACGGGCAGCAAGCTGACCGTACAGGTGATCCATGAGCTGCGGCGGCGCAAGGCGCGCTACGGCATGGTGACCATGTGCGTGGGCGGCGGTCAGGGCGCAGCAGGTATTTTTGAGAATTTGAATTGAGAGCTTTACCCCACCCCTAACCCCCTTCCCTTCCCCCGTTTACGGGGGAAGGGGGAGGGATGGGTGTGGCTTAGCGCACGCCCCAGATACGCACTGTGCTATCTTGCGAGCCGCTGGCGAGGTAGCGCCCGTCGGGCGACCACGCTACAGAGCGCCCTGAGATTGCGTGCCCTTCGAGTAGGCGCAGGAGCTGACCCATCCGGGCGTCCCACAGGCGAATTGTGTTATCCTCTGCCCCCAACGCCAACGTGCGCCCGTCCGGCAGCCACGCTACAGATCGCACTGATCCCGTGAGCCTTTCCAGTAGGTGCGTCGGCGCAGGCATTTTCGTCCAGAGAGGTAGCCTGTGCAAAAACAGTCGCTCATGCGGCTAGCTCAGATGGTAATGTTAGCTGGGCATGAGGCTAGGCGTGAAAGTCGGACTCGCTGTGCTAGCAAACGTTGCCGTCTGCATAGCGCCCGGAGTGGGAGTAGAGACAAGAGCTGCTCTCTCAATTGATTATTCTACTATGAAATTTTATCTCATTGCCTACCAAACAAGGTCAGCATACCATGAAAAAGTAAGGCGTAGCAAGCAAGTGAAACACTCTGGGCGCGCCTGCGCTGAGTTGTGGTACAATTGCCTTGAAAGGTTTTTATAAGATGGCAACTCAAACTTTTTCGCTTCCAAAAACGGCGGCGCGCCTCGATCGCTTGCCGCCATATGGCTTTGAGCTGATCAATCGGCGCATTGGGCAACTGAGCGCCGCAGGTGCCGATATCATCCGCCTCGACATGGGCAGTCCTGACATGCCGCCGCCGCAGCCTGTGATCGAGATGCTGCAGCGCAGTGCCGCCAATCCCAGATATCACAGCTATGGCAGCTATCGCGGCTTGCCTGCCTTCCGCAAGGCAGTGGCGGATTACTACGCACGGCGCTTCGGCGTCCAAGTTGACCCCGATAGGGAAGTCTTGCCACTGATCGGCTCAAAGGAAGGCATTGTCAACCTCGCCCTTGCCTTCATTGATCGCGGCGACGCGGCTGTTGCGCCTGACCTGAACTATCCCGCCTACACAATGGGCACCTTGATGGCAGGCGGCGATGTGATCCTGATGCACCTCGATCCTGAGCGCGACTACGCGCCCGATCTCGACGCGCTGCGCGATCATCCCGATCTGCGCCGCGCTAAGTTGCTGTGGGTCAACTATCCGAACAATCCCACAGGCGCGACGTGCGATCTAGCGCTGTATGAGCAGCTGATTGCCTTTTGCCGTGAGCACGGGCTGCTGCTCTGCTCAGATAATCCGTATGCTGAAGTGGTCTACGATGGCTACCGTGCGCCTAGCGCCTTGCAAGTTGAGGGCGCGCTGGAATGCACAGTTGAGTTCATGTCGCTCTCGAAGCTGTATAACATGGCAGGCTGGCGTCTGGGTGCGTGCTTGGCGCGCCGCGAGGTGATCGAGGCGCTCTTGACGATCAAGAGCAACATGGATAGCGGTCATTTTCGCCCGATCTATGAGGCAGGCGCGCTTGCCCTCAACGAGACGCCTCAGAGCTGGATTGATGCGCGCAATGCTATCTATCAGGCGCGCCGCGATGCGCTGCTTGCCGCCTGCCCAGATATAGGGCTGAGCGCTTTCAAAACCTCAGGATCGCTGTATGTCTGGGCAAAGGTGCTGGAGGGCGATGATACAGCCTATGTGCAGGCGGCACTGGAGCGGGCGCACGTCAGCTTGACGCCAGGCAGTATGTACGGACCGGCAGGCAAGGGCTATGTGCGCATCAGTGTAGGGATTGAAGATGATCGTTTGCAGGAAGCTATTGCGCGTCTGAAGACTTGGTACGCCGATCAGCAGTAGGAGTGTGTGTTGAGCCGACATAAGATTGACTTAAATGAATTTTTCGATCCTGACTACGACGAACGTCTGACTGCGCCGCCCAAGGAGCGCGGCTTCCTTGTGGCGGCGGATGTGCGCTCTGCCCGCCCGCTCTTGAGCGCACAGGACTCCCTTGATGAGCTGGAGCTACTCGCCAAGACCGCCGGCATTGAGGTGGTGGGGCGCGCTGTACAGCATTTAGCGCGCATTGATCCCGCTACGTACATCGGCAGCGGCAAAGTGCGCGAGGTGCAAGAGCAAGTGGCGCTGCTGGGCGCGGATATCGTCATTTTTGATGATGAGTTAGCCCCAAATCATCAGCGTGAGCTTGAAAAAATTTTTGGTGAGATGGTCAAGGTGATCGATCGCTCTGCCTTGATCCTTGATATCTTCGCGCAGCACGCCCGCACGCGAGAGGGCGCCTTGCAAGTGGAATTGGCGCAGTATGAGTACCGTTTGCCGCGCCTAACCCGCCAATGGACGCACCTTGCGCGCCAAACGGGCGGCGGCAGCGGACGCAGCGGCAACGGTGGAGTCGGGTTGCGCGGACCGGGCGAGACTCAGCTGGAGGCTGACCGCCGTGAGATCAAAAAGCGCATTGCCAAGCTGAAGCAAGAACTTGAGGCTGTGCGCGCCCACCGCAGCCGCCATCGCGTGCAGCGCGCTCGGCAGGGCATCCCGACGGTTGCATTGGTGGGCTATACGAATGCCGGCAAGTCTACATTGATCAATGCGCTGACTGACGCCAAAGTTTACGTCGCCGATCAGCTTTTCGCCACGCTCGATCCGACCACGCGCCGCCTAACTTTGCCCGGCGGCAAGGTCGTGCTGATCTCCGATACTGTTGGCTTCATTCAGAAGTTGCCCGCCACGCTGATCGCGGCTTTCCGCGCCACTTTGGAGGAGGTCAGTGAGGCGGATATGATCATCCACGTGGTGGATGCGGCGCATCCGCACGCAGCGGCGCAAATCGAGACCGTGGAAGATACTCTCGCTGAGATTGACGTGCCGCGCTTGCCGCGCATCCTCGCTTTGAATAAGATTGACTTGCTGCCTGAGGGAGTCCCGCCGTTGCGCGGCACGGATCGTTATGCTGCGATTGTGCCGATCTCAGCTCAGACGGGCGAGGGAATCCCGCGCTTGATCGGCGAGATTGAGCGCGTTTTGCGCGAGTCCATGTTGGAGATCAAGCTGTTCGTGCCGTATCAGCGCAGCGATCTTTTGGCGCTCATCCGCGAGCAGGGTATGCTCGATCAAGCGCAGCCGACGCCTGAAGGTACGCATGTTCGGGCGCATGTGCCGCCGCGCCTTGCCGCTTTGTTAGCAGAGGATCGAATTTAGCCTATGCGCCGCTTATTCAGGGGTCTAGATCGAGCTATGTGGCTGGCGAACCTGCTCAATTGGTTCCGCGTCAACATCCCGCCACGCCGCGGCATCTTGATTTTTCTGGCTGTGCTGTTGTTGGTGCTCAGCTTGGCAGTGCACTTGGTCTATTTTGCCAGCGGGCAAAACTTGTGGCTGGGTGTGTGCGGCTTCAGCCTGCTGCACATTGCGCTGATCATGGGCTTTTTGGGCGTGCTGCTCTCGGAGGCGCTGGGCAAGGGCTACCGTGAGTAGGGCGCTCAGTCCAGCTCCTCGCGCAGCCGCTCGGAGGCGCGCTGTCACTTGATATGCCGCAGATCGGGATCGGTGATCAGGCGCGCCGTGCTGAGACCCGCCGCCACAGCGCCCGCGATCAGCGCTGCGTAGACGCCCGCTGCTAAGCTGCCGTTGAGATCGCCTTCGTAGAAATACAGCAAGACCTCATAGGCGGGAATGCCCGGTATCATGGTGATGATCCCAGTCACTGTGAAGACTAAACGCGGCAATTTGTAGCGCGTGGAGATAGCATAGCCCACCAAGCCGACGAACAGCGCGCCGATGTACGCTGCGAGGGTCGGGGCGGCGCCGTTGTGCAGCAGGCTGTAACGGACTAGGTGTCCGCCGATTCCGACGGCGCCGCACGCAGCCAGCAGACGTGGCGGTACATTGAACAGCACGGCGAAGCCCGTTGTGGCTAGGAGCGCCATGCAGCCCTGCAGCAAGAGCGTCTCAAACTGCACGTTCTTACCTCTAGACAATCGAAAAGCCCGTCACTAGCAAAATAGGAAGCATTCCAATGGCGATGCAGACGAGGATCATCACGGCGTAAATGCCCCGTGATAAGCCTGAGACCAAGTCCAGATTGACCAAGTCGAGCAGGGCAGTGATCAATGGCACGCCCGGCACCAAGAGCAGCACTGAGGCGATCACGCCGTTCTGTAGCGACGCCTGAACATTCAGGAGCGTATACAGCGGCGCGAACAGGCGTAGAAGTGTATAGCAGACGCCTGTAGCCACTGCCGCGCAGATCACCACAATCGGCACGGGACTGAAATGCCGTTTGATCAGCGCCATGCGCAGCGTCTGTGCTGTGGCGGCGCCGCCGAAAGCTGCTGCGAACTCTAGGATGTTGCCGCCGATGATGACTGAGAACGCTCCACATGCCAGCCCGACCATGATCGCAACGATCCAGCGCGGATACAACATGCCTTGCGCTTCGATTTCATCTATGCGTTTGTGCAGTTCGGCTACTTCTATGCCTTGGGGGAGCGTCCGTGAGAGCAACTCAAGCTGGATGACTCGATTCATGTCTACTGCCAAGCCGCGCACTTGTTTGATCTGTGTGCGATGCTCACCGCTGCTGTAGGCGGAGGCAATGATGCCCGTCGGCGTGACGTACGCCTCAAGCCGCTCGATGCCTAGTGCTGCAGCGCAGCGCTCCATGACCTCTTGTGTGCGGAAACTTGCCGCGCCGCTGCGCAGCACTAGGACGCCCATGCGCAAGACAGCTTGCAGCGCTGCAGCCAGCTCAGTTTGAGTGAAAGTGCGTTGATAGTGGCGAATGGCGCGGCTCATCGCTCGTTTTTCCAGTCGGGACGCGGCAGCAGGATAGTGTACTCGTGTCCGTTCATTGGGATCGCCTCGTGCAGGGCGTAGGCGCGCTCAATGGCGGCGAGTACAGGCGGCGGATAGAAGCCGATGATCGCTGTCTGCCCGATCTCGCGCCGCAAAATCACGACTCCGAAGGCTTGCTCTTCGATCATGGCGATCAGGGCAGAGGGATCGTAGAGCATCCGTTCGGGCGTGTTGTTATTGTAGAGATTCAGCAGTTGGGTCGGGTTAGTGACCACAGGCTTGCCGCTGCGGAAGCTGAATGCCGCTTCTTCGCTCAGGATCGGGCGCGGATCGGCTTTGGCGTATTCAACGATGCGCCAGCCATTGGCAATGTCTTGGGCTGTTGGAATCTGCCCGATAGTGGCGTAGCCCATTGTCCAGCCGGCGGAGTCGTAAAAGTGCGGGAACTTGGTGTTGCTTTGCAAGCCCAGAATCTGCCCGATTTGCGCGAAGAAGGGCATATCGAGGGGCAGTTTGATCACGGCTGCGCCGTAAAGCACAAACGCTCCACAGACCGCCACGCCCAAGATCGGCATGGTGCGCTCTGCGCCTGTGAGGGCGCGTGGCAGACGCCATGCGTTGCTCAGAGTGCGCCCTGCGAAGATACCCGCAAGGATGCACATGGCTGCAATGGCTGTGGCGAAGTAGCTATCGCCGGCACCCCACTTGCCCGCTAGGACGCTGTTCAGCATCGCTGCAACGAACCAGACGCCGTAGATCGAGAGCCGATCTACGTACAGCTCATACAAGAGCATGAGTCCTGCAAGGATGAGTAGCGCGCCGTGCAAGGCGATGAATTGTCTCAGCAAGCCCGTGTACTGCCCTAAGATGTACTGATTCACGTTCGCTGTGATGATGTTCAGCCACCACTGCCCGCCTGTGCTCCAGTCAATCAGCAGGAAGATGCCGCCCGCGATTGCCGCGAAGGGAATCGCCCAAGCAATGGCGCGTCGCACGCCGCGCAGAAACAGCCAAATGAAGACTGCAGCGACGGTCGCAACTGCCAGCTGCTTGGTGTAGCCGGCAGCGAGCAGCAACGCAAGACTCAGAACAATCAGTCGGCGCGGATGCTGGCTCTCGCTCAGCCTAGCGATGACTACGACAGCAAGGGTCTCGAACATCACCATGCTGATGTGTTGACGGAAAAGCGGTCCAATGTGATAGATGTAATTGGAGGCAAGATAGGCGCAGCCGCTCAAGAGGGCTATGGTGCGTTGCCCAGTGGCACGCTGCACAGCGTAGCCAATGGCGAATGCCGTGATCAGCGTAGCGAGGAAGCCCGCCAAGCGCCCGTACCAGTATTCCGCGCCGAACAGCCACGCGAATGGCACAAGGATCACGTGGTAGAGCGGCGGATAATTGCTGGCATAGAACGGAAAGACCTCATTATCGCGGTAGGGCGATTGAAACTGGCTGAGCAGGATTGTATCGTTCAGCTCAAAGCCTTCGCCCTGATCGTAATCGAAGGGGAAGGCGATCAGGTTTGCGGCGTAGACGAAATAGACGGCGAGGTGCAGCGCCATCAGCAGCAGGGCAATGCCCAGCAACGCCTGTTGCGCCATCATGAGCAGGCGCGGCGCGCTGCGGGCGCTTTCTAGCGTGCCGATCATGCTGGACGGTCTCCTAGCGGCAAGAGACTGACTCCGATTAGGCAAATGCCCAAACTGCCGCCCAGCGCTAGGAGTTGCGTCGGTCCGAAATCGCCGAACGTCCCGCGCAGGGCGTCTAAGAGCAAGATTCCGATGAAAGCAAGCGCGCCCAGCCCGATCAGGATCGCGCCGAGCATTCGTTTGGTAATCACAAGGTCAGGTGTTTTCATGAACGGCGACTCTACCGAACGATGGGCAACTCCGTCAAACATTTCTCTATCAAGATTTGCAATAGAGCATGGCAGCAAGCCATAATAGCCACGAGCCAAACTTTGAGAAAAGCGCTGCATGTGCAGTGCGGGATAGGCGCTATGTCTAATCAACCTTTGTCTTACTTGGGCAGTCCTGCTTTGGGGAACGATGTCGCTATTCAGAAGTATTTGCAGCTGATGGCGCGCTATGAGCGCTTAATGGAAATTAGCCGTCAGCTCAACTCGACTCTCGATCTTGGCACGCTGCTGAACCGTATTATTCAAGCCGCTACTGAGCTGACCGATACCGAGACCGCCTCCATTATGCTGGTTGACCCTAAAACGGGCGAGTTGCGCTTTGAGGCATCCTCACAAGCCAATATGACCGCCGGGGCGATGGAGGCGATTGTCGTGCCGATTGACGGCAGCTTGGCGGGCTGGGTGGTGCGGCACGGCGAGCCGAGTCTGGTGGAGGATGTGCGCAACGATCCGCGTTTCTTTCGCGGCGTAGATGAAACCATTGATTTTGAGACGCACAACTTGCTGGGCGTGCCGATGATCGCCCACAATCGCGTGATCGGCGTAGTGCAAGCTGTTAACAAGCGCCCCGGTTCGCAATGGACTGAGGATGATATCAATACCCTGACTACGCTTGCTGCTCAAGCCGCCGTCGCTATCGAGAATGCGCGCCTATTTGGGCAGAGCGACCTGATCAAAGAGATGGTGCATGAGTTGCGGGCGCCACTATTAGGTCTGCGTGCCAGCGCGAAACTGCTCATGCGCCCCGACCTGCCTGAACACCGCCGCCACGAAATCATCCAGACCATTGAGAGCGAAGCGGAGCGGCTGACGCGCATGACCACTGAGTTTCTTGACTTGGCGCGCCTTGAATCCGGGCGTGAGCGCCTTGAGATCAGCCGTTTTGAGTATGAACCGTTGATCAGAGAGACTGTTGAGGTTGTCCGTCAGCAAGCAGCGGAACGTCACATCAGCATCCACATCCAGACCGAGCCGATCACCTTGCAGGCGGATCGCGGCAAAGTGAAGCGCGTCATTTTGAACTTGCTGACCAATGCCATCAAGTACAACCGTGATCATGGCGATATCTTCATCCGTGCCGCTGCTGTGCCGAGCGCTCAAGCGCCGTACATGGCGCGCCTTGAGGTGCAGGATACTGGGCGCGGCATGAGTGAAGAGATTCAACAGCATATGTTTGAAAAATTCTATCGCGCTGATGACGTAGCACGTGGTACGCAAGGCACAGGCTTGGGCTTAGCCATTGCCAAGCGCATTGTTGAGGCGCATGGCGGCACAATTGGCTTCCAGAGCGCTCTGGGCGTTGGCACAACTTTCCATTTCACGCTGCCAATGGTGCCTCCTGCTGCGTCAAACACATCTGAGTAAACTATCCGCTGAGCATTGGGCAGTCGTTAGGCGTGTGTTTACACCCAGTCTGACTCAGCGCGTTATAATGGGCGAGTAGCCCTTCAATAGCAAAACGTCGGTGCGCGCTCACAGGTAAGGCACAAATGGCTGATCCACTCATCGGAAAAAAACTAGGCGATTACATCATCCAAGAGCTTTTGGGCAAAGGCGGCATGGCGCGTGTCTACAAGGGCTATGATGCGCGCTTGCAGCGCTATGCCGCTGTCAAGGTGATCGATTTCGAGTTGGCAATGTCCGATCAGGCGGAGTACCGTATGCGCTTTGAGCGCGAGGCGCGTGCCATTGCCAAACTGGATCAGCATCCGAACATCGTCAAGGTCTACCAATTTGGCGAATACGAGACCGTCTATTTCATGGCGATGGCCTTCATCGAAGGTAAGGACTTGCGCCAAATCCTGCGTGAGTACAATGAGCGCGGTCTGCGAATGCCGCACGCCGATGTGCTGGGCGTGGTGCAAGGCATTGGCGATGCTCTAGACTATGCGCACAGTCTTGGCGTGATTCACCGCGATGTTAAGCCGTCTAACATCATGATCACGCCCCAAAAGCAAGCCGTGCTGACTGATTTCGGTCTGGTGCTGAGCGCTTCAGATGGCACGCTGGGCGATACGTTTGGCAGCGCGCATTACATCGCGCCTGAGCAGGCAGTTTCCTCGAAAAATGCTGTGCCGCAGAGCGATATTTACTCGTTAGGCATCTGCACCTATGAGATGTTGACGGGCAGAGTGCCATTTGACGATCCCTCTGCTATGAGCGTGGCGCTCAAGCACCTGCACGATATGCCGCCTTCGCCGCTCACGCTTGCGCCTGAGCTACCTGCCAGCGTCGAGACGGTCATTTTCAAGGTGCTGGATAAAGACCCTGAACGCCGTTATGCCAGCGGCGCTGAGTTTGCGCACGCCCTTGCCCTCGCCCTCTTCGGCGGCGATACGGAGCATTTGCCGATCATGCGCAGCCCGTCGCTGAGCGTGAGCAAGCTCCTCAGCGACTCATCCGCCTCGCGGCGCATCCTACCTGCATCCACAGATGACTGGGACGCTGCAGAAGAGGATAGTCCCACGCTTGATTTGCGCCCTTCGCATGGTAAGCCCGCCAAGCGCCGTGCCTTCCCGCTTGCCCTGATTGGCATTTTGTTTGTGATCGCTGCGCTCGCTTTGTTTATCTTAAATCGCCCGCCTGAGCCATCTGCTGCCGCCCTAACAGAGACCGCTCTTGCCGCCTTGCCTAGCCCAAGCACCACTTTCACGCCGACTCCAACTGAAGCCTTGCCCATCAGCGCCCCGACTATGGCTCAGCCTACGCAGACACCTAGCCCGACGCGCACGCCCACACCGACGCCCAGTCTGACTCCTACGCAGACGCTTGCCGTGATTGTTCTGGAGCCAACTGCCACCTCTACGCCCAGTCCCTCGCGCACACTGACTGCCACGCGCACGCCAAGCGCCACACGCACCCCGACGCTCACGCGCACGCCTACACCTTCGCTCTTGCGGACGGTCCCTCGTACACCTACTGCCACGCCCACGCCGCTCAGCGCCGATGTGCTGTTGGTCTACGATGATGATCAGCTGAACTTGATTAACTTGAGCCGCCGTACGCTGAACCTGCTTGACCTGAATTTCATCCAAGACGGCGCTGAGCCATACATTTTCAGCGCCTCTGAGTGGGCGCTCTCAGGCGCTGTGCGTCAGCCGAGCGCCTTCCCGCCCAATTGGTGCTTGAAAGTTGGGCGGCTGGAGCGCCAGATCGAATCGCGCTTCAGCGAGTGCCGTTCGCTTGCTTCCTTCCGCTACACAGCGTTTACTAAGCAGTTTTGGCGCTTTCACAGCCCTGAAATCACCACGTTCAGCGTCCGACTCGGCACGCAGGAGATCGCCACTTGCGAAATTGCTGCTGGACGCTGCATGTTCTCCCTGCCTGATCGCGGCGCTCAGTAAAAATTCTGATTGATCATGACTGAACGTTTCTTGATCGTCGGGCTGGGCAATCCGGGCAGGGAGTATGAGCGCACGCGCCATAACATTGGCTTCCGCGTTCTGGATGCGCTCGCTGCCAAGCACGCGCTTGCTTTCAGCAAAAAGCAGGCGAAGGCGCTTTTAGCGGAGGGATTAATCGCTGAGCGGCGCGCCATTCTGGCTAAGCCCCAGACCTATATGAACTTGAGCGGCGAATCAGTGCGCCCGCTGATCGCCTTTTACAACATTCCCTTGACAAACGTGCTGGTCATCCTCGATGATCTTGATCTGCCACTGGGGACGCTGCGGCTGCGTCCGAGCGGGAGTCATGGCGGGCAAAAGGGCTTGAGGAGCATCCTAGAGCAGCTTGGCACACAAAATGTGGCGCGTCTGCGCTTTGGGATTGGGCGTCCGCCCGGACGCATGGACGCCGCTGCCTATGTGCTGCAGCCGTTTGCCGCTGAAGAGCAGCTCCCTGTGGCAGAGACGTTAGATCGGGCAGTGCGCGCTGTGGAGACTTGGCTGCAATTCGGCATTGAGGTGGCTATGGCGCGCTACAACGGCACGGCTGAAGATTCGGCGCGCAACGCCAATGCTGCGCCTAACCTACCGAACGCTGAGCCAAAGAGCGAATAGCTGGAGTTCATGCAATTACACGGCTTGATCGCGCTTTTGCGCGAGAGCGCCGCCTTCCAGAGCTTGCTGAGCCAAGTCGCGGTGGGCTGCGCTATCCCTGATCAGGGCATTCTACGGTCGGCGCGCCCGTTTGTGGTTGCGGCGTTAGCACAGGCGGCTGCACGTCCGCTTGTGGTGCTGTGCGGGACAGTTGAACGCGCCTACACCTTGAGTGAGCAGTTACCTGTCTGGCTGCCTGAGACGCCGATCTACCGCTTTGCTGAGCCGAGCGCGCTTTTCTATGATCGCAGCGCTTGGGCGAGCAATGCCATTCGCGGACGCTTGGCAGCGTTGAGCGCGCTCATGCCGCCGCTGGGCGCAGAGCGCGGCACGCTGCCGATTGTGGTCACCTCGGCGCACGCCTTGATGCAGCGCACCTTGCCGCCCCGCGAGTTCCGTGCGCATTCGCGCTTGCTCAGCGTCGGGCAGCGCGTGGAGCAAGAGAAACTTATACGTCTGTGGCTTGCCATTGGCTACACGCCCGTCTCAGTGGTGACCGAGCATGGCACGTTCAGTCGGCGTGGCGGCGTGCTGGATATCTTTCCCAGCAGTGCGGAGCGTCCTGTTCGAATCGAGCTATTCGGCGATGAAATTGAGAGTCTGCGCGCTTTCGATCCCGCCACACAGCGCAGCCTTGCCCCTCTTGAGCGCGTGAGCATCACGCCCGCCCGCGAGGTCTTGCCCAAACATGCGGTCTCGGTTGCGGCGCGCCTTGCCGATTGGTTTGCCGCCCTGCCAGAGCCGCCCGATCAGCGCACGGACTCGCCCCGTGCCGATCAGAGCGCTCTGGGGAGCGAGAGCGCCTTCCCCTGCCTTGAATTCTACTTGCCCTATTGCTACCGCGAGGCATATAGCCTGCTGGACTACCTCCCTGAAGACACGCTGTTAGTCGTAGAGGATTGGGCGCCGCTCGAAGAGGGCGTCGCGGCGCTGGAGGCGCAAGCAGTCGCTTTGCGCGCTGAGAAGGAGCGGCTCGGACAGCTGCCGCCTGACTATCCCTTGCCCTATTTGACGTGGGAGGCACTGCGTGACTTGATCAGGGCGCACGCGCCGATTCGCCTAGGCGGCTACGAGGAACATATAGCTGACTCAGAGGCGCTAGGCGCCTTGTTCGCGCCTGAGGCGCGCTATGGCGGTCAGTTGAAGCTGTTTCTGGAGGCGCTGCGCGATCTCTACACGGGCGGTCAGCGCGCTGTTGTGGTCAGCAATCAGGCACAGCGTCTGGCAGAACTGTGGGCAGAGCAGGGGCGCACAATCCGCCCGAATGTGGTGACTCGCCTCGATCAGCCGCTCGACCTCGCCTTTGTGGAGGGTGCGCTCGCCGAAGGCTGGCAGCTGCGCGTTCAACCGACTCTGCATTTGCTCACCGACGCTGAAATTTTCGGCTGGCGACGTCCAGAGCCGCGCCGTCAACCCGTGCAGCGCGCCATCTCGCCAGAGGCGCACTTCGCCGATCTGCAGCCGAACGATTATGTGGTGCATGGCGACTACGGCGTAGCGCGTTTTCTCGGTCTGCACAAAATGGCGCTCGATGGCGCTCAGCGCGAGTATTTGGCGCTGCAATTCAGCGGTACGGATATGCTCTATGTGCCGATCCATCAGGCGGATCGCGTCTCGCGCTATGTGGGAGCTGATGATCAGCCGCCGACCCTAACACGACTCGGCTCTTCCGAATGGCAGACTCGCAAGGAGGCAGCGCGCCGTGCCGCCGAAGAGACCGCCCGTGAGATGCTTGAACTCTACGCCAAGCGTGCAGCGGCGCGGAGTCATGCTTTTAGCCCAGATACAGCGTGGCAGGCTGAACTGGAGGCGTCTTTCCCCTATATTGAGACAGAAGATCAGCTGCGCGCTTTGGCAGAGGTCAAGGCGGATATGGAGCGCCCAACTCCAATGGATCGCTTGCTGTGTGGCGATGTCGGCTTTGGCAAGACGGAGGTCGCGCTGCGGGCGGCTTTCAAGGCGGTCATGGACGGCAAGCAGGTGGCGCTCTTGGTGCCGACGACTGTCCTAGCGCAACAGCACTTCAATACCTTCAGTCAGCGCCTTGCCGCGTTCCCCGTCAAAGTGGAGATGCTCTCGCGCTTTCGCACGCCGCGTGAGCAGAGCGCGATCCTAGAGGCGGCGCGGCGCGGCGAGATTGACGTCTTGATCGGCACGCATCGCCTGCTCAGCGATGATGTGATCTTCCGCGATCTGGGCTTGCTGATCATTGATGAGGAACAACGCTTTGGCGTGACGCATAAAGAGCGCTTTAAGCGCTTGCGCACTGAGATTGACGTGCTGACCCTGACTGCCACGCCGATCCCGCGTACGCTCTACATGAGCTTGAGCGGCATCCGCGATATCAGCATGATTCAGACGCCTCCAGCGGAGCGCCTGCCCGTCATCACGCACGTCGGGCAGTATGATGAACAGTTGGTGCGCCAAGCGATCCTGCGTGAGCTGGATCGCGGCGGACAGGTCTATTTTGTGCATAACCGCGTGGCGACCATTCACACAATCGCCGATCATCTCCGCCGTCTTGTGCCAGAGGCGCGCCTCGCCATTGGACACGGTCAGATGCCTGAGGAAGAGCTGGAGCGCGTGATGATCGGCTTTGCCAATGGCGAGCAGGACATCCTGCTCTGCACCACCATCATCGAGAGCGGTCTGGATATTCCCAATGCGAACACGATCATTGTGGATCGCGCTGATACATTCGGTTTAGCGCAGCTCTATCAGCTGCGCGGGCGCGTGGGACGCGGCGCCTATCGTGCTTATGCTTATCTGTTCTACGCGCCGAATGCTGTTCTTACGACAGACGCCCGTGCGCGCCTTGAGACCATTGCCGAACACACGGATTTGGGCAGCGGCTACAGCATTGCCATGCGCGATCTGGAGTTGCGCGGCGCCGGCGAATTGCTAGGCAGCCGTCAGAGCGGATTCATTGCCAGCGTCGGCTTTCACTTGTATACCCAGATGCTGGCAGAGGCAGTAGCGCGCCTGAAGCGCGAACAGCCCACACCTAGCACGGTAGAGTCCGCCCAGAGAGCGCCGCTGGTGATTGATTTGCCGCTGCGCGCTTACGTCCCCGCTGAATTCATGGCGGAGGGCGCTATGCGCCTGCAATTCTATCGCCGCCTTGCCGACGTGCGCACGCCCGCCCAGTTAGATGACATGCGCGCTGAATTAGAGGATCGTTTTGGGGCATTGCCGCCTGAGCTGGATGATCTGCTCTATCAGTTGCGCGTGAAGTTGCTTGCACAAGCGGCAAATGTGAGCGGGATCGCGCTTGAGGCGAACCAGATCGCCCTAAAATTGCCCTATTTGGCTGAAATTGATCGGTCGGCGCTGCAACGTTATCTCGGTAACGAGGTGCGCGTTAGCCGCGTGGCGGTCTGGTTGCCACACGATCCTGAAGGCAAGTGGCGGACGCGCTTGCTGGACGTTTTGCAGCGCTTGCAGCCGATCAAACAGGGGCGTGTGCGCGCCGCTGTCTAGGGGCGGTTAGATCGCCGCCACGACCCGGACTGCGGCGTAGAGGCTAGAGCCGAAGTGCAACGAAAACGCCGCGATTGAGAGTCCCAAGCGCCACGATCGCTTGAATGGCTGTGTGGCATACTGCTTGATCAGGAACAGAACTGTGCTGAACATCAGCACGAACAATGCCGCGTAAGCTGACCAGACGAAGTTGCCATCATCAGCCCGTTGTCCTTGTTCATAAAATAGATAGGCCCATATCAGGCTCACGGCAAAGACTAGCCAAGATAGGCTGAGGTAGTCATCTCTGCGAGCTTCTCGGAAGTGCAAAGCATAAGCTGTGACGGGGAAAACCATCGAAAGCGCCAGCCGAGCAAAGACCAAGCTGTCCCCAAAGCCATAGACCCGAAAAAACTTTAGCCAGCCTATACCGATGGAGGCGCGTTGCATATCTGTGTATGTGACAAGGTACTGCAAAGCGAGCATCAGCAAAACAGGCACACCAATGCCAACAATTAGCAACATCCAGTCAAGCGGCAAGCGGCGGATCAGGCGATATAGCACAACTAATCCAAGAGCGGGCAAAAGCGCGATAGAGTAGCTCGGTTTGCTCAGCGAGAGCAATAGGACGATCAGCACTGAAAGCAGCATGAGAAAAATGCGCCGATTCAGGCTTGTGAATGGCTGAGGCGAAACAGCCCGCCAAGCGATCAGCGACATTGGCACAGTGAAGATCAGCATCAAAGGTTGAGTAGGGTTGTGGTAGGGTAGGTAGTTAATGTAGCCCAGAAAAAGCGGTGGCTCAAACCAGAGATAGATCGGTGCAGCCCACATCAGCAAGAGCACAACGATAGCCGCCAAAGCGTCCGTCAGCTGACTGCCCATCTGCGTTTTGAGTGCCATAAACAAGCTGAGTCCGATCAAAATTCTGAAGGCTGTTTGCAAAGTTACAGCAACTTCTTTGATATCTTCTAGACCTAGCGTATTCTTCGCCAAGATCAGCAAAATGTGATAGAGGATGTGCGGTATGCTCAGCCGCCAGCCATCTTCAATCGCTATTGCAAAGGAGTAATGGCCCACGTAGTCGTGGTTGTTGGCAGCATAGAAGCTGTAGAAAACGGGGACAAATGTAGCGACCAGAATTAGCGAGACGGCTACTAGACTGACTGTGAGCGGCAGGGAGCGACTTGCTGGCATATGGTCACCTTCTTCTGTAGCGTGCAGACGGCGCCATAGTATAGTCTGCTTGGGGCAGAGCATCAAGACCAAGCCTCAGCGCTGCCACAAGGTTGATGAAGCTCTTATGCGCATTTCGGCTCAAGCATGAGTATACTTATCAACAGCACTGTCAATCAGATTGGAGCAACCTCATGGTGTTCATCCCGACCGTGATCGAAGATACAGGGCGCTACGAGCGTGCTTGGGACGTTTATTCCCTGCTGCTCAAAGAGCGCATCATCTTCGTCGGCACGGAGATCAATGCATTTGTGGCAAACTCGATAGTGGCGCAACTGCTCTACCTTGAGCATGAAGACCCCGATCGGGAGATTAGGATGTACATTCAATCGCCCGGCGGCGAAATTTACGCGGGCTTGGCGATCTATGACGCAATGCGCCTGATCAAGGCGCCCGTCTCAACTACGGCTATTGGCATGACGGCAAGTTTCGGCACGGTTTTGTTGGCGGCAGGCGCAAAGGGAATGCGCTATGCGCTCCCGAACGCCACTATCCACATGCATCAGCCGCTCAGCTACAGCGGCGGCGGACAAGCCTCCGATGTAGCAATTCAAGCAAGGGAGATCATCCGTCTGAAGGAAAAGCTGCTTGATATCCTCGTTGAGGCGACGGGACAGCCGCGTGAGGTGCTGGAGCGCGACACTGACCGCGACCTCTACTTGAGCGCTGAGCGGGCGCACGAGTACGGCATTGTAGATAAGATTCTGGAAAGTCCGAAGCGCAAAGCCTAGCCCATAGGCACTAGCCTAGTGCCGAGCGAGGTGAGCCAACATGCGAATCATGCTGGACGACGGCACGACTGAAGACTACGAAGATGAGCCGTTCAGCGAGGGCGGGCAAGGCAAGCTCTATCTCTCGTGGGATAAAAAGCACGTCATCAAACTCTACCATCAGGAGGATCGAGCGCGCCTATCCGCCCTTCAGAAGATCATGGGCGATTTCAACGTCACGCGCCACGATCCAAGCGCTGCCGCGCTCTTTGCTTGGATCAATGGCATTGTACGGCATCCCTCGCTAGGCGTGCGGATGCTTAACGTCAACCGCGACCTGCCCCACAAAGACCTAAAGTGGTGGCTCTCGCCGAAGTCGCTCAAGCGCCTGCCTGAGGACATGCGCGGCAACTGGTTCGACCGCACTTGCGTCGCTAGCGAGATGGCGCGCATTGCCTGGAAGCTACACGGCGTTGGACTGTGCCACTCAGACTTCTCTGGCGCCAATTTTTTGGCGAATGTGGCGCGCCATCGCGTTGTGCTGATCGATCTTGACAATTTGGTGGTGCCAGATGTGCTGCCGCCTGCCATGATTGGCACAGCAGAGTATATGGCACCTGAGATCGTGTCTGCCTACATGCGCGGTCGGACCGACATCCGTCCTTCCATCCAGACTGACCTGCATTCGCTCGCTGTTTTGATCTACCAGCTCCTGCTCATGCGCCATCCCCTGCGCGGTCCGAAGGTCCATGATCCTGAAAGCGCTGAGCGCGACGATCAACTTGCCTTTGGCGAACGTGCGCTCTACACTGAAGACCCCAACGACCGCTCCAATCGCCCGAAGGATCCATTTCACGGCGCTTGGCTGCTCGGCGAAGAGGTGGAGAGCCTGATGCACCGCGCTTTCACAGATGGGCTGCGCGATCCAAGTAGACGACCAGTTGCCGCTATGTGGCGCGATGCGCTCTCGCGCATGGTGGATCAGCACGTGCCATGCTTGAATCCTGAGTGTGAGGGCAAGGCGTTCATCTTGCTGCGCGATCATCCGGCGGTCTGTCCGTGGTGCAACACGCGCCTGACCTATCCCAAGCAGATTCCTGTGCTGCGTTTGTACGCGGGCATTGGGCAGACAGGACATTTTCAACAGGACAAGGGACGAATCGTCGGCTGGCAGAGCCGCACGCTCCATCGCTGGCACGCCCAGAGCAATTTCTCTGAGCACGAGGCGACGCGCCCTGAGGATCGGGCGCCGTTAGTTGAGTTTCAGTACGATAGACGGTACGGCTGGGTGCTGTACAATATCGCTTTAGACGAACTGCGCGTGGCGGAGGTCAATGTGATGCGGCGTGTGCCAATGGGTGCCGCTTTGCCGCTGCGCGAGGGTCAGAAGTGGCTGCTGGGCGGCGGCAACACGGCGCGCCTTGCCCTTGTAACGATGCAGAGCGTCTAGTGCTATGCTGGAGGTGCGTTCCGCTGCTGAACTGCGCGCCGCCTTGCGCAACGCTCCGCCGCACAGCCTGATCAGCCTTGCGGCGGGCGAGTATGGCGGTCTTTTTATCTTTGATAAGCCGCTGACTCTGCGCGGGCTAGGGCGTCAGACCGTGTTGTGGCGGCAGGCAGCGCCTGTGGTCTATGTGCGGGCGCCTGAGGTGCATTTTGAGCATGTTGGGATCGAGCGAACAGTTCAGGCGGGCGTGACCGTCTTGCATCAGGCGGGCTGCGCGCCCAGCGGAGTGGACTCCATGCAACTGACTGAGGAGACCTTGATCAATCTGGGCGAGTTACTGCCCAATGCCCCTCTCAGCTTGCCGCTGCGCCTGAGCGTCAATGCGCGGACTGAGCTGACTGTCACGGGGCTGCACGGCGCTCGTTTTGAGCCGTCTGTGTTGCCGACAGGCGGCACACACTGGGTTGTGCTGAGTATTGAGGGACAATCCCTGCAGCGTGGCGCAGTGCTGCTGGGCGAAGTGACCGTGCGCGAGGGCGATCAGGTGCGCCACATTTGGCTCAGTGGCACTGTGCTTGACCAAACGCCGCCTGAGAAATTGCTCTGCCTTGCAGTCAAGAAACATCGCCTCTATCCGCCCTTGCGCGGCATGTTGCTCTCGTCGGCGCATTTTGCCGCCTTAGGCATCCCCAACTTGCCTGAGGGCGATTACTGCTTTGTGCAGGGCGATCCGAGTGGCGCGCTGTTCCTGTTCCTGCCTCAGACGCCGCCCTTGCCGATCAAGCTGAACAACGTACCACTAGAGCGCGGCGTGCGCCGTTTGTTGCATGAGCATGATCAGCTCAGCATCGGCGATCTGACCCTACAGGTGGTTCAGGCGGCTGAAGCGCCTGATCTTGAATTGCCTGCCACTTTGCGCTTTGCGCCCTTCATAGACCGTGTGCCTGAGCCTGTGCCGCTTGTCTTACAGACACTTAAAACGGGCTGGAAAGGTGAGATCGTCGCTAGCGCTCCGTATTTGAGCGTCATGCCGGAGGGACAATTCCGCGTGCCGCCCAATCGGATGCATACTTGGCAAGTCAGCCTGAATGAAAAGGCGCTCAACTTGCCTAACGCTGAGTATTTCCTCTCCGGCGGCATTTTAGTCGTTGGCAGCGGACAGGTCTACAGCGTAGATGTACAATTGAGCATTCAGCGCCCAGAGGTATCGTTGCACGTCCAGCCGCTTGATCTAGGGCAAGTCGAGATCGGTTGGCAGGCGGAGCGGACGCTTGAGTTGGCAATTACCAACTTCGGGCGGAGCGCATGGTCGGGCGAGGTATATGCGACGCGCTCATGGCTGCACGTCCTTTCGCCGATGCCTGTGCGCGGCAGCGCTTGGGCTGAGATCGGCGTGCAGGTCGCGTTGCGCTTGCACTGGGAGGCTCTGGGCGAGTCTGAGCAGCTTTCAAGCGGCGTGCATGAGATTCCCAATGCTTTCATCATTGATGGCAGAGGGGCTTTCCCTGATATCGCCGTGCCTGCGCGCCTTGAGGTCTTGCCGCCGTGCGGACATCTGCGCTTGCTGACTGACTCCGTGCGCTTTGACGAGGTAGAGCGCAATCTTGACCTGCCAAGTGCCTTCATCGAGGTGCGCAACGAAGGCGCTGCTGATTGGTACGGCACGCTGCGCGCTGAGCGCGGCTGGGTGCAGATCGTTGAGGCATATGAGGCGGAATTGAGCGGCGAGATCAGCGCGCCGACTCTGCGCGTGCCGCCTTTGCAGACGGCGCGCATTCGTCTTGAGCTGCTGGACATTCCAGAGAGCATTCCTGTGGAAGAGCCTGTTGCCCTTGATGAAGTCTTGATCGAAAGCGATCCGCGCAGCGCGCCTTTCAAGGCAAGCGTGCCGATTAGCATGATTTTGGTGGAACGTCCGCCGTTTATGGCGGCACAGACGGTCAGTTTTCCGCCGTTTGTGCACGGCGAGCCGCCCAGCGAGGCGATCTTGCGCTTGTACAATCGCGGACCGTCGGTTTGGCGCGGCACAGTGCAGCGTCACGCAGCTTGGCTAGCTGTCCCCAAGGAAGTTTTTGAGTGCGCTATCGGCAAAACGCTGGAGATTCCCATTGGCTTGCATGAGCGGCAGATCGGGGCGTTGCCGCTGGGCGTTAGCCGCCATGAGGCGGCGCTGAGTCTGAGCAATGTGCGTGAGCCTGTGCCAATTGCCGTCCAGCTGGATATCCGTGAGGTGCCGCGTGCGCCGATCCTTGAGACGCCGCTGCTCAACTTTGGCGTCGTTAATCCGTTACACGCCGAGCCAGCTTTCGAGACTGTCCGCTTGTTGAATGCGGCGCCGAAGGCGTGGCATGGCACGGTCAGGCTAACTGCGGACTGGCTCTCGTTTGAGACGGCGCGTCGCGCCTTCGATTTGCAAGTGCCGCCTGCCAGCATTGTTGAGTTTAAGGTTTTGGTGAATGCACAGGCGCTCGCGCTACCGAGCGACGTACACACTCTCCAAGAGGCGCTGATCATCGAAGGGGCGGATGAGACCTTCACTATTGCCGCACAGATCGCGCTGCCTGAGCTAGTGCCGCAGCTGAGCCTGACGCCCGCGCACCTGACTTTGAGCAGCCTGAAGCCCGTCAAACTCAAGCTGACCAATCGAGGCGAACGCGAATGGACGCTCAACTTGAGCAGCCCGCCTTGGGTCGCCCTCTCCCTGAGCGAAGTGACCCTTGAACCAAAAGAGACTCAGAGCGTGGAAGTGCGCTTGGTAGCTGAGGAAATCGCTTTTGCATGGCAGGAGCCGCGTGGCGTGATCATCAGCAGCACTGGACGCGAGTGGGCGGTCGCTGTTGAGGTGACTGAGGGCGCCCTAAAAGCGGCAAAGCGCGCCAAGACCGCGCCTCTGGGCGCGCCGCCGCTTGAGAGCGCCTCCGTTCAGCCGCCTGCCGAGCCGACTCCATCTGCGGCTGAGAATGCGCCCGCTCAGGCGTCTGCTGAACAGTCAGCGCCACCTGCTGTGACTGACAATACGCCTGCTGAGTCATCGGCTGCGGCTGAGAGTACCGATGCCTGAGCCGCTCTATGTCTATGTGCTGCTCGATCATTCTGCCTCGATGAGTGGTACAGCGCTTGAGGCACTGCGGCAAGGCGCACAGGTGCTACTGAGCGCACTTGAGAGCTATAACGGACGCCCAATCCAAGCTGCCTTGATCGCCTATGAGAGCGCGCCTACGGCGGTCATGGCGTTGCAGCCCGCTCACTCAGAGCTATTTCACGCTGATGCGAATTTGATCCTCGCCACGCTAGAGCCAGCTGGCACCTCAAATCTGGGCAGGGCGCTGCGCCGCCTTGCCGCTGATTTACCGTCCGATGTCTCTACCGTGCTTTACTTGTTTACGGATGGCGGTTTCACCGATGATTGGCAAGCGGCGCTTGCGGAGGTGCGCCCGCGTTTGAAGCGCTTTTACGCAGTTGCATGTGGCATGTCTGCGGATCGGGCAGCGCTTAGCGTCGCTGATCAGGTGCTATCAGTGGGCGACCTGACCGCTGATACGCTGTTGGCGACTCTACGCGCCATAAAATAAGCGCGCTCAGAGAGCCTCTGAGCGCTTCAGGTGAGCCACCTTTGGGACTCGAACCCAAAACCTCACGCTTACGAAGCGTATGCTCTGCCGATTGAGCTAAGGTGGCGAAAGTGCCCATAGTTTAGCCCTGCAGCTTGCGCTTGTCAAGGGAGTTTCGGCAGCGCGCCTTCTCAGCGATCTCTTATCCAGTTTGGCAAGGCATTTAACTGCCACTTTTTTAGAATCACAATGTGCTAGATTAGCCACTAGAGGAGAAACTAACGCGATGAAACGCTCAAGAGCGCTTATGTTGGGCGCCGCCGCCTTGATTGGCATTCCTGTGCTTGTTTTCGGCATCTACATCGCTGTGAACTTTGTTCTGCCCTCGATCTTCACCACGCCGTCTGTGACGGGCGTCCCGACGGCGCGCAGCAATAACCTTGACGCGCTCCGCACTCAGCAGGCTGAGCGCAACCTCACGGCGACCGCCGCCCGTAACAATTCGTATCAGTACGGCGTGCGCGCCGTCGCTTTTGGTGCTGACAGTGAGCGCCCGTTGACCGCTCAGGAACTGTATGTCTCTTGCACGGTTGCCCGCAGTGCCACTGCCACGCCCGTCAATGCGCCAACGGCTACGCCTACTCCCACTGCCACACCAGAGCCGACGCCAATGGCAGCAGGCGAATCGAACTTCGTCTTTTTGAGCATTGTAGGCGAAGAATCGGAGGCGTGCTATCAAGTTGGCGAGATTTTGAACGGCAACTTCGTCCTAGCTGTGGGCGTGAGCAAAGAGATCGCTGGGGAAGTGGCGATTGATCTGGGCAACCTTGCCAACAGCCAGCTGAGCGAAGAGATCAACGTGAACTTGGCGCAAATTCGCTCCGATCAGCGCAACCGCGATAACTGGATGATCAGCGAGCGCGGCTTCAACTTCAACCGCTTCCCAATTGCCAAATTCACTGATGCTGAGCTGATCGGCTTGCCTGAGCGCGCCTACCGCGAAGGCGAGACCCTCACCTTCCAGATCAAGGGTAACTTGCAAGTGCGCGAGACCGTCCGTGAGACGACCTTCACAGCAATGGGGCGCTACGAAAATGGCGTGCTGGTAGTGACCGCCCTCGCCGATATGAAGCTGACTGAGCTGGGCTTGACGCCGCCGAATCTCGGCTTTGTGCGCGTGAATGATGACGTGCGCATTGTGCTGAACTTGGTGGCACGCGCCATTGAGTGAGCTGAAAGCGTAGGGCGGCAAGTTGCCGCCCTATTTGTCTAGCTGCGCCGCGCTTCAGGCAATTTGCTCAAAAAGTCGGTCACGGTCTCTTGGGGAGTCATGTAGTCGCCGCCGTGATAGAGCCGCATAGCCTCTTGGTGCTTGATCAGCCATGCGTATAGGTCTGCTTCAGTGCGACCGGGGAAGTATTGCAGCACCTCATACTCACGAATCAGCTTGACCAGCGGCATGTAGACGTTATCGTACCAACTGCAGACCGCTTCCTCCCATGAGACCTCGCGCTTTTGATCGAGTCCCATGAAATAGCGATGCACGGAAATATGCTCTAAGAGCTGATTGTAGCGATCTGGCTCAGTCAGGATGATCTGCGCCTCCGGGCGCAGGACGTTCAGGCGCGTGCGGCGCAGGAAGTCAGCGTATGCCTCTTTTTGGATCAGGTCTTTCTCGGTCGTGTTCTCATCAATTGGGACGGGCGTCTGTAGCTCAGTGACGTACGCCTCAATAGTCTTAGCGCCCAGTTGGCGGGCGACCGAGACGCGATGATTGCCGTCAATCACAAAATAAGCATCGCCCACTTTGTAGACCTCGATAGGCGGAAAGCCCTCAGGACCGCGAGCGAGGGCGTCTAGACGTTGCCAGCGCGAACGGACAGCATTGGTGCGCGGCAGGAAAGTGCGCGTAAAGTCACGGTAGCGCCCTACGCTGCCCACGATCTTATCGAGCGGTATCTCACGCAGTCCCAGATAGCGTTCATCGGTCAGGCGCAAGCGCTGCTTGACCTCTTCAAAGCGCAGCAGGTCAATGGACTTGCCCGTCAGCAGCGCCCAGACTTCTTGCCAGAATGCCTTCATGCGCGCCTGCGAGAAATGGCGCGAGGCTTGCGCCACAGCCGTTGGATCATCAGGGTCCATCAGCACATCCTCCTCTCACGGCGTATTCAAGTCTAGCACCTTTGCAGGGTTGATGTTGATGACTTCGGTCTCTAGAAAGCGCGTCTGGGTGCGCTGCAAAGGTGCGTCATGGGTATCCACATGCCCGTGCAACAAAAAACGCGGACGGTACAAGCGCATAAGCAGGCGAAAGGCATTGAAGCCCGTGTGCGCACGGTCAGGCAAATCATGGATGTGGCGCGGCGGGGCATGAGTCACCATGACGTCAAGGCGGCGGCGGAAGCGCGCCTGCGCCATCAGCACAGCGGGATAAAGTTGCAGCACCTGCCAGAACATCTCACTTTGTGTGTACTGGATCGGCTCACGATTGTAGCGCAAGCAGCCCTCCAAGCCTGCCCAGAGCAATCCGCCAAAGCGTAGCACGCGCCCGTGCAAGTTATCGCCGCCGGGATGCTCTCGCGTGTAGTAAATATCATGGTTGCCGCGCACATACAGCAACGGTACGCCCAGCACATCTACGATGAACTCTAGATAGTGCGCGGGCATATCTCCACAGCTGATAACCGCACGCACATCGCTATAGTTGCGCAGCAGATTGTCGCGGTTTTCCAGCTTTGCCAAAACATTATCACTAACGGCTAAAATTTTCATGCAGAAAAGCTAAAGCATAAGTAGGGACTTCGGCGTAATAGCTTGATCCTACATGAGATTGTGTGCAGGGGCAAATGTAGCGGGCTGCCTTGGGCATTTCAGCTGCAGACAGCCCGCGTGGAGGTTTTATGGCGTCACCCAGACGCCCGTGATCGGCTTATCGCCGGGCGCGCCGTAGAAAATGGTCATGTTTGCCGGTCCTGTGGTCAGACTGTCGCGCAAATAGAAGACTCCCACAGAGGGGCGATAGACGCCGATAGTATCTTTGCCGATGCTTATCCAGTCTCCTGCTATGGGTAGGTCGCCGGGTGCGCCGAAGGCGAAGGTGTAGTTCGCCGTCGGGATGCAATTGCAAACCGTATCAGTCAAGTAGAACGTACCATTGCGGAAAACGCCGATTGAGTCAGTGCTATCGCTGTTCCAGTTGCCTGCCACAGGCAAGTCGCCTGGATTGCCAAAAATCATGTAAAAGTCAGCGAACCCAGTGCTGAGGCTGTTGCGCAGGAAGAATTCTCCCGTGCTGGGGCGGAACATGCCGATTCCATCTATACCATTGCCATTCCAATCACCCACAATGGGCAGGTCGCCTGCTGCGCCAAAATGGAAGACAATGTCAGGTGTGCCCGTGCTATTGCTGTTGCGCAGGAGGAATTGCGCCGTGCTAGGACGGAACACGCCAATTGTATCCACGCCGTCGCCATTCCAATCGCCGCGAATTGGAATGTCGCTTGGGTCACCAAAGTAGAAGCCCATGCTAGCTGGACCGGTCGTGTTGTAGCTACGCAGCAGGAATTGCCCATTGCGCATTATACCAATTGTATCTGGGCGAATTTGGGCAATGGCTGTCTCAAGGTTCGGGCGCGGACCGATCAGGCGTGTGCCATTCTGCGGCACGCCCGTATCGCGCAGCAGATCGCGCATTCGCCACGGTGTGAAGCTGAAGCCCTTCGCTTTAGCAATGCCCTGCAGCGAGGCAGCCGCGCCTGCCACAATCGGACCAGAACTGGAGGTGCCATTGAAGTAGGCAGTGTAGTATTGGCGCGGATCAAAGCCTGAAGCACTGTCAGGGAACGACGGATGATTGCCATAGCCCGCTGTGACCACGTTATCGCCAATGCCCTGCACATCTATGCGCGTGCCATGGTTGCTGTAGCAATGCGGCGCACGGGCAGGTGTGTAGCCGGGCTGCCCTGAATAGCCCGCGCCTACGTAAATCGCGCCTGAGTCATACAGGCTGCGGTTGAAAGGGTTACCCAGCGGATAGCCCGGTAGAAAGCCTGTGTTGGCAGGCGTGAACCAGTCCAAGTTATTGTAGCCATTGCCCGCTGTCATCACAATGATGCGTCCAGCGGCTGTGGCGTTGGCAATGGCGTCATAGTTGGCGCGGTAGTATTCCATTGGCAGATAGCGCTGGCTGGATGGAGGGCAAGAGCAGCTGCTGGGACAGGGCGGCAAGGGCGCACTGCTTGGCACACCTGCCTGCATTTCCAAGAGGATGACATCGCCGGGCTGGGCGTTGAGCGAGGCCTGCGTGATGGAGTTTGCCGAGTTATAGAAGCCCCCAAAGAACATACCGCTGACGCGGATATCGGCGCCGTGCGCAATGCCCGTAATGCCATAGCCATTCTGCAAGCCGCCCAGCACACCTACTACAGCATCACCGTGACTCGTGCCATAGTCACTGAAGCGTTCGCCTGCGAGCAGGTTATTAATGCTAGTGGGCAGGTCTTCATGATTTTGAATCCAGTCGTATTCCACATCAATCACGCGCACGCCCGCACCGCTGCCGCCTAAGCGCGTCCAGGCGGCTTGCGCGCCAATGCCGGGCGGATTATTGCTGGCGGGCAGCAGGTAGAATTGTCCGCTTGTCAGATCGGGCGTAGTCGGCGGGATATCGCTGCTGGGCGGGACGGGCGCAGGCTCTTCATAGGCGAACTCAACATTCGGATCGGTGCGCAGGGTCGCCAGCAAGCCATTGACCTGTGCATCTGTGGCGCCGAGCGGGAAATCTACGGCGTAGTAAGTGTTGAGGTCGGCGATTTGCTTGCCCGTATTTTGAATGCCCAGCTGCCGTTGTGCATCGAGAGCAGCCTCAGGTGCATCGAACAGGCGCGTGAGTGTTCCGCCGACGGCTGCAATTGCCACTTCAAGTGGCTGCACATCTACATCAGGCGCCGCAGGCGTGAGAGTCCCGCCTTGCAAGCGCATTCCCGTGCTATCGGAGAATTTCACCACGATACGGCGCTCGCCGTTGATGCCCGGACCACGTTGCGGTGTGCTGGGCGCAACGCTGCTATCATCGGCATCGGGCGTTGCGCCACGCGGGATGAAAGTCGGCGCCAGATCGGGCGTGGGCGTCCAATCAGCGGCGACAGCCGATGAGTCCGGCGCGCCCAGACCAGAGACGATCAGCGCACCAATTGCGATAAAGACCAATACCAACAAAAACAAGCGGGTTGTTGTACTGCGCATTGTGACTCCTCCCTCAAAACTTGAAGTCTCTCTGATTGTAGTGGAAAAGTGCAATCAACTTGTCTGCGACTAAAATCTTTTACAAATTTTTACAGCACATGCTGCACTGTCACACTGCTGTGGGCGTTGCTAAGCGTAGTTGCCTGTGGTAAGCTGTGAGCAATAGCCCTGCACGCGCCATGAGTGAAGCCCGCTATGCCTGAACAAGATGATCGGTCAACCTCTCCTGAGCAGATGAGTCCGAGCAAGCGTGCTGATCAGCGCACCACTCAGACTCAAACAGGCTTGACCCTGCTCAATTTGCTCACAGAGGACATCTTGCCTGAGCAGCGCGCTGTGCTCAGCTGGCTAGCGCGCCGCAAGCAAGCGACTTTCCAAGAAATCTGCTCATTTTTGCGGGAGCGCTCGCTCAATACGGATCAGGCGCAAGCCACACTAGACGCCATGCTCGAAAAGGGCTTGCTCAATCAGGCGATCCTTGAGGGCGAGGTATACTATCGCCTCGTTTTTCAGGGCAGGGCGCGGCGGCTTGGCGTTGGACTGCCGAATGAGGTCTGGCAGCGCGTTGATCAGGATCGGCTGAGTTTTTTGCGCGATCTCCCCTTGTTCAGCCGTCTGAGCGAGGATCAGCTGCGCGCCCTTGCCGATCAGATGGAAGAGGTGCGCTATCAGCGCGGCGACGTGCTGGTCTGGCAGGGCAAAAGCAGCGACCGCGTCTTTTTCATCAAGAGCGGGATCGTCGGCATTACGCACTACTCAGCCCAGACCAAGACGCAGAAAATCCTGAATTATGTGCGGCAAGGCGAGATCATCGGCGAGTACAGCGCGCTCAGCGGTGTGGCGGGCGTAGCGAGCGCCACAGCCTCCGCCTTAAGTAACGTCTATGCACTCACGCTCAAGCGCGAGACGTTCCTCGCCCTTTTAGAGCAACATGCCAGCGTCGCTATCGAGCTGGCGCGCATTCTGGCTGTGCGCTTGGTCAATAGCGGCGTGCGTGCCAGCACCAAATCAGCGCGCTTGATCTTGCTGATCGGCGCACAGGCAGGCGTCGGGACCAGCAGTTTGGGCATATCCCTAGCGCTCACGCTTGCCACCAAACTAGGTGAGCGCGTCGCCTATACTGAAATGCCCGATTCGCGCCGCCTTACTGAGCTATTCGCCCTTGATGCTGAGCTAGATGCCTTCGCCCATGTCAGCGGCTACGATGTGATCGCTCGATCCAGCCCTTCGATGCTGCCGCGAGCTGTGTGTGCCACGCTCCTGCTCGATCAGCTCGTGGCACGCTACGATAATATTGTGATCAGCGTGCCTCACCATGCCGAAGAGATCGTAGCCTATCTGACGGGCTACGCCGATCAGGTCGTTTTGGTGGGCGCGCCTACGCCTGAGTCGCTGGCTCAGCTTGCCGAGCTTAACAGCGCTGTTCGCCGCCAAGTGAACGTCGAAAAAGTCGGCATTTTCAATGTTTTGAAGCATACGTCGCCCGAGTCAGTCCCGCAAGCAGACGGTAGCGCCGATTTCATCCTGCCCTACTACCCGACTTTTGCGCCGCACACTGCGCTCACGCCTGATGACCTGCCTGAGGCGATCCGTCACTTTGCTTCAACACTAGTGGATCGGCTTGGGAGGACGAACGCGATCAGTTTGTACATCCCAACTACGATTGACGTGAACACAGCGATTGATGCAACGCCCTACGTTGAGCGCACACTCGCCTTTTTGGGGCAACTTTTCGGCGGCGCTACCACCACAACCATGCAAGCGCGCGGCGTCTGGCACAGCGCCGAAATTGGTTTGGTGAGCGAGAGCATTCACATTGTGCGCAGCTACGCTACACAAGCTGATCTGGATGCGCACCTGCAGACAATCCTCGATTACGTTGAAGGGCTGAAGCGCGAGTTGCGCCAAGAGGCAATGGCGGTTGAAATTAACCAGAAGTTGATGCTCATTTAGATAAGGAACATCACAGAAAGCAGCTTATAGGCATGTCGGAGCAAGAGCCAGTCATTTTTCTCATGGGGACAGTTGGGAAATCGCAGTGGCGTGAGCCGATCAAAGCAGCCTGCGCGGCTGAGGGGATCAGCGTGTTCGATCCTGTTGTGCCAATCTGGGATGAGGCAGCCAGTCGGCGTGAGGCTGCGGCGCTGCAGCGCGCCCAGATCATTTTGATGGCGATCACGGCTGAGACGGCAAGCGTCGGTTCACTGGCAGAGAGCGGCTGGGCGGCACTGAGCGCGCTCAAGCGTCATCAAGCGCTCGGACTCTACATCGATCCTGACTATGTGGAGCAGACTGAGCCGCTCATCGGCTGGCAGATCGACTCGCCGCGCACAGATAAGCGCGCTACTGATACAATGGAGAGCGCTAGTCAGCGGGCGCGCAAGCTGGTCATTCAGCACGCTACACGCCTCGCCGAACAGTTCCCTGAGCTGACCATTTACATCGCCAAAGACCTCGCCGATTTGCAAGACTGGGCGATTAAGACGGCAAAAGCGCGCCTACCGCGCCCGATTCGGCAAGTTGAGCAGCCTCAGAGTGCCGTACTCGCTGCTTACACAGCCCGTCATCAGGCACCGCCGCTGTGCGTTGCCTATGCGCCAGGGCGCGTCAACTTGATCGGCGAACATACCGACTATAACGACGGCTTCGTCCTGCCTGCCGCCATTGATAAAGCAATTTACATCGCGGCTGATGTACGTCAAGACGATCTGATCGTCCTCGACTCGCTCGACTTTGAGAGCCAAGTGACCTTTCCGCTCTCGCGCCTGCACGATCCATCGCTCCCCGCTTGGACGCGCTACATTCGCGGCGCCATTGCCCTGAGCGGTACACTCGCCCTGCTCAACGGACAGAATCCGAATCGGTTGCGCGGCATGAACCTGACCATTGCCGGGAATGTACCGCTCAACGCGGGCTTCAGCTCCTCAGCCGCCATTGAGGTCGCTATGTTTGAGGCGCTCAGCGCTTTGCTGGGCATCTCGCTCACTCAGACCCAAAAGGCGCTGCTCGGTCAGCAGGTAGAGCATCACTTCATCGGCATTCGCAGTGGGATCATGGATCAACTCATCTCAGCCGTCGGTAAGCCCGATCATGCCCTGCTGATTGATTGCCGCAGTCTAGAGGCAACGCCCGTGCCATTGCCCAAGGGCGTGACCCTCGTGACGCTTGATACGGGCGTGCGCCGTGAGTTGGCAAGCAGCGAGTATGGCGTGCGCCGTGAACAGTGCGAACAGGCGGCGCGCATCATGGGCGTGCCGAGTCTGCGCGACGCCACGCCAGAGCTATTTGCTGCCAAGCGCGCCGAAATGCCAGAAGTCGTAGCACGCCGTGCGCAGCACGTGCTGGAGGAAAATGTGCGCACCTTGGCGGCGGTTGAGGCGCTGCGGCAAGGCGATCTGGATAGGATGGGCGCGCTGCTGAACGCCAGTCATGCCAGTTTGAGCCAATTATATGAGGTGAGTATCCCAGAGCTAGATATCATGGCGGAACTCGCTCAGCAGCAAGAGGGAGTCTATGGGGCGCGTATGATGGGCGGCGGCTTTGGCGGCGCCGTGATCGCCCTAGTGGATGACTCCGCCGCCCAGCGCGTGATCGAGACGGTCTGTGCGGCGTACAGGGCGCGCACAGGGCGACTCTGCACGCCCTACACGGCAAAGGCGGGCATGGGCAGCGGCGTGGTCTACTTGGGCGGCGTCGGCTGAGCGCTCAATTATTCAAAGCTATCCAGCCAAGCGAGTGCCTCTTCAACGTCAGTGAAAACGCGCATCCGCAAGCCAAGCTCATACAAATTTTCCATGATGGACACCATGCTGCCTGCAGCCTCAATCGCTTCAGGCACCACAAGCGCCCAGTATTTCCAGCCCAACTTGATAGTGCGAGGCTGCCAGACAGCGAAGCCCCATTCAGCATCTTCAAGCGGCAGCGGCCCGTTTTCGCGATCATCGGAGAGCCACTTCGTAGCGCCGTATCGCTGCAGGGCCTCTGTACCTGCATTCAGAGCATCGCGGAGTGGCTGTCCACTGATCGGCTGATGTATAACATGATAGATGATTTTCTTGTCAGGCAGATATTGCACGCTGATGAATTTGTTCTCAACAACGGTGATGGACTGCATAGTGATATCTCTCTATGATTGCCAATAATACACTTCATACAAGTACTTTACAGTGAAAAATGTCGAAAAAGCAAGTAAATGCTCCAAAAATTAGAGAATTTTTCACAACTCAAGCACAACGTAAAATTAAGCTCATCTAAAAATGCTTTGCTGTAAACATGCATAGTCTTCCAAGTGACCATGGCTGGATTACTGTGTTAGAATCGCCGTATCCGAAAGCACGTTGATGGAGAGATGATCATGCACCCTTCCACGCAAAGGTGGCGCGCCACACTGCTGACCCTCTTGCGCGGCTTTGCCTTCGGCGCGCTGCTGGGCGCGATGTTTACGGCGGGCTTTTTGTTTCGAGGCGCTATGCCCTCGCAAGCACAGGGCAATCGCAGCTATCCCTTGCTGGAGCAGGCACATGGCTTGCTGATCGATCATTACTTACGCCCCTTGCCCGATCCCACTCAACTGGAGTACGGCGCCATTCGCGGGATGCTCGCCACGCTCAATGACCGCCTGACCTACTTCATTGATCCGCCTGTTGCTGCGAGTGAATCGAACGTTTTGGCAGGGCAATACGGCGGAATCGGCGTGCAGGTGCGCCGCGATGAGGCAGGGCGCTTCCGCCTGTATCCCTTCCGCGACGGTCCGGCAGCGCGGGCAGGCGTCCGTGAGGGCGATATCCTGCTCAAGGTGAACGGCGAGGTTGTGCCATCTGATGCGCGCCAAGACGTGGTAGATCAGCTCCTGCGCGGCGAAGTGAAGGAGGGCAATGGCGTCACCATTGAGGTGCGCGGCGACTCAGAGGCGGAAAATACGCGCACCTACACAATTCCCTTCGAGACCATTGAGATTCCTTCTGTGGTGTGGCGCACGCTTGAGGAGGAAGCATCCTTTGGCTACATCCAAGTATTGCGCTTCACTAGCCGCACGCCTTCGGAGCTGCAAAAGGCGTTTGGGGAGCTACGCGCCGCCAACATCCGTGCGCTGGTGCTGGATATGCGCAACAATCCGGGCGGCTTGCTGCAGGAGTCGATCACGGTTGCCAGTCAATTTTTGCCGCCTGATCTAGTAGTGCTGTATGAGCAGAGTCGCCAAGGGGAGCGCGAGTATCGCGTCCGTGACGGCAGCACTTTCACCGATCTGCCTATGGTGGTGCTGATCAACGGCGGCACTGCCAGCGCAGCGGAGCTAGTGGCAGGTGCGCTCAAGGATCATGGGCGCGCTACCGTGATCGGACAGCGCAGCTTTGGCAAGGGGACAGTCCAGCTGATCTTCCAGCTGTTGGATAAGTCATCCATTCACGTCACCACAGCGGAATTTTTCCCGCCTAGCCGCCAAACTCTAGAGGGCGCAGGCATAGAGCCAGATATCCCGATGATCCCTGATAGCGCAGGGCGCGACGTGGAGCTAGGCGAGGCGATTCGGCAGCTACGCGACAAATTGGCGCAAGGCTGAGCGAACAGGGCGGCTGTGAGGTAGCTCATAGCCGCCCTAGGCTGGCACGAACCACGTACCCGCCTCGCCACGCAGGGCAGCCGCGAGGTTAGGCGGGTCGCTGATCACAGCTGAAGGTCCGCCGCGCTCCAAAAAGCGCACAATTGCCTCAACCTTGGGTAACATGCTGCCAGCAGCGAAATGCCCTTCGGCGATGTATTGGCGCGCCTCGTGCAGTGTGACGCGCTCCAGAAAGCGCTGCTGCGGCGTGTTGTAATAGAGCGCCACACGCGGCACGCCCGTCGAAATGACAAACAGATCAGCGCCTAGACCGCTTGCTAACAGACTGCTCGCCCGATCTTTATCAATCACGGCGTAGACTCCGCGCAACTCACCTTTCTCGTTGCGCACAACGGGAATGCCGCCGCCGCCACAAGCGACTACCACATAATCGCCATAGAGCATCTCACGGATTGCATCCAGCTCAACGATCTCAAGTGGTTGTGGCGAGGCGACCACGCGCCGCCAGCCGCGCCCAGCATCTTCAACCACGTGCCAGCCCTCTGCCTCAAAGTGGCGCGCCTCCGCCTCGCTCAGGAAGCCGCCAATCGGCTTATCGGGCTTCTCAAAGGCGGGATCGTCGCGGCGCACAACGGTCTGTGTGACGATGGTCACCACGCTTTGATTGATGCCCAGTGCGCGCAAGCTGTTACGCAGGGCTTGCTGCAGCATATAGCCGATTGAGCCTTGCGTATCCGCCACGATCAGGTCAAGTGGCACAGTATGCACTTCATGCGCAGCTAACTCAGCCCGCCGCAAAATGAAGCCGACCTGTGGTCCGTTCCCGTGCGTGATCACCACGCGCCAGCCTTGCTTAACGAGCTGGGCGATGTGCTGGCAGGTCTCACGTACAGCGTCCCATTGGTAGCGCACTTCACGGCGATCATGGCTTTGAATCAGCGAGTTGCCGCCAATGGCGACCACTGCGATCTGGCTAGGCATGGCGCACGCCTTTCATGCTTTGCCCGTGAAACGGTAGCCAACGCCATACTCGCTCTGGATGTAGGTCGGTGTTTTGGGGTCAGGCTCAATTTTTCGGCGCAAGTGCGAGACGTAAATGCGCGGATAGTGATGCTCAGAGTGATACTCAGGACCCCAGACTTGCTCCAGCAACTGGTTGAAGGTTAGCACCTGCCCGCGATGCTTGACCAGCGTAGCGAGCAGCTTGAACTCGGTCGGCGTTAGGCGCACCTCTTGCCCGTTTGCCCACACGCGGCGCATGTTGATATCCACTGTGAGGTAATCATCGCTATAGGCAGCCGAAGATAGAACCTCTTCGTCGCGGGCAGCGCGCCGCAGCAAAGCACGGACGCGCGCATGAAATTCCATATTGCGAATTGGCTTGAGCATGTACTCATCGGCGCCTAAATTCAGCCCACGGGCGATCTCTTCCTCCGTGATAGCCGTGGCAGTGATGATCAAAATCGGGACGTTCGATAGCTCGCGGATGCGCTGACAGACTGTCAAGCCGTCCATCATCGGCAAGGAAATATCCAGCACCACCAAATTAGGGCGCTGATCGTGGAACATGCGCAAACCCTCTAAGCCATTGCTTGCCGTGATCGCCTCATAGCCATGCTGTATTAAATCCAGCTGAAGCAGACGGCTCATCTCAAGATCGTCTTCCACAATTAGAACTTTGACAGCCATAGTGCGCTTTCCATTCTTTGTGTGGCAGCTATCAAGCGTGCCTATGCGCTATAATGCTATGCCGATTGTAGCACGTTTCAGCCCGAAAGGTGCAAGAGCGCCCATCAGCCTTTACGGACAAGCCCAAAATCATGACCAATCTCTATCTCACGCATTATCAGTGCGCCCTGTGCAGACGCACCTACGCCCTAGACGCAGTGACCTACACCTGCCCGCACTGCGGCGCTGTTGGCACATTGGATATGTGCTACGATTACGCCGCGCTGCGCCGTGCCGTCACGCCCGATCGGTTGAGCGGCTTCAGCATGTGGCGTTATGCACCACTCCTGCCCGTGACGGATTCCGCCTACTTCCCGCCGCTGCACGTCGGCTGGACTCCTCTGATAGCCGCGCCGCGTTTAGCTCAGGCGATCGGCGTGCGCCAGGTCTGGCTGAAAGACGACTCGCGTAACCCGACCGCCTCGCTCAAAGATCGCGCTAGTGCCATGGTAGTGGCGCGGGCGCGGCAACTGGGCGTCTCAGTGATCACAACGGCGAGTACGGGCAATGCAGCGGCAGCTCTGGCAGGCGTGTGTGCCAGTGTGGGCATGAGAGCAGTCATTTTTGTGCCAGCTAAGGCGCCGCCCGCCAAAATTGCTCAATTGCTGGTCTACGGCGCGACTGTATTGCTGGTAGATGGCACCTATGACGACGCTTACACGCTCAGTCTTCAGGCGAGCGCCGAATACGGCTGGTATTGCCGCAACACGGGCATGAATCCTTTCACCACTGAGGGCAAAAAGACCGCCGCCTTTGAGCTGTGCGAACAGCTGAATTGGCGCGTCCCCGACGTGCTGATCGTGAGCGTGGGCGATGGCAACATCATTGCAGGACAGTACAAGGGCTTCTATGACTTACATCAGCTGGGCTGGATTGACCATTTGCCGCGCATGATCGGCGTTCAGGCGGCGGGCAGTGACGTGCTGGTGCGCGCTTGGGAGAATGGCACTCCAGCGGACGCCATTCAGCGCGGCGGCACTGAGACCATCGCCGATAGCATCTCAGCAGGCTTGCCCAGCGACCGCACTAAAGCACTGCGCGCCGTGCGCGAGACAGGCGGCGCCTTCCTGTGCGTCACTGATGAGGAAATTTTGGCGGCGATCCCTGCTTTGGCGCGTCTGAGCGGCGTATTTGCAGAGCCGGCGTGTGCTGCAGCCTATGCAGGTCTGCTCAAGGCGCTTGAGCGCGGCTTGATCGGCTCGGATGAGTCGGTCGCGCTGCTCATCACAGGGAGCGGCTTGAAGGATATCGGCGGCGCCATGCAGAGCCTCGCAGGCGCGGGCGGCTATCCCGTCGGGCGCGATTTCGCCTCCGTACGCGAGGCTGTAGCACATTTGGGACTTGCCTAGCCTGCCAAACAGCGCGCCTTTCTGCTATGATTCAGATATCTCTTGTGAAAGGTAGCACAATTGGTGCAGAAAGCCGAAGTATGCAGAGCGACGTCGTAGTTCTTGAGGAAGAATCGCCGCGTCCGAAGGCGGCGTGGCGCAGCAGCGGCTCGCTGTTTGTGATTTTCATGTTCATTGGCGCGGCACTGCTGTTCGCTTACAGTTTGTGGTTTGTCAACACGCATTCGCCCGTAGAGGAGCGCTTCAATCAGCGGCGGCGACCCTTGGCAGCCGATGCAGCTGGACCGATCATCCTACGCGAGCGCGCTGGGGACTACATGCGTATCGCCCTAAACGTAGATACGCTTGACGCGACCGAAGGCAGGCGTCACGGCATTGCCGACTATGACGTGGACGGTAAAACAGTCCGCCTTGAGGTTGAGTACATCCCTGATGCGACGCCGACGCTTGACATGGTCTTTGCAGGCTTTTTTGAGCGCTCAGGCGGCACAGATACTGCCAGCGTGCTGAAGCGCTTCCCAGAGGCGCGCACGCCCTATTATTTTGCCGTCTTTTCAGGCTTCACCTATACGTACTACGAGTTCGGCTGGATCAACGGCAACTGGATTTTGCGCGCCTCCACACGGGATGCCGGTCAGGAGGCGCTCTTGCGCTTTGTCAATGGCTATGTCTACTGAGCGGCTAGGCGGCGTGCAGCGTCGTTAAGGGCGAATAGGGTTAGGGTGAGCGCCACGCCCGCTGAGAGCGCAATCCACGGCGCCGCCCGCAGGACTGTCCGTCCTTCTGCCAGCATCGCGCCCCACTCTGGCAGGGACGGATCGCCGCCAAAGCCTAAGAAATGTAGCGTTGCTGCGTTGAGAATCGCCCAAGCAACTGCGATCACGCCTGCGGAGAGGCACATGGGCAGGGCATTGGGCAAGACGTGCCGCCACAGCACGCCTAGCTCACTTGCGCCTAGCGCCCGCGCTGCCTCAACATACGGTTGTACTCGTAGTGAGCGCGCTGTGGCGCGCACTACGCGCAAGTAGACGGGCAATCCGCTCAGCGCTGCGGCAAGGGCGATTTGCGTGCTGCCGTTGCCCGCTAATGTTAGGATGCTCAGCGCGATCAGCAGACTCGGCAATGCCAAGAGCGCGTCGCTCAGGCTTATGATCAGCCAATCGAGCGCGCCGCCGAAGAATCCTGCGCACAGCCCGACGATCCCGCCGATCAAGACCGTTGTGCCGAGCGCGATCAGTCCGATGCTCAGTGTGCGCCCGCCGCCGTGCAGGAGTCGGCTGAAGACATCGCGCCCGATCCAGTCTGTGCCGAGCCGATGTTGTGCTGAAGGTGCCGCTAACGCCGCCCCGACCTCTGCCAGTGGATCGTAGGGCGCGATCAAAGGCGCACACAGACTCAACAGCGTTAAGAGCGCTAAAAACGCGCCTGAGAGACCGAATCGGCGCATGACTAGGACGTTTGCAGGCGCGGATCGCGCCATGCTGCGAGGATATCCGTGAGCGTGCTGAGCAGGCTATAGGCGAGGGCGCTCAGCAGCACCACGCCTTGCACTACGGGATAATCGCGCCCATTGACCGCATTCAAAAGCAGCTGACCGATGCCGCGCCGCGTGAAAAGCGCCTCTGTGACTACTGCGCCGCCGATCAAAAAGCCTGCCTGCAAGCCGATCAGGCTGATCAGCGCCCCGCCATAGGCGCGCAGCATGTGCCGCCACACGATCAGGCGCTCTGGCAGTCCCTTAGCCCGTGCCAGCTGCACAAATGTCGCGTTTCTTGCCTCGCGCAGCGCCGCCGCTGTCACTTGTCCGATGCTCCCGCTCAATGAGACGCCTAGAACGCCGCACGGTAGGATCAGCGCCTGCAGGCTATTGCCGCGACTGACCGACGGCAAGATTCCGAGCCATACGGCGAACACATAGATCGCTATTGTGCCAAGCCAGTAGATCGGCGTGGCAAGCGTGAGCGCGATCAGTCCTTCGCACAGCTTCCGCGGTGCCGCTCTGCCTAGCGCCGCCCCGATCCCAAGCATGATGCCCAGCAGCGTCCCGATCATCAGCGCGCCGAAGGCGAGCGCGAGCGTTGAGTCCAGCTGCTCGGCGATCAGAGCTGTCACAGCGCGTCCATTGACCAGTGAGACGCCCAGATCACCGCGTAACAAGCCGCTCAACATGCTCAAGTACTGCACTCCGATCGGCAACTCTAGACCGAGCGCGGCGCGCCGTGCCGCGATTTGGCTTTCGGTCGCGCCGCTGAGGGTCAATTGCAGCGTGATCGCATCGCTTGGCGCAAGGCGCAGAGCAATGAAGGCGAGGGTCGCCGCCAGCCACAGCGTGAAGAGCGCGCCGAGCGCCCGTCGGAGGGCGAAGCGGAGCATGGTGCGCTACGGCGCTCCGTTAAAGGTCAGATTGGCTAGGAGCGGGAACCAGCCATAGGCGTCGAAGGTCAGTCCGCTCACGCGATCGTTGTGCGCATTCAGGTTGACGTAGTCGCGGATAGGTAGGATCAACGCTTGATCCATGATCAGACCTTGAATGCCTGTGTAGAAGTTTTGGCGCTGCGCGGGATCGTCGGTTTGCGTGGCTTGGCGCAGCCATTGATCGAGATTCGTGTTGCTCACGCGCATGAAGTTATTGCGCGCCTCGCTCAGATAGAAGTTGTTGAGCAAGCTGGGATCGGCGCCGAAGTCGTTAAAGGCGACCAGATGATAGTCGCCGCTCTGCACAGCGGCTAACAGCCCTGCCAGATTCGGCACTTGGCGCAGCTCAACGTCAATGCCCTGATCGCGCCATTGGCTTTGCAAGCGCTGTGCCACTTGTGGCACGTAGCCCCACGTCGGCACGATGACGATCAGGCGCAGCGGCGCGCCATTCAAGTCAAGGATTCCGTCGCCGTTGTTATCGCGGTAGCCTAGCTCAGTCAGGGTTTGGCGGGCGACCTTGCGATTGTAAGGGTAGTACTGCTTGATCTGTGGCTCATAGAAGGGCGTGACAGCGGTCAGCGGACCGTAGGCGACAGGCGAGAGCTGCTGAAAGACCGAGTCAATGATGGCGACGCGATCGGTAGCCGTGATGACGGCGCGGCGCACTTCTAGCCGATCCGTCGGCGCTTTGGCAGTGTTGAAAAAGAACTGAAGCGGCATACCGGGGATCGGTTGCGGCATAAGCGTGATTCCGTCGCGGCGCGCCACGGCGAGGGCATCTAGGGGCGGCAACTCACCGATAATGTCTACAGCGCCGCTTTCAAGAGCGGGGGCGCGTGTGGCAGGATCGGTGAAGAAGCGGAACTCGATCTCTTCCACAGGCGCGGGATTATCCGTTCGATAGAAGGGCGGCGCCCAGCGATAGTTCGGATTGCGGCGCAACAGGATGTAATCGCCGGGGATGAACTCGACCATTTGGTACGGTCCCGTGCCGACCTGATGCAGCTGATACAGATCGTTGCCGTATTCGCGCAGCGCCTTCGGACTGGCGATCCCCAAATAGACCTGCGAGAGCGAGTCCAGCAGCGGCGCGTAGGGCGACTTCAGGACGAGCTGGATCGTGTATTCATCCAATACGATGTAGCGCTCAAAGCTGCCCAGCAGGAAGGCGGCTTTTTGTGAGCGAGTCTCAGGCGCTGTGATGCGATCCAAATTGGCGGCGACGGCAAGCGCGTTGAACGGCTCACCATCATGGAAGCGCACGTTGCGCCGCAAGTAGAAAGTGTAAGTCAAGCCGTCGGGCGAGATTTCCCAGCGCTCAGCTAAGCCCGACACAAAATCTTTGGTAATTGGGTCGCGGTAGACCAGCGTATCGTAGACAGAGCGCAGCGGAATGCCCAGCTCAGCAGAGGCGTTGATGTGCGGGTCAAAGCCACTAGGCAGGAGCGTTAGACCGTAGACAATGCGTGAGGCAGCGGGCTGAGCGGCAGCTGTGGCGTGCGTGAGCAGACTGCTCAGCAGGATGCTGCCCATGCAGATCACAAAGATGATGGAAAGGCAGGAGAGTAGCGCAACAGCGCGCAGAAAGTTTCGGAACATGGCGTGAACACACCTTGATCGCTATCAAGAGACGTGGGATACCTAGTATAACGCACAGATCGCGGTAAAGGCTATGCCGATCTGCGTTGCTTGGGCGTAGGGGAACGCACACTTTGCCGTCCAGCACAGCCCATTCGGATAGGCTATACTGATGCTTAGATTATCTGTATGAGGACTACCGCCATGCGCCGTTTTTTGCAGAATCGCCGCCGTTGGCAGAAGATCGCGCTGATCGCCTTCGCCTTGATCAGTCTTGCTGGTGGTGCGCTGTACTTTTGGCTCTTTGCCGACTTGCCCTCGCTGGATAACTTGAGCGCAGGCTTGGCTTTGCCCTCTACGCGCCTGTACGACCGTCATGGGCGGCTGCTCTACGAGGTGATCGATCCCAAAGGGGGCAGAAATCGGCTTGTGCCGCTTGAGCAGATGCCCCAGTCGCTTGTGCAGGCGACCATTGCCACGGAGGATCGCTATTTTTATCAGAGCATCGGCATTGATCTAGGGGGAATCGCCCGTGCGCTGTGGATCAATTTGCAGGGCGGCGAGGTGCGCGTGGGCGGCAGCACGATCACGCAGCAGGTAGTGCGCAACTTGCTATTCGATCCGCAGCAGCGCGCTGAGCGCAGTCTGCGCCGTAAGCTGCGCGAGATGATCCTGGCTATTCAGTTGACGGCGCGCTATAGCAAGTCTGAGATTTTGGCGCTCTACCTCAACCAGACCTACTACGGCAACCTTGCTTACGGCGTTCAGAGCGCGGCAGAGGTCTATTTTGGCAAGGATGTCAGCCAGTTGACTCTAGCGGAGTCGGCGCTGTTGGCGGGCTTGCCGCAAGCGCCTGCTCTGCACGATCCGTTGCGCAATCCGCAAGCGGCGAAGGCGCGTCAGCGCGTGGTGCTGAATTTGATGGTGGAGGCGGGCTATATCACGCAGGAGGCGGCTGATCTCGCCTATGCGGAGCCGCTGCAGTACGGATCGGGCAAGTTCACGATGAACGCGCCGCATTTTGTGCAAGAGGTCTGGCGCCAATTGGAGCGCGACTTCCCGACTCGCATCTACGAAGGCGGCTTGCGCGTGATCACTACGCTCGATTTGGACTGGCAACGCGCCGCTGAGGAGGCGGCACGCCGTCATCTCGCCTTGTTGAACACAGATAGTCCTGAGAAGCCGTCCAGCCGTGCGGCGGGCGCTGCAGTCGTTGCGATTGATCCGCAGACGGGACAGCTATTGGTCATGGTCGGCAGCGTAGATTTTTTCAACGCTGAGATTGACGGCGCGATCAATATGGCGGTTGTGCCGCGCCAGCCCGGCTCTACGCTCAAGCCGTTTGTCTATGCCCTGACCTTCGATCCCAATCGCCTTGAGCCGTGGACGCCCGCAAAGATGGTACTGGACGTGACCACGCCGTTCGTCACCAAGCGCGGCGAGAGCTACACGCCGCACAACTACGGTCTGGCTGAACACGGACCAGTCTCGGTGCGCGAGGCGTTAGCCTCTTCATATAACATACCGGCGGTCGTAGCTTTGGATGAGGTGGGAGTCGGAGCGCTGATTCGGCTGCTGACCCAGCTGGGAATCACTACGCTGGGCGACCCTGAGCGCTATGACCTCTCGATTGCGCTAGGCGGCGGCGACGTGCGCTTGACGGAGCTGGTGGCTGCTTATGCCGCGCTCGCCAATGCGGGCAGACCGATTCAAACAAGCATGATCCTGCGTGTGGAGGCGGCGGACGGCGAGGTGCTGTACGAATGGGAGCAGCCGCCCCTCGCTGATCCTGTGATTGATGAGCGCGTGGCATGGCTGATCACCGACATTTTGAGCGATCCTGAGGCGCGTCTTCCCTCATTTGGCGTGCGCAGTCCCTTGAGCATCGGTCGCCCTGCTGCCGTGAAAACTGGCACAACTACCGACTTCCGCGATAACTGGACGGTCGGCTACACGCCGCAGATTGTGGCAGGCGTGTGGGTGGGCAATCCGAATAATGAGCCAATGGTCAATGTGAGCGGCGTGAGCGGCGCCGGACCGATCTGGCATGACTTCATGCGCGCCGTGCTGAAGGATAAGCCCGAACTGACCTTCCCGCGTCCAGAGGGCTTGGTACAGGCGGAGGTCTGTGCGCTCTCTGGACTGTTGCCGACGCCTTACTGTCCGCAGCGGCGTGTAGACTGGTTCATTCGCGGCACGATTCCTACGAAGTACGACGATCTCTATCAGCCCTTCGTCATAGACGTGCGCACGGGCTTGCTGGCTGATGAAAACACGCCTGAGCCGTACAAGCGCGAGCGCGTGTACTTGGTCTTGCCGCAAGAGGCACGGGCATGGGCAGCGCGCAATGGCATTCAGCCGCCGCCCGTGCGCTTGAGCGAGGTGGCGCGGCAAGTCTCAGCGGTGCGGCTGCTCACGCCCGATCCCCAGACCATTTTCCAGCTGACTCCCGTGATTCCGCGCCATGCGCAACGGATCAAGCTCTCGGTTGCCGTGCCAAGCGGGACTCAAGAGGTCGCTTATTGGCTGCGGGAGGCTGACGGGCGCGAGACCCTGATCGCTAGAGTCTATGATGAGCCATACTGGGCATGGTGGGAGCTGGAAGTGGGCAATTACGCGATCATCGCACGGGCGCGCCTTGCTGATGGCTCCGAGCAGGCATCTGAGCCTGTCCCATTCCGCGTGATTCCCCACTTGCCACCTGATCAGCGCCCGCCCTCAGGCAACGCAGACTGATCGCGCACGATCACTCAACTATCAGCCATGCTGCAGTCCATTCAGGCGCGCTGTTCTTCCATGTATGCAACCCCCATCCCTACGCCCTTCCCCCGTATACGGGGGAAGGGGAGGGGTTGGGGGTAGGCACAGAAAAGGTAGGAATCAGTAACTCCCAATACGCGACTCACAGCCTAGGCTCTCTCCTTCACATTTCCAAATTGACTTTTGAGCCGCCCTTCTGCTAAAATGGGCGCACTTTGTGGAAATCTGACCAATTTTCCCCGTCACGGCGCCTGCAGGCTGCTGGTGACGGTGTGAGAAGCGAGAATTGGAGCTGAACAACTGATGTACGCTGTAGTGCGCACGGGCGGGCGGCAATATCGCGTCGCGCCCGATATGGTCATAGATGTGGAGAAGGTGAACGCCGAAGCAGGCGATAGCCTGACCCTGAATGAGGTCTTGCTGGTGGTGCCAGAGGGCGGCGAACCGCTGATCGGGCGTCCCCTTGTGGAGGGCGCAGCGGTACAAGCCACCGTGCTGGGACATTACCGCGCCAAGAAAATCCTTATCTGGAAGTATCGTCCCGGCTTGCGCTATCGCCGCCGTCGCGGACACCGCCAGACCTATACGCGCCTGAAGATTGAGAGCATCACGGGCATTTGAGAGCAAAGGGGAGGGATTTGAGAGATGGCACACAAGAAAGGTGGCGGCTCCAGCCGCAACGGGCGCGAGAGCCACGCTAAGCGGCTAGGCGTCAAGCGCTTTGGCGGCGAGTTCGTGATTCCGGGCAACATCATCGTACGGCAGCGCGGCAATCGCTTCTACCCAGGTCCCGGCACACGGCAAGGCAAAGATTTCACCATTTATGCCGTTGAGCAGGGCTATGTGAGCTTTGAGTGGGCGCGAGGCGGCATTCGCATCATCGCTGTGCGCCCAGAGCCGAAAGCAGCCGCTCAGACCGAATCCGCTGCTGACTGAGACTGCGTTTTCCGTAACACACAGCCGCGACGCCAACGCGCCGACTCAGCGGCGTGTCCGTCGCGCAACATCAGGAGACACACATGAAAAGCAACATTCATCCGAAGTGGTATCCGCAGGCGAAGATCACCTGCCTTGCCTGCGGCACAGTCTGGACCGTCGGCTCGACGCGCCCGACCCTGCAAGTGGACGTTTGCTCAAACTGTCACCCGTTCTACACAGGCGAACAGCGCATTGTGGACACGGAAGGGCGCGTGGATCGCTTCATGAGGCGCCTTGAGACCCGCACTGTGCGCGCCCAGCAGCAAGCGGCACGCGCCGCTGGCTCACCTGAGTATCCGCTCTCAGAGCTGGGCATTGGCAAGCAATACACCGACCTATTAGCCGCCAATGGTCTGCTGACCGCCGCCGATTTCATCAAGCGGCTGCAAGAATCAGGCGATGAGGGCGTGCTATCCATTCGCGGCATTGGGCGCAAAGTGCTGACCGACATCAAGAAAAAGCTGCGTCAAAAGGGCTACGAACTGCCTGCCGCGCAAGACTAGTCCGTGCTTTGATCGTGGGCAGGTGAGCGATTCCCTGCCCATTTTTTGCGCCTTTTACCTGCCTTGAAAGGATTTTGTGAAGATGATCCATCATCGCGGACGCATTGAGGTGATCTGCGGGAGCATGTTCAGCGGCAAAACCGAAGAACTGATCCGCCGCGTGCGCCGCGCCCAGATCGCACGGCAAACCGTGCAGGTCTTTAAGCCTATGATTGATACGCGCTATGGCGCTACGCGCATCACCTCGCACAACGGGCAAGATTTTGAGGCACTTCCCTGTGCCGATAGCGCTGAGATCGCGGCGCGCCTTGCCCCTGAGACCACTGTGGTCGCCATAGATGAGGCACAATTCTTCGATCGCGGCATTGTGGCGCTGGCTGAGCGACTCGCCAATCGCGGGCTGCGCGTGATCATCGCCGGTCTCGATCTGGACTTCCGCGCCGAGCCATTCGGCGCTATGCCCGATCTAATGTGCCTCGCTGAGGAAGTGACCAAGCTGCACGCCATTTGCATGGTCTGCGGCGAGCCTGCCACGCGCTCACAGCGTCTTGTCAACGGCGAACCTGCCCGCTATGACGATCCCGTGATCCTGATCGGCGCGCAAGAGCGCTACGAGGCGCGCTGCCGCTATCATCACGTGGTGCCGCGCTAATGTCCGATTTCAACGAACGGGTCTATGCGCTGGTGCAGCGCATTCCACGCGGCAAAGTGCTGACCTATGGGCGCGTCGCGGCATTGCTAGGCGTCCCGCGGGGCGCGAGGGCGGTCGGGTGGGCGTTGCACGGCGCACCTCCAGACGTGCCATGGCAGCGCGTGATCAACGCGAAGGGCTGCATCAGCACGCGCTGTCCCGAACATCCGCCGCAGCTGCAGCGCGCCCTGCTAGTGGCAGAAGGCGTGCGCTTCGCAAGCGAAGACTCGCTCAAATTGGCAGATTTTCAAGGGACGCTCTGGCTACTGAGCGAAGAAGACCTCGCTGCCCTGCCCTGACACAAAAAACAGTCCCTCTCGCGGAGAGGGACTGTGCGTGCCAGAGTGAACTGAGCGCAGCTTAGAAGTCCATGTTGCCGCCGCCACCGGGCGTGGGCTTCTCATCTTCCTTGACGTCGGTGATGAGCGCCTCAGTGGTCAGGATCATGCTGGCGATGCTGGCTGCGTTCTCTAGGGCGCCGCGAGTGACCTTCGCCGGGTCAATGATGCCCGCCTCGATCATGTCCACGAACTCGCCCTTCAGCACGTCGTAGCCAATGCGCGGATTGCCCTTCTCAGCCTGCTTTGCGCGCACTGACTGCACGATCACAGCGCCATCCTGACCGGCGTTCGCGGCAATGCGGCGCATGGGCGCCTCAAGCGCACGGCGCATAATCTGCACGCCAGTATTCTCATCATCCAGCTCCAGCTTCATGCCGTCCAAGCAGGCAATGGCATTGATCAGCGCCACGCCGCCGCCCGGCACAATGCCTTCCTCAACAGCCGCACGAGTCGCGCTCAGGGCGTCCTCAACGCGATGCTTCTTCTCCTTCAGCTCGGTCTCGGTTGCAGCGCCCACGCGGATGACTGCCACGCCACCTGCCAACTTCGCCAAGCGCTCCTGCAGCTTCTCGCGGTCGTAGTCGCTGGTGGTGCGCTCAATCTCAACACGAATCTCAGCAATACGACCCTTGATCGCCGACTCCTCGCCCGCGCCGTCAATGATCGTGGTCTCATCCTTGGTGGAGACGACCTTACGTGCACGACCGAGATCGTTGATGGTCACGTTCTCCAGCTTGCGACCCGTCTCTTCGCTGATGACCGTGCCGCCCGTCAGAATAGCGATATCCTGCAGCATTGCCTTGCGGCGATCGCCAAAGCCGGGCGCCTTGACAGCCAGCAGGTTCAACATGCCGCGCAGCTTGTTCAGCACGAGCGTGGCGAGCGCCTCGCCGTCTACATCCTCAGCGATGATCAGCAGCGAACGGCGACCGACCTGCACCAGCTTCTCAAGGATCGGCACGATATCCTGCGCCGCGCTGATCTTCTTCTCGTAGATCAGGATGTACGGCTCCTCAAGCACAGCCTCCATTGTCTCAGTGCTGGTGACGAAGTAGGGGCTGATGTAGCCGCGATCAAACTGCATACCCTCGACGTACTCGGTCTCGAACTCCAGACCCTTGCTCTCCTCGACCGTGATCACGCCGTCTTTGCCGACCTTGTCCATCACATCGGCGATCAGGCGACCAATGGACTGATCCTGAGCCGAAATTGCAGCGACTGAGGCGATCTCTTCCTTCGTGTCAATCTCAACTGCCATGTCGCGGATCGCCTGAGCAATGCGCTCCGCCGCCGCCTCGATACCGCGCTTGAGCAGCATCGGGTTAGCGCCAGCAGCCACGTTCTTCAAGCCCTCATTCACAATGGTCTGAGCGAGGACAGTAGCGGTCGTGGTGCCATCGCCGGCGATATCGTTGGTCTTGGTAGCCGCCTCTTTGAGCAGCTGGGCGCCCATGTTCTCAAAGGGGTCTTCCAGCTCGATTTCCTTCGCCACAGTCACGCCGTCATGGGTCACGGTCGGCGCGCCGAATTTCTTATCCAGCGCCACGTTGCGCCCCTTCGGACCGAGCGTGGTGGCAACTGCCTCTGCTAGTTTATCAATGCCGCGCTTCAAGCCACGGCGTGCTTCCTCACCGAATACGAGTTGCTTGGGCATGGGTTGTGTTCCTTTCTGCCTTGCTTAGGGGATTAGTCCGTGATTACAGCGAGAATGTCGCTCTCTTTGAGGATCAGCAGCTTTTTGCCGTCCACCTTGACTTCTGTGCCGGCGTACTTGGCGTACAGCACCTTGTCATCCACTTTGACTTCCATCGGGATCAGCTCGCCATCTTCGTCGCGGCGACCCTGACCCACAGCCAGAATCTTGCCCTGCTGCGGCTTCTCCTTCGCTGTCTCAGGCAGCAGGATGCCCCCGGCGGTCACCTCTTCGCCTTCCATTGGCTCAACGACAACGCGATCCGCAAGCGGACGCAACTTGAGCGTCATATGCCTTTCCTCCAAAGTTTCGTGTGCTTTTCTAGCGCGTTTTAGCACTCTCAGCCTCTGAGTGCTAAGTTCGCCCATAAATATATTCAGGTTCAGAAAGCGTGTCAAGAGGTTTTTTAGCACTCTGCGTTAGAGAGTGCTAAAAATTTTGCGGAGCACTCAGATGTCGTCAGTGGAGAATGAAGCAGCGCCGCCGATCAGCAAGAGCAACTGCCAGATTCCGTCGAAGATCGGCGCGATCTCGATGAATTCATCCTCGCGGTGCGCATTGCCGCCGCGTGTAATGCCAATGGTGATTGTCGGCAAGCCATTGGCTAGGAGCGCGTTTGCGTCCGTGCTGCCGTGATCGAAGATCGGCTGAATACCAAGATAGGTGAGCGTCTCATGTGCCAGTTGGGCAAGGGGATGGCTGCGCGGGATACTGCCTGAGGGTCGCTCGCCCACAGGAGTGACCTCAAAACGGACGCCGTTAGTGCGATTCAGGTCAATTAGGTTCAGGATGCTGCGCTCCAGAGCGGCTAAGCCCTCACGGGTCTCAGAGCGCAGGTCGAGCAGCAGCGACGCCTCAGCAGCAATCGAGTTCACTGAGCGTCCGCCTTCAATCACGCCGATGTTATAGGTGCTGCGCGGCGATTCAGGTGGGCGCAACGCCGCAATCTGAGCGCCAAGCCGCATCAGATGATGAATCGCGCTGGGACGCCCAAAATGCAGCCAGCTGTGTCCGCCTTCGGTATAGCAGGCGATGCGCAAGCGCTTGACCGCGATACCGCCAATGTAGACATGCCCAAGCGCCATGCCCTCAATCACAATCGCTCTGCCCAAGCACCTGCCCAAGCGCGCATAGGCCGCCCGAATGCCGTCGAGATTGCCCAGACCCTCCTCGCGGCTGTTAGCGACAAACCAAATATCGGCGGGCAGACGCGCCCCGCTCTGCGAGAGCAGCTCCGCAGCGGCAAGCAGTGCCGCCACGCCCAGACTGTTATCGCCAATGCCCGCCCCACAGACGGTCTCAGGCGTTCGGCGGACGTTCAAAGAGGTCTGGCGGCTGAAGACAGTATCGGTATGGGCGCTGACCAGCACAGCAGGGCGACTCGGATCGTCCCCGCGCAGGCAAACGTAGACGTTGTGCAGATCGTCCACGCACAAACTGCTCTGATCAAGGGCGGGCAAAGCCGCAAAGCGCGCCTGCACATACGCAGCGCGCTCCGATTCCTCAAAAGTGGGCGCAGCGATCTGTTGAATGGCAATGGTCTCAGCAAGCAGGCGCGCTTGATACGTCCCTAGCGCTGCGCGCAAGGCGACGAAGGCAGGCGTGGCGGCTAACTGAGCCACTCTGCTCACGCCCCACTCCGCAAAGCGCAAAAAGCGGAACTCAGGCTTTCTGCGCGGCTTCGAGTGCATTCAGACGCGCCATCAAGCGGCTCTTGCGCCGTGCAGCGTTATTGCGATGCAACGCGCCGCTACGGACCGCCTTATCAAGGGCGCGAATGGCATCAAGCGTAGCGCGGCGGGCTGCTTCGAGGTCGCCACTGGCAATGGCGTCGCGCGCTTGACGAATCTCAGTGCGCGAGCGGCTGATATGCAGACGATTCTCAAGGCGGCGGCGCTTATTGACGCGAATCCGCTTCAAAGCAGACTTGTGATTAGCCAATGCTCTTATTTCTCCTCAGCTTGAGCGATTTTACCGCGTGTTAATGCGCCGCATTGTAGCAAAAAGACGGGCAGCTGTCTAGAGCGCGCCGCTCACTGGCTGTGCCAAGCACGCTGCCGTACGTGCGGCACCTCGCCGCGCCGCGCCGCCCGAATCTCCGAGCGCAGGAGCGCCAACACTGCGATCACTTCGCCGCTGAGCGCTGTAAATTCCACTTCATAGGGCTGATCGCCCATCGGCTCCGCAATAATTATCCCAATATCGCCTGCCCGCAAGCCGTACTCCGGCACGTCTACCTTCAGCACCACATAGTCCAATTCGTGCATCGGCGCCCGCCACAAATCCACTGCAATTACATTCCCCTTCATGCTTACAACCTCCACACTGCCTGTCAGAAGGTCACGCTCTGCGCTAAAGGCAGCCCTTTTGACATTCAGCACGCCCATTGTAGAATCAAAGGCGGCAACTTTGCAAAAATTGCTACTTACAAAAGGTGAAACATCATGCAAACATTGGACGAGCGCGCCGCTGAAGTCTCGGCAAAACTGGCACAATTGCGCCGAGCCCTTGCCACACACGGACTAGAGGCGCTAGAGCTACGTCTAACGGCAAATCTGGCATGGCTGAGTGCCGGGGTCGCCACCTACATCAACATTGCCAGCGAGAGCAGTCCTGTGCGTGCGCTGATCACGCCTGAGCGCGCCTATCTGATCACGGACTCGATTGAAGCGCCGCGTCTGGCACATGAAGCACAGGTCGAGGCGCTTGGCTTTGAGCTGGTTGCCCAGACGTGGCACATGCGCAACGATCTAGTTGAGACTTTGGCAGGCGGCTTGCGTCTGGGTCAGGATGGCGAAGGGCGCGGCACAAATCTCGCGGCTGAGCTGCAGCGCCTGCGCAGCACGCTGATGCCAAGCGAGATCGAGCGACTGCGCTTGAACAGCCGTCTTGCTGCTGAGGCAATGCACGAGGCAATCCGCGCTGTGCAAATCGGACAGACCGAACATGACGCTGCTGCACGGCTTGCCGCTGAGAGCTACGAGCGCGGCGGCGTGCCAATCGTTGTGCTGGTGGCAAGCGATGAGCGGATTTTCAACTACCGTCATCCCCTGCCGACCGATAAGCCGATTGAGCGCTACGTGATGCTAGTGCTGTGTTTCCGTAAAGATGGTCTGGTCATCTCGCTGACGCGCCTTGTGCATTTCGGCAAAGTGCCAGGTGATCTGCAGCGCAAGGCAGAGGCGTGTGCGCGTGTGGACGCCCGTCTGATTCTCGGCACGCAAGCAGGGCGCACGCTAGGTGATATGTTCGCCCTTGCCCGCGATGCCTACGCCGACGAAGGCTATCCAGAGGCGATTGATGAGCATCATCAAGGCGGGAGCGCAGGCTACGCACCCCGCGAGGTCGTAGCGCGCCCCGACTCCCAGACGCCTATCGCCGTCAACCAGATGTTCGCATGGAATCCGTCTATTCGCGGCGTCAAGAGCGAGGATAGCATCCTGCTGACTGCAGATGGCGTTGAAATTCTCACAGCTATGGAAGGCTTCCCCACTCTGAACGTCTCAATTGACGGACAGCCTATCGCCCGCCCCGCCATTCTTGAGGTCTAGCGCGCTGTGCGAGTCGTCCATCTGGCTAAAATGACGGGAGTTGCCGGCACGGAGAATCACCTCCTAGCGCTCTTGCCGCAACTGGCTAAATGCGGACTCGATGCGCGGCTCATCGTACTCTGTGAGCCTGAAAAGCCGATGTACAGCTACGCTGCCCAAATGAGCGCGCTCGGCGTGCCGACTGAGCTGATCACCATTCGGGGCGATCTCGATCTGCGCCTGATCGGGCAATTGGCGGCGCGCTTTCGCGCCCTCAAGGCTGACTCCGTCCATACGCACCTGATTCACGCCGATTGGCACGGCATTCCTGCAGCACTGCGGGCAGGAGTCCGCCACGTTTACACCTCAGGGCATAACGACGATCCGTTCCGCCGCCGTCCCCCGATTCGCCTTGTGCAAGCGTACTTATGGCGGCGCGTTGAAGCCGGTATCGCCATTAGCGAGGCAGTCCGCCAATTTATGATCAAAGTGGAGTTCGCACCGCCGCACAAGGTGCATACCGTGCATTACGGCATCGCGCCCGCGCCGCCCGATCTGGCAATGCGCGCTGCTTTCCGCGCTGAGCTGGGCATCCCGCTGGAGGCGCCCGTCTTCGGCTCCGTTTGCCGCCTGATCGAGCAAAAAGGGCTGACCTACGCGCTGCGCGCTTTTGCTCAGATCGCGCCGCACTTCCCAGAGGCGCATTATGTGATCATCGGCGACGGCGCCCTGCGCGAGACGCTACGGGCAGAGGCGGAAGCGCTTGGAATTGCAGCACGAGTCCATTTTGCAGGCTGGCGCGCCGATGCGGCGGCGCGCATGATCGCTTTTGATTTCTTCCTGATGCCCTCGCTCTGGGAAGGCTTCGGCTTGGTCATGCTGGAGGCAATGGCGGTGCGCTTGCCGATCCTCGCATCGCGGGTCTCTGCCCTGCCAGAGATCGTGGTAGAAGGCGAGACGGGCTTCCTATGCGCTCCACGCGACGTCGCGTGCCTAGCCGAGCGCATGACAGCGCTGCTCTCAGATCGGGCATTGGCAGCGCGTCTGGGCGCGAACGGCGCAGCGCGCCTTGCCGCTGAGTTCAGTGTTTCCAAGATGGTGGAACGCACACTTACCGTCTACGAACAGACGGGCGCATTACGAAAGGAATTCTCAACATGATTGATTGGTCGCGCACGGCGCTCCTGTTTCCGGGACAAGGCTCACAGGCAGCGGGCATGGCGCTCAGCTTCAGGCGGAGCTATGCACGCGCAGCCGAAATCTTCGACATCGCCGATCAAATCTACGGTGAGCGCTTCTCCGACTTGTTTGAAGACGCCGCCGCGCTCGATCAGACCGAAAACACGCAGCCTGCACTCTACATCGCGGGCATGGCGGCATTACGCGCTCTGGAGTCGGCGATGAAGGATGGCGCGCCGATCACGCCGTTAGCCGCTGCAGGGCACAGTCTGGGCGAATTCACAGCGCTCACAGCTGCCGATGCACTCAGCCTTGAAGATGGTCTGCGGCTAGTGCGCTTGCGCGGTCAGTTGATGGCGCAGGCAGGCGCAGCACGGCGCGGCGCTATGGCGGCGCTCTTGGGCGCCGAACTGCCAGACGCCCAAGCCATCTGTGAGGCAGCCAGCACTGAGGCAGAGCCAGTAGTGGTGGCGAACGATAACTGTCCGGGACAGATTGTGATCAGCGGCGCTGAGTCAGCTGTGGAGCGCGCCCTTGCCCTTGCCAAAGAGCGCGGCATTAAACGGGCTGTGAAACTAGCGGTCAGTGTGGCAGCGCACTCGCCGCTGATGGAGAGCGCGGCTGAGGCATTCCGTCGTGCGTTAGAGTCGGTCACTTTTAGGGCGCCGCGCTTCCCTGTGATCGGCAACACAACGGCAACGCCGCTCAGCACGCCTGAAGCTATCATGGCAGAGCTGAGCGCCCAATTGACGGGCAGAGTCCGTTGGACAGAGACCGTGCGCGCATTGCGCGAGATGGGCGCACAGACCTTCCTTGAACTCGGCTCAAAAGACGTGCTGGTAGGCTTGCTCAAGCGGATTGATCGAGAGGCGGAAGGCGTGCGCATTGACGACCTGATCAGCCTAGCGACGTTTGTAGAGCGCACACGGGCGAATTAAGCGAGCAGGAGCGCAGGATGCGGCTGCAGATCATCCAGCTAGAGCCGTACGATGATGTGATCTCAACACGCGATAGGCTCGCCTTCGTCAAGGCGGAGCGCGTGCTGCTGATCCTGCCCAAGCAAGGCGGCATTCTGCGGCGCAAACTGGACTTGGTGCTGCTACAGCGCGAGGCGGCGCGGCGCGGCGCCCGTCTCGCGCTGATCAGCGACGATCTAGCTGTGATCGAGAATGCGCGGGAGCTGAATATCTCGGTCTTTCGCAACCTGCGCGAGAGTCAGCGCAAGAAGTGGCGCAAGCCGCGCCAGCAAGTCTTTTGGGATCGCCAGAGCCGTCCTGAGCAGCCCGACGCGCTCGATCTGCATGAGTTGCGTCTGCGCGCCAGCCGTCTGCGCCCGCTCACAGCGCGGCAGCGCCGCCGACAGCGCCTTATACGCGACGTTGCAGCGCTTGTCCTGATCGCCGTTGTGTTGATCGCAGCGTACTTACTCCTGCCCGCTGCCGAAGTGATCATCACGCCCTCGCAGGCACAGATCAGCGCCTCGCTGCCCATCATCGCCGATCCGAACGCCACACAAATTGATGTAGAGCACGGGCGCGTGCCTGCCATTGCCGAAATCCTAGAGGTTGAGGCAACAGTCAGCATCCCGCCTTCGGGTCTGGTGGATGTGCCAAGCGGACGCGCCACAGGCGAAGTCGTCTTCTATAACTTGATTGAGTCGGCTGTGGAGGTGCCTGCCAACACGATTCTCAGCACGGTAGGTGCACGCGCTCGTTTCCGCACGCTCGCAGATGCGACACTGCCTGCTGGAGTCGGCAAGACGGCTAAAGTGCCAATTGAAGCGCTGGACGAATCGTTAGGCGTGGCGGGCAATGTGCAGGCGGGCGCGATTATCAACATTGAAGGCAACCTGAATCGCCTGCTCTCCGTGCGCAACCTAGAGCCAACACGCGGCGGCACTGTCCGTGAGCAGCGCGTGGTCACCCGCGCTGACTACGACCGCCTGCTTGTGATCGGGCGAGCGCAATTGCTGCAAAATGCTTTGGCGGAGGTCAGTGCGCGGCTGGGCGGCACACAGATCGTGGTGCCGAACGGCATTCGCATCCTGAATGAGGGCGCGGAAGAGGCGACCTACAGCGCCTTCATCGGCGACCAAGCCGATAGCCTGAGCCTGACCCTCCGTGCGCGCATTCAGGCGCTGGTGATTGATGAGCAAATGGCGCGTCAAGCAGTCTTAGCGCGGCTCTCCCGCGAGATTCCGAGCGGACAGCGCTTGCTGCTCGATACGATCACCTACAATCGCAGTCCCTTGCAAGCCGCTGATGCACAAGGGCGCGTGACCTTCCTGATGTACGCGACCGCCTCCGTGATGGCGAACGTGGATAGCGCGCTCGTACGGCAGCGCTTAGCAGGCTTGAGCGTGGAAGCAGCTTTGGCGCGCCTGAACCGCGAATTGCTGCTCGATCCGTTGCACCCGCCGCAGATCGCGCTCTATCCCGATCTATTCGGCAGAATGCCCGCCTTGCCAGCGCGCATCACAGTCACGATTCGGGCGCCACAGAGCGCGGGTCTGCCATGAGCGGCGTGCGCGGCGTCTTGCTGGGCATAGATCACGGAGAGCGCGTGATCGGCGTAGCGTGCTGCGATGCCAGCTGGCTGATCGCCCGTCCGTTAGCCGTGATCGAGCGCACGACTCGCGCGGCTGACTTCGCTAAAATCGCAGCGCTTGCCGAAAAGCAGGGCACCGTTGGCATTGTGGTGGGCGTGCCGATCCTGCCCGAAGGCGAGACAGCCCAAAGCCGCACCGTGCGCCGCTGGGCGAGTCGTCTAGCGGCAGCACTGCCTCTACCCGTCTATTTGTGGGACGAATCGTACAGCAGCGCTGAAGCAGATGAAATTCTGGATGAGATTGGCGCGGCACGCCCAGAGCGCCTAGATGGACACGCCGCCGCCGTGATCCTCGCACGATTCATTGCGGCACATCCGCCTGAGCGCGCCCTACCGCCGCCGATCAAAGCGCAGAGCGGCTAATCGCTCAGCTCCGGTCCAGCCACTGAGAGCGCGTACGCCTTCGCTGAAAGGTACCTCTGCGCCGCTTTCAGCACGTCTTCTCGCGTGATCGCGTTAATGGTCTCAGCGTAGTGCAGCAAGTAGTCCAGACCAAGCTGATAGGTCTCCATGTTCAGAATCGCGGCGGCGACGCCTTCGTTAGTCTCAAGGGTCAAAGGCAAGCGACCCGTGAAGTTCGCCTTGTTATCCGCTAACTCTTCCTCACTGACCAACTCTGAAGTCAGGCGCTCCACTTCGCGCAGGATGCTCTCAATGGCGCGCCGCACGTTCTTGGGATTCACGCCCGCAGAGGCAGTCCAAGGTCCCGGTCCGTGACCGCCGCGCACAGTGCTGTAGGCGTAGTACGCCAAGCCCTGATCCTCGCGCACGCTCTTGCCAAGCCTGCCCATCATGCCGAAGACGCCCAAAATGTTGTTGGCGAGGTTCGCCGCTTGAAAATCGGGCGCAAAGCGCGAGGGACCTGCCCAGCCAATCACAATATCGGACTGCGTCTTGCCGGGTACAGTCTTGAAGAGTTGGCGCGGCTCTGGTAAGGACGGCACCTCCGCGACCTTCGGCACGGGCGGCTGCACAGGATTGTGCCAATCGCCAAACTGCTCCGCCACCAGCTTGACGGCGTCTTCAGCCCTCACAGCGCCTACGATGACGATGATCATGCCGCTTGCGCCATAGTGCTGCGCGTGAAAGGCGTGCAGATCGTCCAAAGTCAAGCGCGGGAGGCTCTCCGCCACAACAAACATGCTGCGGCTATACGGATGCTCAGGCGGATAGGCGAGAGCGCGAAAATTCTCATAAGCGACGCTGCGCGTATCCTGCGCACGGATTTTGAGCGCCGTGAGAATCTCGCCGCGCAAGCGCTCGGTCTGATCGGGCGGGAAGGCAGGATTGCGCAGCACGTCTGAGAGGATGCTCAAAAGCGCGCCCAAATCCTCAGCCAGCGCCTTGCCGCCGAAGCCTGTGGTGTGTCCGCCGCCACTGACGCTCAAGCTGGCGCCCATGCTCTCAAGCGACTCATGCAGCGTGTCGAAAGGGCGGTTGCGCGTGCCGCGCATCAGCGCCGACGCCACAAAATCAGCCAGACCGTCTTTGCCTTCGGGGTCTAGCAGGCTGCCGACGGCAAGGCTGCCGCCGATCACGACCGATTGGTTAGCGAAATTCTCGCGTGCCAGCACAGTAATGCCGTTCGGCAGCACGACGCGCAAAATATCAGCGCTGCTGGGCAGAGAAAGGCTATTCGTCGTCATCATCCGCCTCATCTTGTTGTGCATCGCCCAAGAGCTCGCCTGTCAGCGCGTCTTCCAGCTCGCCGCCACCTGAGTCTTGCGTCGGCACGAACCAGCCGACCGTGCGCAACTGCGGACGCAGATAACGGCGCGCCACATCATGGATATCCTCCAAAGTCACAGAGAGCAGACGCTCTTCAAAGGTCAGGAAGAATTCGTAACTGCCCGCCACATGCTCAAAGTAGGCAAGCCAGAACGCCTGATTGGTGACGCTCTCCGTGCTATAGGCGAAGAGCGCTCGTGCCTGCTTACGCGCCTTATCCAGCTCCGCCTGCGTGATTTCACCATTGATAGCTTTAGCCAGTTCAGCATCCAACGCCGCCTCGACCTCTTCAAGCGTACGCCCCTCACGCAGGGTGAGGTCAATGGAGTACAGGTACGGATCAGCAGAGGGGTACATCCCTGAGCTAAAGCCCGCCACCAGCTCGGTCTTGACCAGCGCCTGATACAAGCGCGAGGTCTTATTGCCAATCCCGCCGCCGCCAAAGCCGCTGGCGCCGCCCAGAATGCTATCCAGCATGAACAGCTTGATCCAGTCGGGATGGGTCACGGCTGGCACTTTATAAACGACTGAGAGCATCGGCGTCGGACCGGGGCGTTCGACGCGCACGCGGCGCTCGCCCTGCTGAGGCGGCTCTGGGCGCACGAACGGCTTGGGCAAGTCCGCAGGCGGAATGTTTCCGTACAGCTCCTCAATGCGGCGCAACAGCGCTGCGCTCTCAAAGTCGCCCACAGCCGAGAGGATAGCGTTATTCGGCGCGTAGTAAGTGCGATAGTGCGCATAGAGATCGTCACGGGTCATGGTCTCTAGATCAGCCATATCGCCGATGATCTCGTGATGATAGCCGTGTACGCGGAAAGCAGCCGCTTGCACTTCCTCGCCCAGCCCAAAAGAGGGGCTATTCTCCAGACCCTGCCGCTCGCTGATGATGACCGTGCGCTCGCTCTCAACCTCTTCAGGCACAAATTGAGCGTTGATCATGCGATCCGCCTCAGCGCGCAGCGCGAGGTCAATGCGATCAGCGGGCATGGTCTCAAAATAAGCAGTGTAATCAAGGGACGTTTGAGCGTTCCAAGCGCCGCCTTCGCGGTCAATCAGCTTATCTAGCACGCCAGCTGGGAAATTGGGCGTGCCTTTGAACATCATATGCTCTACCCAATGCGAGATGCCCGTCTTGCCGCTTGGCTCGTTACGGCTGCCCACGCGATACAGCACCCAGAAGCTGATCACAGGCGCCTTGTGCGATTCTTTCAGTAGAACGATCAAACCATTGGGCAAAACATGGCGCGTGACGCCATTTTTGGAATGTGTTGTCATGCGGATACTCGTCTAGCTCAGTCGAATAAGGGGCGTTTCGCCCCCAAGTGCCATTGGATGAGTGTACTAAAACTGCGGCAGAATTGCCACAGCGTGAGTGCTAAGCACCATGCTATCAAGTGTTTTATCTGGTGGAATTGCTGGCAACTTCAGCGCAGGCGCTTTCTAGGGCATTTTGCGCACTCTCTCCCAACTTATATAAATTTTCGTCTTAAATGCACCTATAGATGTTGACACGGAGAGTTTTTGCGCTATGCTGTAAAGTGTCTTCCAATAGCATTGGAGAGTCAACTATGTCTAAGTATATTCGTTTTTTGACTGTTGGAGTTCTGCTCTTGCCTCGCTAAGCGCAGTCTTCACTGTGCGCGCTGCTATTGTCGTCCATCCCGGCAACCTGCAGGGTTGGTTCATTGGCACAGTGGCGCCAACTGGAGTGCCTGCCTTCGCTGATTTCATCAATGGTTTTGGCACACCGCCGCTTGGTACAGGCAGCTACCGTGTCACTATCGCTGTGCCCAACACTAAGCGCCAAATAGCGCGTGCAGACTACAACGGTACGCCGCTCAATAGCTTGAGTATCAGCTACAGCACACATCGTGTCGGCACTAACCCAAATGATTGGTATATAAATGTCTACATTAACACAACAGGCGCGCCCGGTCTTGCCAATTGTCGCCTCGACTTTGCGCCTAATGCAGGTCCGATAGGTTCATGGATCACGCACAATGCCACAGGCGCGTCCAATGGTTGGTATAGCACGTGCGCTCCATCTTTAATGAACGTCTCTTTTGCAACAGTTCTCAGCACTTTCCCCAGTGCTGTGCTTAGATCGCCTTTTGTGGCAGGCGCGCCTTCAATTGTCTTCAACATGGGCGATACAGCAGCTAGCTATGTTAACTACGACGGCGCGATTGATGCGATCAGTATTAATGGCACCACATGGGACTTTGAGCTAGTCGGTCCCGCCGCCGGCTCGATCGATTTCTTCAATTCGGGCGATTGCCGCGTTGATCCGCGCCCCGGCGACCGCTTAGCCATCTGCTGCGAAGCGAACCGAATCGTAGTCTACGGTGTGGCGAACAACAGCCGCGGCTTCCTGCTCAGCACCTTTGACTTTGAAGACCTAGTCAAAGCAGGTTCGAGAGGAATCTACATTGACAGAAGACAGGACGGCGTGATTTCAGCCAGCATGAGCAAGTCCGAGAATATGTGGGTAGCTTGGAACGGCGGTCAGTATAACGCTACAGGGCAGCCCAATCAGGGTTTTGCTAAGCTGGTGCGCTGTCCGTTGCCTAGCAGTGTTATCGAGCTGCTCAAGCAACGCAGCGAATAGCTTCATGTGTGTGCCCCTGCTCAGCCTCGAGCAGGGGCACGCTCAACTAAACAGATTGATGATCAGCACAATCGCCGCCACAGCATTCAAGCCCGCCAGCACAAGCACACCAATTGGTAATGCTCTAGGCGCAGGAGCGACCTGAATTTCCTCAGGAATGCGCGCAAATGGATCAGAAGAATCGGAATAACTGACGCTGCGCCCCAGTTTGCCCCGTCCCTTGCCGCCAAAAAGGCTCGGCGGCGCGCTACGCGGGCGCGGCGGCGGCGGTAGAGGGGCTGGCTCTGGACTCACAAGGTCTTCAGGTGAAAGCGGTGCGTCATCGCCCTGCTCGAAAGGACTTTCGTCAAAGCTCTCAGGTGGTTGATAAAGCGAGAGGTCAGGCGGCTCAGCCTCAAAGAGTGCTTCTTCACTGAAAACATCTGCCAAAGGCGAGTCGTCGCTCTCAGCAAAAAGCGACTCGTCCGCATAGCCAAATGGACTGACCGACGGCGCACTGAGACGCTCTGAAGGCTCATCTGTGCGCTCCTCAGCGCTTGGTATCGGCGGATACATGCTGCTGAAGTCAAAATTATCTAGATCATCTGCAAACTGGTCTGTGGGCGGGCTGAAAGGCGCTTCTGTGGACGGCACACTGGTGAAAACACTGTTTGAAGTGCCGAGCGGTAAGTTGGCGAGCCAAGCATCGTAATCTTCATCAGAAAACGCCGGCACGCTGCCGCCGCTTCCTCGCCCAGAGGCACTCTCCGATCCCCTACCCCACTCAACGCTGGTCGGAGGCGACGCTACTTGCGCACTGCTAAAAGGCGAGCCTGCAAACGGATCGTCAACAGGCGCGCTGCCAAAAGGCGAACCAGCGAATGGATCATCAGCAGGCGGTGCGTGGCGCGCTTGCAACGCTTGGAGTCCCTTGATTGCCTTCTGATTGTTCGGATTGATGTCCAGCACGTTCTCAAGGCAGATTGTCTGCTCTTCAACGGTATCCACGCACGCGCTGAGCCATAACCACGCCTGTTCATTCATCTGATCAACGCTCACGATCTGCTCAAGCAGACGGCGCGCCTCCGCTTTGCGATTTGCCTTCACATACTCAATGGCGCTCCGCAACATAGCCTCCAGGTTAGGCGGCATGGCGACTTCCCTCTCAAACAATCAGGGCAAGCTGACAATCTCACAAGTATTCAAGCGCGTAGAGCATACAGCAAGCGTCTGATCGCCGCGTTGCACACGGAAAACATCGAGCGCAGCGCTTGCCTCCCAGAAAGGCGCTTCATTGCGCAAGGTGAGCGGGCGCTCAGGGTTCAAGCAGGTCTCAGGGAGCGGCACATTGGTGGTTGTGCGTATGACCGTGCATTGTGCAGGCTGCAAAATCAGATTACGTGGGAATTCTGCCACGCGGTTACCCTGCTCAAAGCGCAACTCGCCCAATGGCAAGGCTTGCTGACCTGTGTTGTAAACGACGAACAGGTTGCTCCCATAGACGAATCGAACTGCAGGCAGTGCAAATGGCGTTGCCTCTAGAGAAGGTGGTGTTGCCTGCGGCGTGAGGAAATAAGCAGACAGCGCCATAGTGACCATAACAAGACCCGCCAAAAGCAGGAACATCCAAGGGGAGGCACGCTTGGCAAGTCTGCGCTCAGCCAGTTGCTGTAATGATGCTGTGTGAGCGAGGCTCGTATCCCGAAAAGTTGAGTCATCAAGGCGCGGCTTAGGCGCTGAGGCAGGCGCAGACATCTGGCTAGTCGAGAGCATGGGCGTTGGCGTGGGATCAAGCGCAACGGCAGGTGCGCTCACCTCTGTGCTGCTCAGCTTGATGGGCGTCGTTTTGCTGCTGTGCGCCTCGCGTAGCGCCTTCGCAAATTCCGCAGCAGTCTGCCAGCGATCCTCAGGGCGTTTCTCCAGCGCCTTCAAAATGACTTGCTCAACCGCCTCTGAGAGGTCAGGGCGAAGGCTACGCGGCGGCGGCGGTGGCGTGGAAATATGGAGCAAAGCCAGACTCATCGCCGAGTCAGCGTCAAAAGGCGTCTGTCCCGTGACCATCTCATAGACGATCACGCCGAGCGAATAAATATCGCTCTGCGGCACTGCCCGATCTGAGGCGACGGCTTGCTCAGGCGCGATGTAGCGCGGCGTGCCGAAAGCTGTACCAAGCGTTTGATCGCCGCTTGTTTCCATCAGCAAGCCGAAGTCCATCAAAACGGCGCGCTTATCGCTCTCGATCATAATGTTGGAAGGCTTCACATCGCGGTGGATCACGCCTTTGGAATGGGCGTAATCCAATGCAGCGCTCACATCATCCACGATGTGCAGCATTGTTTTTGTTTCAATGAATTTCTTCTGAGCGCGCAGCCGCTTGAGCTTCTGCAGCAGCGTCTGACCCTCCAGCAGGCGCATGGCGAGATAGTACAAATTCTCGCCCTGTCCGAACTGGTAGACTGTGACGATGTTGGGATGATGCAAGTTCGCCACTGCACGCGCTTCACGGAAGAAGCGCTGCTTCATCTCATCGCTATCTTCAGCCTGCGGCGTGATGACCTTGATAGCAGCAGGGCGGCTCAAGTTGGGATCGTAACCCTCGTAGACCCGCGCCATGCCGCCGCGCCCGATCAAGCGCCTGATTTCATAGTCGCCTAGCCGTGTGCCGATCAGCGGATCAGCCGTCTGTTCTGCGTTTTTCTGTGAAGCCGTCACAGCTCTTGCTCAGACCTTTTGCCTATTCCTCGATCTCACCAATGATACCTTGCATCAGCGCATCATCAAAAGTCATGCGGCTTTCAGGCGAGAGTGCAATGGCGCTCTCTGCCAACTTATCAGGATCGAACAACGCCTCTGCTTGGGTGAGGTCAACGCTATCAAGTGCATCCAGCACGCTCGGATCGAAACTGGCAACAGGTTGTGTGGGTGCTGGGCGCGGCGACGCAAGATTGGTGGGCATAGCGGGCTTATCAGCAGTGGGCTTGCTCGGAGCAACCTGCGCCTGCACAGCGCGCAGTTCCTGCGTGCGCGTCTTGCGCTTGGCATGGGCATCGGGCTTGGCGTGCAAGGCAGGCGAGGAAGGCTTTGGATCGAAGGCGACCGGCCCCACAATTTCCAACAGCTGATTGATTGCCGTTGCCCCGAAGCGCTTCACATTGCCCAGAGCAGCGGGCGGCGCTGCGCGGTCATAGACCAGAATTACAAAGTGATGCAAGCCCAAGCTCAAGCCAAAGACCGTACTGCGCTCTGCATCATAGTACTTCAGCACACGCGGTTGCCCGCCCAGAGCTGGCAGCATCTTGATAGTGTTGCCAAAGCCGGGCGCCAGCGCCGCCGCAAATAGATCGCGGTCAACATAGCCGGCTGCGCCGTCATAGCCGATCACCTTGCCGTTACGATCAGCAAGAATGACCGCCATAGCGTTCACATTGCGCATCAGCTCAAAGAGAATCCGTTGAATCTGCCCATTGTATTCTAGCGGCGGCACAGGGATGATCTCTTCAGGCGCTGCATCACGTGGCGCAGCTTCAGGTCCATCAAGGGCAATCCGCAAAGCGCGAATGAATGCCTCAGGCGCCATCGGACGGCGTAAATACTGGAAAGGCGACTGGGCAATAGTCTCATCATCCAGTTCAGGGTCGTCTTCCTCGCCGACCACAATTACAGGCAAGGCTGCCATCTCACGTTTCGCCATCAGCGCTAGGACAGTGCCGCTGCTCGCCTCGCGCAAGGTCTGGCTTGTGATGAGCAAGTCGGGCGGAATGGCGCGTAGTTCCATGAGCGCGTCATCACCGTTATAGGTCTCGATCAGGCGCGGACGGCGCTCCATGAGTTCCATCGCAGCGCGCACGAGGTGATAGAGCTTCTGCTGCGGATCAACGATGATAATTCGCGGACTGCTTGTTGACATTTTTCACCTACCAAATGCTTGGGCGATCCCATCAAAAGTTGGTGTCGCTTGGCTGGACGTTAGGAATAGCTTACAGTATAACCCAAAAACAACGCTACGCAGCTAGTTCGCTTGCACAGTAGCACTGTTCGGCTTGTTCTGCGTGTTGCGCGTGGCGGCTGATCTGCCATTGGTGCTTGGCAAAACGCGCGTGGGCAGCAGCAAGCTGATCTTCGTGCCTCGGTTCGGCGCGCTTTCTAGGCGCAATTGCGCGCCAATGGCTTGGGCGCGCTCACGCATGTTGACCATGCCCAAGCTGCCACGCGACTCATAATTGCCGCTCACAGCCGCCACATCGAAGCCTTTGCCGTAATCTTGCACCTCAACTAAGACATGCCGTCCTTGCCGCATGAAACGGATATCAATATGAGGCGTCTGGGCGTATTTGCGCGCATTGCCAACCGCTTCCTCAATGATGTAGAACAGCGGACCTTGGCGATGCGGCTCGATCAGATCGGCTACGCCTTCCTCAATCGAAAGACGGACAGGTAAGTTGTGAGTCTCTAGCATTTTTTGGCTCAGCTGCTCTAGCGCAGGCACAATACCTTGTGTCTCTAGGACTAGCGGACGCAGCGTGAAGAGCATGTGGCGCAAATTCTTGACAGTTTCGCGGGCTGTGGTCTCAATCTGCTGCAATTCGGGCAGGAGTTCATTGAGGCGGTTGTTCTTGATCAGCTGACGACAATAATCAAGGCGCATGGCGATAAGCGAGACTTGCTGAGTCGGACCGTCATGCAGATCGCGGGCGAGTTTCTTGCGCGCCTCCTCCTCTACTTCGATCAGGCGGTCGCGCTCTTGGCGTAAGTTGTTATAGAGAATGGCGTTTTGGATCGCCATAGCCGCTTGTGCACTGATCGCAGCGAGTAGCGAGGCTTGATCGGGCGAGAAAGCATTCGCCTGTGTGCTGCTGAAGATCAAAACGCCGTAATTCTCATAGCCGACGCGCAACGGGATCAGCATGAGCGAGCGAGCATTGTGCATTGCCACAAAATAGATCAACTCAGGGTCGTTATCTGTGCTGCCTGCAAAGATAGGTTCAGCACGGCGCAGAGTCTCTGCGACGAGTCCCTCTTCGCCCACCAGCACAAGCGCCTGATCGCGTGGTGGCAAACCACGTGAGCTGACCACATGCAGTTTGTCATCATCGCCAAAGAGCAGCACGGCACTGGTCAGGCGGGTGCTAGAGGCACCCACGCGCAAGCCCAGCAAGCCGATATCCATAGCGACGTTGAGCGCTTTTTCGTAATCTAGCGAGGCGCCTAGCGCGTTGGTGATCTCAGCCAAGGCACGCGCTCGCTCTTGTGCGCTCTGCATTGCCTGCTCCACCTGTGCCTTTTGCTCAGCAGCTTGGCGTGCAAAGGCAAGGCGGCGGGTCAAAAAGCCTAGAACAATCGCTGAGAGGAAGAGCAAACTGCCGCCCAACAAAAAACCAGCTGGATCAGCACTGCCTAGAGCTAACCCGCCAAAGAATGCACCAAGCGTGACGGCGAAGAGCATGATCAACTTGAGCATAGGTCGCACCACATTCTATCTGAGCATCGCTCCAACGATATGCACTTTGGATAGCCAAACAAAAGAGCCGCAAGGAATTGCTCCGTGCGGCGTGCCATACTCTCAGCGTGTGGGCGCAAAAGGACTCGAACCTATGACCTCACGGATGTGAACCGTGCGCTCTAACCAGCTGAGCTATGCGCCCTTTGTGTTAAACAGTATAGCACGCCCTATCGCGCTTGGCAAGGCTCAAAATTGTTTAGCTATGCCGATGCTGCGTCTGTCAGTTTAGATTATGGCACATTTCACAGCCAATGCTACAGCGGATATATCTTAAATGCATATCGGTTTTAGAGAGCAGCTGCTTTGGCTCAGCTCTGCGGCACAAGATTATGATATTGGCGATTGTAGTAGATGAGCGGCACGCGCTCTGGAAAGGCTTGCGCATAGACCACCTCGCCGATGTAGATGGTGTGTGTGCTGGCTTCATGAGCGGCACGTACAACGCAATCCAGCACGCCCACGCCGCCTTCCAAGAGCGGCGCGCCCGTCTTTGCCGTGATGTAAGGCACGCCCTCAAAGCGATCCCCTGTAATGCTCGGATCAAGACCGGCAAAGCGCTGTGAGAGCGCCGCCTGATCGCTGCTAAGCAGCGAGACGCCGAAAACGCCTGCTCGTTGCACAAAATCGTGGGCAAAAGCATTCTTGTTCAAGCACACCAAGACCGTAGGCGGCTCTAGCGAGACCGACGTGAAGCTGCTCACAGTCATGCCGACGCGCACACCCTCAAAGGCAGTGGTTACAACCGTCACACCAGTCACCCATTGGCGCATCGTAGCGCGCAATGCGTTCGAGTCAACAGACATAAGGCACCTTGTTTCAGCAGATGGGTTCACTCTGAGCCTGAATTATAAATCTTTCATGTGAAATTGCCCCTCTGTAGCTCAAAAGTCGTTTGCTCAGCGTATCTATGAATGTCAGAAGTTCGCTGTGTAGCATGAGGAAATGACCTATGACTACCACACAGGAATCGCACATCCCACTTTGGCGAATTATCTTCAATCGCTATGGTTATGTCTCACTAGCGATCATCGCTTGGGCGCTGCTGACTGCTTTGATAATGCTGCTCGCCCTTGCCATCAACATTGACTTGAGCTTTCCTGCAGCGCTGAGCGCAGCGCTCGCCTTTGCTGCTTTCTTGGCTTGGTGGCAACTCAGTCCGCATTTGCGTCACGTTACGCCGCCTGCGCCCAGCCTAGAGACGCTCTACACACAAATCCGCTCAAGCGAGACGCCTGTCCTCATCTCGCTAGAGAGCGACTACTGCGCCTACTGCATGACAATTGGCAAGCGCATTCACCAGCTGGAGCGCGAGGAAAATCTGCGCGTGATTCGGTTGAGCGTCCACACGGAGCCGGGCAAGAGCCTCGTGAGCGAGTTCCGCGCCAACACCACGCCCACCTACTTGCTGATGGATAATCAGGCTAATCTGATTGAGGAATGGACAATCGCACTGCCTGTGGAGCGCGTGCGCTACGATGTGCGCCGCCACACTGCCACCCATAAAGCCGTCCAAGCCGAGTAGGGTCTATGGGCAGCCCACACGCGGCAAGACAGCGCCCAGTCGCTTGCGCCGCGTGGATATCTACGTCTGTTTGGCGCATGCGCTGCTGCTCAGTCAGCCTGAGGCACTTGTGGTGGATATCGGCTTTGGTGCCTATCCCTACACTACGCTTGAGATGGCGGCGCGTTGGCGGGCGCACAACCCGACTTTGCGCGTCTTAGGCGTCGAGATTGACCCTGAGCGCGTTCGTGCGGCTCAGCCCTACGCCGCGCCGCCTCAACTGACCTTCGCGCTGGGCGGCTTCAATCTGGCTGATGTAATCGGCGTGGGCGCGGCAACCATCATCCGTTGCTACAATGTGCTGCGCCAATACGCCGAGTCAGAAGTAGCGCCTGCTTTGCAGACGCTGAGCAGGGCGCTCCGAGAGAGCGGACTCTTGATTGAAGGCACTTCGACGCCAAACGGCAGTCTGGCAGTTTTTGAGACCTATGTGAAGCGCAATGGCGCGTTGTGTCATGTGGGATTGGTCTTTGCCACTAACTTTCGGCAGCCCGATCTGCCTGCCGCCTTCCAGACCGTCTTGCCTAAGCGCCTGATCCATCACATGCGCGATGCAGCGCCTTTCGCTTTTTTCAGGGCATGGCAACATGCCTATGCCCTTGCGCAAGGCAAGGGCATTCGCAGCCGCCGCAAGCAGTGGATCGCAGCGGCAGAATGGCTGATCGAGCGCGGCGCTTTTTCAATTGATCGGCGCAAGCGCCTGATTGAGCGCGGCTACTTGTGCCTCCGCACGCCTCTGCTCTAGAGGCTGAAGCTGCCGCCCGGGTCTACCACGATCACCTTCGCCTCAGTCTCGTTGTGGACGCGCTGCGCCCAGCTGGCTACATCCTGCTGAATGACAGGGAAGGTGTTGTAGTGGATCGGGAAGACGCTCTGCGGGCGGATCAGGCGCGTTGCCTCGATAGACTCGCTCGGTCCCATTGTGAAGTTATCGCCAATTGGCAGTGCAGCAAAGTGAATGCCCATGTCGCCGATCAAACGCATGTCGCTGAAGAGCGCGGTATCGCCTGCGAAGTACATGCGCACGTCGCCCACTGTCAGCACAATTCCACATGCCACGCCGCCATAACTGCCATCTGGGAAAGATGAGCTGTGATCGGCGCGCACAAACTTGACGTGCCCGAACGGATGCATGAAGCCGCCGCCCGTATTCTGCGGATGCGTGTTCTGCACGCCGTGATTCTGCAGCCAAGCGTGAACTTCCCACACGCCAATGACCGTCGCGCCCGTCCGTTTGGCAATAGCGACCGTATCGCCGACGTGATCGGCGTGAGCGTGGGTCAGCAGGATGAAATCCGCCGCCAACTGCTCAGCCTCCACAGGCGCCAACGGATTGCCTGTCAAGAACGGATCGATCAGGACGTGAATGCCATTGAGGGTCAGGTCAAAAGCTGAATGCCCAAGCCAGCGAATGTGAATGCTCATTAAAAATACTCCTTTCTCAGCGTTGCACGCTTAATTATATAGGCGAACGTCTCAGAGCGCGGTTAGCTTCTGGTAGAGATCGAAAGTGGGCTTAAAGATGCGTTGAAAGCATAGGCGGAATCGGGTATAACAGCAACTATGGTCAAGTGTTAGCCCGTTTAGCGATAACTTGATCAGCTAACTCAGTCAGTGCCGATCTGTCTGAGCCGCTTCGATGATGAGCTAGCTGGTGAGAGGCGTGCCATGACAAATATTGCTCCCTTTTCCGTGACGTTATTGCGCTATCCGCGCCGCGACGGCGTGTATAGCGTTCTGCCTGATGCTGTGATCGTCCACGATCGCTATCAGAATCGGCATGTGCGCCTTGACTCGTTCGGCACCGAGCTTTGGCTGCGCATTGATGGGCTAACGACGCTCTACGATATTGCTGTTGATATCGCTGTGAATGCAGCCTTACCGATTGAAGAGGTGGCGCGTAGCGCCTCAGCCATGATCGGCGCGTTGAGTGCAGAGGGCATTTTGTATGTCTCGCTAGAGCCGCAGCCTTTGCCCTACCACTTGACCATGCCGCTGGACGAGCTGGACCCATACCGCGCCGCTGCAAGTATGCGCGCTGAGGGCTGGTTTTAGAGCGCTATGCTCTTTCCCTATCACACGGAGCGCATCAGCCTGCCCATGCTCAGCCTGCCTGTGGGCATGGCGCTGATTGGGCTTGTGTCAGGCAATGTGCTAGGTCTGGTTTTGTTGGGCAGCGGACTGGGCATATTGCTCTGGGCGCTGCTGCAGGTCTTGCGGCAAGGGCGCGGCGTGAGGCTCTACGCTGACTACTTGCTCATACAAGGCTCGGTCACGGGGCGCGTGCGGCGCGTCCCGTACGCAGACGTGCTAGGCTTTGCTCTGACTCGGCGTGGCGGCTTAGCGCTGCTCTACTGTAAGCCACTTACCACACCGCAAACGACCCTGCCAGCGGAGGCTCTGGTCGGCATAGCAGCGACTGAACAACCATTGCGCCGTCACTTTGTGTTGACAGCGCGCCTTGCGCAGCCTGAATTGTTGCGCGCCGCGCTCGCTGAGCGCTTGCCGAGCGCGCTCAGCGCCCCTGAGTCATACGTGATCGGCTTGGCGCGTCGTCGCCGCCTGCGCGACGGGCTAATTTTTGTGCTGGCACTGCTTGCCACGCCGCTCTACATCTTGATCTTCAGCCGTGTTTTGAACAGCTTAAGATGAGGTACTCCAATGGCGCACCACACTGAGTATAACCATCTGATCGCGCTGATCTGTGCTGCTGAGGACGCGCCGCTCTTCAGTCCTGAGGCGTGGCAAGCCTATCTAGGCGCTGAAACCGAGACCATGCGCACCTTTTGTGCGCAACTGAGGCGTGAGTGGCAGCCCGTCTACATTCCAAGCGCGCTCTGCCAAACCGTTATGGGACAAGCACAAGCGCATTTGGCAGGGATCGGCTTGCCTTGGCGTAACTTGTGGGCGCACATGCTGCGCGTGACAGGCAACACGCTCATGCTGGCAGAGTCAGCTGAAATTACGGCTGAGGAAGCCTTTTTGCTGGGCATTCTGCACGATGTGGGCAAGCTCGATGAGGTTCAGTATGGCGCAGCGCATGAGCAGGTCGGTGCGCTGATCGCAGAGCAATGGCTGAGTCGGTATGAATCTGAATTATCAGCGCAAATTATTGAGCGCCTTATCGCGGCTATTGCTAAGCGCGGCGCACAAGCTGACCCGTTTGTAAAGGTTCTGCATGATGCTGACAAGCTAGATAAGATCGGCGCTACAGGCATCTTGCGGCGGCTTTCCAGCTACTTAGGCAAGCAAAATCCTGCTGTGGCGCTGCGCATCGTCATGGATGACGTGGCGCGTTTCCCGCAGCTGCATTATCCCGACTCAATGAAACTGGCTAAGCTCAAGCGCGATTTCACGGCTGTCTTTCTAGCACGTGCCATGGCACCTGTCCGTTGAATGCAAAACGGCTGAGCGTCGCTCAGCCGTTTGTGCTGAAGTTTTAGATAAGAGCTAGTCGCCGGCAACTGCAGCCGCTGTGCCGACTTCCACAGCCTTCGGCTCAGCGTCCGACTTCGCCTTAGCAATCGCGTAGATCATCACGCCATAGCCGCACTTGGCTGCCACATCCGCGATGCAATAGCCGACCTGCACTGCCAACAGCACACCTGCAGTCATTTGAGCGCCGCCGCTGAGGATCGGGATCAAGTAGACAATTGGGTAGAAGCCCCATGTGGCGAACAGCAGCAAGCGGATGTTGCGCAGCAGCACACGCGCCTCGCCCGTCTCTTTCTGAATGGCTGGCCCAAGCCCGACAAACAGCTCATACAGGATGTACACGAAGGGCAGGGTCGAGAGGAAGCCCCACAGAGCGCGCGTGCCTGTGTCCGCAGCGATCTCGCCCGGATAGCCCAGGATGATCATCAGAGCAGCAGCAGCAGCAAGACGGAAGGTCAGCCAGCCCTTGCCCTTGGCAATGGTCATGACCGCCACCAGCTCTGCCACTAGCAACGGAACGGTCAGCAGCCAGTCAATGTAGCGGTAGGCATCGTTGAACGGCTTGCCGCTGGCAACGTACGCACCTTCTTCATTGACGACGAAAGCCGCCTGCCAGCTCTCGAAGATGCGCAGATAATGATAGCCCGCAATAGCGACCACTAGTGCTGATAGCGTGATGGCATTGCGATACTTCGGCGCCACGTTGCCACGCGAAAGCACTAAGTAGATAAACGTGGCAAACATAGCAGCGAAGGTGAACGAGAAAGCATTGTAGACCAGACTGAACTCACTTGCGGATAGTTGTGGTAGCGTCATGGCAGTCTCTCCTGAAGACTTGACGTATGACTTAGATTGCTCAAAACTTTCACAAAGTTTTGAAGGTTCTAAACAAAATATAAGGTTGCGGTAGCCCGTTTGCACATAAGTGTTAGATGAGTGAAAGTTAAATCTTTGATGAGTGTAGGGGCTATTCAACGCGGATGATCTGAGGGATGATAATGCCGTCGCGCTCAGGGCGACCCTGCCCATCGTAAGCATTTACAGCGCGCAACGCCTCGCAGGGCAGAGGTGAGGGCAAGTTGCATACACCAAGCGCGACTTTCAGCAAGTAGCTGCCCTGTGGCAGGCTTGGTGGGATAACCAAGCGCAGATCGTCGCGGATGTAGCCTGAGAGCTGCCAAGTGAGGGTCGGCACGCCGCCGATATGCCGATTGCTCTTGCGCGCCACGACCTCGCCTGTCTCAACATTGATCAGGCGCACTTCAGATTGGTTGTTCTCCACAAGCGGACGCGCTGCTTGCCAATAAAGCGTCACAGAGAGCGCTGCACCGCGCTGTACGGTCTGGTGTGGCAGATGGTAGCCCAAGAGGTCTATGCCCGCCTGTGAGAAGCGCGGCAAAGGCGTCATTTCGCCTAAGACGTTGCCGCGTCCGCTGCGCGGCAAGAGCAGATCGGGCTGCCAACGGACGATCAGCGCTGCACCTGTGACTAGAGCCATGACGCCGATCAGCGCAATTTGCTCAGCGCGTTTGAGCTGGGGCATAGCGCCGCTCGCGCCCGACTGCACCTTCGGCAGGCGGCGTATCAGCGCTATGGCGCTCAATGCGCCTAGTCCTGTCAGCGCCCATGACCATGTGCCGACAGGCGTTTCCTCAATGCTCAAGACCAGCTCTGCGTTGATGGGCGGCAATTTCACCTGTAAAAAGCCGTTCGGCGAGGTCTCAAGCGGTAACGGCTCGTTTTGTAGCTGGGCGCGCCACCACAAGCCATTATGAAAGAAAAACTCAACTGCGTTGCTCTCCAGCGTGTTGACCACATAGCGCCACGTCAGGCCGCCCTCTGCCAACGGCGAGATTTGCCCGCCGCCGCTGAGCGTTGCCCGATTGACGCGCTCTATCGGTCGCCCTAGCCGCAGATTGTCCACTAAATTAGGTAACGGGCGTGATAAGTCGCTCACGGAGGCAGGCAACAGCACGCCCTCACGCAGACTCGCCGCGTGGTAGCCTAAAAGTTCGCCTTCAAAGGCGGCGAAGGGCGTATCAGTCTCGCGTTCAACCCACGCAGGCGGGAAAAATGCGCCGATCATCGGCACAAATGGCACAAGCGCAAGAGCGCCCGTCTGCAAAGCTGCACGGATGCCCCGCGACTCACTCATATCTATTCCGCCTGCAGCAACCGCCAGACAAAAAGTTGCGGCAAGCACGGCATGGTAGGGCAGAATTGGCAGGAAGGAGTCCTGCACTTGCCACAGCCGTTCGAAGGCAGGCGCGCTGATCGCAACAAGGGCGAGACCGAGTCCGAAAAAGACGCCTACATGCTGTCTGTGCCGCTTTGAGCGCCACAGCGCAAGGCAAGCCGCGATCACAACGCCCAGACCGACTCCGCGCAACACAGGCGGATTTTGCGCACTCAGATCGTAGTACGGCACGCTGAACAAGCTCTCGGTCAGGGGAATCGGCAAGGCATGAGGCAGCGCGCCTGCGCTCAGCCAATGCACAGCCTCGCGCTCTAGCAAAGCGGGCAACCAATAGAAAGCGGTCAGGAGCGTAGTCAGGATGATCAGCGCTACAAACAGGAATGCACGGCGCAAACGCACCCCATGAGGCGCATAGACTCTCCCGCTGAGCGCCACAAAGCCCAGCACAACTCCGCCGAAAAGGGTCAAGCGCGCATCGCACAGCACAAAAGCAACACACACTGCAAGGGCGAGTCCAAAGGTGCGCCGATCCCCTTTGCGCCATAGTTCATCCAGAGCGGCAGCCGCACATGGCAGGAGTCCGAGTGCCAGCACATACGGCACTTCACCGAGTTGATAGGGCAGTGTGAAGGCAAGCGGCGCGCTCATCATATAGCTAAAGGCTGCTATGATGCCGCCGCGCACACCAAAACGTCCGCGTCCAAAGGCGTACATGCCCAGAGCTGCCGCGATCCAGCCCATCAGCATGACGATCTTAGCGCTCTGCGTGGGCGTTGCTTCTGTAGCGATCTGGTGGAGGGCGGCGAGCATGTGTGGCAAAGGCGGGAGATAATTCAGCACAGGCGCGCCATAGGTGAAGTGGAAGCCGCTTGCCCAGCGCGGATAAAAGACGCCCTCGCGCAGGAGGCTCGCGGTCTCGGTGGCGCGCAGGGCGTGCAGCGGTAACGCCGAATAAGGCGGAACGCCCTTGCGCACCAGCAAGGGCAGAGCAATGATCCCGACAAGGGCAAGCGCCAGCAGCACGCCTAGATCAGGCAGGCGACGGCGCGGGCGCATCCATGCGGGCAGATCGTCAGGGCTGATCGCAGCGCTGACCGTCACACGCGTCTAGTCCTTTTTGCGCTCGCGCTCATGAGCAATCGCCGCCTCAATGAAGCCCTTAAAAAGCGGATGCGGGCGGTTCGGACGGCTGCCGAACTCCGGATGGAACTGACTGCCCAGCATGAACGGGTGATCGGCTAGTTCGACGATCTCGACCAGCCGCCGATCAGGACTCAAGCCGCTCAAACGCATTCCGCCCGCCTCAAAGGCGCCGCGAAATTGATTGTTGAACTCAAAACGATGGCGATGGCGTTCTTCAATGCGGCTGACGCCGTAGAGCCGTGCCGCCAGTGACCCTTCTTCCAATATGCACGGATACAAGCCGAGCCGCATTGTGCCGCCGCGATCTATGATATTGCGCTGATCGGGCATTAGGTCAATCACGGGATGTTCAGTTGGAGTCTCGAACTCAGTGCTGTTGGCATCTTCCATGCCCAGCACGTGCCGTGCGAACTCGATGCACATCACTTGCATCCCAAGACACAAGCCTAAGTATGGCACTTTGCGCTCACGGGCAAAGCGCGCCGCCATGACTTTGCCCTCAATGCCGCGATAGCCGAAGCCGCCCGGCACTACAATCCCATCTACTTGTTCAAGGACGTCCCAGCTTTTGCCTTTTTCCAGATCGCCACTGTAAATCCACTTGATCTGCACCTCGCGCTCGGCAGCTACCGCTGCATGGCTGAGCGCCTCTTTCACGCTCATGTAGGCGTCATGTAGCTCTACATACTTGCCGACAATGGCAACTGTGATCGGCTTGCGCGTCTTTTTAATGCTCTCGACCATGCGCCGCCAATCAGCCAGATCGGGATCAATGGTCTTGAGGCGCAACCGATTGACGATGTATTCGCCTAAGCCGGCGTCTTCGAGCAAGAGTGGCACTTCATAGAGCGTTTTGACCGTCGGTAAGGCGATCACAGCCTCCCGATCCACGTCGCAGAAGAGCGAGATTTTCTCCAGCAGCTCACTTGGCACGGGATGATCGGCGCGGGCGATGATCACATTTGGGCGAATGCCCATGCTGCGCAGATCGCGCACGCTGTGCTGAGTCGGCTTGGTCTTCAGCTCACCCGTGGCGCCGATGTAGGGCAGGTAGGTCACATGGACATACATAGCGCGTTTGCGCCCTACGTCAATGCGCAACTGCCTCAGCGCCTCTAAAAAGGGCTGACTCTCAATATCGCCGACCGTACCGCCCACCTCGACGATCAGCACGTCGGCGCGATTTTCCTGTGCCACTTGGATGACTCGGCGCTTGATCTCATTGGTAATGTGCGGGATGACCTGAATCGTGCCGCCTAGAAAGTCGCCGCGCCGCTCACGGGCGATCACGTCCGCGTAAATCTGACCGCTGGTGACGTTACAGCCGCGCGTGAGCGTCTCATCAATGAAGCGCTCATAGTGACCGAGATCGAGGTCGGTTTCGGCGCCATCAACCGTCACAAAGACCTCGCCGTGCTGATACGGGCTCATCGTGCCGGGATCAACGTTCAGATACGGGTCAAGTTTTTGAATGGCGACGCGCAAGCCACGCGCCTTCAAAATACGCCCAATGGCGGCTGCCGTCACGCCCTTGCCCACGGAGCTAACGACGCCGCCCGTGCAGAAGATGTATCGCGTCATGCGCCCAAATGCCCCTTATTGCGTTACGAAAAACTGACTCCATCCACGCCCGCCCCGCAGATCAAGGCGCATACGTTCTCTTCAGGGCGCGGGAGGTAAATACCGCTCAGTAAAGCTGCCGTCGCTGCGGCGCCGCTCAGTTCAGCAGCGATTCCTAGCTCAAACCACAGCCAACGCGCTGCTTCCAGCATTGCCTCGTCGCTCACCAGCACAACATCATCCACATTTTGACGGATGATCTCAAGATTGATCGGCGCGGATCGGCGTGGTGCTAAGGTATTGGCGCGTGTCTTGATCTCCGGCAGCGTGATCACGGCATTGGCGGCAAGACTCGCCTTGAGCGTAGGCGCCCCGACTGGCTCAACGCCGATGATGCGCACTGTGGGCTTCAGGGCTTTAGCAGCTAATCCCACACCGCTGATCAAGCCGCCGCCGCCAATTGCCACCAGAATTGTATCCACCTGTGGCAAATCTTCCAGCACCTCCAGTGCAAGCGTGCCTTGCCCCGCGATCACAGCGGGATCGGCAAACGGGTGGATGTAGGTGATCCCCTCGCGCTCCGCACGCTCTAGCGCCGCCGCGTTTGCATCATCCCAGACTGCACCGTGATGGATCACTTCAGCGCCCCATGCGCGCAATTTTTCGGCTTTGCTGGGCGGCGTGTTGTGCGGCAAGTAGACATAAGCAGGCACGCCTGCCAAGTAGCCCGTGTAGGCGACCTCTAAGCCGTGATTGCCGCCTGAGGCAGTGATCACGCCGCGCTGCAAGACCTCGCTAGGTGTGCTGAGCAGCTTGTTCACAGCGCCGCGCGCCTTAAACGAGCCGCTGACCTGCAGCTGCTCCAGCTTCAGCCAGAGTGTTCCAGATGGCGGCGTCTGTTTGAGCGCCTTTCCCTCCAACAGCGGCGTCCGTCGTATGTATGGCGCAATGCGCAGTGCTGCTGCTCGAATGTCACTCAAAGTGAGCATGTTACATTGCTTTCAGAGGTCACACAAAAAGGCGGAGAGGTTCGCCGCCTATGCCATACCTCTCCGCCGCGCTTTGTAGCGTTGCGCCACGCACTCAGACCAGCTTCTCAAGGTCGCTGGCGGCGCGCTTCATATCCAAAAAGACCAAGCCCGTCTTAGCGCTCTCACGCGCCATAGAGGTCAGCACGGCGTCCGTACCGACTGAGATCAGGACGACATGCCCCGCTGTGCCGCGGATGTAAACCTGCTCCAGAGCGCCGCGCCCTAACTCGCCTGAAATACGCTCGCCTAGCGAGAGCATGGCGGCTGACATCGCCGAGACGCGATCTTCCTCAACGTTGCCGGGCAGCACAGAGGCAATGCTCAAGCCATCCACACTCACCACAGCTGAGGCTTCAATGTCACTGTTGTTATACTGAAGTTCGCGCAGCCGCTCCACCATTAATTCAGTCCGTGATTTCGCCATAAGTGCCTCTCTCATGCCTGAGTTTATCTGATTTGCTCGGCGCGTGTGCCGAACGACTCGTGCCTGTTTGGATGATAGCACAAGGCATAGGGCGAGTCAACCAAGCCCGCCTGTGTGCAAAAAAGCTGTGCGTAGCGCCCAACATGCAGCCTCTGCATGACTGTTCTCTTGACAGGCTCTTGACTCACACAAACGTTCGGTTTATGATTGATTATAAAAATCGAACGGATGCTCAATACGCGCTTAAGCGAGCGTTAGCAAGGAGATACCCGTGAAAAGCTATGAGTCGCTCTCTGAAAAGCAGAAGGCAATTCTGCGCGTGATCAAGGAATGGCTGACCGTGCGCGGTTTTCCGCCCACCATCCGCGATATTGGCAATGCGGTCGGCATCAGCTCCACGTCTGTGGTCAATTACAACTTGAATAAGCTGGTTGAGGCGGGCTTCGTCGTGCGCTCTAGGACGGTCTCGCGTGGCATTCGCTTGAACGCCGATCTGATGGGCGAAATTCCTGTGCGCATCAGCTATGATGGCGAGGTAGTGCGCGTTCCCATGCTCGGTCAGATTGTGGCGGGCAAGCCGCTGCCCGTGCTGGGCGATGATTTCGATCACTACGATGAAGACGCCCTGTTGAGCATCCCAAGCAGCCTGATCAGCGGCACTGATCCCTCACAGGTCTATGCCCTGAAGGTCAGCGGCTACTCGATGATTGACGCCATGATCAACGATGGCGATACTGTGATTCTCAGACGGCAGGTCACAGCGCGCAACGGCGAGATGGTGGCAGTCTGGCTGACCGAGAGCGGCGAGACCACGCTCAAGCGCTTCTATGACGAAGGCGACCGCGTGCGCCTACAGCCGGCTAACCCGACCATGGAGCCGATCTACGTAGATAAGGACAAAGTGCAGATTCAGGGCAAGGTGCTGGCGGTCCTGCGGCGCATTGCCAACTAAAAGCGTGCGCGCAATGCCTCGAAGGGCAGCTCTGCCAGCGAGTTCAGGGTAAGCGCTACGCCCTCAGGCTGCCCTAGATGTACAGTCAGCCAGTTCGGCACGGCGATGCAGCGAATGCCCGCCGCGATAACCGCTTGCATCCCCGTAGGCGAATCTTCAATGGCAACGCAGCGCTCAGGCGGCACGCCCAGACACTCCGCCGCACGCAGATACATATCAGGCGCGGGCTTGGCGTTTGGCACATCATCACGAGTCACAACGCACGTGAAATAGTCCCAGACGCGATACCAACGCGCCCAATGCTCAACCCACGCCCGATCCGAATTTGAGGCAAGCCCTAAGCCGACTCCCGCCGCTTTTGCCGCCTCCAGCATCTCACGGACGCCCGCCAGCAGGTCTAAGTTCTGGCACAGCTGAAGATAATGCGCCTCTTGAGCGCGCAACTCTTCAGGGCTGAGCGGATAACCCTTGACCTGCGCAAAGTACTGATCGGGCATAAAGACGCCCTGCGCGCCGTTATGGACAACTTTTCCCACGCGCTGGCGCCACAGCTCGACTGTGAGCGGCACGCCATGCCGATCAAAAACCGCCTTCCACGCTTGAAAATCAGCCGACTCCGTATCAATGATCGTGCCGTCAAAGTCGAAGATGATGGCGTCTACTGCCACGAAGAGTCCTTTCAGGATTTGATAGGTACGCTCGGCGGCGCGGAGCGTACGTTGCTGGCAAAAGCTGAGGTCACCTCAAAACGCGAGGTGCTTTTATCGCGCTCGGTGAGCTGGGTCGGCAGCACAATATGGACAGTAGTGCCGGGCAGACGCTCCATATCCATGCCCGTACTCTCTACCCAGATGCGCCCGCCGTGTCCGTTGATGACGCCGCGTGCAATGGTCAAGCCTAAGCCCGGTCCGGCGCCCATAAATTTGGTGGCGCCTGTGGAGTGCAAGCCGGGATCGCCCACGCGGAAGAATTTTTCGAAGATCAGCTCATGGTTGCGCGGATCAATGCCGATGCCAGTATCCTTGATCTCAACATGAATGACTTCGTCGCCGTCGCCATTGCGCTCCAGCCGCCCTGTGATATCAATGCGCCCGCCGTCGGGCGTGTACTTGATCGCGTTCAGCACCACATTCTTGAACGCCTGCACAAGGCGCTGCTGATCCGCCTCAATTTCAGGCAATCCCTTCAGCCCGCGCACGGTCAGTTGCAGCTTGCGCTGCCGAATGCTCTCTTGCAGCGGCTCAATCGAGAGCCTGATCACAGCGTCAAGTGTAGTCGGCATGAAGCGCAAGTCCATTGCATCTAGACCGAGACGGCTGACATCGAGCATATCGGCTATCAGCGCCTCAAGGCGCTCGGTCGCCTTGCGGATGTTCGCCGTCATCATCCCGACTCTCTCAGGTTCAATCATCGGCATTTGACTGAGCGTATCGAGGATATCTGTGTAGCCCAGAATCTGGGTAAGCGGCGTGCGCAACTCGTGGCTGGCAATGGTCACAAAGTCGGTTTTGACCGAGTCAAGTAGCTCCAGACGCTCTTTGGTCACGAGGATATCACGATTGAGCGCCTCGGTCTCATCGCGTGCCTTGCGCAGGTCATTGACCAAGCGTGCGTTGCGCAGCGCGACGCCCGTCTGAGTGGCAAGCGTAGTGAATAGCTCCAAATCTTGGGCAGAGAAGGGATCGTCGCTTGTTTTGGCGCCCGTTGCTAGCACGCCGATGATCTGCCCTTGCATGATGATCGGCGCGTAGGCGCTCATGCGCAACTGCTTGAAAAATGACTTCAATTCAGGCGCGACGTCGGCATAGTCACGCGAGTATTCGATGTCGTACTGCAGAAGGGGCAGGCGCTTCTCAAACAGCGTGATGTAGATCGGGCTGCTGCGCGGCAACCAGCCGCGTACCTCAGGCATGTCGCTCTGACTGCTGCGCATTGGCTCAAGGCGGACGGTCTCATCATTCTCGCTGGTTGCCAGCAGAATGCCTGCATTGCGCACGCGCAAGGCAAAGCGCAGCGCGCTAATCGCCATATCGGAAAGCTCTGGCAACTCCACCACGCCAGCAATGGCTTGGCTATATTCGCGCACAAAGGCAGTGTTATCTTCAGCGGGCGCGCCAAAAACGCGGTCAACCAGTGCAACACTGAGCAAACGGAGCGGCACATAGAGCGCTGTGGCAACAGCCGCCGCACCCGCGATCAAAATCAACCGATTGGGATCCTCAGATGGGATGTTCTGGGCGACCAGCATTGCGCCGACGATCACAAGGAAGGTGATGGCTAGGGTCAGCGCGCTGGCGAAGGTCAGGCGAAAGATGCGCCGCACATCTAAGACGCGCAGACTCAACACAGCATAGGTAACGCCGAAGAGTCCGCTAATCTGCATGATCCAGCCGATCTCGCGCAAGCCAGGACTCCCGCTCACGCCGATCAAAGCGCCCATCAGCACCAGCGGCGCCATCAGCAGCCAGAACATCGAGCGGTTAGCGACCTCAGCGAGGTGCGCTGTGGCAAAACTATATACAGATGCCACCAGCACAATAGTGCTTAAGATCAGCCAGTAGCCAAGCGCCGCCAAACTCAACGTAGCATCGGGTGTGCTAAATGCAGCCGTGATCCAGCCGCCTTGCCCAAGCGCAACTTTCTCTGCAGCACTGACCGCGCTCACTGACATGCCGATCCATGCCAGAGCGCTCAAGCCGAACAAGCCGTAGACAAAGCGTCCGCCTAAGTAGCGCACGGTCAGCGCGCCATAGCCTGCTAACATGACGCTCATCAGCAAGACTGCCACAGCAGGCTGTGTCAGCCCGCCGATGAAGAATCCTGCATATGGACCCAAGTGTGCCTCTGGCACTAGAAAATGAATTGCTTGAGCGATGAAGGCAAGCCCCAGCGTGCCGCGCAGCCAGCGGCGCGCACGGCTCACCTTGCTGCTGTGGCGCAGGCTATAAACGAACAGGGCAACGTAGCCCGCACAAATCAGCGCGGCAAGGATATAGGTAGATGGAATCTCCACAAGCATTCAGCGGTACGGCTCGCCCACACTGAAGCCCTTACCGCTTACCTCCCTTCTCACAAAATTTTCGTGTGGTGTGAAGAGACCTGCTGCGCATAGCGTTCAGCTACGTCGGTTGCTTAGAGCGCGCCCTGCTCAAAGTATATCTCACACGGGCAGCTATTGAATAATCTATCATATTTTGTGGAATTGCTACAGGGCGTGAACTAATGATCTGAGCCAGTTCGCACAGGCGGTTGTTCAAGTGTGCGAGCTTGGCTCTGATCAACTAGGGCGCACGCAGCACGCTATGCTGGCACTGCTTTGAGCATCCTACGCTCACGCGATTGACTCCCGCCGAAGTGTGCACGCTGTAGCGATTCTAGCACAATGTGTAGTACACTCACTCAATAGCTGCCACAGTAAGCAGGGCGACAAGGAGAGTCAAAGCAAAGCATGGAATACTCTCGATTTGTAGGCAGGACGCTTGGACAATATCGGCTGGAGACGCCACTGGGCAAAGGCGGCATGGCGTCGGTTTACCGTGCCTATCAAGCCAGTGTGGATCGCTACGTGGCGATCAAGGTCATGACGCCTGAGATCGCTAACGATTCGAGCTTTGTTGAGCGCTTCCAGCGCGAGGCGCGCATCATCGCCAAACTGGAGCATCCGCACATTCTGCCTATCATTGATTTCGGCGAGTCTGAGGGCATTTACTACATTGTCATGCGCTACATGGACGGCGGCTCGCTAGATGATCGAATGCGGCAACGCCGTTTGCGCCCTGAAGAGATCGCTCACTACCTCGATCAGATCGCCTCTGCGCTTGATTATGCCCATCAGCGGGGCGTGATCCACCGCGACCTGAAGCCGAATAACGTCCTGCTTGACCGCGCTAACAATTGCTACCTGACTGACTTCGGCATTGCGCGCATTGAAGGCACTGAGCGCAAATTGACCGCAACCGGCAGCGTCATGGGGACGCCCGCCTACATGTCGCCAGAGCAGGCAATGGGCAGAACAGTAGATGGGCGCTCAGATATCTACTCACTCGGCGTGATGCTCTACGAAATGGTGACGGGCAAGCTACCTTTTACAGCCGATAGCACAGCCGCCCTGATCTTCCAGCACGTCTACGAGGCGCCGCCTTCAGCCCGCCAGCTCGATCCCAATTTGCCTGAAGCTGTGGATGCGCTCTTCAATCGCGCTTTAGCCAAAGTGCCTGAGATGCGCCATAACACAGCTGAGGCACTGGCACGCGACTTTGCCGAAGTCTTTGGCATTCGCAGCACGCCTTCAAAGGCGATTCCCGCTGCGCAAGCCGCTCTGGATGATGCAACTGTGATCGGCGAGGCTGCTGTGCCGCCGCCGACTGTTCCCCTTAAACCTAATGTGGCTCAAGCGCAGGGACGCGGCGGCACAGTGGCTGTTGAGTCGCCTTTGGCAAGCGGCGCTGCTACAGCCCTTCAGAAGCCTAAGCGCGGCGCGCCTATCGCCTTAATCGGCGTTGTGACAGTTGTACTTTTGGCGTTGCTGGGCGGCGGTTTGTTCTTGCTCAACGCTCAGAATGAAAGTGCCGCTCAAACGGCAACTGCTCAAACGGCGCTTGCCGTTCAGAATGTGACCAATACCGCTCTCGCCCTTGCCGCCACTGAAGCTCAAGCCACGCTGATTGCGCTCTCTGCCACGCCTACGCCCACGCCCCCTGAGACCCCTAGCCCTACGCTGACCTTCACGCCTACAGCTACAGCCACCATCACGCCGGATGCTACCCAGACGCTCATCGCAGCGCGCCTTGCTACGGCTGACGCTCTTGAGACGGCGCAAGCCCTCCAGACTCAGCGCGCTCTTGAGTCGGCTCAGACGGCAACTGCCCTCAGCGCCACACAGACTGTTCAGGCGGCTCTTGACGCAACGGCTACTTTTGTGCAGGAAGGTCTGCAGACGGCGCGTGCGGTCGCGCTTGCCTTGACCACCACTGCAGAGGCGCTCAACATGGCGACAGCCAACGCTGCGCTCACTCAGACCGCCTTTGCCTTGTTGCCAACTGATACGCCTACACGCACGCCTACTCCCACGCGCACTGCCACACCCACGCGCACGCCGACGCGCACGCCCGCCTTTGATCCGCTTGCTACATTGACCGCTGCTGCTCTCATCCTAGAGACTCTCACAGCGCTCTCAACGCCGACGGCTGTTGCAGAATCACCGATAGCTGGTATTCGTGAGCTGCTCGGCGCGGATGTGAAGGCAGGGCTTGAACTTCTGCGCACGCAGGGAGTCATCCCAACAGATGCTATGCCGATCGCAGTGCCTGTGATCAATGAGCCGCCTTTGTTGCGCGGCAACATTGATGAGGAAAACGTCTTTTATTTGCAGCCGTTCAGCCGTGCGCGCTTCTATGACTTTTTCCTCTCAGTGAATGTCAGCCTCACCTCGCCAGAAGAGGCTGTGGATAAAACCTCTTGTGGCATTTATTTTGCCGCGACGAATGAGCAGTACGGTCGGCAAGACTTGCTAGATGCTGACTTGGGCGTCTTCCGCTATTTGCGCACGCAACGCTACTATGTGGAGTTGCGCACTGATGAGACGTGGGCAGATATCCCGCTGGCAAGCGCTGTAAATGCCGCCATTCGCCCTATAGATGGCGCTACGAACCGTCTGACTTTGGTGATGGTTGATGGCGTGCTGACTGTCTACGTCAATGGCGTACTGGTGGCTCAGGCAGACGATCCACGTTTTGCGCAGGGCGGCAGCATCGGCTACTTCATGACTCGTGGCACTAAAGGCTTTGGACATGGTTGCAATTTCAGCAATCTGCAGCTGTGGCGCTTAAATTGACCAGTGGTGCGATCGCTCGTGGGAAATGCGCTTCAGCAGAGGCAGATAAGTTTTTGAAGTAGCTTAAAGATTTCTTCACATAAGCGCGTTACAATCTAGCATCATTCAGGCGCGCTAGGAGTCTACTTTGGTAGCAGATGAAGCCGTTGCAGCGCTGATCCTCAGGCATGTTCAGCGCTACGTCGCTCTGGATATCTTAGATGTCTACAAATTGCTGCATCAAGGCGTTTTCGGCGCAGGTCACGCTGTGAGTAATCCGCGTGCCGCCCGCGAGTGGCTTGAAAAAGAATGTGAAAAGCTGACTCCTAACGCAGCTGAGCCGCTCCTTGAGAGCGTACATCCCTATGATGAGATTGTGCGCCTGAATTTGCGTCCGTATTTGGCGCAGGGCGGCAACTTGAAAAAGCTGCTTGATGCTTTCATCCGCTCAGCGGCGCAGCCGCGTGGTGATGCTGAGACCATGGCGCATTGGTGGAACATTTTTCATAGCATGACTCAAGCAGGCAATCCGCTAGCAAATCGCTTTTCAGAGCGCACGGTCGCGCTAATTGGGCGTACTCGCGCTGCCGAGAAATGGTCAGCTACGCAGCACTCGCCGCCCTACGACCAAACTCATAAGCCTGCCTATCGCGTCCTAGACTTGCAGACAGCCCTTGAGCTGGTTCAAGCTCAGAATATGAACGGCAAGGTCGTTTGAAGCGCTCTAGCGGATGAGCGCTAAGGCGACGCCAATCATCGCGCTGAGAATGCCGATCATCCAGAAGCGCTGCACCACTTGTGCCTCGCTCCAGCCGCCCATTTGAAAGTGGTAGTGCAGTGGCGAGCGTCTGAACAGCCGCGCCCCACCTGACCAGCGAAAGTACAGCACTTGTGCCACCACACTGAGCAGCTCCGCTACAGGCACTGCTGCGATGATCGGCAAGAGCAGCCATTGCCCTGTCATGATCGCCACAGTGCCGAGCGCCGCGCCGAGCGCCAGCGAGCCGGTATCGCCCATGAATAGCTGAGCAGGTAGGGCATTGTACCACAGGAAGGCGAAGCACGCGCCTACGATCAAAAAGCAGAATTGCACTAGGTAGATTTGTCCCTGCACTAGTGCAATCAGTCCATAGGCTACGAAGGCGCACGCCATCAGTGTGCCTGCCAGACCGTCCATGCCGTCGGTCAGGTTTGTAGCATTGGAGCTACCTACGATGATGAAAATGGTGATCAGGATGAAGAGAATCGGCGGGAGCGGCAGCGCAATGCCCATCACAGGGATGTAGACCTCATTAGCGAACTGGAAACCGCCATCTGCCAGCGAAATCACGATCGCTGCTACGCCCGCCAATCCGATTTGTGCCAGCAGCTTTGTCCGTGCTGAGAGTCCTTCGCCTTTGTTGCGCAATTTTGTCCAGTCGTCTAGAGCGCCTAGCACACCAAAGCCCACCAGCACATAGAGCGGCACAAGAATGCTGATCCCTGTGCCCGTCTCGGAGGGACGCAGCAAGTTAGCGATGTTCAATAGCAGCGTGATCAGCACGACTGGCACAAGGATCAGCACGCCGCCCATTGTGGGCGTGCCTTCCTTGCTGCTGTGCCACTCTGGACTATCCTCGCGGATGCGCTGCCCGACCTTCAAATGACGCAACACTTCCACCAGCGGACTGCCCCAAATGACCGTCAGCAAAAAGGTGACGCTGCCCAAAGTCAGGGCAAAGGGCAACGGATCGGCGATCATGAGCCACTGCCCCCGATCCGTACGTTAGCGATCCGCTCAAAGACGCTCAACACGGCTGAGTTATCCAGATCGCCGCCGCCGCTCTCCACCATTTGCCGAAAGACCTCAGCTGCGATCTCGGTCAGGGGCAGGGGCGATTCATAGGTCTTGCCCGTCTCAAGGGCGATGTTGAGGTCTTTCAGCTGCATCCGCGCTTTGAAGCCGGGCGTCCGAATGCCTTGTGCCAGACGTTGTGGCTTGTGGTCGAGCGCCCAGCATTGGGCTGCGCCGCCGCGAATCGCCTCGACCACTTTGAACGGATCAACGCCTGCCTTTTGTGCTAAGACCAGCAGCTCGCCCATTGCCACCATTTGCGCCGCCACCATGATTTGGTTACAGACCTTAGCGATCTGCCCGGCACCGCTCTCTCCGACGTATGTCCACGCTTTGCCTGTGGCTTGGAAGATTGGAATCACTTTTTGGAAAGTGTGATAATCACCGCCGACCATGTATACGAGCGTCCCTTGTTCCGCGCCGATCTGTCCGCCGCTCACGGGCGCGTCCAATGCAGGCACGCCGTGCAGGGCAAGCGCCTGTGCCAACATGCGCGCCGTCTCAGGCTTGATCGTGCTGTTATCCATGAAGATCAAGCCGCCGTGCGCGCCTTCGATCACGCCGTCGGCACCCAGCACCACTTGCGCCACATCGGTCGAGTCGGGCAGGTTAGTGCAGACCACATCCACTCGGCGGGCGACCTCTGCAGGCGAATAGGCGGGGATTGCGCCCTCTGAGGTCAGTTCCTCTACAATCGCACGGCTGCGATTGTGTACCACCACAGTGAAATCGGCGCGCAACAAGTTACGGACGATGGGCGCGCCCATCAAGCCCAGACCGATGTATCCGACGCGCAAGGTAGGCATTGTGAGTCCTTCAAAAAGTCAAATTTTGGCGATGTTGGGCAGAGTATAGCGCGTTTCAAGCAGCGAGGCGGGCTAGTTTTTGCTCCCGGAGGGATTCGAACCCCCGACGCCAAGTTCCGAAGACTTGCGCTCTATCCCCTGAGCTACGGGAGCGTATGCGCAATTTTAGCGGCTGCGCGCCCAAAAAGCAAGCGAACGCTCGATCGGGCAGAAATGACCGCAAGAGTGCAGAAAAATCGGAGCAGCTACTGCCCGCCGCTCAAGCCGGGCGTGGGTAGCACTTGGTATGGCTCAGCCCAGTAGCGCGGGAACGGCGCATAGGGCAACCCATAGTACGCCTCGATGATGCGCCGCGCAATGGGCGCGCCCGTCTCAGAGCCTTCGCGGGAGTACAGCACCAGCACAGCAATGGCGATATCAGGCGGTTGATTGGGCAAGCCTGCATATGCCACGAACCAGCCATGTGGATAAGGCGTACCGCTCTGCACTGTGCCAGTTTTGCCGCAGACCTTAACCCGCGAATGATCCCAGCCTGTGAAGACCCAATTGGCAGTACCAAGTCTGGGATCAGTGATCACCTCGCACATGCCCAGCTGCACGCCGGCGATCACCTCTGGCTTGATGGCGAGCGGCTCAGGCGTCCGCTCAGGCGCGACGTATGTAGGCGGCTGACCCGCATAACCGACCTTTTTCACAAGCGTCAAGTTGGGCAGCACCTTGCCATTGGCGACTGCAGCCGTCATGCGGGCGGCTTGCAACACGGTCACTTTGACGCTGCCCTGCCCGATCACAATATTCAGGCTATCGCCCACGCCCCAAGCACGTCCCTCATTGGCGTGCGTCCATTCGGGGTCAGGGATCACGCCCTGCAAATCAACAAGCGAGTCAATGCCCGTCGGCACGCCCAAGCCCAGCTTGTTGCTGTAGCGCTTGATCAGCGTCGGATCGATACCGTTCAGCTTTTCGCCCACTAGCCAAAAGTAAATGTCGCAGGAGGAGGTCAGCGCTTGATGCAGGTTAATCTCGCCATGATAGTTCGGATCGCGGTTTGGCTCAAGGTAAATCCAGTCAGTCAGGATGCGCCCATCATCAGGACTCCTCAGCGTGCCTCTGCAGACCCGTGTCTCGTTCATGCGGAAAGCGCCTGAGTCGGCTGCGGCAGCTGTTGAGACAACCTTCATGACCGAGCCGAGCGCGTACAGCTCCTCTGTGGCGTGATTGACAACGGCACGCTGCGCAAAATAGCGCCCGATCACGTCTGTGGCGTCCCAAGTGGTGCCGATGCGCCATGCATCAGGGTGTGGCGAGGGGAAACTCGCCATTGCCAGCACATCGCCCGTTTTCACATCTAGCACAACTGCTGCAGCGCCTGTCACAAGGCGCGCTTGTGCCGCGCCGTTGCGCAACGGCGCCCAATTCGCCTCGTTATAGGCGGCGGCAATGGCTTGTTCAGTCCTGAGCTGCAGCTCGCGGTCAAGGCTCAAATGGACATCCTGTCCGCGTGAGGCGGGCTTGCGATGAATGGTGCGCACGGTCACGCCGTCGGCTGTGCGGATGAGCAATTCAGCGCCGCTCTCGCCGCTGAGCTGCTCTTGCCAAGCGCGCTCTACGCCGAACTGTCCTACAAGCGAGCCGGGCGCAAGATTCGGAAAAGCAGCTTGCTGATCAGCCTGAATCGGCGTCACAAAGCCGACAGTCTGTGCTGCGATGTTGCCGCCATAGTAAAAGCGCGTAGTCTGTGGCACATATTGCAGGAAGCAGACGCGATCCAAGCTGGGACGCAATGCCTCGTAATCGCTCTGGAACAACGTGCCGACTGTAAAGCCGAAATCCTGACCTGTGAAAGGGCGGTACTGCTCAAAATCGCCGATGTAGAGGCGGAAGGTCTCGGCAAGGGTACGGAAGCAGTCATCGGGATTGCCCGTCGGGTAGCGGCGCGTGAGCAGGCGCACAGCGTAGTTCGGCACGTTGTCCTGCGCGATGATTTTGCCGTTGCGGTCATAGATGCTGCCGCGCAGAGGCGGCGTGCGCTCTAAGACAAGCTGCGCGCCGCCCGCCAGCCCCTCAAAAATATCCATTGTACTCCACGCCACGCGCCAGCCGCGCTCTGTGAGCAGCAAGCGCATGGTGCGCCCTGAGTCAGTGAATTCGCCCAGAAAGCGCGAGTTGAAGGTCATATCGTAACGGACAATCGCTGTGTTGCCTTGCCGCTGCGTCTGATCATCCAAAATGCGGAAGCGCTTGGCATTCTCGCCGAACAGATTGAGCGTCTGCTCCGCCTGCTGATAGGCGGCTGTGAACGCCTCGCGGCTGATCACGAGGGAGCGCGGCGAGAGCAAGCCGTACATCGTGTTGAAATCGCCCTTTGTCCAAGCGTCAAGGAACGTCCGCGCCGTGTTGACAGCGTCTCCGAGCGTGGGCGGTACAGTCGGTGCATCAGGCGCGGCAAGATCAACAGCGGAGCAAGCAGCGACCAGTACAAGCGCTACGATGCTCTGCAAACAGCGGAAAAACTTCCTCATCAGCACACTCTCAGGGGATATCAAGCGCTAGGTCGCCGTTTGGGAATCAGCGCGGCGCTTGGCAGTCTTCTCATCAGGCTTGACCTCGCCCTCAGCCAGCAGATCGAGGATGTGCTGACCGAGAATCAAGACTCGGCGCATCCCATGCGGCTGACTGACCCGCAAACGCCGCGCTGCGATCAAGCGCTTGACCGTACTCAAGCTGACGTTCAAAATCTCAGCGACTTCCTCACGCGAATAGACGCGATTCGGCTCAATAACAGGGCGTTCCGTGTGATGAACCATATGCACGTTCACGAGCGCTGACTGCGCATGATCACGCTCTGCACAATCCCGATGCCGACAAGCAGTGTTAGCAGAGATGATCCGCCAGAGCTAATAAAAGGTAGAGTCAATCCCGTCACGGGCAGCACATTCAGGTTCATGCCGATTGAAACGACCGTCTGGAAGAAGATGATGGCAGCAATACCGTAGCAAATCAGCGAGCCGAGCGCATCGCGGGCAATTGCCGCAGCGCGCACAATGCGCCACAGCACCACGCCCATCAAGCCGAAGACCAGCGAGGCGCCCACGAAGCCGAGTTCCTCAGCAATCACGCTGAAAATGAAGTCAGTGTGGCGCACGCGCAAGAAGCGCAAGCGCGACTGCGTACCACTGGCATAGCCCTTGCCCAGCAAGCCGCCTGAGCCAATGCTGATACGCGCCTGAAAAATATTGTAACAGGCTGAGTCGCGGGTATCCTCGCAGGTGATGAAATTGACAATGCGCGCCCGCTGATATTCTTGCATGTTTGTCCATAGCACGGGCAAGCCCAGCACAGCAGCAAGGCTGAAGAGCGCGATATGCTTCAGGCGCAAGCCCGCCGCCCAGACCATCACCAGCCAGATGAACAGGATCAGGATCGTGATGCCCAGACTGGGCTGCAGAAAGATGAAGCCTGCCGGCAAGCCCACATAGCCCAGCGAGATGATCACGGTCTGCAGCTTGTGCATCTTCGTGTACTGCTTTTGAAGGTGCTGTCCGAGTACGATTACGATCAGCACTTTCGCCAGCTCAGAGGGCTGCACAGGCAAACCGACTGTGAGCCAGCGCTGCGCGCCGCCATCGCCCACCTGTCCCAGCACTGCCACCAATGCCAGCAAAAAGACCAGTACGGCATAAATATACGGCTGCAAGGCGGCTAAGAGGCGGTAATCTATGGCGGCGAAGACGAACATCATAGCGATGCCGATGATCGCATATTGAATTTGGCGCGGCACCCGCGAGATGAGTTCGGTATCTACGGCGCCGAGCGTCGCGCTGCGGATCATCAGCACGCCATAGATGATCAGCACTACAACCGTGCCGAAGAGGATGAAATCGAAGTTGCGCCATAGGCGCGCTGTGTTGCTCAAGGCAGTCTCAGACTCCTGAACGGCTAATCATAGCGCCGCCTAGACGACTAGGCAATAGCACGCGCCGTCTATCAGCGGAGTCTCATCCGCTGATCAGCTCAACAAGGCGCGGCAAGATGCTCCCTGCTGTGCCTTGCAAGAAGATGTTGCAGATAGGCGCGATTTCGTCACGCTCAGGGTTCACGTCAATCAGAAATGCCCCGCTGTATCGTTTGGCAAGGTAGGGCAATGAGGCTGCCGGCTGCACAATGCCCGAAGTCCCGATGATCAGCACTACATCAGCGCGCAGACATAGCTCCCGCGCCCGCTCAAGCGCCTCCACAGGCAGATATTCGTTGAACCAGACCACGTTCGGGCGCGCATACGCGCCACAATACGGGCAACGCGGCGGCACCTCCGCTTGGGCGAGCATGGCGATATCTAACAGGGTCGGCGCGCCCTGACAATCAGCGAAGCACTTGTGCTGTGTGATGTTGCCGTGCAACTCGATCACATCTGTACTACCGGCGCGCATGTGCAAGCCATCTATGTTCTGCGTGATCACCACAACTTGGGGCAAGTGCGCCTCTAGCGCCGCCAAAGCATAATGACCTGCGTGCGGCTGCATCTCCAGCACCTTCAGCCGCCGTGATTCGTACCACTCCCAGACCATGCGCGGATTGCGCTCAAAAGCCTGCGGCGTGGCAAGTTCTTCAGGATCAAAATTCGCCCAGATACCTTCGAGCGCGTCTCGAAAGGTGGGAATGCCGCTTTCTTTGGACATTCCGGCGCCAGTCAGCACCACCAAGCGCTGAGATCGGCGCAAAACATCGGCGGCAGCGCGCAGTTGATCAGCACTCATAGGCTCACTCAGACTCAGCGAAAAGGATATTAGCGTAAATTGCGCTCAACGGTGAGTCAATGCTACGACTGCATGTCATATCATAGATTTGACCGTCGTAGTGCTCGTGCTTACTGTTGTCGGCATGCTCAAACACGAGATACTCTTCTTGCGTCCAGTAGTGCGGACGTATGCGCATAGCTGCCGCGCCACAGTTCACTTCATGCGCATTGTAGCGGAAAGATCGGGCAGAAACAAGTGAGCCTCGCTGCATAGCAGAGCAAGGCTCACGCAAGGTGCGCTCAGCGGACGCGGAAGGTCAGCTCGCGGCAGACGTTCTCTAGCCGTCCGAGTTTTTCGATCTCGACGGTCACAGCCGCCTTATCATGGAGCAGGCGCGGCGGATTCATAGCGCTGCCGACGCCCGAAGGCGTGCCAGTCAGGATGATATCGCCGCGATAGAGCGTGAAAGTGCGCGAGAGGTAGCTGATGAGCGTCTTGACGCTGAAGATCATCTGGCTAGTGTTGCTATTCTGGCGCATCTCACCATTGACCGTGCAGCGGATGCTCAAATTCTGTGGATCAGGCACTTCATCCGCGCTGACCAGCCACGGTCCAAGCGGACAAAATGTATCCATGCCTTTAGCGCGTGTCCATTGTCCCTCGCTCTTTTGTAGATCGCGGGCTGTGATATCGTTAGCAATGGTGTAGCCAAAAACGTGGGCAAGCGCGTTCGCTTCAGAGACAAGACGCGCCTGTTTGCCGATCACAACTGCCAATTCTGCCTCGTAGTCCACGCTGTTGGTGATGGAGGGATCCCACTCGATCACGTCGCCGTGCGCGATCACGCTGCTGTTCAGCTTGGCGAAAACGAGCGGTTTCTCAGGCGGCTGCTGACCTGTTTCACGGCAATGATCGGCGTAGTTCAGCCCAATAGCGATGATCTTGCCAGGGCGCGGCAAAGGCGCCAGCCAGCGCCAGCCCGTCTCAGGCAACGGTTTGCCCGCCGCATAGGCTGCCTCAACAGCGGCGCGAGGCGCGCCCATCAGCGCGAACATATCGCTAAAGCCCTCGATCAGGCGCGGCGAACGCTCATCAGCAGCCGCGACCAAGCGCGGCACACCTTCGTACAAAATGGTCGCAAAGCGCATGGCACCTCACTTGCCCAGCTTCGCCCGCGCCGCAGCGCTCAGAGCGGGCAGAACCTTGAACAAATCGCCTACGATGCCATAGTGCGCAATCTTGAAGATCGGCGCGTCGGGGTCTTTGTTGATCGCCACAATGATCTTCGAAGTGCGCATACCCGCCTGATGCTGAATTGAGCCTGAGACTCCAGCAGCGATGTACAGGGTCGGGCTGACCACCTTGCCCGTCTGACCGACTTGGTGAGCGTAAGGGATGTACCCGGCATCCACTGCGGCACGGGTCGCGCCGACGGCGCCGCCCAGCACCTCTGCCAGCTCACGGACGGGCGCAAAGCCCTCTGCGCTGCCCACAGCGCGCCCGCCTGTCACAATGATCGCCGCGTCGGTCAGATTGACGCTGCCGCGCTGCTCTTCAAACGCCTCGATCTGTGTAGCGATCTGCTCAGCAGGCACAACAGGCGCGACGTTAACCACCGCGCCACTGCGACTGGCATCCAGTGCGGGTAGCGGGAAGGCGCGGCTGCGCAGGGTGATGAAGACCGTCGGCGTGGCTGCGACCAGATCGCTCAGCACCTTGCCCGCATACGCAGGATGCACTGCCTTGATCGCTTCACCTTCGGCGCTCAACTCAGTCACATCCGCCAAGAGCGCGCTATCGGTCTCAGCGGCAGCAGCAGCTAACAGTTCGCGTCCGCGTGTGGTGGCGCCGCTCAATACAGCCTGCGGCTTGTGTTCCTTCACCAGCTTGGCAAGCAGTGCTGCATACGGCTCAAGGCGGTAATCTGCGAGTGAGGGGTCTTCACAGGCGATCACCTTGTGCGCGCCATAGTGAAAGGCGAGCGTGATCAAATTACCAATACCACTGCCGAAGACAAGCGCCGTGATCTCGCCGCCTAGCGCTTGCGCTGCGCTGATAGCCTCCCAAGAGGCAGGCAGCGCCTTGCCGCGAAAATGATCGATCCAGACGAACATGCCGCTCATAGCGCTTTCTCCTTCAGCAAGATGTCAATCAGCTTCTCCGCCTTCTCTTGATCGCTACTGCCCTCAATGATCTGGCAGGTGCCGCTACGTACAGGCAAATTGCGATAAGCGCTGATCTGCACAGCGGGCGACTCTACGCTCACGCCTAAATCAGCTGCTGTCCAGACAGGGATCGTCGCCTTAGACGCCTTGCGAATGCCGATCAGCGAAGGCGACTTGGGCGCGTTGATATCCTTCAGCACGCTGATCACGCAGGGCAGGCGCGTGCTAAGGACTTGCTTGCCCTCTTCGATCATGCGCTCCACGCGCAGAGTCTGGGCGGCGAAATCGAGCGCGAGAATCTTCGAGACCGCGCCAATGGCGTTCCAGCCGAGTTTGCGCGCCGTCATGTAGATGTGCGCGTCGCTGTTAGAGTCTACGAACTCTTTACCGAAGATGATCAGCGAGACATCGCCCAGCTTGCGCACAGCCGCCGCTGCAAGCGTAGCGAAGGTCAGCGGATCGTGCTCAGCAGGACTCTCAATACGAATTGCCTCATCAATACCAATGGCAAGCGCTTGCTTCAGGGCGTCGCTATGCGCCTCGCCGCCAATGCTGATGACGGTCGCCTTGCCTTTGTGCGCATCGCGCTGCAGAACCGCCTCCGTGACGCTATATTCATCCCATGGGTTCAGCACCAGCTGTGCCGTCCCCCAAGTGACTGCGCCATTCGCCCCGACCTCAACTTTTGCAGCGGTGTCGGGCGTATTGCGCGTGAAAACAACAATGTGTGCCAAAGTTTACAAACCTCCGAAATTTTTGCGGGACAGTTTAAGGTGTCTGCTGAAGTATCGGCAGCTTATAAGTTAGAAACTGCCTAAAACCATTGCAGAAGGTCTGTGATGATTATAGCAAATACGCCCCTTGCTTCAAGCCTGCGCCAATTGACATATTTGTAGTGCATTAGGAGACCGATATAATTTAGACGTATCGCCCCTCGCTCGGAGCAGACCGCGTGGAAGCCCATCGCTCGTTAGAAAAAACTTGCCACATGGCGCTAGAGTTGCTCAATTGCGATCTGGCATGGCTGCTGGCAGTCGAAGGTGATCGGTTGCACAGCCGTGCGCTCGCCAGCGCCAAAGGCGAAAGCGCTGCAGAGGTCTTTTTGTGGCGCCTGCACGGGAAGGCGGCACAGCACATGCACTTCCCATTGGCGGCGCAGCACAGCGCTCTAGCCGCCCTGCTTCTATCGGGCGAGGCACGTCTGAACCTCCCAATGGCAGAGCTACGCAGTCTGCCTGATGGTGTGCGCCTTGCCCGTGCGCTCACACAGTTGCGCCATACCTATCTGCATACCTTGCCGATTTACAACGGCGACGCGCCGCTCGGCTTGTTAGTCCTAGCCACTGACTCACTAGCTGATGCTGGCTACTGGCAAGACATGCATCTGATCGAGGTGCTGACGGCGCACGCCTGCCTTGCCCTTCAGAATGTGCGCCTAATGGACTCCGTTGCCGCACGCGAATCGCAAATGCGCGCTGATCAAGCCTTTCTCAAGCGCGTCCTCGATACTATGGGCGATGGTCTGTTGGTAGTGGATGAAGAGGCGCGTGTTCGCTATGTGAACAATCGCTTGCTGCGCATGACGGGCTATGTGCGCGAGGAAATCTACGGTAACAGCGTCGGGATGCTGTTTCATCCTGAGTCGCGTGAGGCACTGGTGCGCAAATTACAGCGTGACGAGTGCAGCACGCTCAACTTTAGCCAGCAGCTGGTCACACGCTCTGGACAAGTCGTGCCAGTGCTGATGTCGCGGGCAACCACGCACAGTGACGGTATGGAGCATACAATCCTCGTGCTGAGCGATCTGACTGAGCAGAAATTACGCGAACAGGCGCTTGAGCGGCAAGGGGAGCGTCTGCGGGCGCTCAATCGGGCTGTGCAAGCCCTGAATGCCGCTTTTGATCAGGCGCAAGTGATCGCCTTGCTCTTGGAGGCTGCCCGCGAAATGACCGCCTGCCCGCACGTCCGAATCTTTCTGAGCGTGCCTGAGCAAGCCGATCTATTCCATGTTGTGACGGAAGAAAACGCGCATGAGCTGTATTCAGCGGCTAACCTTGCACGGCTGCGAGAAAGCCCGATCAAGCGCGCTGTGCAAGAGCGTCGCGCCCAGCTGGAGGAGCTGGTGAACAGTGCAACGACGGAGCGGGCTTGGCTGTTAGCCTTGCCGCTCAGCGTCGCCGATCAGGTGATCGGCGTTTTAGAGGTGTACAAACAGTCTGAAAATTGTTTCAGCCGCGATGATGTAGAATTCCTAGAAAATTTAGTTGCTGCTGCAGCCGCTGCCTTTGAGAAAGCAGGCTTGTACCATTCTCTTGAGCAGCGCGCTGCAGCCCTTCAGCGCACTTATGATGAGCTACGCGAGGCAGAGCGCATAAAAGACAATCTGCTCCAGAGTCTTGCCCATGAGCTGAAAACACCGCTGCATAAGATCATCATGCAGCTCCAAATCCTAGATGATGAGATGTACGGCGCTCTGAACGCTGAACAGCACAATTCGTTGCGCGCTGCACTGGGCTGGGGCGCACAGCTGGCAAGCATCGTTGATGAAATTGTGATTGTGCAAGCGCTTAGTGCCGACGATCTGCACCTCACAGCTGTAGACCTAGAGCAACTGACAGCGCAAGCCGTTCGAAAGGTGCGTTTGTTGGCAGGCGAACTGCAATTGGCGATCACAGTCAACCTTCAGCCGCATTTACCGCCTGTGCGCGGCGATGAGAGGCATTTGTCAACCGTGTTTGAGCAACTCCTGAGCAATGCAGTCAAATTCAGCCCGGAGGGTGCGCAAATTGAGCTGACAATCGTACAGGATAGCGTCAGTACGGTCTTGGTGTGCGTCCGCGATCATGGGATTGGCATCCCAATTGAGGCGCAAACGCGCATTTTTGAGCGCGGCTATCAGGTGGAGAGCGGCATCACACGACGTTTTGGCGGTGTCGGTTTAGGTCTAGCAATGGTGCGGCGCATTGTGGAGGCGCACAACGGGCGAGTCTGGGTTGAGAGCGCGCTTGGTGAGGGCAGCACATTTTATGTGCAACTGCCCATTGCGATCTAAAAAGGCGGCATGAAAACTCACGCCGCCTTCTGAGGCTTACTGAATCAGGCTATTGACGCGGCACAAAAGTCGGCGCAACTTCGGGCGCGCTTGGCTCAGAGGCGCTTGATTCAGGCGCGCTGGGCGGTGGCGGAGGCGCACCCCAGTAGCCGGCAATGGGCAAATCATTCCCAATGCCGTAGACGATGTCAATATCAGCAATGCCCGTGCTCAACTCGTTGCGGAAGTAGGTGACACCATTCGTGCGGCGATACACACCCACACCTGAACGCCCATCCCCATTCCAGTCGCCTGCAAAGGGATAGTCGCCCGGATCGCCGAAGATGAACGAGAAGTCAGCAATGATCACGCAGCTATTGCAAATTGAGTTAACCAAATAGTAGGTAGCCGTACTAGGGCGATAGACACCGGGCGTATCGCGTCCATCACCATCCCAGTCGCCCGCTACAGGGAGGTCGCCGGGTATGCCAAGAATCAATGTGAAGTCGGCAAAGCCTGTGTCTAGAGTATTCTTCAGGTATATCAGTCCATTGCTCGGACGGAAAACGCCGACGCCATCACGTCCATCGCCGTCCCAGTCGCCTGCGAAGGGAATGTCGTCTGGGTTACCAAGAAAGAACGAGTAAACAATTGGCGCGCCTTGGACATTGGCATTCGTCAAGAAAAACTGACCTGTGCTGCGGCGATAGAAGCCAATGGTCGCAATACCGTCGCCATTCCAATCGCCTGCCACTGGATAGTCATCAGACTGCCCAAGCGCCACTTCGATGTCGGCAAAGCCTGTTGTATTGCTGTTGCGCAGGTAAAAGCGCGCTTGATCGGGACGGAAGATACCAATCGTATCTATCGGCAAAGCAGTGAACATCGCATAGTGTGTGTAGGCAGCATTGTTTGCCAGTGTGAACTGCCCGCCAACTGCCAGCTGTGAAACTCGCAGAGCCATTGCACGGACGGTGCTATTCACGCCACCTGTCCATGGGCGCAAATTCCCTGTAGCGGCATCGAACGCGGCAAGGCGCGAGCGTGCTTGGCTGCCAATCTGAGTGAAGTCGCCGCCTACGAAGAGCGTTGAGCTGTTGAGCGCAAGCGCATAGACGTTGTTATCGGGGTCAGGATTCCAGCTTGTGAGAGTGCCATCAATGCGGCGAACTTGCGCTAGATAGCGGCGCGGCACACTGCCAACCTCTAGGAAGAATCCGCCTATGTACACATTCTCGCCTGAGACAACAATCGAGTGTACGCTGTTATCTGGGGCTGGATCCCAAGCTGTGGCAAGCCCTGTGCTGAGATCAACCTCAGCTAAGAAACGCCTTATATTACCACCAATGCTGCTAAACACCCCGCCGACATAGACTGTGTTGCTGGTAGTTAGCGCGATGGTCAGCACACCTGAGTCGGCGTTGGGATTCCACGACGTGGCGTTACCTGTGGTGATGTCAAGCGCTGCAATGCGGTTTCTGGGTTGACCGCCAATGTTCGTGAACTGCCCGCCTGCATAGACCGTTGTAGCGTTCGTGGCGAAAGCTTGTACATTGTTATCAGCGCCTGGGTTCCATGAGGTAGCTGCGCCATTGCTCAGTTGTAGGGCTGCAATGTTCTGGCGAGGTTGCCCGCCGATGAAATTGAAGCGCCCGCCCACATAAAGCGTGCTACCTTGAATGGCTAGGGCTTGGACATTAGCCGTCTGTGTGCCATTGGAAACAATCGTATTCCAGCTGGTCGGTCGCCCTGTGTTGATATCAATGGCTGCAAGGTGTGTGCGCCGCACGCCTGCGGCATGGCGATAGTTGCCGCCCACAAAAGCTGTACCGCCGCTGATCGCAATGCTATGAACTGCTCCACCTGTCCCCGGGTTCCAGCTTGTGGCAGAGCCAGTCGTATTGTTGAGCATGGCGAGGTTGCTGCGCACCTGATTGCCAATGATGTTAAACTCACCACCTACATAGACACTGCTGCCACTTGGCACAATGACTCGCACAATGCCATTCGCATTCGGATCCCACGAAGTGACTGAGCCTGTGTCGGCATCAATCGCTGCTATGCGAGAGCGGAACTCCGTGCCGATATCGAAAAAGGCGCCGCCCACATAGAGCGTGCTGCCGCTGAGCGCCATTGCATAGACCGAACCACTTGCTTCAGGATCCCAAGCTAGTGGCGTGCTGCTATCGAGCGGCAGAGCAGCAAGGTGATAACGGACTTGGCTACCAACGAGCGTGAAATCGCCGCCGATAAACAGGCGGTTGTTCGGCGCGTCTAGCGCCATGGTAAAAACTGTGCTGTTCGCGTTCGGATTCCACGTTGTGGTTGTGCCATCGCTGGTGTTGACCGCGCCGATGTTGTTGCGCCCATTCATGTTGATGCGATCAAACTTGCCGCCCACATAGAGTGTGCCACCATTCAGCGCCAAGGCGTGAACAGCAGTTGAGGCAGGGTCAATATCTAGCATCACACTGGGCGCAAAGCCGCTGATCAGCGCACCTGTGCCGCCATCTACCGCTGCAAGGCGGCTGCGCGAAGTGCTGTTAATCTGCGTGAACTGCCCGCCTACATACAGCCGATTGGTGGCGCTATCGAATAGCAACACATTGACTATGCCATCAGCACTCGCTGTGAAATTCGTATCCACAGTTTTATTGCTGAGAATGCGCGCCAGGCGGGTGCGCCCCACGCCACCTACACTTGTGAAATCGCCGCCGATGTACCAACCGCCTGCCCCATCAGGCACAGCCGCCCTGACTGTGCCCTCCACGAGCGGGAATGTGTTATCCCATGCGCCAGTGGTGGTGCTGAGCGCTACCCAGCTGCCCGTGTACGGACCAATGAAGTTGAAGCTGCCACCAATGTAGAATAGGTTGCCATCCTGCACAATAGCGTTAACATCGCCATTGGCGCTCCAGGCGTTTGTGTTCAGGTTTGGTGCTTTCCATGCCTGCACAGGCTGTGGCGTATGGGCTAGGCTTGCCACACATACCGCCAGAACAATAAGACCTGTCAAAAATCGGCGCATAGATGCTTTGTGCCTCACTTTCTGCCAAATTTCGCCCCTTTAGAGAGTATACTTGATTTGTGGCGCATTTATGCCGTTTCAGGGGCATAACAAGTTCGTTTAGACCTAGATAGAGTCCTCAGACCGTGCGCCTGCTTATGACTGAATAACCGCGTTCATCTCAAAAAAGAGGTGTAAAGAGATTCGATCACTGATGAAATTTTCTTTACAGCACGTGAGGCATAGGGGTGCTCATTTTTTAACGCTCTCTGAGCTGAACTACGCCGATTCTTGCGCAATTCTTGCACAGACCTGCTAGACTCGCCTCAGATCACTCACTCTGAGATGAGGTTGCCTATGACTGCACCTGCAGCACAAACCTACGAGTTTCGGGCTGAGATTCAACAACTGTTGCACATTCTGATTCACGCCCTTTACACGGATCGTGAGATTTTTCTGCGGGAGTTGATTTCGAACGCTTCAGATGCGCTCAATCGCCTGCGCTTTGAGCAGCTAACCAACGCTGAAGTAATCGATCCTGAGGCTGAGCTCGCCATTCGCATCACGTTTGACCCTGAGGCGCGCACGCTGACCGTCACAGATACCGGTATCGGTATGAATCGTGATGAGATCGTAGAGAATCTCGGCACGATTGCGCACAGCGGCGCTATGGCGTTTATCAAGGCGGTTCAGGAGCGCGGCGGACAGTCGCCTAATGACATCATCGGGCAGTTTGGCGTCGGCTTTTACTCGGTCTTCATGGTTGCTGAAAAGGTTGAAGTGATCTCGCGCTCGTATCGCCCGAACGATCAAGCAGTTTTGTGGACAAGTCAGGGCGGCACGGATTACACGGTCGCGCCTGCGGAGCGTTCGCAGCGCGGCACGCAGATCACGCTCTACATCAAGGAAGATGCAGCTGAACTGCTCAACGAGCGCACTTTGAAGCGCATCATCACAACGCATTCTAATTACATCCCCTTCCCGATCTATCTCGGCGAGACTGTGGTCAACGCCCAGACAGCGCTTTGGCGGCGCAATCCGCGTGAGGTAGAGGCGCAGGAATATCAGGACTTTTTCAAGCAGCTCACCTTTGACTCTAATCCGCCCACGCTGACCATTCATCAGGTGGCTGATGCGCCTGTGCAGTTCTACGCGCTGCTTTTTGTGCCTGCCAAGCTGGATCGTGGCATTTTGGTCGGTGAGGGGCAGGGCAAGCTGCGCCTATATGCGCGCAAAGTCCTGATTCAGGATCACGCTAAAGACCTCTTGCCAGAGTGGATGCGCTTTGTGGAGGGCGTGATCGACTCTGAGGACTTGCCGCTCAACATCTCGCGTGAGACCGTGCAGTCGAACCGCTTGATGCAGCGCCTCAAGCAGACCATCACGAGCCGCGTGTTGAGCGAGTTGGAGTCGCTGGTGGAAAAGTCGCCTGAGCGCTACCTGAACTTCTGGAATGAGTTCGGACGCCTGCTCAAGGAAGGCACAATTACGGATGCAGCCTACCGCGAGCGCTTGATCCCGCTTTTGCGTTTCCGCACCTTGCGCCATTCCAATCAGCTGATCAGCCTCAAGCAGTATGTCTCTGAAATGGTCGCTGAGCAGGAGCATATTTATTACCTGTTTGGCGACGATCCGCAGTCCATTTTGCGCAGTCCGCATTTGGACGTTTTCCGTGCGCGCAAGGTAGACGTGCTGCTGCTGACCGATACAATAGATAGCTTCCTTGTGAATGCCATCGGCATTTTTGAGGAGAAAAAGCTGCATAACGGCGCGGATGCCGATCTCAAGTTGCCTGCAGGCGCTGAGGAAGAGACCCCGCAGGCTGAGTCGTTGCCTGCTGAGGCTCAGGCGACGCTGATCGAGCGCTTTAAGCGCGTGCTGGGCGAGCGCGTGCAGGATGTGCGCGCTACAGACTTGCTGCGCGAGAATCCTGTGCGTTTGGTCGCGCCTGATCAGGGCTTTGGCGCCGACATGGAGCGAGTCTACCGCCTGTTGGATAAAGATTTCAAGCTGCCGACGCGCATTTTGGAGATCAATCCGCGGCATCCGATCATTCGCAACTTGAGCGCTATGCCTGATGAGCCGCTCGCTGAGCAGATCATTGAGCAGCTTTTTGAAGGCGCGCTTTTGATCGAGGGCATTCATCCGCGCCCAGTAGATATGTTGCCGCGCTTGCACGCGATCATGGAAGCGGCAACGCGCCGCAGCCTCCCTGCTGAGTGAGCGGGCTTTGGGCGGGCAATCGGCGGCATGTCGGTTGCCCGCTTCAGCCCTAGCCGCTTTTGTGCTAGACGGGCTATACTTTCAGCCACTTTACCAGACAGGATAGGTGTACCATGATGAGCGATCCGACCTTTTGGGCGGAACAATCCGTGATTGTGACAGGCGGTGCAGGCTTTCTGGGCAGGCACGTGGTAGAGGCACTCCATAGGCGCGGCGCCAAGCGCGTTTTTGTGGTGCGCAGCGCCGATTACGACCTGCGCCATGAGGAAAATGTGCGCCGTCTTTACCGCGATGTGCCAGCTACGATGGTCATTCATTTGGCGGCGTCGGTGGGCGGCATTGGCGCAAATCGCAAGCATCCGGGCAGCTTTTTCTACAACAGCCTGATGATGGGCGTGCTGATGCTGGAGTACGCACGGCTTGCCAATGTGCCGAAGTTCGTAGGCATTGGCACGATCTGCGCTTATCCCAAGCATACGCCTGTGCCCTTCCGCGAGGAAGACCTCTGGAATGGCTATCCTGAGGAGACTAACGCGCCATACGGCTTGGCGAAGAAAATGCTCTTAGTGCAGGGACAGGCATATCGCCAAGAGTACGGCTATAACAGCATTCATCTCATGCCGACCAATCTCTACGGTCCGGGCGATAACTTCGATCCTGAGACCTCGCACGTGATCCCGGCGCTGATCCGCAAGTGTGTGATCGCTAAGCAGAATGGCGATCCATATATCGAGATTTGGGGTGATGGCACGCCCACCCGTGAGTTTTTGTATGTTAAAGACGCCGCTGAGGGCATTCTCTTAGCCGCTGAGCATTATAACGGCGCTGAGCCAGTCAATTTAGGCAGCGGCATGGAGATTTCAATCCGCGATTTAGCGGCGCTGATCGCTGAGCTGGTCGGTTTCAAAGGTGAATTCCGCTACGATACTAGCAAGCCGAACGGTCAGCCGCGCCGCCAGCTGGATGTCTCGCGGGCGCGAGAGGCGTTCGGCTTCACAGCAAAGACATCCTTCCGCGACGGGCTGCGCGAGACGGTCGCATGGTATTTGGAGCAAGTCGCAGCGCAGAGAGCATGATGAGCACGTTGCACAGGCGCAGAGGGGACACAGCATCCCTCGCGCCTATCTTGTCTCTAGTGCTTTACAGATAAGACCATTTGTGCTACACTCAACCGCTACAGCACACTGAAGTGGGAGCTGAAAATTTGACGGCAAGACAGCTTCGCTTGTTTGAGGTGGCTCATGCCTACCATCACACTGCAAGTTTTCCAAGCCGCACTATAGATATCGGCGATGTAACATTTCTAGACGGTCAAAGAGAGCCAATCCATCGCTGGTTCCGCCTAACACCGAGCTATTTGCCCACGCTTGTGCGCTATTTTTTGCGCTACCTCCAATGTGATGAAACCACACTTATCCTCGATCCGTTCTTAGGGAAAGGCACAACGCTGATCGAGACGAAGCGTCATGGTTTGCGCGCTGTCGGCATCGAGATCAATCCCTTGCCGAAACTTGCCGCTGAATACGCGCTGACTTGGGAGGTGGATAGGGCAGGATTTCAACAGTTTGCGAATGCACACTTAGGCAAGGTCAGTGAGAGCATTGCTCAACATCGCGCAGACTCTCTGAATGAAGTGCTTAAGCTGCGTGCCTTGCGGTTACCTGCTATCCACAATGTCTTTCGTTGGTGGCGTCCAGAGGTCCTGAAAGATTTACTGTTGGTTCGTAGCGATGTCTTTGCAGTCGAGCCTGTATCCTACAGGCAATTGCTGTGGATAGCTCTCGCTGCGTGCGCGCTGGACTGTGCCAATATCCATCGCAACCATCCGACCATCACATTTGATGACGCTCATACGCGCCACATAGATGTTTTGAGCGACTACAGCCAAAAAGTGAGCCAAATTGTTGACGATCTGTGCCAAGTTGCTGTAGCAAGCAGTGCATTTGGTCAGATTTCAGTTATACAGGGCAACAGCGTTCACTTGGCGAAGTATGTGTCAAGTGCGGATCGCGTCATCACGTTGCCGCCGTATCCGAACCGCTTCAGCTACGTTCACACAACACGTCCGCAGTTGTTTTTCATGGAGATTTTCGACTCAGCGCATCAATCCGCTGAACTGGACTGCGAGGCAATTGGCGGAACTTGGGGCAAGGCGACCTCAGATTTGTGTACAGCTCGTCTTATGCCAGAGCCGCAAATTGCGGCAATTCTGCAGCCGTTGAGCGATCAACTACAGCCACGCAGCCAGCTAATGTATAACTACACAATAAAGTATTTCAATATGCTCTATGGGCATGTTCAGTCGCTCAGGACTGTGGCGAGTCAACAGTTTCGCGGTGCTTACATCGTCGGCAACTCACGGCTAGCAGGCGTAGAAATCCATACAGATGTTCTCTTGGCTCAAATTTTTGAGCAATGCGGCTTCAAAGTAGATGAGATATTGATTTTGCGCAAGCGCGGCGGGCGCAAAAAGCTCTTCGAGGCTGCAGTGTGTGTAAGCCTTTAGATCAAGTCAAAAATACGTTGCATGATTGGCTGTATCGTGGAACGCTCTTGCTGCAGAAATGCCTGAAGATCAATACCAGTCAATGTTCTTACAAAGTCAAAGGCGGCTTGTCCTTCATAGAGCTGCCAGTAGTTGCGCAAACGTATTACAGGAGCTCTCAGAGATGTTTTGCAGAAAATCAGCATAACTGGCTCGATGTCTTTTGCTTTTAGCGCCAGTGCCATGTCTCGATCTGCCTGAATACGCTTTGAGTCACCAATTTGATAGCAAGAGCGCACCTCAAAAGCGGTGCCAAAGCGGTTGAAATTTAACAACGTGACAAGGCGTTCGCGCTCTGCCTCTGAGAGCAAGGCGTGGAGGGATCATTCCATCTGTCGAGCGTTTTTGTTTGTTGCCGTCTATCTCGATGTATAGATCGCCCAGTTTGCGATGCAGACTAGCGATAAGGTTGCCACCAAGGCGCGCCGCAATGTACTTGGCGTTAGCGAGCGAGAACGGCGCAAAAGCAGGGTCACTCTCAAGCAGGGAAGCAAAGGCTTCTCTAGTCTCTACATCCTCAAAATGCTTGAAGGGATCGAAGTCTAGGACTCTCTCTAGATTTCTTACAACAATAGCGCGCAGGCTTTCTCGAATATCATAGTCTACATCTTCAGGCAACGTCGTGCTCCCAATTCCAAACGTCACTGATACAGCATAGCATCGTTCGCTGTTGAATGCTAGAGCTTCGGCAACTTGTGTTACAAAGGCTTGAAAAGGCATGCCATACATGCCAGAATAGAGCGCAGTGCTAGCGATGAGGTGATGTAGCGCTTGACTTCTCAACCCTATCTGCTGACGCCGCAGCGCGCAGAAAGCGACCGCTACCCCTATCGGCGCGTGTGGCGCACTGCTTGGCTGGAGGCAGTTATCCTCTTGGTGCTCACGGCAGCGCTTGTTTTTGGCACGCGCCTAGTTGATCTGCGCTTGCCCGCGACTGCAGAGCGCGCTTTGAGCTTTATCTATGCGATCTTGCCACTTGGTCTGTGGCTTGGCATTTCCTATGCAGCGGAGCGCCGTGCGCTACAGCCGCGTCGCAACTTGCCCGCTGTGGTGATGTTGGGCGGCTTGGCTGCCAGCGGCGTCGCCGTGCCGCTCACGGCGATTTTTGCGGCTGAGGAATGGCTCAGCACTGCCAGCGGACTAGATCGCATCATCGGCTACACTTTGACCGTCGGTGTTGTACATGAGTTCCTGAAATATGCTGTATTGCGCTACAGCGTGTGGCGCACAGAGTTCAATACGCGCCTCGACGCAGTAGCCTACGCTATGGCTGCTGCTATCGGCTTTGCTACGGCGCTGAACATCCACTTTGCACTGAACAACACGCTCAATCTTGCCTCTGCAGCGTTGCGCATGACTGAGATCACTTTGGCGCAGGTTGCCATTAGCCCAATTCTCGGCTTTGTGCTATACGAGTTGCGCAAGCCGAACGTCTTCGTGCTGACCCCAGTCTTGGGCGTGCTGATTGCAGCGTTGTTCAACGCGCTCTCAATTGTGATTCGGGCAGGCTTGATCGTCGCGGGCGTCTCACGTACTTCTACGGCGAACAATGCCATTTACGGACTGGGCATGGCGCTCTTTTTGATTGTGGTGCTGTTCAGCGCGCTGAGTTTCCTTGTGCGCGCCGCTGATGAGCGCGAGGCACTGCGGGCAAGCGAGGTGCGCTAATGCGCTCGGAGGGCTATGCAGCGCCGCTCACTTTGCGGCAGCGTTTGGCGAATTATTTGGTCATGGCGGCTGCGTTTTTAGCAGTCGGCTACGGATTTATCTACCGTGATGGCATCCTCAGCGCCACTTTCCCGTTCGTCAACCGTGAGGCAGGCATTACGGCGCGTTATCCTGCCCGTTGGCTCTTAGAGGAAGGCGGAACGCGCTTTGTGTTGCGCGCCCAAGACCCCGCCGCCCTCCCTTTTAAGACCACGATTCAGTTGCAGCTAATCCCGATTGGCAGCGGCGCACGTCCTGCTGATATCCTTGACCTGTTAGACATAGATCGGGCGGCGCGCCTGCCGGCTTACCGTTCGCTCAGCCGCACGCCGACTGTGTTACCGGGCGGTCAGCGCGGACAGCAGATGATCTACGCTTACGCTTACATTGACCCCAATCCGTTCCTGCAGGCAGAGCCGATCACAGTCCGTGCACTTGACCTCGTCGTGTTGCGCACGGGACAAGCCGTCGTGATCACCTACGAGGCAAAAGCCGATGTTTTCGAGAAGCACAAGCACTACTTCGATGCCTTTTTGCGTTCCCTGACCTTTTAATCGGAGGCAAAGCGTTATGAGTGACCCCAAACAGCGCGCCGCCCAAGCGGGACACATGGGCTATGGCTCGCGCTTGACGGAACAGCCCGCTGATGAGTTGCTGCAATCCGCTTTTGCGCATGAGGTGAGTGATGGTGCCTTGCTCTATCATGGCATGAGCCTCGCCGATCTGGCTTACTGCGTTATGCTGTGTGAGTGCGGCTTGATCCCGCGCCCTGCTCGTCAGCCGCTCATGCGCGGCTTGCTGGAGCTGCACGCCATTCCGCCTGATCAGTTCCCATTCGATCCTGTCTATGGCGATATCTACACGAATCGTGAGCAAGCGCTTAGGGAGCGCGTCCCAGAGGGCGGCGCGGATGGCTGGTTGCGGCTGGGACGGGCGCGCCGCGAGTCGTCAACCGTCGGCTATTTGATCACGACTCGTGCCTATTTGTTGAGGCTGATCGAGGCGCACGCCGCGCTGATCAGCACGCTGTTGCGCCTCGCTGCGCAGCATCGTACGACGCTCATGCCCGATTACACCTATCTGCAGAAAGCGCATCCGACTACGCTTGCGCACTATTTGCTCACTTTTGTGGCGCCTTTGCTGCGCAATGCGGAGCGCTTGCGCGCCGCTTACGGTCGCTTGAATCAATCGCCTGTGGGCGGCGGAAGCGTGAACGGCTCACGCTTGCCGCTGGATCGTATCCGTGCCGCTGAACTGCTTGGCTTTGAGGGCGTCGCGGCGCACACACGCGATGCCATGTGGCAGGCGGACGTTGCTATTGAGGTCGCGGCGAATGTTGTTATCCTGATGACCACGCTGGATCGCCTCGCTGAAGACCTGTACATCTTCGCCACTGAAGAATTCGGCTATTTGACGCTTGCCGATGCACACTCGCGCACCAGTGTCATCATGCCGCAGAAGAAAAATCCGTATAGCCTCGCCTATGTGCGCGGCGCAGCGCGGGCGAGTGGCGCAACGCTCTACACGATCATCGCTACCAACCAGACGCCTTCGGGTCAGCCTGATAACCGTATTTTTGCCTATGGTGAGTTGCCACGCGCCCTGGATCGGGCGACGCGCACTGTTCGCTTGCTGGCGGGCGTCCTAGAGCGGGCGGAGTGGCATGTTGAGCGCATGGCGGCGCGCTCAGCCGAGAGTTTTAGCGGCGCCACTGACCTTGGCGACTATTTGAGCGAGGTGGCTGACCTCGATCCGCGCACGGCGCATCGCGTGATCGGCTATGCCGTGCGCAAGGCGCTTGAGGCGGGTCTGCCCAGCAGTCAGCCGCTGACCAGCGCAGCGCTCGATCAGGCTGCCGAGGCACTGCTGGGACGTACACTCAATCTGCCTGAGGAGGCAGTCCGTAGGGCGCAAGAGCCGCTTGCGATTGTCGAGTCGCGGCGCGGAATCGGCGGCGCAAGCCCTGAATCGGTTGCAGCGCTTTTAGAAGACTATCAGGCGTGCTATCAGGACTATCAATGGTGGGAAGATCAGGAGCAAGTGCGCCTTGAGGTGGTTGAACAGACCCTGCTGACCCTAGCGCGCACCATCGCTGAGGGCTAGGCGCGGCGCCACGATGTAACCTTCCTCAAGCGTCCCATAAACCTGCCAGAAGGCGCTCCCGTGCCACCAGTAGTGCAGCGCGATGTAGGCACACAAGGCTGCATCGCGCCTATCTTCTTCTGCTTTGCTCCAAGCGGCTTGTAAGAGCGGCGTAGGTAGATCAAGAGGCGGTGTGGCGTCTTGCAGTGCGGCGAGATGGTCGCTGTATTGCCGCCAAGCCGATTCTTGCGCAGCACGGCTGAGACCGCCTTTGCGTTTGTAGCGCAGCGCCCGCGCCAGACCGAACAGACCGATCATAGCGGCGTGCGGATAGACTTCAAAGGCGCAGCGCACAGACCCCTGCGCAGGAAAATGGGGTGTATGTTGCACATTTAGAGCGGCTAGACCCGCGATCAGCGCCTCGCCGCGCATGACGCCGCCGTTGTACTTGCCTAGTATGGTTCGATTAGCGGGATGTGCACCCGCGCCATACTTGCCGAACACCTTGCTGATTAGCGCATCGCCCCTGCGCTTGCCCGTCTGATTGGGAACGCAGAGAGGCGCGTCAATTGCCACAATCAGCGAGGTGCAATTGGCGTAGCGCGCCACAAAAGCGAGGATATCCTCATCAGTGCGCAGCGCGATAGGCATTTCAGTGAGTGTGGCGCGTCCGTTATGCAGCTGGAGCGCCGCTACACCGCTAACATTCCGCGCTGACCACGCCAGATCAATGCCCAGAAAGGCCGCCTGCATTCAAAAGGCGCCTTTACCGCTCAGGACTACAAATAACGTGCGCCATAAAATGTACAGATCGAGCAAAATTGAGTAGTTTTGGATATAGTACAGGTCATCTTCAGTGTGCAGGTGCATTGGCTTGGTACTGCGCCCGTTGATCTGCCACCAGCCTGTCATGCCTTGTGGCACGGCGAAGCGCTTGAGTTGCCACGTCTGATATTTATCCAGCATCCACGCGACCTCAGGGCGCGGACCGACAAGGCTCATCTCGCCACGCAGCACGTTGATCAAGTTGGGCAGTTCATCCAGGCTGGTGCGCCGCAGAAAGCGCCCGATGCGGGTCACACGCGGGTCATCTGCTCGTTTGTGAATAAGATTGCCGTTTTCATCGTAGTGCAAGACCTCCGCTTGGCGCGCCTCAGCGTCGAGATACATCGTGCGGAACTTGTACATGATGAAAGGCTTGCCATTTTCACCAATGCGCTCCTGCTTAAAGATAACAGGTCCTTTTGAGTCAAGGCGAATGGCTAACCAGAGGATCGCCCAAAGTGGCGCAGCCAAGATGAGTGTCAGTGTGCCGACGATCAGATCAAAGGAACGCTTGACAACGCGCTGGTAGGCGTTCAGAGCGGGCGCACGTAGGTTAATGAGCGGTACACCGCCAAATTCTTCGGCTGTGGCGCGGTATAGCACTAGATTCAAATAGTTAGGTGCAATGCGCACCTGCACAGGCAAGCGCTGTAGCTCTGGCACGAGGGCATTCAGGCATTCATAATCACGATAGGGTAGCGCGATGACTACTTCATTAACGGCGTGCTTTTTGACAAGGTGCGCAGCCTCGGCAAGGCTGCCCAGTCGCGGTAAATCGAGCAGAGTTGCCTCACCACTATCCACAAAGCCGACGATCTGAATGCTTGTCCATGTGTGGCTGCGCAAGGTCTCAACAATCTGTTCTGCCAAGTTGCCGCTGCCCACTATCAAAACGCGACACGCCTTAGCCCGTCTTCCGTTGAACAGAGCGTGAATGATAAAGCGCCACAACACGCGCAACGCGATATCTAACGTCGTCAGATAGATCACCAGCAAGCGCGAGACTTCACGGTCAGTGAAGTACAGCGCGCCCGATAGCACCAACACGGCGAAAAAACTGGCAGATAGCACGCGCCGAATTTCAGCAAGGAAATGAGCTGTATGGCGCGGATCGTAGACGCCCAGCGTCAAAAAGACAGCAAACCAGATCAGTGGTGCGAGGATGATCAGGCTGGGCGGCACAATCACATCGCTCAGGATATCTGCTCCAAAAGGTAAGGTTGTGCGCAGCGTCCCTGCTATTGTCAGCGCGGCTATTGTGCACAAAATATCGCTAAAAATTGCTAGAACAGTGTAATTTGCGCCTTGTCGCCGAATCATTGTACTTAGCCAACCACCTGTGCTATCACCAGACCGTCATAGCCCTTGCTCCCGACTGTCTGCAAGACGGTCGCTCGCAAGCGCGGCTCAGCAGCCAGCATAGCATGCAATTCGCGTGTGCTTTGTATGCTTGGATCATCGCTCTCGGCGTTTAGCACCTCGCCCTTGCGGATCACGTTATCCACCACGATCAGGCTACCGTGCCGTGTCAGTTTGAGCGCCCAGCTCAGGTACTGCGGATTATTGGGCTTGTCGGCGTCAATGAAGACCATATCGAAGATTTGCCCTGCCTCAGCTAGGTGTGGCAGAATGTCTAGGGCGGCGCCAAGGCGCACTTCAACGCGCTCTTGCAGCTCTGCATAGGCAATGTTGGCACGGGCGACTTCGGCGTGTTTGGGTGAGACCTCTAAGGTGATAATTTTGCCCTCAGGCGGCAAAGCACGCGCTAACCACAGCGTGCTATAGCCGCCTAACGTGCCGATCTCTAGGATGTGACGTGCGCTGCAAAGCTGTGCCAGCAGCATCAGAAACTTGCCCTGCAGCGGCGAAACGTTGATGGCGGGCAAGCCGTGTGCTTCGGAGTTTTTCAGGGCGTGATCGAGAATTGGATCGGGCGGCGCGTAGAGATCGGCAAGGTAGCTATCTACTGCTGCCCAGAGCGTCTCTGACATTGGCATACCTCACATATGAATGACTGATAAAACTACCGCAGAAGTATGCCATAAGTTATCAAGAAATGCCGCTTCTAATCTCGATTTAGCTCAAGGCGCAATTCAATCGGACCGACCTCATCACGGGCGATGCGGAAACCGTCGGTTGTGATGGGCAAGTAGCCTCGCGCTGAGATGATGATGCTGTAGCGTTCGCCGCGCCCCAAAAGCCGTGAGAGCGCAAAACGCCCGTTCAGGTCTGTGAAGGCAATATCGTAGACCTCGCTCATCTGCCAAGTGAAGTCTGCCACATCGAAGAGCGGCTTGAGGAAGATGACCGACACACCTGCAATGCCCTCATTCGTCTCAGCATCTACAATTTGCCCTTGCACCAAGACGCCCTCAGCGCGCACAAACAGGCGGATCGGCAACTGACCGATGCCCACACGCGCTGTAGCGCTCGCTTTCACCACGCCGCCGATCAGCAACTCAAGGCGGTAAGAGCCTTCCGGCAGCAGACGATTCGGGCGTAGGCGCAGCCACGTGCCGTTGCCTGTCGTCGGATTCGTCCACGGTTGCGTGACCTCGAAAAGCGGATTGTTGTCCACTGTCCAGCGCCAAGTGAAGGGCGTGCCAGCCGCAATATCGCGCCAATTGAAGATGGCGTAGAGGTCAGTGATGGTGTTGGGGAAGGTGACGCCGATAATCCCGCTTGGCACGCCGTTGTTCAGCTCGCTGGCAAAGGTCAGGTCAGTGAAGACCTCTGTGCTGAGGTCTACTTGCCCGCCCGCCATGATAAGATCAGAGGTGGCGGCGAGCCGATCCTCGATGTACAGCTCAAGGCGATAGCGACCGGGCTGCAGCGGATTCTCCACAGGCGCGCTGGCAGTGATCAGGCGCTTGCCGTTGCTCCCACCCGACCAGATATCGTTCACTTCAGAGATGCGCAAATCCTGATAATACCAGGCTTGGCGCCACGGCGTCCCATCTACCATGTTGGTGTAGACAAACTCGGCGTTGATCACGTTTGAGACGGGCAGGATGTTGCCTGTGTTCACCAGCTGGAAGTTCAGGTCTTGCACACCGAACAGGATGTTCGAAAACTCTGGCTCAGTGGTCGGTCCGCCGCCGACTGTGATGCTGGCATTCGCCACGCGCACGCCCTCGATGAACAGGATGAATTCGTAGTTCCCGTTCGGGTAGACCTGCGCCGTGCTGCCGATGTACCACATGCCGTTGCGTCCGCCGCTCCATGTGGCAGGCGCGAGGCTGAAAGTTGGGTCAAGCACGCCGTCGCGCAGCACGCGCAGTTCGTAGATGATGCCGTCGCGCATGTTGGCGTAGTCAAAGAACAGGTAGAGCGTGTTGATGCCCGTTGGCGCCCGTCGGATCACGCGAGTTGGGTTGCCGGCGAGGTCAACGCCTGTGGAGAAGAACAGACGGCGGAACTGCGGCGCTCCAGCTACGTTCTGACCGATCTCCTCTAAGCTGAGCGGCTGCTGGACGGGCAATTCTTGCTGTGAAAACGGCGTGATCTCCAGTTGAGCGGCGAGGATCAAACCGCGCGCCAAGCGCGAGGGGCGCAGCCCGTTCACAAAGCCGCTGACTGGCACACACAAGTCGTTTTCATCCACGCGCCCGTCGCCGTTGCTATCCTGAATGCGCCGACAATTCTCTTCAGTTCCCCTGACCAAGCCGCTCGTGGGCGGCTCAACTGTCGGAATGCCGATCAGCCGCCCTTGCGTATCGTAGGCGCCGCCGCCGCTCATGGTGCCGGGCAGCGCGGCGCGGGTTTTCAGCCAAGCGCGCTCGCCTACCCGTGCCTCAGCTGTGAAGCCGCTGATTGTGCCGCGCACCACCCGCGCTGTGCTGCTGGCAGTTGGATCGCGCTCTGGCACAGCGTAGCCCACGAACTCAACCGTCTGATCAAGCACCACCTCATCGGAGTTGCCCAGCTCCACAAACGGCAAGAGCAGCGCCTCACGGTTCACAGGGCGATCATCAAGCGTGCGCGCCACTTGTAACACGGCTAAATCCCAGCCGTAGTTGACGGAAAGCACCTCCGCGTAATATTTCGGCACGGGCGCCTCGCCAATGCGCACGGTCAGCGCCACCACAATCCGATCCGAGCGGCAGCTGGCAATCGGCAGCGCAACGTGTGCATTGGTCAGGATCAGCCCATCAGCGCTGACAATGGTGCCAGAGCCAATGCACGAAATAACGGTCTGTCCAACGGCGTTGGTGAATACCTGCGTGATCTGCACAGTGGCGCGCTGTAATTGCTCTAGATCGAGGGGCGCCTGCGCCCGCGCCTGCAGCGGCACGGGCAAACCAATCACACATAAGACAAGCGCGAGAAGCGCGTGAAAGATTTTCCGCATCAGAGACGAACCACGAACACTTACAGATTGAAAAACTGGACGGCTTCCGCCCAGATAGTCTCTATCTGATCGTGCAGTTGATGGTCAGACTCAACCAAGCGCAACGCCACATTTGGACGATTCTGGGCGAAACGCACCGATTGGCGATAGTCTACCGACTCATCATGCACGCCGTGATAGATCAGGATCGGCTGGGTGAGTTGTACGGCGAAGGAATCGTAGGTCAGCATGTCCTCTAGCAGGGTGTAGTGTACCCGACGTTCGGCATTTTCGCCATAATGAAAGACGGTCAGCCAGCCGCTCTCGCGCCAAGCGCGCACGCCTTCCTCAGTCAGCTGATTGATGCGATTGGCGTGAAAGTCAAGCGCTGGAGCTAAGAGCAGTAGCCGCACCACTCGCCCGCCCTCAGCCTGTTTGAGCCGATCTGCGAAATGGAGTGCCACCGTGCCGCCCATGCTCGACCCGATCAGGTTAACCGCGCCGTAGGGCAAGCGGCGCACCAATGCCGCTACCTCCGTGATCATGGCTGTGAGCGTCAGATGCTCAAAACTTGGCACGTTTAGGTCAGGGACGTGCAGCGTGACGCCGCGCTCAGCAAAGCGCGCCTTGAATGCCTGTGCCTTGCTGGAGGCAGGCGATGAAGCAAAGCCGTGCAGGTAGATGAAATGCTCAGTCATGCTCAGCCTCCAATGCTTTGCAGCGCTTTCGGGAAACGGGTCAGGACTTCAGCGCCGTCATCAGTGATCAGCACGTCATCCTCAATGCGCACGCCGCCTAGCCCTGTGATGTAAATGCCCGGCTCAACCGTGAAGGTCATGCCTGTCTCAAGCAGCTGACCGTTGCCCTCGCGGAGGTAAGGCGGCTCGTGGATATCCAGCCCCAAGCCGTGACCTGTGCGATGGATGAAATACTCGCCATAGCCCGCCTGCGCAATGGTTTGACGGGCTGCAGCATCTACTGCTTGGCAGGGCGCGCCCGCTTTGGCAGCAGCAATGCCCGCCTGATTGGCAGCAAGCACGGTCTCGTAGATACGCTCAATCTCAGGGCTAGGCGCGCCGATCACGAACGTGCGCGTGATATCCGCCGCGTAGCCATTGACCTTTGCGCCGAAGTCGAAGAGCAACAAGTCGCCCTCACGGATTGTCCGATCAGTGACTGTGCCGTGCGGCTGTGCCGTATTCGCGCCGCTCAGCACCAGTGGCTCAAAGGAGAGCGACTCAGCGCCGTGTGCATAGAGCGCATCGCTCAACAGGCGAGCAATGTGCCGCTCGCTCATGCCGATTCGCACCTGCGGCACGATCTCAGCCAATGCCGCCTCGCTGATAGAAATGGCGCGGCGCATGTGCGCGATCTCCTCAGCTGTTTTGTGAATGCGCAGCCACTGCAAGGTATCCTCCGCTGATTGCATACGGCTATTTGGCGCGTAGCGCGCTAGTGCCTCTCCTTCGGCAAAGCGCAGCTTCATGCCCTCCACGCCAATGCGCTTGCCGCTTAGCGCTAATGCCTCGCAGGCGGCAGCAAACGCCGACTCATAGCCCTCAGCGTCGCTGTAGCAGAAATAGCGCAACGGAAATGGCTCACGCCCCTCAAGGCGCGGCAGCTCAAGGGTCGGGATGATCAGCGCGGGCGTTGAGTCGGGCGTGATGAGCAGCACTATCGGGCGCGATCCGATCTCAAAGGGAACTCCGATCAGGTAGAAAAAATTGGCGGCGGGCGTGAGAGCGACGCAGTCATACTGGGCGCGCCGTAGAATGCCGCGTAGCTTATCAAGGCGCGCTTGGGCATGTGGGAGGGTCATTTTTTCAAGCCTCTCTTGTTTTTAGGGATATCAAAACACTTTAAGGCTTAATTTTACCGCACAACTGCGCAGCGCCTAGTCTGCTAAGGTGTTGGCGTGGCTTGCAGCATCTCGCGTGTGATCATGACGCCCTCTAGCGCAATGCGGCGCGGTACGACTCGCCCGCTCAGCAGCGCGACGGCAGCATCAAGCGTCAAGCGCCCGACGCCGCTCGGATCGCTATCGAGGGAGGCGCGGAAGTAGCGCCCTTCGCGCATCAGGCGGCGCGCCTCGCTCTCAGCGTCCACACTGACGATGATCAACGAGTCGGGCGCTCTGCCCGCCGCCTCTAGTGCCTTCACAGCGCCTAGCGCCCCAGCGTCGTTAATGCTGAGCAGCACGTTCACCTCTGGATGAGCGCTGAGAATCTCACGCATACTTGGCTCGCCGTTTTCCAGTGTGCCGCCCAGCCAGCGCCCTAGAATCGTCGCTTGGGGCGATAGCTGACGCACAGTACTTTCGATAGCATTGGAGCGCTTCAGTACATCGCTAACGCTGGGAAAATCTAGGATTGCAACGTTAGCCTTGCCGCCTAGTTCAGTGTTGATCAGGTTAGCCGCATATTCGCCCACAATGCGTCCCATATCTTCATTGGTCAGGTTCATATTCAGGCTATAGCTTCCGTAGTTGCCGTCGCCGATCACGATAGTGGCAATGCCCGCTGCCTGTGCCTCGCGCACAGCTGACTCGATGGACTCGTAGTTGAGCGGACAGACCACAATCGCCTTTGCACCGCGTGCTATAAAGCGCCGTATGATGATCGGTTGACGGAATGCATCGGCTTGCGAGTCTTCAATCTGAATGGACAAGCTCAGCTGATCGGCGTAGGTGCGGATAGCACTAGCAAGGCTGGCGTGATAGTCTGTGGAGAGCGCGCACAGCATCACGCCGATGAAACTGCCCTCAAGGTATTGGCGCGCACGGCTGACCTCCTCAGGCGAGTTTCGCAATAAACCAGGACTGCCTACCTCAGGGCGCGCCGACTCATCGGCATAGGGCAGAGCCGCAACCGGCGCACGAGTCGGCGTGGTGGGGCCACTTGAGCGACTGGCAGACAAGCCAGAGAGGAGCAGCACGCTCATGATCAACACAAGCACGGACAGCATGCCGAGTCCGAATAGACGCGGATAGCGGCGCATCAATGTGCCTGTGCGCAGTAGCAAAGTCTGCGGAGCGAGGGCATTGGGCTGTGTAGGCGCCTGCTGAATGACAAGGCGGAAGTCGTTTGCCAGCTCAAGGGCGCTCTGATAGCGCTGCGTAGGCGACTTATGAATGGCTTTCAGTAGGACGCGCTCTATAGCATAGGGTAGATCAACGCGCAGGGCACTTGGGCGCGGCGGCTGCCGAGTTAGATGTGCTTGCATCAGCGCGTAGACGGAATCACCTGTGAAGGGCGGTCTGCCTGTGACCATTTCATACAGCACAATGCCCAAGCTGTACAGATCAGAGCGGCTGCTGGCATTGCCCTCCTGAATGACCTCAGGTGCAATATACATCGGCGTGCCGATCAGCGTGCCTGCCTCTGTGAGGGTCTTGGCGAAGTCTTTTTCGGCACGCGCCAAGCCAAAATCGCCTAGATAGGCATTCTGATCTTCATCCAGCAGGACGTTGCTCGGCTTGATATCCCGATGAATCACGCCGTTTTGGTGCGCATGATCCAGCGCAAGGGCAATTTGCTGGAGCAGATGATCAACTAGCGGGAGCGGCAGCGCGCCACGCGCCTTGATCAGATCGGCAAGCGTGCCGCCCTTGAGATAGCGCATAACAAGGTAGACCATGCCATCTTCGGTCTTGCCATACTCATAAACTGGCACGATGTGGCGATGCTCAAGGCGTGCAATGGTCTGCACCTCGCGGTCAAAGCGCTCCACAAAGAGCTGATCGCGCATGAGCGTGTTGCTGAGAATTTTCATGGCAACTTCGCGGTTCATGCTGGCTTGCCACGCACGATAGACCTCTGCCATGCCGCCATGCCCTAAGCGCGCTGTGATCTCGTACTGCCCTATTGTCCTGCCAATGAATGGATCGTTCATGGAACATTCCCAACACACACGCTGTGAACTCATAACTTTCACAATGGTAGCATGAAATAGGCGCTTTCAAATACAAGTCAAGCCCACTTTTTCAGGCTTGACAAGCCCTTTGCACTTGCTTACACTCTCTAACACGATACTCTGAACGACTCTGATGCAGCTTAGTAGGCGATTCCGCGCTTTGCAGAGAGCTGCCGTTCGCTGCGAGGCAGTAAGCGCGCCGCCGAAGTCCACTGCGGATAGGTCGGCTGACGAAAAGGCGCCTTCGCGTCGTTAAGTCGGTCCGTGTGCGCACGTTACAGCGCTGAATGAGATTGCAGCTGTGTGCTGCGAAGTCAGGTGGCACCGCGAGTCCCTCTCGCCCTGATGCGCCCATGTGCGCATCGTGGCGCGAGGGACTTTTTCGCATTCAGGAGTGAGGGAAATGCTCGATATCAATCTGATCCGTGAACAGCCTGAGTTCGTTAAGGCGCGCCTTGCCACGCGCCATGATGAGAGCGTCACTGCCCGTGTGGACGCGATCCTTGAGCTGGATCAGCGCCGCCGCGCTTTGCTAGTGCAAGGCGAGAGCCTCCAAGCAGAGCGCAACAAGATCAACAAGGCGCTCGGACGTATGAAAAGCAACCGTCACATGAGCCTTGCCGCGCAGGCGCATGCCATTCAGGAGGCTGTGCGCGCTATCCAAGCTGAGGATTTCGCCCGCGCCGCCGACCTGCTTGCCAATCCGCCCGCTGATGTCCCTGACTCAGGCGCGCAGCCCGATCTGAGCGCGCTCACCGATGCCCTGCGCGGCATCGGCGATAAAGTCGAGGCGCTGACCAAGCAGGCAGAGGCAGTTGAGGCAGAAGTGCGCGATCACATGCTCTGGCTGCCCAACTTGCCGCACGACTCCGTGCCACAAGGCGCTACCAGCGAGGATAATCCCATTGGTGAGCCAATCGGCGCCATACCGACTTTTTCGTTCACGCCCAAGCCGCACTGGGAACTCGGGCCCGCACTAGATATCATTGACTTTGAGCGCGGCGCTAAGCTGAGCGGCTCGCGCTTCTATGTGCTGAAGGGCATGGGCGCACGGCTGCAGCGCGCTCTGATCAACTTTTGCCTCGATCAGCACGCGGCAAACGGCTATACGGAGCTGTACTTGCCTTTCATTGTCAAGGAAGAGATGCTCTACGGCGCGGGACAGTTCCCCAAGTTCCGCAATGAGATTTACACCGATCCCGACGCAGCGCTCTACCTCTTGCCGACGGCTGAAGTGGCGATCACCAACTTGCACCGCGATGAAATCCTGAACGCAGCTGACTTGCCGCTCTACTACGTGGCGAATACCCCGTGTTGGCGGCGCGAGGCGACCAGCGCCGGGCGCGACGTGCGCGGCATCAAGCGCGTGCACCAGTTCCAAAAGGTGGAGCTGTATAAATTCACCACGCCTGAGCGCAGCTACGCCGAACATGAGGCAATGCGCGCCGATGTGGAGCGGCTCTGTGCGCTGCTTGAGATTCCTTATCGCGTGGTGACGCTCTGCACGGGCGATCTCGGCTTCGGCATGGCAAAGACCTACGATATCGAGATGTACGCTGCAGGCTGCGGCGAATGGCTAGAGGTCTCTTCAATTTCAAACGCGGAGGCGTTTCAGGCGCGCCGCGCCATGATCCGCTATCGCCCTGAGAGCGGCGGCAAAGTGGAGTATGTGCATACCCTGAACGGATCGGGCTTGGCAATGCCGCGTGTGATCATCGCCATTTTGGAGAATTTCCAGCAGGCAGATGGCAGCGTGGTCGTGCCAAAAGTGTTGCGCCCGTACATGGGCGGCTTGGAGGTCATTACGCCGCGCTAGGAAACGCTTGTGTGTGGCTGCGCTGCATGCTTGCGGCGCAGCCAGGCGCGCAGACGCGGCATTCCGCGCATGTAGAGCTGGTAAACAGGCGGAATCGGCGCGTAGTCCCATGCGCCGATGTGCCACGTCAATGTGCCGCCATAATCGCGCTTGAACAGCCAGACGTTCCAGAGCGGATCGGACTCGTCAAGCTGAGTTGGCGCGCCCCACATATCGTAGACCGTGAAGCCGTGTGCCTTCGCCCAACGAATTGCCTCCCATTGCAGGGCATCAGCGGGCATGAGCTTGCGCACCTCGTTATCTGAAGTGGAGGCGCCATTGAAGTACAGGCACTTCTGCCCAAAAGCGAGCAGAACCACGTGCGCCGCCATCCGACCGTTCACCTCAGCAATGAAGGCGTGCGCCAGACCCTCTGCCATCAGACTGCGCCATTCGTCAAGGTAATATTCGGCGGGACGAGTCAGGAAGTTGTTGCGTTTGCCCGTCTCAAGGTAAAGCGCGACCATTGCGGGCAAATCTGTGGGCGCCGCAGGGCGAATGCTCACGCCGTGACGGGCGCCATAGCGCACTTTGCGGCGCTTGCTCTGAGTCATGGCGGCAAGCAGCTCATCTTCAGAGCGCGTTAGGTCAATTAGCACGGTATTTTTGAACTGGACTTGCTCAGGTGAAAAGCGCCAGCCGCGCCGTCTCAGCAGCGCGACCACAGCTGCGCCATTCGGATCGTCGCGCCATGAGTCGATGTTTGGCTCGCCTGTGTGCTGCACAACATCAGGATCGATCTTGAGCTGAAGAGCGAACCGCCGCCGTGCAAGGCGTTCTAGGTCGCTCAGCACTTGCTCCAGCAGCGCGTGATTGGTGTAATCGAGCAGGGGCGCTCTGGGCGCATACAGCACAGGTATCAGACCGATACGCCGTGTAAGGATCATTGCTGCAGCGCAGAGCGTGCCGCTTGAGTCGTGCCAAGTGAGCTTTTCGGGCTGCCAGCCTGTGTTGCGGCGCTTGAAATCGCCCCATGCTGCTGTCTGCAGAGGATGTGCGCACGGCAACTGCCTGATCGCTGCATCCCATGCTGAGCTAGAGCCAGTGAAGCGCGCTAGGCTATAGCCGCTCATGCGTTTTTTCCCAGTCGCTGCTGTTGCCGCCGCACGTACCATGTGTAGAGGGCGTAGAGCGCACGGTTGTTGACTAAATCCCACGCGCCCACGCTCCGCCGCACCTCGCCGCCGAATCCGCGCTTGAATTTGTAGACGCCCCACAAGCCGTCTTCACGTTTTTCGAACTCTGCTTCAAGCGTTGCTACGTCTGCATCGGGAATGCCCCACAGATCGTAGCGCAGTGCGCCGTGTGCCTTTGCCCAGCGGATCGCCTCCCACTGCAGGATGTAAGTCGGCATTCGGTTGCGCTCCGCGTCTGAGGAGGCGCCATAAAAATAGTAGGCATTCTCGCCACAGCGAAAGATCATCGCGCCCGCGAGGTCTTGCCCGTTGTAAGACGCGATCAGCAGTACGACCTCGCCGCTAGGCGCGAAGGCGTCATAAGCGCTCTGATAGTATTCAGGCGGGCGCGCATGGAAGCCATCGCGCTGCGCCGTGAGCTGCATCAGCTGACCAAAGCGCAGAGCGTCGGCTGAGTCGCCCTGCCGCACGCTCACCTCTTTTTTCGGTCCAAGACGGCACTTATAGCGCGTGGACTGGTTCATCCGCTTGAGGATATCTTCCTCTGTGCCGCTCAAGTCCAGCACGATCGTGCGCGGTATCTGGACGGTCTGAGGCGAAGGACGTAGACCTGCTTGGATCAGGCGTTCGGGCAGATCAGGGCGCGGACGGTACCAATTGCATGGCTCAAACTTGATGAAAGCCGCGCCGCTGCGCCGCAATGCTCCCCACAAGAGCGTATTTGCTGCTTCATCATCGCTGAAGAGCGGCGCTGCGGGCGCGTAAGCGCGCACACCCAGACGCAGCGGCAAACGACGCAGCAAAATCTGTGCGCCCGCTAGGAGTCTGCCTGTGGGATCGGCAATGGCGATACACTGCGGTTGCCAGCCAAAACGACTCTGATGCGCGCCCCACGCTGAGAGCTGTAGGGCGTGTGCATCGGGGTGCGCACGCACGAAAGCATCCCAGTGCGTGGCAGTCGGTGTGAATATGATGTAGGGCATGGCGCTGCATTATAGCGCAAGACAAAAATTACAACAGTCGCGCTCAGGAGCGCGGCAAAAAGCGCAAGCGCACAGCATGGCGCGGCTGCAGCACGGTCAAAGGCGCAAGTTCAATGCGATAGTCGGGCTCAGGCAGAATGTCGAAGTGCCGTACGAGGCTTGCCAATGTGAAAGTTGCCTCTTGCAGGGCAAAATGTTGCCCAATACAGACCCGCTCTCCGCCGCCAAAGGCGAGGTAGGTAAAACGCGGGCGCGTTCGCTCCCAACCTTCGGCAAAGCGCTCAGGATCGAAGCGCTCAGGCTGTGGGTAGAAGCGTGGATCGCGCTGCACCACGAACGGGCTGATGATGACTGTTGTACCTGTGCGCAGCGGCAAGCCACCTAAGGTGAGGTCTTCAGTGAGCAGGCGCAGGAAGAGAATCCAAGCCGTCGGATACAGGCGCGTGGTCTCGCGCAGCACCATCTGCGTGTAGCGCAGCTGCGGGAAGTCCTCTGGCTGCACTGGGCGCTCCCCAAAGACCCGTAGCGCCTCTTGGCGCACTTTGGTCTGCACGTCGCTGTGCAAGGCGGTCATCAGGAGCGCCCAAGTCAGGGTCATAGAAGTGGACTCATGCCCGGCGACGAAAAGCGTGATGATCTCATCGCGTGCCTGCCCATCGGTCATCAGATCGCTCTCAGTAGCCCGTATGAGCAGATCGAGCAGGTCGCCGCGTGGCACTTCGGCGGTGCGCCGCGCTGCGATCAGGCGCGCAATGTGCCTGTCAATTCGCTCCAGCAGCGCCTGATCGGCTTGATCAGCACGGAGACGCTCCGCAGGCGGCAGCCATTCACGGCTCTGCGAGGCGCTGATCGCCTCTGAGAGCTTTTCCATGTCCGCGAGAATAGCGTTCGCGTCTGCGCCGAACAGCACGTCGGTCACAATGCCGAGCGTCAAGCGCAGCATGGTACGATGGACATCACAGGGCGCGTCGGTCTGCCACGTGGTGAGCGCCTGCTGCACGTGCGCGATCATCTGGGCGGCATAGCGCACTAGCTGCTGATGGTAGAAAGCGGGCTGCAGACGCTGCCGCTGTTTGCGATGAAAGTCGCCATCAGAGACCAATAAACTATTGCCCAGAAACTTGCCGAGCGATTGGCGCGTGTGATCCGTGCGCCGAAATTTAGGGGCATGTTCCACTAAGACAGCATGAATCAGCTCAAGATCGTTGATGAACAGGTGTGGCGTCCCGTGCAGGTCAAAAGCGACCACATTGCCGTGTTCAGCAGCAAGGCGCTGCAAAAAACCGAGCGGATCGGCTTGAAAAGCTGTGCCACAGTCTGTCGCTAGGCGCGTGAGTTGCATTGTCAGAACCTCCGTTTGAGATTCTAGCGTCTCGTGTCAAAAAAGTCAGGGCGCAGCCCTCTTGCCGCGCCCTGAGCGCTCTCTAATAGCGCTTGGCAATGATGCGATAGGCGATCGGGTGGCGTGCCTGCAAAGTCTGGAACTCCTCGCGGTAGCGGCGCACCTCGTCAAGGTCAAGGCGTGCCACGCAGTAGCCCTCTTGCGGCTCAGCGCGTTTGAGCGGCTCCGGGCGCCGCACGCTCAGCTCAGACGGCTCAATTTTGATCTCTGGCACCTCAATCGGCTTGAAGGTCGCCTCAGGTTTGGCGTCAGCCGTAGGCGCAGCCTCAGGTTTGGGCGCGGGGTCTGATTCGGGCGCTTTCTCAACGCCATTTGCCGCGACCGCCGCAGGCTCGGTCACCTTTTGGGCGGCTTTCTCCAGCGCCTCGATTCTCTTGGCAGCGTCTAGAGCGGCTTGCTGAGCGGCGATCAGCGCCTCACGGATCGTCTTGGATTTCTCAAGGTCTTCAGCACGCCGCGCCTGCACACGCTCTAGCTCTTTGATGAGCGTCTCCTGCTCGCGCTGCAATTCGCGGAGCATGTCTAGCTCCACTGAGAGGGAGGCAAGCACTTTGCCACGCGGATCAACGATCATGCTCTCGCCGCCAAAGCGCAGGGTCACATCCTCGCCAATCCGATTCGCCGCCGCGAGGAAAATCGCGTTCTCGTAGGCGCGGGCGCGGGCATAAATGCGCCATTCCTCAATGTAGCGCTCTTCCCAGCTGCCCAAGCAGCATAGCACCTCCGCACCCTCTAGCGCCATAGCCCGCGCCACCTCCGGGAAGGCTAAGTCCCAGCCGATCATCATGCCGATCTTGCCGATCTCGCCCGTCTCAAAGACGGGCATTTTGAAGCCCTCGCGGAACGCCATGCGCTCTTCGCCGCGCATATGGACTTTGTGATAGACGCCCAGCAGATCGCCGCTCGGTCCGATCAGCACAGCGCTGTTGTAGAGAATGCTCTCCACCTTTTCCTTCGTCGGCATTCCGAAGGCAAGGTAGACGCCAGCATCAGCGGCGCGCTGCGCCAAAAGGTTCACAGCGGCGCCCGGCACGCGCTGCGCCAGCTCAGTGAACTGCATCCCCAGCTCATAGCCGCTGATCGCCAGCTCTGGGAAGACGATCAAGTCCACTTTTTGGTCGCGGACAATATCGGAGATGTAGTCGGACATCTTCACAAGGTTATTGCCCACATTGCCCAACTCTGGCTTCATCTGGACAGTGGCAACTGTGATTTCGCGCATTTAACACCTCTATGCGATTCTGCAGGGCAAAAGTTTCTGTAGCAATCCGCCCAAAGCGAACGTCTGTTCACAGCTGATTAGTTTTACCACACTTTCGCCGACTTGAACAGAGCTGACCTGCCTTTCGAGCGCTTCAGAAAGCTGTGCTGATCAGCCTGAGCAACCACAGCGCTCCATCAGCGGCTGAGCGCAGGACAATCTGTTCGCCATTTGGCGCAACTGACCACTCATCATTAGCGATGTAGAGTAATTTGGGATCGCCTGATAAGCGCAGCGCTTGTCCACTCCTGATATTGTAGCGATAGAGTGCAGGCTGCGCACTCATATACGGCAGATACAGCAGATTGTCTGAGTCCTGCCAGCGGAAACTGCCCACAAACGGCAACTTGCGCGCCTGCGCGCCCTCTTGCGTGGCAAGCAGGTAGACACCCGAATCTTCTGGGCGCGCTTGGAAGGGCAGCAAGAATGCCACATGAGCGCCGCCCGGCGCCACGCTCAGCCGACGCAGATTTTCAAAAGTGCCAAGCGTCACAAGGCGATTCTCGGCAAGGTGCAGCACGCTGAGCGTATGGCGCTGCGTGCGCGGCGCCACCTCGATCAGTAACAAGCGCCCCTCATCCAGCCAATAGACCTCGCCGCCGCGCCATATGCGCACAAGGCGCGCCTCGCCGTCCAGACTGCCAAGCCAAATCTCTGTAAGCGGTTGTCCGTTGGGGAAGTAGTCGCTCGGACGAATATGCCAAAGCAACTGCCTGCCGCTCGGTGAAAATGTGAGCCATGCGCCGCGGGTGAGCAAGGGCGTTCGCCCGCCAGTGAACCGATCTAGCAAAATGCCGCGCCCGTTTTCGTTAGCGAAGGCATAGCGTCCATCAGGGGAGAGCGTGAGCGGAAAGCGCTCACTTGGGCTTGCTAGATACATGAGATCGCCGTTCGGCTGCCACCATGCGCCGCCGCAACAACCTGACTCTGTCAAGCGAATACCTTCGAAAGCAGTCACGGGCAGCGTATGCAGTCTGGGCGGCGTGTAGGGAGTGGGCGCGAGACGCGCTGTAGGCGGGTGGGCGCGGCTGTAGTTATTCAGCGGCGCGCCGCCCATCACCACATTGGGCTGATCGAGGATGCTCTGCCAGCGACGCGGCGCACTCAGATCGCGGGCGAAAGCGATGCCAATGGGTCTGCCCAGCTGAGCCAAGGCGTCCCAATCCGCCTCGATCAGGGTCGCAGGATTGTAGACCATGCGATAGTCAAGCGAGCGTATCTCTAGGTGCAGATGCGGGCGCGATTGGCACGTCCCGTCGGGGTCGCCCACCTCGCCGATCACCTCGCCACGCTTGACAGGCTGCCCGATCAGCAAAGATGGGCGCTTGCGCAGGTGACCGTACACAGAGGCATAGCCGAGCGCCTCGTGCTGAACCACCAAATTGTGTGGCTCAGCGCCAAAATTGCTGTTGTCAATCCAGCGCACTACGCCGTCGGCAATTGCTACGATTGGCGTGCCGCAGGGCGCCTCAAAATCCACGCCGAAGTGCAATCCCTGACCAGCAGCATACCAGTACTTGCCATAGATGAACGCCTCTTGCGTGTTGCCGTAGTGCTGTTCCAGCAACCACGTCTCTACGCTAGAGGGCGTTGCAAATGGCAAGCTGAAAGGGCGCTCTGAAGCACGGTTCGGCGCGCCGAACAGGATCAGCAAAAGCAACATGCCGCTGATCAGCCTGCGCAGCGCGCCGAACGATCGTTTTGACCTGCTTATGGCGCAGTGTTCCCTCTTGGCAGCACGCCAAGCCTACCGACGGTCACGCGAATATTCGGCACGTACGTCCAGCCGCGCAAATCCTCATACACCACAAAGACCCACGCCTGATTATTGCTCAGCTTCAAGATTTGGAAGCTAGCGCCTTTGGGAATCACACCAATGCGCTCTCCGTTCAGGCTTGGGAAGCTGCGCACAAGCGCGTTGTTCTGTGCTATGCCACGCACCTCAAACGGCTGCACAGCGGGTGGCTCTCCGGCTGGCGCTTCAGCGCCGCCTGCAGCGATAGCAGGCGCATCAATCACCTCGCGGGTGCGCGGCAGACTGGCAATGCTGCCGCCATAGATGTAGATGACTTGGCGGAACATCCAGCCGCGCTTGCCCTCGCCTAGATCGAGCAGGAACCACGTCTCAAAGCCGAAATCGCCGTTACGCCCGATGACCGTAAACTGCTGATCGCGGAACGCCTCACCAATGGTCGGAAAGTTGAGACCGGGTCCGCTGCGAATATTCGCCCGATCTACGATCACAACAGCTTTGACGGTAGGCACTCTGGTCGGTGTGAATGCAGGCGGCGGGGCAACGCCTCCGCCGCCCGGCGCACCCCCATCGCCGCCTGCGATCACTGTCCAATCAAACAGCACGCCCGCCTCACCGACGCCTTCGTAATAATCTACGATGATCTCGTAAGTGCCAGCGCCCAGCACCACATCGGCTGTGTTGACCGTGAAGCCGCCAACAGCGGGCGTGAAGCGATCAATGATGATGTTGCCGTTGATCGCCACGCGAATGCCGTCATCGGCGCCAGCGCGGAAACGGTAGGTGCCGGCCGCAAAGGCGATGCGATTATACCAGCGCACGCTGAAATTATCGTTCGGAATGATGCCCGGCGCAGGTGAGCCTGTCCCCCAGTTGAATAAAATAGCAGGATCAATGCGAAACAGGGCAGGACTCCCGCTAAAGGTCGGGTTTGCCCAGTAGTAGCCCTCCCAGTTCGAGCCTGTAATGCCCTGCGCTTGCGCAGGACTCTGCCCGATCATCACAGCGCCTGCGCTAAGAGCGATCAGCGCTGCAAGGAAGAGCCGTCCGAAGGTTGAGTAGCGCATTCTATAGAACCTCACACGCTGCGAATGCAAAGCATGGCGTCAATCATACCGCCCTTTGCCGATCTGACAAATGAGCGTTGATCAATCGTTAGGAATTACCGTAAAATTCAGCCAAACGAGACGCGCTCATGAGGACATCACATGGACGAATCAAACGTGATTGAAGCGCTTTATCAGGCGCAGAAAGCCAACTTGCCGATTGCCTTAGCAGTGGTCGTGCGCACGCACGGCTCAATGCCGCGCCACGCCGGCGCCAAAATGCTGATCTACAGCGACGGCAAGACGATTGGCACAGTCGGCGGCGGCGCAATGGAGAGCCGCGTGATCCAAGACGGTCTAGCCGCACTTGCCGACGGTCAGCCGCGCTTGGTCAGCTATACGCTCAACGATCTGCGCGACGGCGATCCGGGCGTGTGTGGCGGCAGCGCTGATATTTACATTGAGCCGTATAATACCGCGCCAATTTTAGTGGTGATCGGCTGTGGGCATGTGGGCAAGGCATTGGCAGAGCTAGGCAAGTGGCTTGGCTTCCGCGTGATTGTCAGTGATGACCGCGCTGAGCTGTGCAGTCCAGAGCATATCCCTAACATGGATGGCTACGTCGTGGCGCCGCCGAGCGAGGTCGTCTCGCACATCCCGCTCACGCCACAGACCTATATTGCGGCGGTCACACGCGGCTTGCCAGTGGATGAGCAGCTTTTTCCGCCTCTGTTAAACGCGCCCGTGCCATACATCGGCTTGATCGGCAGCCGAAGGCGCTGGGCGCTCACCATCAAGGCGCTTGAGGAACGCGGCATCAGCCGTGAGCAGATCGCCCGCGTGCGTGCGCCAATCGGCTTGGAGCTAAACGCCGAGACTCCCCGTGAGATCGCCTTGAGCATCATGGCGGAGATCGTCATGCTGCGCAATGGCGGCGATGGCAAGCCCATGCAGTGGCTTGGCACAGTCCAGCAGGCTGAGGCTCAGTGAAACAAACCATCTAGTTCAGCCGTGCCGCGCATCTCCATTGGCTGGCTGAAAATGAAGAATGCCGCGAGCAGGAGCGCTAGAAAGATCAGGGCGTAGGGCAGAAATGCCAGTTGCGCACGTGCCGCGCCGAACTCGCGGACGGCAATGCGCCGCGCTAGGATCAGGCTGAGCAGATAGCCGCCGATCAGCAGAATCACCTGCACAATGGCGAACTGTTCGATGTCTGCAATGGCGCCCAGCTGCCAATTAACCTCTGTCCCGAAGAGGGTAATGCCGTGATCGAGCAGAAAGTTGTGAAAGACAGGCACGATCACGAGCGCGCCGATGATGAAGTGGAATCCGTAGTGCGCCGCCCAGATTCCTGCGCCAATCGGCACGAAGGCGGGCGCGAAAGCGGCGAATGTATCGCGCAGGGCGTGCGGACGCTTCGGTTTGCCTGTCAGGGCGTTTGTCAGCCACGCTGCGCCGATGCTCAATAGCGCAGGCAGGGCAATGCTTCCGACAAGAAAGATTATCAGCAAGATCAGCCATTCGGCGTCCGTGCCGAGCGCCAACGCCATCTCGCGCAGCAAGGCATAAACGGGCGGCACCATGCCGAAGGCGTTCACCACGCCCATGAAGGCAAGCGCCACCAGCAGAAAGTTTACATCCCAGCGCTTGGGCAGGCTGTGGGGCGTCCCCAACTCGCGCAGCGGCGAGCGGACGCCTAGAATCACGTTATCATGCGGGCAAGCGCGTGCGCAATCGAGGCAGAAGGTGCAATCCATGTTGCTCTTGACCTGCGGCGCGTAGAGCAGCGTGCCACAGCCGAGTACGCCGCGTGAGTCGTGCTTGATGGGCGGCTCATCGCCGATCTGATCTACCAAGATCATGGGCTGTGCGCTGTAGCTGCCGTTGATGCATTCCTTGCCCACGCACGTCTGGCAGGTTTTCGGGTCGCGCACGCCGATCTGCAGCGGCGAGAGCGTGCTGTAGGTGAAATTGAAGGCACCAAGCGGACAGACATACTTGCAAAAGGGCGACTCGCTGAAGATCAGCTCCAGAGCAAAGGCGGCGACGAAATAAGCGACGATCACCCACGCTGTCAGCAACGGACTCGCCCACATGTCGGTCACTTCATAGAGCCAGAAGATCAGGAACAAGCCGCCGATAGCGAGCCATTTGTTGCGCAAAATGCGCGGAAAGCGCTTGCCGCGCCCTGCCAGACGCTTGGCAAGCGTGCGCGGCAAGACAAACGGGCAGCTCATGCAGAACAGATTGCCTGCCAGCAGCAGCGCTAGAATCACAAAGCCGCGATAGTGTACCCACGCGCTGACCGTCGCCAAGTTGCGGGAGGCGATCTGTTCGCCTGTGAAGCCGTCATAGATCAGCAGCGCGGCGGCTGCAAGCAGCGGAATTTGGAAGAACAAGCGCCCCTGCCGCCCCTTGAGCAGTCGTCCGATGAGTGGCAGGCGCAAAACGTCCAGTGGCGGGCGATAAATAGGCTCTGCGCGGCTCATTGTGAACGCACCTGTACATCATAGCGGCGCTGAGTCGTACGCCCATCAGGCAGCGTGGCGCGCACAGTCACGATCCAGTCGCCGCCCATTGTCCATTGGAATGGCACCACGTATTGCCCGTCGGCTGTACCGCCCTCTGCCTTGCCGTCCACTGGCACCATGCCTGCGTGCGTCATATCGCCGCGCACCTCAATCACAGCGCCTTGAATTGGCTCAGCGCGGGCATTTTTCAGCGTGAAGACAAGCACGTCTGAGCCGATGCGCAAGGGTCTATCGCTGTTCAGCCACTCCAATTGAATGTCGGGATCGGGCGTGGGCGTCGGTTGCGCCGATTGGCGGCAGGCGCTCAAGCTCAGCGCACATAGGATCAGCACAACGTGCAGGAAGCGACTCATGACTCTCTCAATGGTCACTGCTGATAAAGTATATGTTCATTTTAGCACAAGCAGAGCCGCCCTGCGATGAGCAGCCCCTAAACGCTCACTTCAGTCCCCGCTTTTGGGATCGCGCTCGCCCAAATATTCAACGATCTTAGCGTAGGCAGTGTTGATCGCCTGCATTCTCTCAGTTGCATCGGGCGCTTTGTTGTAATCGGGATGGAATTGCAACGCCAAGCGCCGATACTCGCGCTTGACTGTCTCAAGGTCAGCATCGTAGGCAACGCCCAGCACGTCATAATGGTCGAAGATAGCGGCACGAGCGCTACGCTGCGGCTCACGGTGATGTCTACCGGCGCGCTGACGGCGCTCATAGTGCTGCGGCTCTGCGCCGAAAGTGGCAATGCGCCAAGTGCCATTCATAAAGCCGCCTTCAGTGCGCACGGTCTGGCAGTGCAGTGCTGCCATGTCTAGCGCTTCGCCATAGCGCACGTTGCGCCAAAGCGAGCCTTCCTCAGGCTCAAAATGAACAGGGAACAGCCATGCATTCTGCCCGTAATTCTCAAAAGCGTAGATTTTATCGCCGTAGATATCCAGCAATACACTCATCCAATCGTAGGGCAGGTAGTGTTCGCCGTGTTCAGGCAGGAGCATGGCGCTCCAGAGGAAGAAGAGCGTGAAGCGTCCATTTGCGGCATTAGTCTCAAGGATTTCTTGGATGTAAGCGACGTCAATATCGCGCTCGATCAGGTGAATAGCGATCTGTTCGCCGCTGATCAGGTCTATCAGCACCACATCGAAGCCGTCATGCAGCACGCCCTTGACAATCGGCGCGGCATACAGTTCGTTGATCAGGTGCTGATTGACCCAGTTGATGTTAATGCGCATGGCTCAGGCACTCAAAAACTCCCGACGGTACGGTAAAGTGTAAACAAAGGCGCGCTGTTCGGCAATGCGAGCGCTACTTGTGCAATCAGACCATTGCCCGAGCAAACGTTCAGCACTAATTTTAAGATACCGCAAATTTTGCTGGAAAGGATCACTTTTATGTTACGGAAAGTGCTTTTGGCTGCTTCAGCAGTGGCGCTGTGCCTGATGCTGAGCAGCCCAGCGACCGCACAGGACGGCGCAGGGGCTACAGCGCGCGGCACAGGCGGTGCTGTGGCAAGCGTGGATGAGCGCGCCTCACAGATCGGCATTGATGTGCTGAAGGCAGGCGGCAACGCCGTAGATGCAGCTGTGGCGGTCATGGCAGCACTCGGCTTCATTGAGCCGTACTCATGCGGCATTGGCGGTGGCGGCTTCATGGTCATCTACTGGAAAGAGACGGGCGAGGTCATCACCATTGATGGGCGTGAGACTGCGCCGCTCTCCGCAAACGTGAAAATGTTTGAAGACCCCGATAATCCCGGTAACAATCTGCCTTTTGCGCCGAATCGAATCAGCAATGGTGCAGCTGTGGGCGTGCCGGGCACCGTGGCGCTCTGGGCGCGGGCGCTAGAGCGCTATGGCACGAAGTCATTGGCTGAGCTATTAGCGCCGACCATTGCTTTGGCGGAGAACGGCATTGAGGTAGACGCCGTCTTTGCGGCACAAACAGAACAGAACAAGGCACGCTTTGCGGCATTCACCTCAACAGCTGAGGTGTACTTGGTCAATGGCGAGGCGCCCGCCGTTGGCTCGATTCATCGCAATCCCGATCTGGCTAAGACCTACCGCCTGATCGCCGAAGGCGGCGTGCGTGCCTTCTATCGCGGCGAGATCGCCGAGGCAATCGTCAAGACCGTTCAAAATCCGCCCACTGTGCCGAACCCGCCTTTCCGCGTCATCAGTGGCGGCATGACCCTTGCCGATTTGAGCGCCTACGACGCCATTGTGCGCCGTCCCGTCGTCACCGACTATCGCGGACATAAGGTCTACGGCATGGGCTTGCCCAGCAGCGGCGGTATTACGCCTGCCCAAGTCCTAAACATCATTGAAGGCTACGACCTGAAGAATATTGACCGTGCGCAGGCATGGCACTATGTAATCGAGGCAATGCGCCTCGCCTACGCAGATCGCGGCGCCTTCTTAGGCGACCCTGAGTATGTAGATGCGCCGTTGACGGGCTTGCTCAGCAAAGAATACGCGGCACAGCGCCGTGCACTGATCGGGGAGCGGGCGCCTGAGAATGTAGTAGATTTTCGCGCCAGAGCGGGCGATCCGCTGCCTTTCCAGAAGGATACCAGCCCAAGCCGCACAGCCGATAACGTCGAAGTGACCTTCAGCGACGCTATCGGCGGCTCCACCACGCACCTGACCGTTGCCGATAAAGACGGCAATGTGGTGAGCGTGACCTTCACCATTGAGTCAATCGGCGGTTCGGGCATTGTGGTGCCGGGCTACGGCTTCCTGCTCAACAACGAGCTGACCGACTTTGATCTCGCCGATCCACATCCCAATAGCCCTGAGCCGGGCAAACGTCCGCGCAGCAGCATGGGCCCGACTATCGTGATCGCGCCTGATGGCACAGTTATGGCCTTTGGTTCGCCAGGCGGCGCTACGATCATCACCACTGTGCTGACCATTGCCGTGAACATGATTGATTTCGGCTTATCGCTGGATGAGGCAATTGCCGCGCCGCGAATCTCGCAGCGCAACACGGGCTTCACCCAAGTGGATAGCAAATTTGAGGAGTCTGATCTGGGCAAGGCGCTGATCGCGCTCGGTCACGAGCTGCGCGGCGTGGCAGAGATCGGCGCGGCAACGGGCATTGTGGTCAAGCCTGATGGCACGATGTTAGCCGCTGCAGAGCCTCAGCGGCGCGGTGGCGGCGCGGCAATGGTGGTACAGTCCGCCAACTAGCGCGCTCACGGCATGGACTCGCACGAGTCCATGCCACTTTCTGCTCACAGGCGCCCCGCCAGCACCTCCGCCACGTGATAGACGCGCACGGTGCTCCCTTTGCGGCTCAATCCGCCGTTGATGTGCGTCAAGCAGCTGGCATCGCAGGTCACCACAGCGTCAATCGGGCTAGAGAGTATGCTCTGCACTTTCTCATCTAGCATAGCGCCGCTGATCTCAGGCATTTTCACGGCGAACAAGCCGCCAAAGCCGCAGCAGCGATCCGAATTGGGCATTTCAACGACCGTCAAGTTGCCGATATTGGCTAAGAGCGCACGCGGCTGGCGCTGAATGCCCAATCCGCGCAAGCCATGACAAGAATCGTGCATGGCGACTGTGCGCGGCTGTGCCAAGCGCACGCCCAGATCAGCGATTCCTAGCCCGTCTACCAGAAATTCGGTCAGCTCCCACGTGATACTGGCAAGGCGCTCTGCCTGCGGCAGCAGGACAGGATCGTCGGCAAACAATTCGGGATAATAATGGCGCACCATTGCAGCGCAAGAGCCGCTCGGCGTCACGATCAGCTCTGAGTCGGCGAAGGCGCGCAGGAATTGCCGCGCCACTTGCCGCGCCTCAGCGCGATAGCCGCCATTGAAGCCGAGTTGCCCGCAGCAAGTCTGTGCCATGGGGAAATCCACGCTGCAGCCGACGCGCTCCAGCACCTCAACGGCTGCCATGCCGCTGTGCGGATAGATCATGTCCACAATGCAGGTCACAAAAAAAGAGACGCGCTTGCCGCGCACTTCAGGGCGCTGTATGGGAGTATGTCCGCTCATAAAAAGAAACTCTGCTGAACTTTTGGACGAGTCTAGAGCGAAAGGCGGCGTTCGGCAAGAAAAACTAAAAGACGCATGTCCCAGCATTGCCCTGCAAGCCGAACATCTCGCGGTGGAGCGTCACAAGCTCATTCTCAAGCGCCTCGAAAGTCTTTTTTCTGCATTCACTCCCAACCTTTCATGATTTTGATGAGTGCCAAGCGCGGATCGCCGATGCGGTCGCCGAAGTCGAAGATGTCGCGCATACGCTCATAGATATCCTGTAGGTGGCGCTGCACTGTGCGCTCCGAGAGCGAAAGCAGGTCAGCGATCTGTGCGTTGCTGTAGTCATCATGCAGGGCAAGCACGTTCGCCACGCGGCGCTGCGTGTCGGTCAGGCGCGAAAGCAGCATCTCTTTGCGATTCAGGCGGCGCTTCAAATACTCGATGATGTCATCCCGCGTCAGTGCCTCAAGCGTGGTCGGTGCAAAGCGCGAGGGCAAAAACGGCATCAGCGTGACCTGAATCCGTTCGCGCTCTACGGGCGATACATGCCAGGCACCGCGCTGTATGATATCCTGCGGCGTCAAGACAGTCCAGACGGCGTCATGTTCATCCAGCAAGAGCGAGGCGGCATAGACGGCGTAAACGCTCATTGCCTTACGCCCGCCGGCAATCATCAAATGCACGTTATAGCCGCTCTGTTTGTAGTGCAAGAGCGCGTCCAGCACGCCGTAGAAATACGCCTCAGCAGCGCTCTCATCTTCAATGTCCAGAAGTGGCGAGCCGTCTAGGGCGCGCACCTCATGCAGCCGAACGGGCAACTCAGGGTAAGCACGCGCCAACTCAGCGCGCAGCTCGCGCAATGACTCAGCAATGCCGGAACGGACCGAGTCCGTGTGCAGCAAGCCGATCTGTTCATAGGCGTAGCGCAGGCGCAAGTTATCAAGAGCGACCGTGATCGCCTGCGGGCGCTGTCCGATAGTAGCGAGGTGGATGTAGCGCATAGCTTAATCGTGTCCATAAACGGTGAGGAAGCTTCTCAGCTCAGTGTGAACGCTTTCTGCCACGTCGCTGCTCTCTTGCCAATTCGCCCTAGTATTTGTCAGGCTGCTTGTGCCTACCGTCAAACGATTGCGCATTCTTTTGCGCTCCCTATCTAACGTCTTGTGCGTGCGGCGGTGCGCACCTGATCCAAGTTGATGATCTCTGCCAGCTCAAACGCGCTGACTAAGGCATTCGCCACAGGCTTGAGCCGTACGATGGTCGGGAAGCGTCCGCTGCGACCATGTAGCTCAGCCAACAGCACAGCCGCGATGAAATTGAGCGAAGGCAGCACCAAGAGCCACGCCTCAGTCTGCCATTGTTCTGAGCTGATCCCCAAGCTATCCAGCAACGCGATCACCTGTGGCACAAAAGGTTGCTCTGTATCAAATTGAACGCGAACGTCGCGTATACCGCCTATCTTCCCGCCTATTTGCGCCTCGATTTGTGCGATTTGCTCAGACGTAAGCGGATGTGAAAAGTTGATAATCTGCATGATGACTCTTCTAAACAAATTGGATGTTTGCCCGTCAAATCGGCAAGTCGGTCAGAGTATGCCATACGAAGGCAACTTGCGCATGAGTGCTGACGCGCAAGCATACCTGTGAGATGCAGCCGATATCTCTGAGGTAAAAGGGACTCTCTAGCGGCTGTAATTTTCACCAAAGACGCTCACCAGCAGCTCGGCAATCCGTTCGCGGTCAATGGTGAGCAGCACCTCGCCGCGCACGTTCACAGCGCGGATGTAGCGCTCATCTAGCGTGGCAGTCTGAATGCTCTGCAGCGGGATATCTTTGGCGTACCACGCGAGGCTGAGGATTTGATCGAAGGTCAAGTCAGTGATGATGCCCTTGCTCAACTCGTTCCAGAGCGCAGGCGCCTGCAAGATCAGTCGAGGCAGCACGTCGCCGCGCAGCACCTGCTGCCGCACCGCCAAGATAACCTGCTGTTGACGGCGCGTGCGGTCAAAATCATCGGTCTGGTGGCGCGTGCGCGCATATTTCAAGGCAAGCGCGCCATCCATGACCTGCCTGCCTGCTGGGATGTAAAGCGGATCGTAGCCGAACGCCATATCAGGATATTCGTTATCAACGATCTCGCTCGGCACGTCAATGGTAATGCCGCCGATAGCATCAATGAAGCCGATCACTGCCTCAAAAGATAGCACAACATAATGATCAATCGGGATGCCGAGATTGTACTGGATCGTCTCAGCGGTCAGGCGTGCGCCGTAGCCGGGACGCTCTAGTTCGCCCAGCACGTAGGCAGAGTTGATCGGGTAGAGCGTCTCTGGACGGTTCGGGATCGGCACGCGCAAATCGCGGGGGAGGCTCAACAATCCCACGCGCTGAGTCGCAGGGTCAAGACTCAAGATGATGAGCGTATCGGTGCGGAAGCCCGTGCCACGCTCGCCGGGTCGCTTATCCAAGCCCATCAATAAGATTGTCAAGCGTCGCTTGCCGTCCCACGCCTTCAGATTCAGCCCTTCGAGGTCTGCCATGCTGATCGGGCGCGCCGTAGCCTCCGCCATAGGATCAGCCGCAGACATCGAGTCACTCTGCAGCGGCGTGCTGAGCGCTATTGCCGTCCGACTGGGCGCGCTGTTGCCCGCTGAGAGCATTAACGTGGCGGCTGTGCCAAGCACGCCAACTAGGGCGAAGCCGATCACGACCCAAGTCCAGTCAAAGTGGGGCAGGCGGCGGTCGGCGCGGCGGCGCTCCACGCGCTGACGAGCGCGTCCGCGCTGGGCGGCGGGCGCACGCTCAGGTAGCTCCGCGCCAAGAGCAGGATTATACCAATGGCGGCGCGGCTTGCTGGTCAGTTTGCGCTTAGATTCAGGCAAGGTCTTGTTCGCTCAACAGCGTAGATTTCATCGTACGGGCGTCAAGTGTAGCGCGTTTTCCATTTCTTGGGCAAGATTGCCTGATTGAACGATTGACAAACTGTATCGGATCAGATAGCATTATAGGCACAAGGCGTCGTAGCCAAGTGGCAAGGCAGAGGTCTGCAAAACCTTCACCGTGGGTTCGATTCCCACCGACGCCTCAGCAAGAGCGCCCATGTCTGGGCGCTTTTTCATTCCTCCAGCACGTAATCGAAGAGCAAGTACGCCAAAGTCAGGAAGACAGCGCTCACTGACGCTAAGAGCAGCGGATAGGCGATCCACTCGCCCAGAGGCTGATCGTCCAGCACGCCATGCGCCGCATTGACCGAGGCGATGATGATCGGCAACGCCACAGGCAGCACTAGAATCGGCAGCGTGGTCTCGCGGGATCGCGCATAGACCGCCATGCTGCCCAAGAGCGTGCCAATCGCCGCGAAGCCGAGCGTGCCAAGAAAGGCGATCAGCAGCCAGCCCACGCGCAGCAGATTCGTATTGAAGACGATGCTCAGGGCAAACGTGACCACTAGCGCCACGATCAGCGTGAACAGCCACGCGACCGCCAATTTGCCGAAGTACAGCGCCGAGCGCGGCACAGGCGCTAGCGAGAGTCCGTCTAATGTGCCGCGATCATACTCAGCGGCAAGGCTGCGCCCGATCCCAAGTGTGCCTGCGAAGGTCACAGTGACCCACAGTGCCGCTGGCAAGGCGCCGCGCCGCGCCTCTGGACGGCTCTCCAGCGTGTAGTAAAAGACCATCACGGTCAGCACGGCGAATAAGCCCATGGCGCTGATCAGCAGGCGGCTACGGAACTCTGTCCGTAAGTCTTTGGCGGCAATGGCAATGACGGCGCGGAAGAATGGCGTGCGGCGCATGATCAGCTCGGAGTCAGGGCGTTGAAGGTCTCGATCAGGCTTTGAGAGTCGGGCATGGGCAGATCGGCAGCGAGTTTGCCGTTAGCGAGGATCAGGGCACGGCGGCACAGCGCAGCGGCGCACGTCAAATCGTGCAGCGCCACGATGATGGTGCGCCCCTGACTGTGCCAATCGGCGATCAGCGAGTCGAGCAGGGCGCTCCCTTGCGCGTCCAGACCCGTGTATGGCTCATCTAAAAGCAGGATATCAGGGTTGTGCAAGACGGCACGCGCCAAAGCGAGGCGCTGCTGCATCCCGCGCGAAAAGGTGCGGACGCGATCATCGCTGCGCTTCAGCAAGCCGACTCGCGCCAAAGATTCGCGGATGCGCGCCTCTAGGTCGCTTTTGCCCAGTTCACGCGGCAAATTGTAGAGCTGGGCGTAGAGCCGCAAATTCTCAGCCGCGCTCAGATCGTCGTAGAGCAGCGGCAAATGCGTCACGACTCCCAAATAGCCGCGCACGGCGAGCGCCTCTTTGGGCAACTGCCAGCCGCCGATCAGCACGACGCCGCTGCTAGGATGGCTCAGCGCGGCAAGGATGCGCAAGAGCGTCGTCTTGCCGCTGCCGTTGGCGCCAAGCAGCGCGACCAACTCGCCGCGCTCGACCTCAAACGAGAGGTTGCGCAGCGCGGGACGTAAGCCGAAAATCTTGTTGAGTGCTTGGACGCGGATCAGGGCTGTCTGGCTCACGAGGGACGCTTTTTCTTGCGCAGGCGCTCTTCCTCAGCAGCGCGTTTGCGAGCGAGTCGTTCGGCGCGGAGGCGCTCGCGCTCAGCTTGCTCGGCAGCGGCTTTGGCGGCACGCGCCTCTTGCAGGCGACGCTTGAAGATCGGCAGCCAATAGGCGATCTCCTGCGGCGAAACATACGGATTGGGGTCTTTTTCGTAGACGATCTTGATGCGCTTGGGCTTATCGGGCGCCTCAGGCGGCACTTCCACGGGGCGGAAGCCTAGCAAGAGCGCGAACTCTTCGCTGGGCATGGTCTCAATGCCGTAGGCGTAGGCGAGGCGCGTGATTTGCCGATCTGAGGTGACCAAGACGAAATTCGGCAAATGATGTAGCTCTTTGGCGCGCTGCATCAGGATGTGATCGGCTTTGGTGCGCGGCGGCGCAAAGTAGACGCTGACATCGCTGTTCGAAAGCTCTCTGGAAAAGCCACCGGGCAGACCGTTATCGAAGATCACGGTCGCTTTGCACTGGGCGCGCATACAGTAGCGCTTGATCGCCATGGTCAGCTTCGCCTCATCATGCGGATCGTCCAGCGAGAGGTCTTGGAGTTGCCCGATCAGGTTGTGTCCGTCTATCAGCCACATAAGTGCGCCTGCCTTTCTGCCACCATGCGCCAATCATAGCACAGGCGGATGTTTACGCGCCACTGATGTTTCACTGATGTAGATCAAACGCTTCTTATGTTAGGCTTAGCATAGCTTGATTGGAGAGGTATTGTCCTATGGACTTGAATCGTTATACGCACAAGGCGCAAGAGGCGCTGCTCAAAGCGCAGAACCTTGCGACTGAGTACAAAAATCCCGCTATCGAGCCGATTCACATCCTCGTTAGCTTGCTGACCCAAAAAGACGGCGTGGTGCCGGAGATCGTCGCTAAGATCAACGGGCAATCTACCGCGCTGCTAGATGGTGCGCAGTCGCTTTTGCGCGCCCAGCCGCGTCTGGGCAACGCGACGGGGCAAATTGGCTTGAGTCGTCCCGCTGTAGACGTGCTAACCCGCGCTGAGCGCGCTGCGCAGCGCATGAAAGATGACTACATCAGCACAGAGCATCTGCTCTTGGCGCTGCTGGAAGGCTCAAACGTCGCTGAGCTGCTCAACAAGCACGGCATCACGGAGCAGGCTGTGCTGCAGGCATTGGCGAGCATTCGTGGCAGTCAGCGCGTCACCAGCCCTGACCCTGAGAGCACTTTTCAGGCGCTAGAGAAATACGGGCGCGATCTGACCGCATTGGCGCGGCAAGGCAAACTCGATCCTGTGATCGGGCGCGATGAAGAGATTCGGCGCGTCATGCACATCCTGAGCCGCCGCACCAAGAATAATCCCGTGCTGATCGGCGAGGCAGGCGTCGGCAAGACGGCGATTGTGGAAGGCTTGGCACAGCGCATCGCCAATGGCGACGTGCCAGAGGGTCTCAAGGATAAGCGCCTGATCGCGCTTGACTTGGGCGGCTTGTTGGCGGGCGCCAAGTATCGCGGCGAATTCGAAGAGCGCCTGAAGGCAGTCCTGAAGGAAATTGCCGATAGCAACGGACAGATCATCCTGTTTGTGGATGAATTGCATACGATTGTCGGTGCGGGCGCAGCGGAAGGCGCAATGGACGCTGGCAACCTCCTGAAGCCGATGTTGGCGCGCGGCGAACTGCACATGGTCGGTGCAACCACGCTAGATGAGTATCGCAAGCACATTGAGAAAGACGCGGCGCTAGAGCGGCGCTTCCAGCCTGTTTTCGTAGAGGAGCCGAGCGTTGAGGACACGATCAGCATCCTGCGCGGCTTGAAAGAGCGCTACGAAGTCCATCACGGCGTGCGCATTCAGGATAGCGCCGTGATCGCCGCTGCGACGCTCAGCCAGCGCTACATCCCCGATCGGCAGCTGCCTGACAAGGCGATTGACTTGATTGATGAGGCGGCTGCGAACCTGAAAATGGAGATTGACAGCCGCCCAGTTGAGCTAGAGCGCGTGGAGCGGCAGATCATGCAGCTGGAGATCGAGCGCGAGGCGCTCAAAAAAGAGCGCGATAAAGCGTCCAAGCAGCGCCTCGAAGATTTGGAGCAAGAGATCGCCAATCTGCGCGAGACTTTGAACGCGCTCACGGCGCGCTGGCAGAAGGAACGCGCTGTGATCGAGCGCATTCGCTCCATCAAGGCAGAGATTGATAGCACGCGCCTGCAGCTAGAGCGCGCTGAGCGCCAGAGCAACCTTGAGCTTGCGGCGCGCATTCGCTACGGCACACTGCCCGATCTTGAGCGCCAACTGCGCGACGCTGAGGCAGAACTCGATCAGATGCAGCGCGACGGCGCCATGCTCAAAGAAGAGGTGGACGCGGATGAAATCGCCGCTGTGGTCAGCCGCTGGACGGGCATTCCCGTCTCGCGCTTGCTGGAGGGCGAGGTCGAGAAACTGCTGCACATGGAGGAGCGCCTGCATGAGCGCGTGGTAGGGCAGGATGAGGCTGTCCGCGCTGTGGCGGCGGCTGTGCGGCGCAGCCGTGCCGGCTTGCAAGACCCGAATCGTCCGATTGGCACGTTCCTATTCTTGGGACCGACGGGCGTCGGCAAGACGGAGATGGCGCGCTCTCTAGCTGAGTTCCTGTTCGATGATGAAAACGCCATGGTGCGCATTGACATGAGCGAATACGGCGAACGGCACAGCGTGGCACGTCTGATCGGCGCGCCGCCCGGCTACGTCGGCTATGAGGAAGGCGGTCAGCTGACTGAGGCAGTCCGTCGGCGCCCGTACTGCGTGGTGCTGCTGGATGAAATTGAAAAGGCGCATCCTGAGGTCTTCAACGTCTTTTTGCAGGTTTTCGATGATGGTCGCCTGACCGACGGGCAAGGGCGCACGGTCAATTTCACCAACACGGTCATCATCATGACCAGCAACGTCGGCAGCGAGCTGATCAAGGCGGCGGGCGGCGCGGATACAGCCCGTGTGCGCGAGGCGGTCTTGCGCGCACTGGATCAGCACTTCCGCCCTGAATTCCTGAATCGGCTGGATGAGATCATCATCTTCCACAGCCTCGATCGTAGCCATATCGAGCGGATTGTAGACATCCAGCTGAAGCGGCTGCAGAAGCTGCTGGAGCGCCGCCAAATCGTGCTGAATCTAACGCCCGCAGCGCGCACTTTCTTGGCTGAGCGCGGCTACGATCCTGTGTTCGGCGCACGGCCGCTCAAGCGCGCCATTCAGCGCTACTTGCAAGACCCGCTAGCTTCGGCGCTTTTGGAGGGCAAAGTGCAGGAAAACGCGACGGTCACTGTGGATGTGTCAGCCGACGGCGAGCGCTTGGTCTTCCAAGCAGAGTCAATTGCGGTGCGGTAAATCCTCACCTCTGCCTGTTGTGCGCTTTACCCCTAACCCCTGCCCTTCCCCCGCTTGCGGGGGAAGGGAGTAAGAAGAGCGCTATGGAATGCCCCAGATAATGATGGTCTGGTCCTCTGAGCCTGAGGCAAGGTAGCGCCCATCCGACGACCATGCCACAGAGCACACTGAGTCTTTGTGCCCTTTGAGCGTCTGTAGGAGCTGACCCGTCTGGGCCATCCCACAGGCGGACTGTGCCGTCATCTGACCCCGACGCTATGACGCGCCCGTCGGGCGACCACGCCACAGACCACACATCGCCGATGTGCCCTTCGATCACTCGCACGAGCTGACCCGTCTGGGCGTCCCACAGGTAGACATGGCGGTTATTTGACACAGACGTTACCTCATGCGTGATCACCACAATACGGACAACACTGGCTCTGTGTGTCCTATGATCGTCCGCAGCAGTGCAAAAGCGCCCAGAAAGCGCTGTAGGAGGTTTTCAGGATCGCCGTTCAGGGCTTCGTACCACTCAGGATATTTCTTCTGGAATGCAAGCTATTCCCCCCAAGCATTTCTCAGAGTGGCTTGGCTGCGCGCCAACAGCGCTATGTCTTCGTAGGCTCGGTGCAGCGCTGCTAGACGTTGCCGGCGCGCTTCTTGTTCAGCGCGCAGCTGCTGTTGCCACTGCACACTCCTTTGGGTTGTCTTCAAAGCTTCAGCTTGTAGCCCCGCTACTTTCAGGCGCTCTAGCAAGGGCAACGCAGCTTCATAGTTGCCTTGATTGTTCAGCGCAATCGCATTTTCTAAGGTAGCCTGATAGTCCTGTGGCTCAGGCGGGATAATCGTCACTAGTAGAGCAGGTGCAGACAGGCTTGGCGGAGCGCTCTGCACAAGCTCATCCACAAAAGGCTGTAGCGCACGCCTAAGATCGCCGTCTTCCTCATCCTGTATCACGTTCAAGATAGTCAGCAGGGCATTGCGGTCGCTATGATAGTAGTGATTGATCAGACGCTATGCGAATTCGCTCGGTGTGCCTTCCAACTGGACAGCCGAACGGCGGCTCGGATCGTTTGGGAAGGCAAGGCTGAGAAAATACCACCTGCACTCAAGTGTCTCAAACGGTTTTATTAGGAGGTCGCGCAATTGGCGCAACTCATCGTCGGTCAAGCTCATGGGCTTATCTCATCGAAAGTATAAATGTGCCTTGTCCACAAGCATAACATGAATGCAGGGCGTTTTGAGCGCCTTTTTGGAAAAACTTACAGCGCTGATGGAATTGAGTGCCTTGATCTTACCTTGTCTGCAGCCTAGATAAGCATCTACATCTGGATTTTATCACAGCTCTAGCTCCTGGCACGCTCACGCTGCTGTGGCATGTGGTAGTTCATCTAAGAGGTGTTATAATTGAGGCAACCATGATACAGCATCATGGGATCGCCGTCGTCTCATCTTCTGAGAGGAAAAATGCCATGAACGTACAGTTACACGCAAAAAATTTTAACCTTGGTGAGCGTCTGCGCGACTACGCCGAAAAGAAACTGGCGCGCCTTGACCGCTACCTCCCCTCTATTACGCAGGTGACCCTTGAATTGAGCGAAGAGCATCGCCGTAGCGGCAACCAGAGCATTGCCCAGCTGACCGTGCGGGATCGGCGCGGCACGATCCTGCGCGCTGAAGAGCGCTCTGAAGCCGATGCCTTCGCCGCCGTTGATGCTGTCGTGGATAAGATGTACCGCCAAATTAGCCGCTATAAGGGCAAGCGGCGCCGTCGGGCGGGCGATAAATTCGAGCTGCTTGAGCCTGAACTCGCTGCTGCTGAGACGCCCGAAGGCGTGACCGAAGAAGAAGAGCCGACTCCTCAAATTGTGCGCCGCAAGCAGATTGAAGTCCTGCCCATGAGCGAGGAAGAGGCGATCGATCAGATGGAGCTGCTCGGTCACGATTTCTTCATGTTTTTCAATGCCGAGACGCGCACCATTAACGTGCTGTATCGCCGTAAGGAAGGCAATTTCGGACTGCTGCAGCCGCTGCAGTAGGCTATTCAAGTTTTGGGCGGGAAGTTCCCGCCCTTTTGCGCCACACCAGTGAGAGAGAGCCATGACGGGTCTAGGTGCGGTCATTATGCTTGGCGCAGGCGGCAGCACGCCTCAGGAGCAGCTGGTGCGCGATGCACAGCGCGCTAACGTCCGCGATTTGTTACACTTGCTGCGCACCAATAACGTTGAACGGATCGTTTTAGCGGCGCCACAGACCGACTGGCTCTCTGATGACCGCGATCTGATCCGTGCCGATGATCTGCCTAACACGCTTTTTCACTTCGGGCAGCGTCTGGCTGCGCTGATCAGCGCTTACCGCTACGATCCTGCCCTGTATTTTGGCGGCGGCAGCACGCCCCTGCTCGACTCGGCGCTGATGGAGACCGTTGTGGGCATTGTGACGCAAGCTGCCACGCCCGGCAGCTCCAATTTGCCCGATCGCCTCGCCCTGACCAACAACTTGCACAGCAGCGACTGGATCGGCTTCACGCGGGCGGCGCACGCCCTGCCCATCCTCGCCGATCAGCGCCGCGATAACAGCATCGCTTGGGCGTTGCGCGAGAGCGGCGGCTACGAGGTGCGTGCGCTCTCCACGTTGCGCCCTGCCACAGGCTTTGATATTGACACGCCCACTGATCTGGCGCTGCTGGCACAACATCCTGACATTTTGCCGAATTTGCGCGCTGCGCTTGATGACGTGCGCCTGACCTCGATCCCGATTGAGGCGGTCTTGAATGTGCTGCGGCAAAATGGCAAGACGGTCGCTTTGATCGGGCGAGTCTCGCCTTCGGCGTGGAGCGCGCTCAATCGCGTCTGCCAAGTCTGGACTCGCGTGATCGCTGAAGAGCGCGGCATGGTCGCCAGTGAGCGTGAGGCACGCGGCGAGGTGCGTTCTGTGCTCTTGCCCATGCTTGAGACGCTGGGCATGGAGGGCTTTTTCGCGCACTTGGCAGAGATGGCGGATGCAGTCTTGTTCGATACGCGGGTCTTGTTTGCGGCGCGTGGCATAGCGCCTAGCGCAGCGGATCGCTACGCCTCTGACCTGCTCTGGCACTGGGCAATTGAGGATGAATGGCTGCGCGCCTTCACTTTTGCGGCGGCTACCGCGCCGATTCCCGTTGTGCTAGGCGGACACAGCCTCGTCTCAGGCGGCTTGCACGCCCTTGCCGAGATTCTTCAGCGCACCTGAGTGGTCTCACGCCACAAACGCCCTAGCAAGACGTATTTGCGCCATTCGTAGTACGCCATCAGCAGAGAGAGCCGCAAGCCATGCAGACCGTCGCAGTAGCCGCCTAGAGTAAGGTAGCGCCAACGGAAGTGGCGCAACGGCTGCAGGAAGTAATTATGCGGTTTGGCGCGCACGCCCTGCTTGAACAGCTCTTGTGCAGCAAAGGCTGTGTAGCGGCGCTGCTTTTCGTGAAATTGGCGGACGTCGCGGTAGTTATGATGCACAAGTGGCACGTTCAGATAGCCCGCAGTGCCGTCCAGCAGCACGATCTCATGCACGTCCCGCGTGAGATCGTAATGCGCACAGCGAGCGCGCAACAAGCGCAACTGATGATCAGGATACCAGCCCGCGCCGCGTGTCAGCCTGCCAAAGATGTAGTTATGGCGCGGAATCCAGAAGCCGTTGTGCTCAGTTTGGGCAATGGCGGCGCGCATTTCGGCGGCTTGCTCAGCGCTGGAGCGCTCATCAGCATCAATGAAGAACAGCCAGTCCGTTTGTGACTCAAATAGACGTAGCGCTGCCTCGCGCTGCGCGCTGTAATTCTCAAAGGCGTGCTGGACGATCTGCGCGCCGCACTCCTGAGCGATCTCGATCGTGCGATCCGTGCTGAACGAGTCAAAAACGACCACTGAGTCTGCCCAGTGCACGGACTCGATGCACGCCGCGATGTGCCCTTCCTCGTTCTTGGTCAAAATGACGGCGATCAGGCTCTTCACAGGCGCATGACCTCCCGATAAGCTGCGATCAGTGCCTCAGACTCAGCGGCGCTCAGCGCACCACATGCCGCCATGCGCCGCGCCTTGCCAATCTGAGCGCGCATCCCCAGCTGAATCAGGCGCTTGGCAAGCCATGCACGCAAGGGCGTGTAAAACTTGCGATAGAAACGCAACCGACTGCGCCACAAATGCACTACGCTCTGCGAGCGCACCTGACGGGCACTCTGCCCTTCAAGGTGCGTGATATGCGCGCTCGGCACAAGGTAGATTTCCCAGCCGGCGCGTCGAATGCGCATGCTCCAGTCCAGTTCTTCGGCGTAAAGGAAATAGCCCTCATCAAACAGACCCGTCGCCTCGATTGCCTCGCGGCGTAGCATCATCGCGGCGCCAAGCGTATGCTCAACAGCGAAAGGCGGCTGATCAGGCGCATACAGACGGCGCGGATAGCGCCCATTCAGTGCGCTCTCATAGAGTCTGCCTTGCAGCGCCAAAGGCAACGGCAATAGGTCAATGGCGATCTGAGTCAAGCCGGGAAAGCGGAAGGCGCTGTGCTGTAGCGATCCATCCGCGTAGGTCAGGCGCGCTCCGACCAAGCCTGCATAGGGAAGGCTGAACAGCGCATTGTAGAGCGCACGCACAGCGCCATTGTGGACAAGCGTATCCGGGTTGAGCAGAAAGACGGCACGAGGCGCATGTGGCGCACGGGCGGGCGCGTCGCTGAAGCCGAGCGCCCGCAGCGCGAGATTGTTGCCTGCGCCAAAGCCGAGATTGACGCTGCTCTCAATTACCTTCGTGCGCTCAAAAGCCGCCGCACGGATCGCCGTCGCTGTGCCGTCACTTGAGGCGTTATCCACTACATAGATCGCCCAATCGAGGTCAGTGTTAGCAAGATCGGCGATCAGGGTCTGCAGCGCCGCCAAGACCAGCTCACGCACATTCCACGTGACGATGATGACGGCAAGATCGGCGGGCTGCAACGGACGATCCATGCGCGATCAGCGGCTGGCAGTCAGCAAGTCGAGCGCAGAGAGGCGCAAGAGCGTCTCAAGCGCCGCCACACGCCCCGACTCAGCCGTCACAAATGCGTCTGCGTTCACAGCGTCGCGCCATGCCGCCCGATCCTCCAAAAAGACTTGACGTACCTGCGCGCTGAGAGTGAGAGGAATCAAGGGCGAGGCGACCAAGCCGCCAAGCGGCACTTCAGGCGTCGTGAGGACAGGACGAAGCGCCTGTGCCAGATTCAAGCCTTCCACGCGGTAGCGATTGAGCGTCCCCGTCTCGATCGCGCCAACGCATTCGCCTTGTGCTACAGCGCGCAACATCGAAGGGACATCGGGTGTGCGGCGCACATTGCGGAAGCCTAAAAACGGCTCGAAGCCGTTGCTGCGCATGGCAAGCACAGGCAGAATCCAGTCGGTCAAGCCGCCGTCTTGCACGCGACAGAAGTCGCGCCCTGCAAAATTGCCCACGCTCGTGATGTCGCTACCGCTTGCCACTATGATCTGGCTGCTGATTCCGCTAATACGACGTGCCCCCTCCACTTGCTCCGTGAAGAGCAGTGGAGTGCCGCAACCGCGCCCTTGTGCCGCCAAGAGCGTCCAGCTATCGAGGATTCCGAAAGCGGGCAAGTCGCCGCACAGCACAGCGAGCGCTTGGGCTGCACTGGCATAGAACTCCACACGGAAGGAAAAGCCCGTCTGGGCGCGTAGAGCATCCTCTAGCGCGCCACCAGTCGCGTTGATGTCCTCTGAGATGATCACAAACGGAAACGGGCGCGTCTCAGCGCCGAATGGCACAGCAGTCGCCACAGTGGGCAGCGGCTCCGAGAGCGGCGTGGGCGAGGGCGTCGGTGTGGGTATTGGCGTTGCAGGGCGATCCGCGCCACAGGCAGCGAGGAACAGCGCTGTCACAAGAATCAGCGTTAAGTGACGGATAGCGCACTCTCCCATCTGATGAGTCGATTAAGACGCCCTCAAGTATAGACGCCGCGCCGCGCCCTCGCTACTCCACCTCAATCGCCATAGCGACTGCCTCGCCGCCGCCCAAGCACAACGCCGCGACTCCACGCTTGAGTCCGCGATCTTTGAGCGCATAGATCAGCGTGATCAGAACACGGGCGCCGCTTGCGCCAACAGGATGTCCGAGCGCGATGGCGCCGCCGTTGACGTTCAGCTTGTGCATCGGCAACTCATAGCCTTCCCGCGCCAGACCGCGCACATCTGCCAGCACTTGTGCTGCAAATGCCTCATTAATCTCAAAGAGATCGACGTCTGACATCTGCCAGCCCGCCCGCTCTAACGCCACAGGGATCGCCTTGACAGGCGCGTAGAAAATCCAGCGCGGATCGAGCGCCGCCTGTCCATAACCAACAATGCGCGCCAAAGGCTGCGCACCATGCCGCTCTGCGAAGTCGCGGCGCGCCACCACAACAGCCGCTGCGCCGTCGTTCAAGCCCGGCGCATTGCCTGCCGTCACGCGCCCGTTCGGATCGAAGGCAGGTTTCAGCTTTGAGAGCGCCTCTAGCGTGGTCTCAGGGCGGATCGGCTCATCCCGATCCATTGTCAGCGCGCCTTTCTTATCCTGAAGCGTGACTGGCACGATCTCCGCCTTGAATTTGCCCGCCTCAGTTGCCGCCGCCGCCTTTTGATGACTGCTGAGGGCGAATTCGTCCATCTCTTCGCGGCTGACCTCAAGCTGGTTGGCGATGAATTCAGCAGCGTTGCCCATCAGCTGATCGGTCATGGAGCAGAACAGACCGTCATGCTGTAGGCTATCCCTCAGCTCCACATGACCGTAACGGGCGCCACTGCGCGTCGCCATGTCCAGATAAGGCGCGTTGCTCATGCTCTCAATGCCGCCTGCCACGTAAGCGACTCCATCGCCTGCCTTGACGCCATTCGCCGCCAACATGACCGCTTTCAAGCTGCTGCCGCACGCCTTGTTCACCGCCGTGCCGCCGACGCTATCGGGGAAGCCCGCGCCGATCCAGATTTGGCGCGGTACAGCCTGCCCTGCGCCTGCTGCTACGACTTGCCCGATGATCACCTCGCTGATTGTCTCAGGCGGCAAGCCACTGCGCTCAACAGCGGCGCGCACTGCCATGCTCCCCAGCTGGACGGCGCTGAACGGCTTCAGCGCGCCCAAAAATTTGCCTTGCGGCAGACGTGCGCCGCTCACGATCACTACATCCGTTGCCTGCTTGCCATTTGTCGCCATGAAAAACAGTCCTCTTGAAAAAACTAGCTGCTGTTGGGCGAAGATTGCCATGCCTCGCGCAACTTGCGCCACGTCTGGACCAGCTCATCAGGGATGACCCGCGTGCTGCCCACCACTGACATAAAATTCGTATCGCCTGCCCAGCGCGGCACAATGTGCAAGTGAAAATGTCCCGCAACGCCCGCGCCCGCCGCCTCGCCCAGATTGGCGCCCACGTTGAACGCCTGCGGATTGTAGACGTGCCGCAGCGTCGCTAGGGCGGCATTGGTAGTGAGCATCAAATCGGTCAGTGCTTCAGGCGAGAGTTGCTCTGTGCTTGGCAAATGCGCATACGGCACGATCATCAAGTGACCGTTGTTATACGGGTATAAGTTCAGCGTCACATACACATGCGTTGAGCGGTAGACGACTAGCTCAGCCTCATCATCAGCGTTCACTTTGGCACAAAAAATGCAGTCCACTTCGGGCTTTTTCTTCTCTCCGCTCAAGTAGCTGTAACGCCAAGGCGTGTATAGGTGGTCAAAATTGGACATAGAGCAGCCGTGCAATGAGCATCTATCGAACAAGGCGCAGCACAAAAGCCGCCTCCCTATTCTAGCGGCTCTGGGACAAAATGAAAGGTCGTTTTTTAGAATGGAATGGCGCGCTACGCCTCGTCTTCGAGCGGCGCAATCACATTGCCCTGATGAATGGCGCGCAAACGGCGATAGGTCGCCTGCAAGGTGAGCGCGTCTGCCACGTGGAATGGCTCTGGCGCCTCCACGCCGACTGTGCCACGCGCTTCTGCCTCGATCAGCGCCTGCAGCAACTCGCGGTAGGCAAAATCTGCCTCATTCAGCGGGATATGCTGCCGCTCGCCCTTCGGACCGTATTCAATGCCGCTCAGGTGAATGTGCAAGGTCTCCAGAGCGCGCCTGCCTAGCCCATCTTCCACAGCTTTAAGCATGGCGCGGAATTCCTCATATGTATTATGCTTGCCGTCGCGGGCGTGCAGATGAGCAAAGTCAATGGCGGGCAAGACGCCCTCCACATCGCGGCTGAGCTGGATCACCTCATCCAGTGAGCCGAACATGCTGGGCTTGCCCATGGTCTCAGGGCGCAAGATCACGTCCACGCCTTCGGCGCGCAGAATGGCGGTCAGCTCCAGCAACTTTTCGCGCACGCGCTCGTAGACTTGTTCAGGTGGCTGATTGTGGTAAGACGCAGCATGAAAGACAATATCGCGGGCGCCCGCCAAAAAGCCCTTGCGCGCCGCCGTGAGCAGCCGCTCATCGCTCTTCTGCATGAGTTCAGCGGTCTGACTGTTCAAATTGATGAAATACGGCGCATGGACGCTGAGCGTAATGCCGTGCTGCTCAGCAGCCGCCTTGATCGCGGCACAGGCTTCATCCGTGACGCGCACGCTCTGCACCCATGCGATCTCGAGGTGATCCAAGCCGAGCGCACGGCTATGCGCAATGGCGAGTGGCGTCCCGCCGGGCTTAGGCGTGGTTTGAGGCGCACCAACCGTGCCAAAGCGCAAGGGATCGGCGGGCGGAAGGCTTGATCGGGACATAAAAGATTCCTCTACGGCGGCAAGCCGTGTTAAAGTCAAAGCATACCCTGTGAAATTGTACGCAAGCTAGGCGGAAAATCGCAAAAGAGCATCACATGATGGATGATTACGGCATCCCACAGACCTTTGAGACCGAAGCGCGCTTGCGCCGCCAAATTCTCTTCAGCGCACTGGGCGCCTTCGCGCTTGTATTCGTGCTATGGCAACTCGCGCCGAACAACGAGACCGTGAGCAGCCTGCTCTATCCCTTTCGGCTCGTGGTTACTTTCGTACACGAGGCAGGACACGGCATTGCGGCGTTGCTCACAGGCGGACGCTTCATTGAGTTCCGCGTCTTTCCCAATGGCGCGGGTCTAGCGACCACAGCCGGGGGCAATCGGCTGATCATCACGCAGATGGGCTATCTGGGCGCGGCATTCTTCGGCGCGATCCTGCTCTTCGCAGCCAATCGCGTACGGAGCGCCCGCTTGGTCGCTGTGTTGGCGGGCTTGTTCTTCATCGGCTGCGCGCTGCTCTTCACGGGCGGCGAAGGCTCACTGCTGATCGGCGGCGTCGGCTTGACCATTGCGCTCTGGTCAGCTGGAGGCACATTGCGGCAGAGCGAGAATCAGCTGCAGCTGATCCTGCGCGGCGCAGCTATCGGCGCGCTAGTGCTGACTTTTGTGATGGTGCGCAATAACGTGGCGCTGCTGACAGGCATCATCAGCGGGACAGCGCTCTTTGCCCTAGCAGCGCTGGGATCGCGCCCTGTGGTGCTATTCGCGCTGAACGCACTGGCGTTGATCGTCGGCTTCAACGCGCTCAGCGACATCCTTGCGCTGTGGAACAATCAATCTGCCATGCTAGGCAATGTGCCAAACGATGCCCTCGCCGTAGCGCAAATGACCAACTTGCCCGTCAACTTCTGGCTGATCGTATGGCTGATCATCGCCCTGAGCGTGATAGGCGCCGCGATCTGGTTCGGGATCATCCGCCCGACTCGGCGAAAGTACTAGGCGATTCCTAAGATCAGAGGCGGCAGAGCGCGCTATAATGTGCTGCAGTGAAAGGAGCCGACGTTGTACAGCGTTGATGAGGCACTTGAGCGCATCCTGAGCCACTTTGCGCAACTGCCCACAGAGACTGTGCGTCTTGAAGAGGTGTTTGGGCGCGTCCTAGCGCAACCGATCTATGCAGCGCACGATCGGCCGCCTTTCCCGAATAGCTCCCTAGACGGTTACGCCGTGCGCGCTGCCGACATCGCGGCTGCGCACGCCGAAGTGCCTGTGCGCCTGCCCATCAGCGGCGATATTCCAGCCGGCAGCTTTCCACAAGCACCTCTGCCAGCTGGCACAGCCATGCGCATTATGACAGGTGCGCCCATACCTGAAGGCGCCGACGCCATTGTGCCTGTGGAACAGACTGATGACGCGCCCAACCGCTTCGCGCTCAACAGTCCGTTGCCAGAGAGCGTGCTGATCCGTGCAGCTGTGCCTGCAGGCAACGGCATACGCCCTGCAGGCGAAGATGTAAAGGCAGGCGCGCTCGTGCTGGGCGCTGGAAGGCGCCTGCGCGCCCCTGACATCGGCATTTTGGCAGGTTTAGGCATAGCGCAAGTGCCAGTTGTGCGCCGCCCTGTGGTAGCGATCCTCTCCACAGGCGATGAACTGCTCCCGCCACACATGCCGCTCGCCAAAGGCAAGATTCACGATATGAACGGCGTAGCGCTGTGCGCCTGCGTCAAAGAGATCGGCGGCATAGCGCGCTTTCTGGGCATCGCGCCCGATTCAGTCGAGGCGGTCTACAGCCGACTGGAAGCCGCTGCCGACTGCGACATCATCCTCAGCACAGCGGGAGTCTCAGTGGGCGCGCTAGACGTGGTGAAAGAGGCGATCACGCGGCGCGGAACGCTGAGCCTGTGGCGCGTGAACATCCGACCGGGCAAGCCGCTTGCCTTCGGCGACTTCGGCGGCGTACCATTCTTCGGCTTGCCGGGCAATCCTGTCAGCGCGCTAGTCACCTTTGACGTTTTTGTGCGTCCTGCCATGCTGAAGTTGATGGGCATAACGCACACTGACGTGCCGCAAGCTATCGCAGAGGTAGCGGAGGCAATGCACAGCGACGGCAGGCGCACCTACGCACGGGTCAAGCTGCAGCGCGCCGCTGATGGGCGTCTGATCGCCTTCAGCACTGGCACCCAGAGTTCAGGCGCGATCAGCTCGCTAGTCAATGCCGACGGCTTGCTGATCATCCCCGAAGGCATGACTGAAGTGCCTATCGGGACGCGCTTGCCCGTGCGCCTATTCGATCAAGGTCTGTAGTGTAAGATGTTTAAGGAGTACGTTGTATGACTACCAGTCACTCAGCAGGACATTACCTCACCCACGCAACCAGCAGCAATGCTGCTCGCGCCCAAAGCGACTCACTATGGCGGATCAGTCTGATCCTAGCGCTGATCGGCTTGTTCATCGCCGGCTACCTCTCGTACACCAAACTGACCAATACCGAGATCGCCTGTGTGCAAGCGATCAGCGATTGCAGCTATGTGGATAGCTCGCCGTATGCCTATCTAGGCGGATATGGCGGCGTGCCGATTGCCTACATCGGCTTCGCGGGCTATGCCGCCATTTTCCTAGCGCTGATCGGCGAGCGGCGCCTTGGGCTGCTCACAAAATATGGCAAATGGCTGATCTTTGGCATGGCGCTGATCGGTTTTCTGGTCTCAGGCTATTTGGTCGCCATACAAGCGCTGGTGCTGCAGAGCTTCTGCCAATGGTGCATGGGCAGCGCTGTGACAATGACCGTCCTGTTTGGCGTGAGCTTTGCGCGGCTGTGGCGCGCTCTGGGCGCCGAGCCTGATGACGAAGAGGCAGAGCAAGCGTAGCGAAGTGCCACGCGGGAAACAAGCGGCGCAACAAGCCAAACGTGCCGCAGGGCGGCGCGTCCCGATCAGCCCTCTGAGCTGGAGGTCAGCGCTTCTTCCTGCTGAGTCCGTGTATTCGGCTTACCGCGCCGCTTGCCCCTGCGATTATTTGCTTTGTGCGCGCCACGTCCTGCCAAAGCGCGCTCTAGCTCCGGGAAATCCGCATCAGCCGAGTTCAAGAGCGCACGGCGCAATGCCAACTCAATGGCGCTTGGCACATTCTCATCGTCATCATCCTCATCAGCGGCGGCTGCAGGCGCGGGCTCAAGCGCCTTCACGCTCAGATCAAGCTGCTTTTTGCGGCTGCTGACCTTGATCACCTTCGCCGTCAACTCTTCGCCGATCTGATAGACATCCACGGGCGATCCCATGAAGCCATGCGCCAATTCCTTGACATGCACCATGCCCGGTCGCTCCGCGCCGACATCTACAAAGACGCCGTAATTCTCAATACGTACGATCTTGCCCGTCAGCACCTGTCCGACGCGAATTTCGTCCCAGTCCAGACCGAGCGGCTTGATCATGGTGACCTCAAGGCGACCGCGCTCTGGGTCTACCTTGTGAACCCAAACTGTGACGGCTTGCCCCTCGCGCAGCACATCGCTGACGTTTCTGGGCGTTGTCTCGCCAAGCTGGGTGATATGGACGAAGGCGTCTGTGCCGATGCCCACATCAATGAAGGCGCCGCCTAGCTCAATGCGCTTGACAGTGCCATTCAGCTCCATCTTGGGCTTCAGAGCGCGCAGGGCTTGGGCGGTCTCGCGCTGGGCGGCGGTGGCAGGCTCTGAGGCAGGGCTTGGCGCGGAGTCATCAGCGCCTGCTGCCAGAGAGTCAGTGAGGGCAGCGTTTTCTTCTATCATGTTCGGTTTGCTCCTTCAGCACACTGAAAAATTCGGGATAGCGACTAGAATTATCGCATTTGGGGCGCAATTTTACTACTGTGTTAAAGCGTGGTCAACCGTAGGCTAGGCGGGAGTTTGAGAAAAAACGTCTCTTGCCCATGCAGGCAGGCAAGAGACGCCCTAGATGCGGTCTATCAGCCGCCCAGTTCCTTCAAGCGTTTCTCCCAGCGCTCAACAAGACGATTGTAAGTTGCCTCGCTGATCTCGCCGTTTGCCAAGCGCATATCTAGATTGGCGATCAGCGCTTCGATCTCCTCTTTGGTCTGTGGATTGGCGGGCGGTTGTCCAGTCGGTGGCTGCTCTTGCGCTTGCGGCTTCGCCTGCTGCTGGCTGACCTGATTTGCCATCATCTGCATCATCATCTGCTGCATCATCATCTGCTGCTGTTGCATCTGTTGCTGCAAGGCGGCTTGCTCAGGATTCATGGCTGCGCCTAGCGACTGTCCAAGTCCCAGACCCATACCCGCGCCAGCTGCCGCGCCGCCCAAACCCGGATTCTGTGCAGCCGCCTCAGCAATATCCAGACGGCGCAACTCGGAGAATGTGCGCGCATCGCCACCGTACTTGATGATATCCTCTTGAGTCAGGTCTTTCACATCGAAGGTGCCGGCTTGGAAACTCTTAATGCGCATTCCCAGCGCCTGAAATTCCGTGTTGAGCAGAGCAAGCGAGGCGGACTCAAGGCTGCTGATCAGGCGATTCGCCTCCTGCACACTATTGATTTTCTCTTTTGAGATCAGCTCCGTGATCTCGCCCAGCAAGACCGTCTGAATGCGCTCACGGATATCGCCCAAGCGCAAGACTGGGCGCCCAATGCCGTATTGCTTCAAAAAGCGGATAGGGTCTTCAATGCCGATTTCAATCACGCCGCGATTGCGCAAGAGCATGAAGCCCGCGCCCCTGCCGGGCGTCTCCATATAAATGGGCGGGTTCGTCCCCCAAGTGACCTGCGGCAAATCGCGCAGGTTCACAAAGTAGACATCGGCTGTGAACATATTCTTGCCGCTGGAGACAAGAAAATTCAGCGCGCTAGAGAGCAACGGGATATTACCCGTGTTGAGCGTGTGCGCGCCCGGTCCAAGTGCATCCAGCACCTGCCCTTGCCGCACAAAGATCGCCACTTGGCTCTCTTGCACGATCACTCGTGAGCCGAAACGAAAATCGCCGTTGCCCTGCTGCGGCTCACGCCACACCAGCTCATCTTCCATCACATTGGGATGCGAAACGACATCAATAATACGCGGCATGATCTTATCCTTCCTTAAAACACTCAGACGATCTCAGTCACAGCGTTATCGCGCATGTTGAAGGCGGCATTCGCCTCTGTAGCGATCATCTCCAGCTTGCTGATGGCTTCATCCAGACCTTCGCCGCTGCGCGCTGCAGCATCGAATGCCTCAATTGCCGTACGGAAATGATCCACATATTCAATTAACGCAGCGTCAAAGGCGTAGATTTTCTCAAGCTGCTCAGGACCGATCTTCTGCGCAGCGTAGAAGCCCGCATAGCCCGGCGCCGCCGTGTTCACGCGATCAATGAAAATCTGGAACTGCGTTTTTGCCTCGCGTGTCTTGGTGGCTGCAGAGAGTCCGCCTTTGCTGAGCATCTGTTTCTCAGCGGCAATGAAGCGCTGCATCTGCTCCTTGAGCAAGGTGACGATATGCTCGCGGATCATGCGATCTGCTTCACGGCGTGCTGTCATCTCCGTGTAGCCGCGAAAGCCCGGTATGCGCGCTAGAATGCGCTCAAAGCCGCTGCGCTGCGAAATGATTCTCTGATACAAATCGGTCATCAGCCTCAATCCTTTGTCAACTCGGCGAGTCCACTGAGACTAGCATACATCAAATTGATCTGTGCCACAAACATCAATTTTGGGGCAATACAGTAAAATTGAGCCAGCAACCCCTCACGGAGGCTCTGGCATGGGCGCTGCACAGCAAGGTTTTGATCCCTCGCGCTGGATGATCATCCCGCGCACCGTAATTTTCCTGACCAACGGCGGCGACCTGCTGCTGATGAAGCGCGCCGCGAATCGGCGTGTCTTCCCGAATCGCTACAATGGCTTGGGCGGGCATGTGGAGCGCAACGAGACCGTTGAAGCAGCGGCGCTGCGCGAGGTGCGCGAGGAATGCGGCATTCCCCCTGAGCAGATACGCGATTTCCGCCTGCGCGCCATCTCGCACATTGCCAGCAGCGCCACAGGCGGAATCATGGTCTTCGTTTTCACGGGCGAGGCGCTCACACGCGAGGTGCAAGCCACCTCAGAGGGCGAACTGCACTGGATTCCCTTGCCAATGGTCTACGGCTTGCCGCTCGTGGGCGATCTGCCCCACTTGCTACCGCGCCTCTTCGGTCAATCTGCCCGCCGCGACCTGATCTACCTGCATGTGGGCTACGATGCACACGATCAGATGGTCATCACCTTCGGCGACGGGCAAACTGACTAGCTATTTCTCAAGTGCGCGCTCAGCACGCGCCAAGGCGCGCCGTACATTCGCAAAACGAACGGCGAGGCTCGTCGCATAGGCGCCCATGATCAGCGCAATAACTGCCAAGCCGAGCATCAGATATTCAGCGTTCTGCGGCATAGTTAAACATCCTTTCTAGCGCTCTGCCAAGCGCGCCTTGAGCCAATTCAGGCGCTCGATCAAGTTATTCAAGCGAATGCGATACCACATCAGCGTGATCGGCACCAAAATCGCCCAGACCAGCATGTTCACGCCTAGCGCCGCGCTCATACCGGCTGAGGCGTCTAGCTCAAAGGTGCCACGCGCTTGCTGCGAACTCGGTCCAAAGACGGTCGGATGGATCGTATCCGGCTTGATCCGCGAGATCATGATCACCATGATCACCAAGATGATCGCCAACATGCCGTAGACTGAGGCAAAACGACGGCGCGTCTGTGCGTTGCCAATGCTGGCGCGCAGCACAAGATACGCTGCGTAGGTCAGCATCATGATCGCCTCAAGGGTCAGGCGTGGATCCCACGTCCACCACGTATTCCAAATCGGGCGCGCCCAGATCATGCCCGTCACCAGATTCACAGCCGCCAATGCCAAGCCGACCTCAACGCCTGCTAATGCCAAAGTATCCCATTTGGTCTTGCGCGTGAGCAGGTACATGAAGCCGCCGAACGTCGTGGCGGCAAAGGCCACGAATGCCCCGATGAATGCGGGCATGTGGATGTAGAAAATGCGCTGCACTTCGCCCTGATTGGCATCGGTCTTGGCAAAGCCGAGCGCCATGTACAGTCCAAAGCCGATTCCGATCAAGGTCAGCGCTGTGAGCGCCATCAGCAAGCGCAGCACGCCGATCCGCACGCGATCTGGCTGCTCCAAAACGACATCTGAGAGCGAAAGATTAGGTGCAACACTCATGGTAAGTCTCCTTGCTAGGCTTCAACCACGAACTCAAACATGATGAAACAGGCGGCAAAATAGACCGCATCTACAAAAGCGAGCAGCTGCAGCCACGCGAGCCAATCTTCGCTCGGCTGACCGCTCAACATGCCTGTGGTGGCGCGCACAGCGGTCAGCACCACAGGCAGGGCTAAAGGCAACATCACAACCGGTAGCAGGCTCTCGCGGGTGCGCGTTTGCGCCGTCATGGTCGCTAATAGCGTGCCGACGCTGCTCAGACCGAACGTGCCAAGCACCAGCACTGCGATCAGCCACGCGCTCAGCAATGGCATGTTGTAAAGGATCGCGGCAATCGGCACTAGCAAAGCGCCAACGATCAGCGCGAACAGAAAATTGCCCAGCAGCTTGCCCACGAAGATCGCAGCGCGATGAATGGGCGCGATCAGCATGGCGTCTAGGTTGCCATGCTCACGTTCCAGAGTCAGGCTGCGATTCAAGCCAATGATGCTGGCAAACGCGACCGTCACCCACAGCACGCCGCTGATCGACTCCTCGCGGGCGATCCGATCCAGCTCTAGGGCAAAGCTGAAGATCAGCAGGCTGAGCAAGGCGAAGATCACCATCAAGCTGAGCAATTCACGGCTGCGCAGCTCTGCCTGCAAATCCTTGATCACAATCCCGTAGACCGCACGGAAGAATGGCGTCTGCATGTGCAATCTCCTAGCCTGTCACTTCGGCGTAGCGCGCCGCCAGCCACGCCACGCTCGGAATCTCTGCCCGCGTGCAGGCAAACGCGATACTGCCACGCGCTAAGATCGCTACATGGCTCGGCAGGCGTGCCGCACGCTCAATTTCATGCGTCACCATCAGGATTGTGCGTCCCTCAGCGTGCGCCTCGCTCAGAAGCGCGTCTAACATCGCTGCCGCCGCCTGATCCAAGCCTGTATACGGCTCATCAAGCAGCAAAATGGCAGGATCGTGCAGGAGCGCCCGCGCAATGCTCAAACGCTGCGCCATGCCCCGCGAGAACGTCCGCACGGCGTCATCCGCACGATGTACCAAGCCGACTCGCTCCAAAAGCGCCTCAATGCGCCGCTCTGCCTGCTTGCCGCCTAGATTGTAGAGGCGGCTGAAGAAGCGCAGATTCTCTCGTGCCGTCAAATTCTCATAGAGCAGCAGCTTGTGGCTGACCAAGCCCAACTGAGCGCGCACGCGATCCGCTTGGCGCGGCAACTGCCAGCCGCCGACGCGAATTGTCCCGCGATCTGCCTGCCCTAGCCCGGCGATCAGGCGCAAGAGCGTGCTTTTGCCGCTACCGTTAGCGCCCAGCAGCGCGAGGAAATCGCTGCGCCCGATGTGCAGCGTCAAGTTGCGCAGAACAGGCAGCACGTCAAAGGTCTTGGTCACGCCCTCAATGGCGATGAGCGACGCTGAGGGCTTCACAACGGATCGATCAGTCAGCAACGGCGCAACAGTTGCCATACCGACCTACTTTCTGCCCATCAGCTTAGCCAGCTGCGCTTTTAAGGAGTCGCGCTGGCGCGTGTAGGCAGATTTGCTCAGCTTCCCCTGCTTGTAGCGCTCATCAAGCGCCGCTAGCGCTGCGATCAAGCGCTCTTGTTCGTCCGACTCCACGCCTGTAACCGTCACAGGCGCTTTTCTGCCACGCACCAACAGCGCCAAGCCAACTCCGATCATCAAGACGCCACCGACGATCAATGCGAGGGCAAGCGGCTGCACCGTGCTGCTGACTTCGGCTGCAGCTGCTGGACTCGGCATAGCGAGGTCGCCGCTCAGTGTGTAATCTAGCGTCGCCTGAGGCAGTTGCGCATTGAGAGCATAGTTCGCGTACACCACGCCGTTCATATCCCGCGTAGTCTGTAGCGTGAGCGGCTGATCGCCTGCCCGCGCCACAACGTTCAAGCTAGGCGGATTGACCAACAGCGTGAGCGTGCCTTCGACGCGATACGGCAACGGCAGCGCGATCCGAGTCCCGCTTGGCTGATAGGGCAACAGATAGCGGAAATGGACAACATGCCGCGTATTCGGATAGACGGGCAAGCTATCGGTGATCACGCCGTTTTCCACTTGGAAGCGCGACTCCTCTGTGGCGAAGCCGAGCAAGAGCGCGCCCTCCGGCAATTGCACGCGCACAGAGGCGTAGCTATCCTCGCCGAAGCGCTCATCTGTGCTGAAAATCCGATCGGAAGTGTTCTCAAAGCGGATGATCTGCACAACATAGAGCGCGCCTTCCTCAGGCGTGACCTGAGTCATCACCATAGCGACCCGCAAGACGCTCGGATCGGCTGTGCGCTCATAAATCTTGAAAGGCAGGTCGAGCGACGGCGCCGCAGGATTGCCTATGACAGGATCGCTGGCAAAATAGCGCCCATCAACGACCGCCGCCGCGAAATATGAGCGATCTGCACGGATCGGCACGTTCTGAAAGACGAACTTGCCCTCAGCATCGGCTTTGGTCTTCAGCACGGTATCGTTAAAGGCACGATCCACGCTGTGTAGCTCGATTTCAAGGTCAGGCGGGAGCGAGGCGCCCTCAGTGGCATTTGTAACCTGCCCGCTGACCGTGCCAAGCGCCTCTTCTGGGACAGCAGCAACGGGCGTGCCTTCGGGCGTACCCACAGGGGTAGCGGCGTTCGGCGTCACTTCGGCATGAATCTGCGCCAAAACAGTCGGATCGAAGGTCGGCTGAGCAGGATTCATAGGCAGCGTTGCCACAATGGGCGGCTCGCCGCCCAGTCCGCTGCAGGCGCTCAAGAGCAGGCTCAGTCCGATCAGGGCGATGATGCGTCGCATGGTATGCTACCTCTCAGGCTCAAGCCAACTTGTGCGCCTTGCGATACGCCGCAACCGCTTGCTCAATCTGACGGTCTACGGCTGCATCCAGCTCACTGACCGTCTGATCGGGCTTGCTCAGCGCGCCAATATGATCCAGCTCTGCCAGCACTTCCACGCCCTGCGCGATCCAGCGCTCGCGCTCAGCGGCATAGCGCGCCTGATCCAGCTTGCCCAGACTGTAATCCTCTTCAAGATCGCGCAAAACAGTCAGGACTCGCTCATAGTGCTGCTGCAGGCGCTCGATCAGCACAGCATCAGCCTGTTCAGCAAAACGCGGCTTGTGGCGCAACAGCGGCGCAGCGACCCACAACAAAAGAACTGCGATCAGCGCGAGGCTGAGACCGAGTGTTTCAAAGCTCATGGTTGCGATCCTTTCGCCAAAGCGCGCTCGATCATGGCGCTCAGCTGAGCGCGCTTGAGCGGCGCCATCACAAATTCGTTGATGTGCCCGTCACGGTCAATGATGAAGGTCTCCGGCACGCCCGCAATGCGGTAGAGCGCCGAAATACGGGTCTGGTAGTCCAGACCGTTGGGATAGGTGACGCCGAATTCCTTCAGGTACGCCTGCGCATTGCGCTCAGTGTCGGTATAAGCGACGCCCAAGAAAACGACGCCCTTATCCTTATAGTGCTGCCATGTAGCCTCTAGTTCGGCGGCTTCATCGCGGCACGGGCCGCACCAACTCGCCCAGAAGTTCAGCACCACCACCTTGCCGCGCAAGGACTCAAGCGCGATCTCCTGCCCATCAAGCGTCTTGAGCGTGAAGAGCGGCGCCATGCCCTCAGTCGGCTGCGCTTGCTGCTGATGGCGCAAGCCCAAGCCGAAGATCAGCGCCATGCTCGCCAAGACAATCGCCGCCAAGACGATCACAAAGTTAGCGCCGCGCTTCGAAGGCGCACTTTCAGCCAATACATCCTCAGTCACATGCAATTCCGTCATCGCTCACCTCTCCCGATCAACGGCGCGCTGCGAGGTCTGCCTCAAGGCGTGCACGGTATTCTTCAAGCGTGTGAGTAGCTGCCTGAGCGCTTGGCGAGCTAACCTTCGCCTTCGGCGCGCTGACCGCGCCCTCACGACGCCAGCGCAGGAACACACTCGCAGCGCCAAGCAGCACAAACGCGCTCAACAGCCACGGCGTCACAAGCGAGAGAGCGCGCAACGTCGGATCAACAGGCGTGCCGACCACGCGGTCGCCGAAGCGCACCACAAAATTCTCGATCACCTGCTCTGGAGTCTTGCCCTCGCTGAGCAGAATGCGCACTTCCTCGCGCCACTGAATGCAAGCAAGCGTGCCGCAGGTATCCAGCGTGATGTTCTCACAGACAGGGCAGTACAGCCGCTTCGAAACGGCATTCACCTCATCATCGGTCACGGGGCGGCGCGGATCATCCTGCGCGTAGACGCTCAGGGGTGCCGCGCTCAGCGCCATGACGATCACCATCACACTCAGAGCGATTCTCAGTAGATTCCTCATGCCTTTGCTCCTGCCAACTGACTGGGCTGTGTAGCCTTTGCCGTTGCAAGGGCAAGCCGATCATCCGGGTACATGCCGATGATCGTGCCGATCACCAACAGCAAAGCGCCCCACCAAATCAAGTTGATCAACGGGTTGATGTAAACTTTGAAGGTCGCGCTGCGGGCGCTGATGGTCTCCCAGTCCACCAGCAGCACGTAGAAGTCATTCTCAAGCGTGCTGTGCGCCGCCGGGATGGTCATGCTGTTCATGCCCTCAACGTTCGGATAGAAATCGCGGCGCGGGCGCAACTGCGCGATCTCACGCCCGTCGCGCAGCACGGTCACTTGAGCAATATCCATAATGCGCCCGTCATTTGCCACCCGACCGCCCAAAAAGCCGTCATAGCGCATGACGTAGCCGCCTAGCTCAAGGCTCTGCCCAACAGCGAGCGTGCGCTGCGTCTCTTGCTGATAAAGCTCACTGCCAAGCGCGCCGATGCCCAAGATAGCGATGCTCAAATGGATCAAATAGCCGCCATAGCGCCGCCGATTGCGCGCAATAAGCGCCGTAAACGCCGTGTACCAGCTCTCACCGAGCGATTTGTGCCGCGCAATGGCGCCACGAACCGTCTCCCACAGCGCGACCGTGCCACTGAGCGCGATCACGCCATAGATGACCAAGACAAGCGGCTCTGCAGGCTGAGTCAGCGCCAAAAGCACGACGATCAGCGCAGCAAGGATCGCAGGCACAATCAGCGCTTTGCCCAAGCGCCTGAGCGAGGTCACGCCCCACGCCGAGAGCGGCGCTATGCCCATCAAAATGAACAGCGCAAGGAAGAGCGGCGGCGTCACCTGCAGGAAGTAATCCTTGCCTAATGTGATCGTTGTTCCTATGAACAGCTCGCTGAAGATCGGCGCGCCAAAGCTGCCCCAAAAAATGGCGATGAACAGCATCACAAAGACGATGTTGTTCAGCACAAAAAGCGACTCACGGCTGAACCAGCTGCTCAAACGGCGCTCATCGCGCAAGTCGCCGCGCCGCCAGCGCCACAGCAACATGCCCAAACTGACCGCCGTCATGCCGAACCAGAAGAAGAAGAGCGGGAAGCCGATCTCGCTGCGCGCAAAGCTGTGGACGCTATCCACTAAGCCGCTGCGCGTGGCAAACGTGCCAAAGATCACGGCACTGAAGGTGCCAAGCATCAGGAACATATTCCAGACCTTCAACATGCCGCGCTTCTCTTGGATCATGGCGCTGTGCAGGAACGCCGTGCCAAGCAACCACGGCAAAAACGCCGCATTCTCAACCGGATCCCAGCCCCACCAGCCGCCCCAGCCCAGCACGTCATACGCCCAGCGCCCGCCCAGCACCAAGCCCAAACTCAGGCTGACCCACGCAAGCAAAGTCCAGCGCCGAGTCGCCTTGATCCAATTCGTGCTGAGATCGCCGCTGGCAAGCGCCGCCATGGCGAAAGCAAACGGCACTAAAAAGCCGACAAAGCCCATATACAGCAGCGGCGGATGCACAATCATGCCGAAATGCCGCAACAGCGGATTGAGTCCGTTTGCGGTCTCGGCAAGGCGGGCGGAGGCAGGCGGCACAGCGCCGCCAAAAGCAAAAACGCTCTTCGCCACGCTGTTATCCGGCATGATCCAGTAGCGATCGAACGGATTCTCAAAAAACAGCGAAAGCGAGAGGAAAAACGCCAAAGTCAGCATGGCGTAAATGATCACGTACGGCATCAAACGGCGCTGAGCCTGCCAGTTCAACGCGATGGTGCCGAAAGCGAATGCACTCATCATGCCTGACCAAAACAAGAGCGATCCCGCCTGCGCGCCCCACAGCGCTGTGATCCGATAGAAAGTCGGCGTGTTGGGATCGGTCACATTCCAGACGTAAGCGATCTGATACTGCTGCGTGAGCAGCGCGATCAGCAGCGCGCCTAGACTCACGCTCAGCAATGGAAAAGTAGCCAGTGCCGCGTTGCGCGCACTCAGCAAAAGCCGATCATCGCGCACACGGACGCTGTAAAACGCCATGCCCGCTGCATAGAGCGCAGCGAAAAAGGCGAGAAAAGTTGCAATAAAGCCCAGCTCTGCCAACATAAGGCTACCCACTCACTTTCCAACTGATGGATCAGCAATGGCTTGGTTCGGCGCGACCTCTTCATAGCGGCTAGGGCATTTCAGCAGCACCTCAGTGGCATAAAAGATGCCATCAGTGCCAAGTTTGCCCGTCAGAATGGCCTGCGCCTCGTTCTGCAGCAGATCGGGCTTAACTTGGTTGCGCACATGCACAGGGAGGCGCGTCGCATTCGGGTCATGGACTGCCTCGTAGAGCGTGCGGGCAAGGTCTTTGGTCTCAGTCGGGATGTTGGCAATGGTGAAGTCAATGATCAAGTTCTGCGGATCGTGGCGGATGCTCTCGCCGATCACGGCGCCGCTGATGCGCACAGTCTTGCCGACGTAATCGCCCTTCAGCAGCTCATCCACACTGATGAAATAGCGCGCTCCACTGACTGTCCCCTGCAAGATCAAGTAGCCGATGCCGACGAATAACGCGATCAGCCCGATCAGGTATTTCCACTGAATGCCGCTATTTACGGCTTCCTCAGGCGCATTTTCAGGCTTTTCCCAAGCAATCTGGGTCATGTTTCCCTCCATTTTGGCTTTATCCGTATGGTAAAACGGCGCGCTGAGAGAGCGTAGTGACGTTCATCACGCCCCGTGTTGACAAGCGTCACCTTTTATAAGCAGAAAAATCTGACATATAGCGTATGCGATAAGCGCTGCTTTTGAACAAAGCAGTCCTTTGGCGCATTGGAGTGCCTGAGCCGCTGCGAGAGACATTCGGCTGCACGCGAAGGCTTTTGCCAATTTCGCCTGTGCTTTGGCATAATAATAGGGCTAGGGTGCGCATACGACTGAGCCTCGCGCTCAGCGGCAAGGCAATACTTGTACACTTCACACCAGGAGCGTCTAGACCAATGGAATTCTTTGTAGAAAACGCACGATGGATCGCCTCAATCATTGCCATCGGCGGGTTGATCTTCGCGTTTCGTCAACGGGCTTGGGTCATGCAGCAAGACCCCGGCAACGAGACCATGCAGCGCATTGCGCGGGCTGTGCAGCAAGGCGCGGCAGCTTTCCTGCGCCGTGAGTACGTCTACGTGGCGATTTTCGTGGTGTTGGTCAGTGCGCTGCTGCTGGGCTTGAGCAGCGTACAGGATTTCAACCTGAGTCCATGGACCGTGGTCGCCTTTGTGAGCGGCGCGCTTGCTTCAGGCTTGGCGGGCTTCTTCGGAATGCAGATCGCAGTGCGTGCCAACAGCCGTACCACACAAGCCGCTTCCCAGAGCCTTGACGGCGGTTTGCGCGTTGCTTTTGCCAGCGGCTCGGTCATGGGGACAACAGTCGTCTCGTTAGCGCTGCTGGGCATTGGTCTTTTGATCGTTGTGCTGAGCGGCATCAAGGATAATCCGCAGGAGATGGCAGGCGCGCTGACGGGCTTCGGCTTCGGCGGGACGGCAATCGCCATTTTTGCGCGTGTGGGCGGCGGAATCTTCACCAAAGCAGCCGACGTAGGCGCTGACTTGGTCGGCAAGACTGAGGCGGGCATTCCAGAGGACGATCCGCGCAACCCAGCTGTGATCGCCGATAACGTGGGCGATAACGTGGGCGACGTGGCAGGCATGGGCTCAGACCTGTTTGAGAGCTATGCCAGCTCGATCATTGCAGCGATCTCATTAGCCGTGCTGAGCAGCGGCGTGGCAGTCAGCGAGGCAGGCTCAGCGCTCGGCATTGGCATTCCCCCAGAAAAATCGGGCGCGGCGCAAGCGTATCCGCTCTTGATCGCGGCGCTCGGCTTGATCGTGAGCATTGGTAGCACGTTCCTTGTGCGCGCTCAAGAGGGCGCGACTCAGGGTCAGTTGCTGGGCAGTCTGCGGCGCGGCGTGTATTCGGCGAGCGCGATCATCGCCATCTTGATGATCGCTGTTGCGCTCTTGCTGGACTTGGGCATTGGCGTGGCACTTGCGGCGATTGCAGGTCTGCTGGCAGGCGCGGGCATTGGTTTCTCAACCGAGTACTTCACTAGCGATAACTACCGTCCGACGCGCTATTTGGCGGAAAGCTCAGAGGGCGGACCGGCAATTGTGATCATTCAGGGCATTGCGCTGGGCATGTTGAGCGTGGTGGTGCCGGCGCTGATCGTGATCGCAGCGACTTTGGTCGCCTATTCCTCAGCGGGCTTGTACGGCGTAGCCATTGCTGCCGTCGGAATGCTCTCAACATTGAGCATCACGCTCGCTACAGATGCCTACGGACCGGTTGCCGATAACGCAGGCGGCATTGCTGAGATGTCGCACATGGGCAAGGAAGTCCGTGAGCGTACAGACGCCCTCGACTCGCTTGGCAACACAACGGCAGCCGTCGGCAAGGGTTTTGCGATTGGCAGCGCGCTGATGACGGCGCTTGCGCTGATCGCTGCTTTTGTCAGCGTGACGGGCATTCGAGAGATCAACATCCTCGATCCGCGCCTGATCACGGGCTTCATTCTGGGCGGCATGTTGCCGTTGCTGTTCAGCGCCCAGACCATGACGGCAGTCGGTAAGGCGGCGCGTGGCGTGGTGGTCGAGGTGCGCCGCCAGTTCAAGGAGATTCCGGGCTTGATGGAGGGCAAGGCTGACCCTGACTATGCGCGCTGCGTGGCGATCAGCACGGATAACGCCATTCGCCAGATGATCCTGCCCGGCACGCTGGCTGTAGCGATCCCTGTGCTGCTGATCTTGGGCGCACGTCTGGCACGCGGCACCGATCTTGAGCGCTTCCTAGGCGCTGAGACGGTTGTGGGCATGTTGATCGGCTCGCTCTTGGTGGCGTTCATGGTGGCAGTGCTGATGGCCAACGCCGGAGGCGCATGGGATAACGCCAAAAAGTACATTGAGCGCGGCAACTTGGGCGGCAAAGGCTCAGCAGCGCACAAGGCAGCTGTGGTCGGTGATACAGTCGGCGATCCGTTCAAGGATACGTCCGGTCCGTCGCTGAATATCCTGCTCAAACTGTTGGCAATTGTCTCGTTGGTGATGGCGCCGCTGTTGCGCTAGTCAAAGTGCCTCACTGTCAAGCTGACAGTGAGGCGTATGCTTACGAACGGACGCGATCATGGCGAATTCAGGGCTGGTGCAGGCGGAGAGCGCGTTGCTCTTCCGCAAGGTGTTCCTAGAGGGCATAGCTGGTAGCGGCAAGACGACCTACGCCGTGCAGCACATGCTGGCATGGCTTGAGAGCGGCGTTGATCCCTCGCGCCTGCTGATCATTGTGCCACAGATGCCTTCGGCGCGTCCGTATCAGCTGGCATTGCACGAATCGGCGTACAGCGGCGGGAGTCCCATCATCAAGACGTTCGCGGGCTTTGCCCGTGAGGCGGTTAGCGCCTACTGGACGGAAATTGCAGGCGCGCTGGGCGCCGATCCGAGCCGTGAGCCGATCTTCCTGAATATTGAGACGGCACAGTACTTCATGGCGCGTTTTGCCTTGCCGCGCATCGAACACGGCGAGTTTGCCCTCAGCGATATGCGCGTGCCGCCGCCGCGCATCATCTCACAGGTCTTGGATAACCTGACTCGATCGGCGCTGCTGGGCGAGCCGATCGAAAATATCACTGAGCGGCTGAGCAAGGCGTGGGGCGAGCGCGACTCCAGCCGCCATGAGGTCTTTAAGCGCGCTAATGCCCTTGCAGCCGAGTTCAGAGCGCACTGCCTGCAAAATAACCTGCTAGATTTCTCACTAATTGTTGAGGCGTTTCAGCGCTACATCCGCCCTGATCCCGCTTTTCAAGAGTTCATTCAAACGCGCTTTGACTTCCTCCTAGCGGAGAATATCGAAGAAGACCTGCCTGCCACGCACGACCTTTTGGCGATGTGCCTGCCCTATGTGCAGGGCGCGCTCCTGCTCTACGACGCCGACGGCGGCTTCCGCACTTTCTTGGGCGCCGATCCTGAGAGCGCCTACGAATTGCTCGGACTGTGCGACGATCATCTTGTCATGCCGCACTCGCACGTTATGTCTGAGGATGTAACGGCGCTCTCAGCCGCCTTCAATCGCCTGCTCAGCCCGCGCTACCAGCCTGAGTTAGCGCAAGGCGGCAGCTGGCGAGCGGCTGTTTCAATCATTTCCAAACGTTTCTATCCGCAGATGATCGAGGATGTAGCCGATAAGGTCGCTGCATTGGTCTCGGCGGGCGTGCCGCCGCGCCAAATTGCTATTGTGGCACCTTTTCTGAACGACTCGCTGCGTTTCTCGCTCACTTACGCGCTGCGGCAGCGCGAACAGCTCTACGGCATACGCCTGCCCGTGCTGACTCATCGCCCCTCGCGTGCTTTGCTGGATGAGCCGATCACACGCGCCCTGCTCACGCTGACCCTGATCGCGCATCCCGACTGGATAGACGGCAGAGAGATCATTGCGCCGCCCCACAACGACGTAGCAAATGCCCTCGCGCTGTGCATCAGCGAACTCGATCCGTTGCGCGCCTCGCTCTTGGCAGAGATCGTCTATCGCGCCAAACGCGATGAAAGCAACATCACGCGCCCTGCCCTGAGCGCCTTTGCCAAGATGGAGCCTGAAAAACAGACGCGCATCGGACATCGCATCGGAGCGCGCTATGATGCCCTGCGCGAATGGCTAGAGAGCTACCGTGCGCGCCTCGATCACGGCGATTCGGTGCCGCTCGATCACTTTTTGCGCCTGCTGTTCAGCGAAAAGCTCTCGCACAAGGGCTACGGCTTGCATCGGAATCTCGAAGGGGCGCGTGTGGCGGCACAGCTGATCGACTCTGTGCAGAATTTCCGCCAAACGCTCTACGCTGACCATGAAGGCGATTGGTCAGGGCTTGGGCGCGAGTATTTGCGCATGGTCTCGCAACGCCTTCTGCCCGCGCTGCATGCCCAGAGCTGGCAGGATGAGGCGGCAGAGGCGATCCTGATCATGCCCGCGAACACCTTCCTGTTGCGTAACCGCCCTGTGGACTACCAATTCTGGCTAGATGTCGGCAGCAGCGGCTGGTTTGTCCGCCTTGAGCAGCCCCTGACTCATCCTTATGTGCTGCGCCGCGAATATTTGCCTGATGAGGTCTGGACGGATGAGGATGAGGCGACTGCTGAAGATGCTGCGCTCTATCGCACGGTCATTGGCTTGACGCGCCGTTGCCGTAAGCACATCTATGTGGAAATTGCTGAGCTGGGCGAGAGCGGCTTTGAACAAGAGGGCAAACTTCTGCGCGCTCTGCAGCGCCTGTCAAGCGCAAATGTAGAGAGTGAGGCATCCTGATGAGCGACGCAACATTCCGCGCTGAACAAGAGGCGATTCTGCGCTATAGCGGCGGCAAAATGGGCATTGAGGCAGTGCCGGGCAGCGGCAAGACCTACACTCTTGCGCACCTTGCCGCCCGACTCGTCCTGCGCCTTGTGCGCGAGGGTCGCCCGAACGATAGCCGCGAGGTGTTGGTCGTTACTTTTGCGAATGCGGCAGCCAATAGCATCCGCAGGAAAATCAAGGCACAGCTTGAGGCGGCAGGCATAGCACTTGGCACGTTTGGCTATCGCGTACGCACGCTGCACGGCTTAGCCCATGACATTGTGCGTGAGCGCCCTAGCTTGGCGGGCTTGGCAGAAAATTTCAAGATCGTAGATGAGCGCGCTGCACAGGATATCCGTGAGGAGGTGGTGACGGCGTGGCTGAAAGGCAACGGATTTGACATCTTCAGAGGCTATTTGGATGCTGAATGGCGCGAAAATCGAGGCAATTTTGCCTATCTCAGCAATAATAAGTTGCCCGATCTGGCGCAAAGCCTCGCGGAGCAGTTCATTCGTCGAGCGAAGGATTATCGTCTGACTCCGCAAGCGATCCGTGCCAAGCTCGATCAGCTGCCCGAATCCGAGTTGCCGCTTGTGCGCTTTGGCTGCGCCATCTATGAGAATTATCGGCGGGCGCTGAGCTATCGCGGCGTGGTGGACTTCGACGATCTGGTCATGTTGGCGTTGCACGCCCTAGAGCAAGACACCGCTTTCCTAGAGCGGCAACAGGCGCGCTACGTCTACATTTTGGAGGATGAAGCGCAAGATAGCAGCAAGCTGCAGCAGGACTTACTGGGCTTGCTCTCAGCGCACGGCAACTGGGTGCGCGTTGGCGATCCGAATCAGGCGATCAACACAACGTTCACCACTGCCGATCCCAAGTATCTGCGCGCCTTCCTCGCCCGTTCCGATGTAGAGCGGCGCACCTTGAGCCTCTCAGGGCGTTCGGCACAGCCGATCATTGACCTCGCCAATTATCTGGTTGAATGGACGCGCACGCAGAGCGTGAATCCCGCCCTGCGCGAGACTTTCTCAGCTGCTCAAATTGTGCCGACTTCGCCCAACGATCCACAGCCTAATCCGCCTGTCGCTGAGGCGCGCCTGAAAATTGCCCATAGTGTGGGCAAGAGCTATTCGCCTGAGGATGAGATCAAAATGGTAGCCGAGTCATTGGCGAGATGGCTGTCCGATAACTCTGATCGGACGGTCGCAGCGCTAGTGCCAGAGAATCAGCACGGCTTCAAATTAGCAGAGCATCTACGCGCACTCGGTGTGCAATATGAGGAGCTCCTGAGCAGCACCTCTTCCACGCGCCAAACTGCCAAGCGCCTTGAGCTGGTCTTGCGTTACCTTGCCAAGCCAACTAGCCCGCAGAGCGCTTCGCTGCTCGCTGAACTTTACCGTGAGGTCTGGTGGCAGTGGCACCTAGGCGGAGAGCTGGGCGCTGAGGGCGAGGCGTGGCAAGCTGAGCTGCGCAAGCGCTTTGAGAAGCTCAAACATCTTGAGCGCTTTCTGTTTCCGGAGGCGGGCGTCCTGCTGACCGAGACGCTTGAAATCCCTGAATCTGAGGAACTTGAGCCGCTCTACCTCGATCTGGAGGCATTCCGCGAGACCGTGCAGCGCTGGCTGTACGCTGCACACTTGCCGATTGATCAGCTGGTGCTGACCGTTGGGCAGGATATCTTCAAAACCGACTCCGAGATCGCGCTGGGCTACAAATTCGCCCAACTCCTGCGCACCTACGCCGATCAAACGCCGACGGCGCGCCTGAGTGAGTTCGCTGCTGAGCTAAAGCGCATTAGCGCCAATGAGCGCCGCTTCATCGGCTTTGATCGGGAGGAAACGGGCTATGAGCCGAAAGCAGGCGTAGTGACCGTCGCCACCATGCACGCTGCCAAAGGTCTGGAGTGGGATCGCGTCTATCTGCTCTCGGTTAACAACTACAGCTTTCCCTTCGGACTGCCCCAAGAGCGCTATCTTGATGAACGGTACTACCTGCGCGACTCGCTCAATCTGAGCGCCGAGATTCGGGCGCAATTAGAGAGCCTGATCGCAGATTCGGCGTATAGCGAAGGCGATGCCTCAGCCCAAGCGCGCCTAGACTACGCTGCAGAGCGCCTGCGCCTGCTTTACGTGGGCATTACACGCGCCAAGCGCGAGCTGATGATCAGCTGGAACAACGGACGTTTCAGTCAAAATCCTGATCAGCAGCAACAGCCTGCCCAAGCATTTCTAGCGCTCTACGATTTCTGGCAAGCCTCAAGAACAGCGACTTCCTAAGGCTTGAGCGCCTTTGTGATTGCCTTTGCAGCGCCGCCCAACAGATTCGTGTCATTGCCGACGGTCAGGAAGCGGAAGCCCTTGCTCAACATCTGCTGGGCATACTCAGGCGTGCGCGCATGAAGGCAGACAATCTTATCATGCGCCTTAGCAGCGGCAAGAATGCGATCTACTGCCTCAAAAAACTTCGGATCGCTCGGCTCAGTGGCAGGCGGCAAGCCAAGCGCTATGCTCAAATCCGCCGGACCGATGTACAAGCCGTCTAGATCGGGCGCCGCGGCGATATCTTCCACATTCGCTAAGCCCTGCAAGGTCTCGATCATGGCGAAAGTCACAATTTGGCTATTCGCGCTCTGGAAGTAGTCTTCGCCATGGCACAGCGCAGCGCGCATCGGACCGTAGCTGCGGAAGCCATAGGGCGGATAGCGACACGCGCCTACAAATGCCGCTGCCTCAGCGCGGCTGTTGATCAGCGGGCAGATCACGCCCAGCGCGCCCGCGTCCAAGACGCGCATGATCAGCGCAGGATCGTTGCCCCAGACGCGCACCAACGGCACGGCGCTCGTATTGCCGATTGCCTGCAACATGGCGAACGCCGTCTCGTAGTCCATGAAGCCGTGCTGCATGTCAATGGTCACAGCGTCGTAGCCGCTGCTTGCCATGATCTCAGCTGTCCATGTGCTGGGGATGCTCAGCCAGCCGTTGATCAGCACGTCGCCGCGCTCCCAGAGCGCCCTCAGTGGATTGATGAACATTTTTTCAGCCTTTCATTTGGCAAAACGCGCCACTTGCCCTATGTTTGGATGAAGTACATCTGAAAAATGGAGAGACCCGTGACGATCTCAAGCGCTGAACCAGTAGTTGGCGCCGCGATTGGCAACCGTGCGCCCGATTTTACCCTATGTGACCAAAATGAGCAGCCCGTGCGCCTCCATGACCTCTTGGGCAAAGGTCCGATTGTGCTGTTCTTCTATCCAAAGGCGCATTCGCCCGTCTGCACAGCGGAGGCGTGCGCTTTCCGCGATGCCTACACTGCCTTCAGTCAGCTGGGCGTGACCGTGATCGGAATCAGCGACGATCCGCCCGCTGTGCAGCGCAAATTCGCAGAGCGTTACCGCTTGCCCTACATCCTGCTCAGCGATGAGCGCGGCAAGGTGCATAAGCTCTACGATGCGCGCACGGCTCTCGGTCTGCTGAACAACCGCGTCACCTTCATCCTAGATCGTCATGGCATCATCCGTCACCGCTTTGCCGACATGCTCAACGGCGCTAAGCATGTGGAAGAGGCGCTCGCAGTCCTCAAAACGCTCTAGCGCGGCTTTTGACAAAGCGCGCCTAGCCGTGCCACAATCTGCTGAAAGTGTCGGCTAGGCTAGGTGCGCGCAATGGTCACTGACTGGCTGCTGACGATCAGCCTGTTCTTTCACCTCATCGCCACAGTTGCATGGCTGGGCGGCTTGACGCTGCTCTCGCTCGTCATCATGCCGAACGCACGCGCTCTCTTGGCGCGCAGCGAAGGCACTTCGGCATTGCTGAGCCTGCTAGATAAGCTGCGCAAGCGCTTTCAGGTGATCGCTAACCTGAGTCTGCTGGTCTTGCTGGTCACAGGCTTGTATCAGATGAGCGCCAGTCCGTTTTACACGGGCTTTCTGCAGTTCGATAATGACTGGTCGCGGGCGATGCTGGTCAAGCACATCGCCGTGATCGGTATGATCGGTGTGGGCGCGCTGATGCAGTTCGGGGTCTTGCCCGCCTTAGAGCGCGCCTCGCTTTTAGCGGCGCACGGCAAGGATAGCGGCGAAGTAGAGCGCCTGCGGCTGCGCGAGCAGCGCCTCACGACGCTCAACTTAGTCTTGGGCGGAGTCACGCTTGCTTGCACGGCAGTTGCCACTGCCATTCGCTGAGGAGCTTTCGCATGAAACGTCTTGCGTGTGCGCTGAGCGCGCTGATCGTCCTGCTGGCTGTTTTTCCTGTGCCGAGCTATGCCTCAGGCGTGCCAAGTCTGCCTGATGAGTCACTGTTAACCGATCCGATCTGGGCGCGGCAAGGCTTTGAGGGCTTGGCAACCCTCTTCCTCAATCGGACGCGCTACTTATTGGCATTTGAGGTGGATCATCGGCGCGGCATTTTGACGGGCAAGGCGCGTGTGCTATATGTGAACAACAGCGGCGCCCCGCACAGCGAGGTGATCTTTCGGCTGTATCCGAATCATCCTGTCCATCAGGGTCGCCGAATGCGCGTGAATGCCGTGAGCGTGAACGGCGCGCCGACCTCAGGGCAAATCCGCGATGCGAATGGCACGGTCTTGGCTGTGCCGCTCAGCGCGCCGATACCGCCCAATGGCACGGCGATCTTCGATTTTGACTACACGATCACAGTGCCAGCTGGCAGCAACTTTTTCTACGTCAGCGAGCCATTGCCAATGGTCGCGGTGTACGACCAGACGGGCTGGCGCCAAGACGTGGCGACCAAAGGCTTGGATTACGCCTACACTGAATCGGCGCTCTATGCCGTGCGCATACGCGCTCCAAGCGACTACGGCACGTGGTTCGTCGGAACGCTTAAAAGCACTGAGCATCACGGCGACGGTACAGCGACCTACACGGTAGTGACCGGTCCTGTGCGCAACTTTGTGCTGGTGCAAGTGCGCGGCTGGCGCGTCATCTCTGCTCAAGGCGCGGGCGTGCCGATCAACGTGCTGTACAACGGCGACTCCGTCGGCGCGCAAGAGATCGCTGAGATCAGCGTGGCGTCGTTCAACTACTTTGACCGCGTCATCAGTCCGTATCCGTACGCTGAGCTGAGCGTGATCGCCATGCGCTTTCCAAGCGGCGGCGAGGAATATCCCACGCTCATCTTCGTCAATAACGACCGCACGAACGTCTATCGGCGCTTCATCACGGCGCATGAGGTAGCCCATCAATGGTTCTACGGCATTGCCGGCAACGATACCTTGCGCAACGCTTGGCTTGATGAAAGTCTGGCGCAAATTGCGGGCTACTTGTTCTACAAATACACGGGCTATGGCGGAGTCAATGCGGCGGAAGAATATTGGTCACACATTTTGACGTGGTATAACCGCATCACAACGGTCAGACCGATCAATACAGCGCTGGATGACTTCCGCGACTTCAGCGATTACATGAGCACGGTCTATGGCGGCGGCGCGGTCTTCATGCGGCAGCTCGGTGAGCAGATCGGCGATGGCGCGCTGATCGCGGGCTTGAGCGCCTATGTGCGCACGGTCAACTTAGGGATCGGCACGCCCGTGCAATTTTTCAACGCGATTCAAGCCCAAACTTCGCAGAATCTGCGCCCGATCTTCTGCTTACGAGTCGGCATCATGTGCTGAGCACGTAGCACAGCGCGTGACAATCGCGTCCATTGAGCGCTACAGGCGCCAAGCGACTCTCATCTAGCCGTATGGCGCGCAAGGCGGCAATTGAGTCGCACAGGGCGCGCACTTGGAGCGACTCATCAAGGCTATAAGTTGTGATCAGCAGCCTGCCCGTGTTTTCTCGCAGCCAATCTGCTGAGCGCTTGAGCGCTATCTGCCAGATTTGCAGCGCACGGGCGATGTCAGGATGACGGATCAGGACTGTATCGAAGGCATGTGGCGCAAAAGCCACTGAGCGCACATCCGCATAAATTAAGCACAGCGCCCTACCGCGATAGGCGCGCCGTGCCGCACTCAGGGCAAGCCAATCCCAGTCCACGCCACAAACGCACTGTGCGCCCGCGCCGAAGTACGTGAGGGCATCTGGGCATGTGCTGCAGCCGAGATCGAGCAGCCGCCCCATCGCAGGCAACTGCTCTAACAGACTGCGCAAACGCGCCGACTCAGCGGCTGCCGCCAAGCCGCGCCCTCCAATCTAAGATGAACGGATTAGTGTAGCGCTCACGAGCGATGGTAGTCGTGCGCCCATGGCCGCAGGCGACAGTGTAATCTTCAGGCAAGCTCAGCAGCTGCTTGAAGATGGATTCCATCAGCGTCTTGTGATCAGCATAAGGGAAATCAGTGCGCCCGACGCTGCCTTCGAACAGGCAATCGCCGCTGAAGACGACCGCGCCTTCATGCCAGACGTAGCTGACATGGCCTGGCGTATGACCTGGTGTGTGGCGCACTTCGAGGCAGCAGGCAGGTAAGGCCAGCAGCTCGCCGTGCTGCACTAGGACGTCGGGCTTGGGCGCGGGCAATTCCATCTCACCGATCCACGCCTTGACGCGCTCAGGCATTTCTTCCAGCAAAGGCAGATCGGCTGCGTGCATGTAGATGGGCGCGTTCGTGGCTTCTTTCAGGCCGTGCAAGGCGCGCACATGATCCCAGTGTGCATGTGTGAGCAAGATGGCCGAAAGCTGCCAGCCTTCGCGCTCGATCTCTTGGCGCAGGCGCGGCGCATCATCAGGTGCGTCGATCAGCACAGCAGTGCCGCTCGCAGAGTTGCCGATGATGAAGCAGTTGGTCTGTGCCCACCCGAGCGTCAACATCTTGACCTTGTGAGTCATATCTTTCTCGCTTTCATGCAGTCGCTACGGCATCAATTGTGGCGCAGCGCACCGCTTACGCCAAGATTCCATTGCGATGCTTATGCTAGTGATAAATTTTCTGCAAAAACCAATAAAGTTTTTTAGCGAAACATAAAAAATGCTTGCAAGAGACATAAATTGCCTGCAAACTATGAGCGTCGGTTATTCAAAAGGAAAGGGTCGTATGAAATCGCTTCGTTTAATCGTCTTTTTCGTGTCCGCCGCTGCGCTGATTGCGCCTGTTATGGCGTTGCAGGCTGTGAGCGGCAGCGGGAATCTGCAAGTGGGCTGCACAGGCTTCATCGATCTCGGCTCGACCTTCACGGCAGATCGGGATAACACGGGCATGGGTACAGAAGCCTACAGGTTCGTAGCTACGGACGGAGCGGGCAACCAAATTCACTTTTTCGCCAACGCAGTCCCTGTTGGCTTTTCTGGTTCTGTTGGCAGCTCTTCATGGAGCGGCGCGCCGCAGTACAATCCGATCACGCTGCGCTTCATCAGCGATGCGGGCAACGGCTTTCAAGAGCAGCTCGTTGCTCAATGGACGGGCGAGTGTCCTGGCTTGCCAACTTTCTTCGGCGGACCAGGCTTGCCCGAGAACAAGAATTTGGTGCTGTTCTTGAGCGATGTGCCGATCCTCTCGGATGCGAACGGCTCGCCGACCGGCTTGGTGATGAAAGCCTGCCAGACCGCTTTTGTGATCGGCGAGAGAAATGGCTTTGCGCGCCTGTTCATGATGGGCGGTTGGGTGCCGGTCAGCAGCTACGTCGATGTGCCTGAGGATTACGGGCAGAAGAGTTCACCAGTCGTGCCGCAGTGCGTCGGCAAGTAAGCCTTTGCAGCAGTCTGGTCGCGCAGACGCCGCTCAGCCTTGGGCGGCGTCTGTGTTTGTGCGCAGGCGGCGCGCCAGTTCTAGCGCTTCCTCAGGTGTGTTGATCTCGCCGCTGGCCTGCGCCTCAGCAATTTGCTCCAATAGCTGACCGACAAGCCTGCTCGGCGCGAGCTTCAAGGCTTCCATCAGTGTCGTGCCGTCGATCAGCGGCGGCGGCGATACCACTTGGGCATGCTGATTGAAATAGGCTTCCAAAAGCGCGCGCACTACTTGCAAGTGCCCTAGCCAGGCCTGCACTTGCAGGTGCGTCCCGACTGTAGCCAGGTAATCGGCTAGCGTCAACAAGCAAACGTCCACGCCAACTGGCCCAGTGGCTTTCCAAAAGCGGTAGATAGCGCGCCGCGAGAGCGACTCGGCGCTGCGCAAGTGCATCGGGCGCATATGATGGCGCACACAGCCGACTAGCCGCGCCATTTCCTCATTGCTCAGCCGCAAGGCTTCGGCACGGGCAGCAGCCTGCTCAGCGCCGACGATCTCGTGCTGATGGAAGTGAACGCGTCCATCTTCGTCAAGGCTGCGCGTGGCAGGCTTGCCGCAATCGTGCAGCAAAGCGGCGAGGATCAGCAAAGCGCGCACTGTCCGTCCATTGGGCAAAGGCACCTCGAGATGCGCCTGCAGCTGCGGACGAAAAACGTCCAGCAGGTAGACGATCAAGCCGAGCGCACTATCAGCCGCTGATTCTTCAGTGCGCAACGGACTGATGGTCGTGAGCACGGCGTCCATGCGCTCAACGGCGTTCAGCGTGTGTTCCCAGAGGTCATATATGTGCGGCTCAGGCTGAGTCAGGCCGCGCATAGCCTCCACTTCAGGCACGATCAGCCGTAGCAAGCCTAGCGAGTCGAGTGCGCGCAGCGCCGCTTGCGGCTTGGCGCCATTGAGCATGCTCATGAATTCATCGCGCACGCGCTCCGGCGAGCTGCTCAGGATGCCGACGCCATAGGTGCGCAGGTCACTGCGCGTCTCGCGCTCGATCAGCAGCTTGAATTGCAGGCTTTGGCGGATGGCGCGCAAGGCGCGGATCGGATCGGCGCGGATCGCCTCAGGCGTGCAGCGCCGCAAACGCTTATCGAACAAGTCCTGCACGCCGTTGAGCGGATCGATCAGCGTCTGTAGATCGCCGCGTAGCGGTATGGCAATGGCATTGACCGTGAAATCGCGTCCGCGCAAGTCTTCTTCAAGCGAGGTGCCACGAAAGCGCGCCACATCCACGCTGTAAGGCACGCCATCATAGCGCACAAGGGCGCGCCCAACTTGCCGCTCAGCATCCAGCGCGTAGTAATCGCCTTGAAAGGCATTGGCAATGCGCCTTGCCAGCTGCCTGCCATCGTCAGGCACAGCCAAATCCAGATCGTGGCTTGGGCGGCGTAACAAAGCATCGCGCACTGCGCCGCCGACTAAATAGGCCTCGCGCTCACCGATGAGCGGCAACAAAGCGCCGACCAACGGCGGATATTCAAGCAGAAATGGCGCGGGAATCTCAGTGATGGGCATAGCTGCCGGGCTTCACAGCGGCAATGAACGGCAAATTGCGATAGAGTTCATCCAGATCGAGTCCGTAGCCGAAGACGAACTTGTCAGGAATCTCAAAGCCGACGTAATCAATTGGAATATCGGTCAGGCGGCGGCTGGGCTTGCTGAGCAGCGTACAGATGCGCAAGCTAGCAGGGTTGCGCGCCAAGAGCAAGCGCCGCAGATAGGCGAGCGTCGTACCGGTATCAATGATATCTTCCACGATCAACAGGTTGCGCCCTTCCACATTTTGGCGCAGATCGAGATCAATGCGCACAATGCCGCTCGATTCGCGTGCGCCCGCGCCATAGCTGGAGATCGCCATGAAATCTACGGCGTGCGGCACGTGAATGTGGCGCATCAAGTCAGTCAAAAACATCACGCCGCCTTTCAGCACGCAGATGAGCAGCAGGTCAGCGGCGTGGCTGTAATCGGCGTTGATCTGCGCGCCAAGCGCCTCGATGCGCGCTTGGAGCATTTCCTCATCGATCAGAATTTCTTCGATGAAGGTCAAGTAGCTGTGCATCTCACTGACTTTCTGCACTGGTTTGCGCTGTGCTATCAGCGGGCTGAGGCGGCGGACACAATCGCCGTAAATACTCCCACGTATAAATGCCCGTGTGATGGTTATCATCCCAAAAGGGCTGCAGGGCATAGTTGCCGACAAGCTCAATGCGCACGATCCCGTAAGAGCGGGCGGGCTTCAGCACAAGGATGTGATCGGGATCGCTCTGGCGCCCCATGTTGTGATGACCGCCGCGACACTCCACACACGGACACGCCTCGCGCAAATGGCTGAGCGGATAGCGGCATACTGCCCCATCTGCCCATTGGATGATCAAGACGGCGTTCGGCTTGTCCAGTGTAATCCCTAGCGGACGCGGCATTGGCATGATCGGCTATCCTGCTTGTTAGGGCGCGAGGACGATCACGTTGTCAAAAGCGACGCGGAAGCCCGTCGCGCCTTGCCCGGCGACCGCGCCTAAGGCAATTTTACCCGTTTTGAAGGCGGAGTCGATCAGGAATTCCGCCGTTTGGCGATTATTGCTCAGGCATTGACCGCTGCGCAAGCCGTTCCACGTTGAGCGCCGATCCGCGCCCTTCGGACAGAGCAACACAGGCTGATCGTTGATGAAAAAGCGCAGCTGATTGCCCTGCGCAACGGCGCGCAAGCGATTGAAGGCACCCAGTCCGCTCAGCGCCTGTGGCGCGATCTGCCATTCGCTCAGCACCTCAAGCACGCCGCTTTGCAGCCGTTCAACCCGATAAGCGCCATCGCCGCGCAGCTTGAAAGCGTAGAAATTGTCCACGTCCTGGTAGCGGAACATCAGGCTGATCTCCGCCGCCTCGATCACCTCTGGATCGCCCTCTTGCCAGCCCGTCAGGACTTCAACGTCTAGATCAGCGAACGGATAGTCCAAATCGCTGAAGACTCCGCCTGCAGAGCCGATGCTCAAATACAGAATGCCGTCTTGGATCACGGCGCTATCCTGACCTGCGTATTGCGCCCATTGCGCATTGAACGAGTCGTCGGCTTCTGTATCGGGATCGTCATCAAAAGTGCTGACGTAGAGCAGCGCGCCGCTGGGCGCATTGATGGGCTGATCAGCGTTGATGAGCGCAAGTGAAACGAGGTTCACAATGCCCAGAGCAGCAAGCGCGACGATCAGAGCGATGATCATAGCACGCCATAGGCGCGGGCGCGTAGTCTGTGAAGCGGTTTGATCGGTCATCGGGGGTTGTATTGCGAACGCACTATCCCCGAAAACGTCTAACGAGCGTGTGGAATGTGGGCATTAGACGCTTTATCGAGGCTCAGCGTGCCTGGAGGGATTCGAACCCCCGACATCTTGCTCCGTAGGCAAGCGCTCTATCCACTGAGCTACAGGCACGTCTCATTACGCTTGCATTCTAGCACACTCAGCTACTCTGTCAAGAGCCTGTTTGAGGAAACGTTGCTCAACTAGGGCGAAAGTGAATAATTGAAGCGCAGGAGACTCACAACACCTATGGACTCAGCAAACGTAAAGACGCCTACCTTACGGAGCGCGCTCTGGCTGTATCTGATCGCGCTGATCGGCACGGCGCTGATCGTGATCGGCTTGCAGAACGCGATTCGCAGCCTTTCTTTCTTGCGCTTGGTCGCGGCTTTTTTGGCAGTTGGCTTGCCCTTATTCATCGCTGCTTTTGTGTTGCGCTTGCCCATTGGCGGCAGCTTTGGACGCTCGCCACGTCTGTTGCACCTTTTAGCAGGTCTTTTGATTGGCATAGCGGCGTGGCTACCTGCCAGCTGGCTGACCTTTGCCGCCAATTACGCTCTGGATGCAACTATCGGGATTTTGCCGCCGCCACCTGCTGTCACAGAGGGTGTTTTGCCTTTGGCGGCTATCGTTCAGCTTGGCGTGGTTGTGCCGACTCTACAAGGCATCCTTTTCTGGGCATATTTGCAGCGTAGCGCCTCTGGACTCGGCGCGAATGGCGCGGCGCTATTTGCAGCTGCGCTCTACGGCTTATTTGCGCTGGTCGGCACGGAGTTTGGCTACGCCGGCATTGCAGGCGCGCTCATGATCGGGCTGCTTGCCGCTTTCATGACGCGCTATGCGGAATCGGCGTGGGCGGGCATTGCCGTCGGCTGTGGTTATAGCCTCGTGCGCCCGTTGCTGGAGAATACGCCGCTTGAGGCACAACTGTTCACTGCGCTTGGCACAGAGCTATTCGGCGGCGCATGGCTGCTGACCGCAGGGAGCGGCGCATTCATCGCCGTCTTCCTTTTGCAGATGGTGCGCGCCTTTCGCGCTGCGCCGCTTGAGAATCCACCACAAGTCCGCATGGGCAGCGCGTGGTACATACCGCTCATCATCGCGCTAGGACTGTATCTGCTGATCGGCTATGGCGAATTCGGTCTGCGCGCTCAGAATGCCCTGCGCGGCGCGCCACCGCCACCTGAGAGCGGCTCGACTATTGTGCCGATCCGCCCTTCGCCAACGCCTGAGCGCTGACTAGCACGGCGCGCTGATCTCTGATTACAATTTCTGTGTGAGGCAAGGCAGGGCAGGACTCTCACAGTGGACAGGCAGCGCGAGCAAGCCTTGATCAAGGCAGCCCAACGCGGCGACCAAAACGCCTTTGCGGCGCTTTACCGTGCTTATGTGGATAAAATCTACCGCTACATCCTCTTTCGCGTCGAGTCCATCCAGACCGCTGAAGACTTGACCGCTGAGGTCTTTTTGCGCATGGTGGAGAGCCTGCCCAATTATGAGGATCGCAACACGCCGCTCTTGGTCTGGCTGTATCGGATTGCTCACGCCCGCGTGATCGATCACTATCGCCGCTATAAGCGTACAGCTGAGCAAGCCTCGCTCGACTCAGTTGAAATCGCAGCTGATCTCGATCTTGATAGCAACCTGTTGACAGAATATCGCGTGGATCAACTCCGTGCCGCGCTCAGCCGCCTGACCGATTCACAGCGCCAAGTCATCATCTTGCGCTTCATTGAGGGCTACAGTCTAGAGGCGACCGCACAAGCGCTGGATAAGACCGTTGATGCTATCAAGGCGCTGCAATATCGCGCTTTACAGGCATTGGCGGCTGCGCTGCGCGCTCAGGGCTACGAGGCGTGACTCTCAGCGCCTCTGCAACCGCACAATGCCCAATCCCAAGCTGTTATCGTTCAGCACTTCGGCGATGTACAGCGTTTGACCGTCGGGCTGGGCGGCAAGGGCTGAGCGACGCGCCAATTCCGCCTTTGGGAAGCCCGCCCGCATAGCATCGCTTGAGAGCGCAGCGCGCAGTTGCCCCTCGGCGCTCCACCAGTGGAGGTAGTTCGTGCTGTGTGCCACCAGATCGCCATTGGGCAGGCGCAGCGGCACAGTCGGCGCTCCCAAAAGGTCCTGCGTGGGTAGCGGCAAGCGCCTGAGCAGCGGATCGCCCTCAGCGTTCAGCGCCACGTACACAGCTGTGAAGCTATCGCTGAAATCGTAGCCCGTCACAAAGACTCCCAGCTCATCGTTGGGCGCTGAGACAATGCCATGCACGGCGTCTGTTGGCAGGCGCGGTCTGCCGAACTCACGGCTGAAGATCAGCTGTCCCTCAGCGCTCAAGCGCGTGAGGTAAGTGATGGCAGGCGGATTGGTGCGCGTCCAGAGGATGTAGAAATCACCATTCGGTGCGATAGTGAACGCCTCTAAGAGCGACTCGGACTGTTCCCACAGCTGACCGATCAACTCGCCTTGTGCCGTGTAGCGCCTGAGAGTCGCTTGGACGCGCTGCCCGACGATCAGCTCGCCACGCGCATTGAAGGCAAGGGCGAAGGGCTGCTGGACGCTCAGACGGCGCACCTCGCTCAGATCGGGCGCAAGCACAAGCACTGTGCGCAGCCCGTCGCCCAAGTACAGGTTGCCTTCGCTATCTGTTGCTATGCTCCCAATGCCGAAGGCGCCGAAGGTGAGCGTCTCAAGGCGCACCACGCGCTCCACACTGATGAAAAAGGGCGCGGGCGGCGGCGTCCAGTAGGTGGCGCGTGGATCGGGCGTGCGCGTCAGCTCTTCAGCGTCCTGAGCGTACGTCACGCCATTCAGCAGCGTGATGAGGCTGCTCAGCAACAGCAGACACAACAAAACTGCGCATAGCAGCGTCCGCAGCGGCTTAGAGTTGCACAAAGTACGAATCACACGCCATGTCAATCAGATCAGGCTGAAGCACTGGCGGACGGTTCAGGTAGCGGGCGATATCAATCAGCTGATCGAGGATATCGCGCGGATGGACTGACCTGAACGGACGCTCTTTCTTCAGATACCACTCTTGGATCAAGTAGCGCAGTCCGTTTTCATCGTACGGCACGCGCTTCGCCTGACAGGCACGCTTGAAAATCTCAACGAACTCCTGCGGCGTGGGATCGCCCACCTCGATTTTGTGGCGGATACGCCGCAAAAATGCCTCATCTACCAGATCAGCGGGATCAATGTTGGTGCTGAAGACGATCAGCACATTGAAGGGTATCTCGATCTTGCGCCCTGTGGCGAGCGTCAAGTAGTCAATGCCCTTTTCCAGCGGCACAATCCAGCGATTGAGCAAGTCGCGGGGGCGCACTTGCTGCCGCCCGAAGTCGTCAATCAGGAACATGCCGCCGTTGCACTTCATCTGATAGGGCGCCTCGTAGAACTTGTTGATCGGATCGTAGATCAGGTCAAGTCCCGTGAGAGTCAGTTCGCCGCCTACGATGATCACAGGGCGGCGGATGCGAATCCAGCGCGGATCGCGCTTGACGCCCACCCGCGACGGCACATCCGCCTCCGCCGAGTCAACAACCTCATGATTGACGTTATCGAAGACGCGAATGACCTGCCCGTCTACATCAATGGCGTAGGGAATCCAAATATCGCTGCCCAGCACCACGCGCCCAACTGCCTCTGAGATGGTCGTTTTGCCGTTGCCCGGCGCGCCATATAAAAACATGGACTTACCGCTATTGACGGCAGCGCCGATCTTGCTGTACATCTTCTCTGAGATGACCAAATGCGAGAGCGCCCGCTTCATGACCTCAGGCGTGGCAGTGATCCGTCCGCGATTTTGCGCCTTCATCGCGCTGATGTACTGCTCAAGCGTGACGGGCGCTGCGCCCGCATATTGACTGCGCTCCAGCAGCTCTTTGACCTTCACCAAGCCCGCGCCCGTGATCTGGTACTGCGTGTTCGCCTCACCTACGCCGCCCGCTGTGCCTTTGACCTCCACCAGACGCTCACGCTTGAGAAATTCCATCACGCCATCTAGCACGCCCACCCAAGGCAGCTTGACAATCTCCGAGACCCGTGTGCCAGTCAGCACGCCGCCGAAATAGATCACTTTCAGGGCGAGATCAGAGATCACAATCTGATTCAAGCCCGTATCTTCGATGTTACGAATGGGCGGCGGCGCCCAAGGCGCCTGTTGCTGTGCCGCGCTCGGACTAGGTTGCGGCGCACGCCCTGTCATAGCTGTATCTCCTCCAATGCCGCCAAAAGTCGCTCTGATTCTGCCCAAATATTGTAGCAATGGAATGAGGCGCGCACATACGGCACGTCGTGCGCATCCCAATGCTTGACCACCACAATGTGCCGCTCGGCTAACGCCTTGATAAGCGCATCCGTGCGGGCATCATCGGGCGCAGCGCGAAAGGTCAGAATGCCGGCGTGATCAGGCGGCGTCAGCACGCTGTAGCCGCGCTCAAGCAGACGCTCGCGGGTTTGGCGCACAAGAGCCGTAACGTAGGCGTCAATGTTCGGTACGCCTAGCTCCAGCAGCAGCGCTAGACTCTCATTCAAGCCGACGATGCCGCTCACGTTAGGCGTCCCCATAGTGAAACGTGCCGCGCCCTTGAGCGGCGTCAGATCGTACTTCAGCCAATGAATCCAATCTTCAGTGGCATTCGGTCCGACTATGGTCGGGCGCATTTGCTCAGCCAGATCGCTGCGCACATACAGAAAGCCCTGACCGGGCGGCGCCATCAGCGATTTTTGTCCGCCCGCGGCTAAAATGCCGATGTGCATCGCTTGTACGTCAATCGGCATGTGACCAGCAGCTTGAATGGCGTCTACAGCGAAGATCAGGTTGTGCGCGTGGCAAAAATCGCCGATTGCCTGCAGGTCACTGCGATGTCCGCTGAGAAATTGCACAGCGCTGACCGCCACGAGGCGCGTGCGGCTATCAGCAGCGTGAGCAAGGGATTCAACGCTCAAGCCGCCGTTGCGGGCAGGGATCAGGCGCACTTCAACGCCGTACTGCTCGGTGAGGCGCATCCATGGGTAGGCGTTGCTGGGAAATTCCACGTCACAGAGCAGGATATTATCGCCGCTCCGCCACGGCAATGCTTGCGCCACCAGATTCAAGCCAAGTGAGGTGCTTTGCACACCGACGATCTCATCGGCGCTCTCGGCATTGATCAGGCGGGCTGCGTTGTGGCGCATTGCCTGCTCGCGCTCCATAAACCAGCTGAAAGCCACTGAGGGATTGTACATCAGCCGCTCGTTTGCCTCATGCATAGCAAGCACGGCGCGGCGCGGCAAGGGCGAAATGCCCGCATGATTCAAATAGACGGTCTGAGCAGCGACGGGAAACTGCTCAGCGCGTAACGCCTCCACATCGTAATTAACTTGGATCGGCGGATAAACTGCCATGCTCTGAACCTCAAATCTTTATGATAATGACCGATGTGTGTAGTGTACCACAGGCTATCCCTGTCTGCCGATCACAAATCCGAATGGCTCTAGATGCTGCTTAGGCGCGAGTGGCGCGCCTGTGAAGGCATCGCGCCAGCCCACGTTCGGCAGATCGAAGGTTTGTGGCACGCCGAACAGGTTGAGCGCCACCAGCACGGTTTCGCTTGAGGCGCGCCGTAGATAGCCATAGCGTCCGTTTGGCGCGTCCACCAGCCAAGCGGAGCGCGTGCCGTTGCGCAGCGCAGGCGACTCGCGGCGCAGGCGAATCAGGCGCTTGTAGAACGCAAGCAACTCCAGCTGCTGCTGATCGCTCTCCCAGAGCATGGGCAGGCGCGATTCCTCTAAAATAGCGCGCTCACCTTGCCGTATGTCGCGGCGCTGGCTCAAACCGACCTCACTGCCATAGTAGATGATTGGAATGGCGCTGAGCGTGAACTGGCAAGCTGCCGCCAACATCAAGCGACGGATATCGCCACGCGCCGCCCATAGAAAGCGGTTCATATCGTGATTATCCAGAAAACTGAAGCGCGCTAGGTTACGTCCGCTGAAGTATGCCTCGTGAGCGTTCAGGAACTGCTCAAAAGCGGCGGCATTCATGCTCTGATAGGCGAAGAGTCGGCGCGCATTTTGCGCCCAGTGGAAGTCCAGCACGCCATCGAGGATACCTTCATAGGTGCGCAGCAGACGCGGCGTCTCAACAATTTCGCCGAAGTGCAGACTCTGCGGATTGGCGCGCTTGACGGCGGCATAGTAATCTGTCCAGAAGTCATGGCTCGGACCGTAGGCGTAGTCAAGGCGGAAGCCATCTATGCCGAATTCCTGCAGCCAGTAGAGGGCGCTCTCGATCACGTAGCGACGCGCTGGAGGATATTCATTATTCAACTGCGGCAGTGAAGGCACGTCAAAAAAGGTCTTATAGCCGTTTGGATAGTCTGTAAAGAGATAGTAATCGCGGTAAGGAGAATTGGGATTGGTGACAGCAGCCTCAAAGAAAGGATGCTTGTTTGAGGTATGATTTGGCACAAAGTCGAGGATGATTTTCATGCCGCGCCGATGCGCTTCCTCGACCAGGGCTTTGAGATCGTTGCGCGTGCCGAGTCGCGGCTCAATGGCGCGGAAATTGGTCGCGTCGTAGCCGTGATGCGAGGGGCTAGGGTAGAGCGGCGAGAGCCACAGTGCGTTCACGCCTAGTTCGGATAGATAATCGAGTTTGCTCAGCACGCCGCGCAACGTGCCGCCGAAGAACTCATCAAGGCGCTCTGGGAGCAGAAACTTGCGACCGGGCGTCGGAGCGAAGCGATCTAGGAAAATGTGGTAGAAGACGGCGTCGTATGCCCAGCTTGGCACGGTATAGCGATCGAGCGTGTAGGAGAAAACTGTCCGCCCGCGCTCATCTTGCGCCCAGAGCCGAGTGCCGTCTTGCGTCAAGCCGCTGACTAGAAAGCGCACGGTCTTGCCTTCGGGCTGGGCAGGCAACTCACCTTGAAAGTGCCGCACATAGCCCCAGAGCAGGGTATTCCATTCCACTTTGCTGCGCATGGTCGGCAGAGTGCGCGTGTTATCGGCGCCCAGCTGCGGCGTGCTACCATCGAGCGTGTAGTGGATGAAGACCTCCAACACAGGCGCCGCCGGTCCGGCTGTGATCTCGATCTGGACAGGCTGATCGGGCTTGGGATCGCGTGGCGTCATTTGATATTCGAAGGTCAAGCCCTCTTGCCCTCTGATGAGCGCCTCAAGGCGCTGCTGATCGCTTGCCAGCGTGCCGAAGATGAAATCTGAGAGGCTTACAGAGGCGGATAGGGCGGTGATGGTCTGTGTATCGAGCTTGTTGGGCGTTTGATCGGTCATAAATGCATCTCAATCCTTGCTGCACTGAGGCTAAACTTGGCAACTGTGTGGAGTGAGCGCGCTATGCCTTGCCATTCTTTCTCATTATAGGCTAATGAACTGCAAAACAAGCTGTAAAATCATTGTTGCGGTAATCTGAACAATTTTTAACAAGTTGTGGGCAGTCAGTGAGTAGAATTGGCAACTGCGCAGTGCAACGAAAGCGAGACGGTATGTTCATCACCTTTGAGGGTGGCGAGGGCAGCGGCAAAACAACGCAGATTCGTCTGTTGGATGAGCGTTTGAGGCAGCTCGGCTACGCCGTGCTGACCACACGCGAGCCGGGCGGCACGCCTTTGGGCGAAAAATTGCGCGCCTTGCTGCTGGATGTGAATAGTCCCGTTGAGCCGCACGCGGAGTTGCTACTCTATGCAGCAGATCGGGCGCAGCATGTTGCCACGTTGATACGCCCTGCCCTTGCTGCGGGCAAGATCGTCATCAGCGACCGCTACGCCGATAGCGCCCTTGCCTATCAAGGCTACGGGCGCGGACTCGACCTCGCGGCGTTGCGCCAAATCATGGCGTTTGCCACGGGCGGTCTGCAGCCCGACATAACCTTTTTCCTCGATCTTGATCCGCAGCAAGGTCTAGCCCGCCGCGCCCAGTCGGGCAGAGCAGACCGCTTTGAGGCACAAGCGTTGGATTTCCATCGGCGCGTGCGCGAAGGCTACCTCGCCCTGATCGCCGCTGAGCCTGAGCGCTGGGTTCGCATTGACGCCGATCAGCCGCTAGCCGTGGTGCAAGGCACAATCTTTGCCGTTGTGGAAGAGCACTTGCACCTGTTGAGACGCTAGCGCACTGTATTCAGCAAATTGATCATCAATGCCAGCACCCAGCCGCCCACAAGAAGCATCCCAAAGCGCCCGTGCAGCTGTGCCGTCTTGCGCAAGACGGGATTGAGCGCTGCAGGCTCTGTATTCACAGCCACGCGCTGCATCAGCCCATAGGCTTGTGGCAGGGTCAGCAGCGCAAGCAGGACAAGCCACGGCGCGATGCCAAACAGCACGATCAAGATGAGCGTCGCGTATGTGCCGCCGATCAGCAGGTAGTACTCCCAATTGGCGCGCTTTCTGCCCAGCAGCGTGGCGAGTGTGCGCTTGCCGACTGCTCTGTCATTCTCCAGATCGCGCAGATTGTTCGCGTGCAGAATCGCCGCCACGAGGAAGCCTATCGGCAGGGAGGCAATCAGCGCCTCAAGGCTCACCTGATCCGCCTGCACGAAGTACGCGCCGGTCACAATGACCGGACCCATGAAAATGAAGACTGCGACCTCGCCCAAGCCGATGTAGGCAAGCGCTGCCGGTCCGGCTGTGTAGAAAAAGCCGACCAGCACGCTGATGATGCCTAAGATCAGGATGAATTCGCCCGCCACACTCACGATGTACAGCCCAATGATCGATCCCAAGCCGAATGCTGCGATTCCGCCCCAAAAGACCTGACGAGGCGTCAACTCGCCGCGTTGAATCACGCCGCCCATGCCTAGCGACTGCTCATTATCCGCGCCTTTGACGTAATCGTAGTAATCATTGATCAGATTCGTGCCTGCCTGCAGCGCAATTGAGCCGATCAGCGCTAGGGCGAACATCAACGGATCGAAAAAGCCCTGCCAAGCTGCAATGGCTGTGCCAAGCAGCACTGGCACCACAGCCGCCGTGAAGCTGAACGGACGCGCTGCGCGCCACCACACGCGCACAAAGCGCTGCACAGGCGACTCCTCTGTGCGCACCTCAGTTTGGCGCGGCTGCCACGGGATCAGATTCGGCGTCACCATGTCAATCAGCAGGCTGAGCAGCCAACCCGTGATGGCTATTGCCACAATGCCTGCGCCTAGACGGTTGACGGCGTAGATTTGTGCTGCATCCCATGCGTATCTGCCAATGCCGCGCTGTGCGCCAAATAGCTCCACGCCGACGATCAGCGTCATGCTATAGGCTAAGCCTAACTTCAGACTGTTCATGATGCTGGGCAGGGCAGCGGGCAAGGCGACTGTCCAGAATTCATCCCAGCGCGAGGCGCCATAGCTGCGCGCTACCTCAAAGTACTTCGGATCAATGCGATAGACCGCCGCTGCTGCATCCAGCAGCAGAATTGGCAGGATGCTGAAAGCAAGCGATAGCACACGCGCCTGCTCATTGAAGCCGAACGCCAAAACAACGAACGGAATCAGCAAAATCTTCGGGATCGGGTTGATCGCCGTGATGATCGGGCGCAAGAGCGCACTTGCTGTTGTGCTGATGCCGATCAGCAAGCCGAGTGCAATGCCCAGCACGCCGCCCAGCAAGAATCCGAGCGTGATTCGCAGCAAACTGATACCCAGCTCTTGCCACAGGCGACCGTTCTCCAGCATCCGTTGCAGCTCAAGCACCACTTGAGAGGGCTGCGGAATGAAGCGCCGATCTAGCCAGCCCTGCACAACAGCAAGCTCCCAAAGCGCCAGCAAGGCAAGCGGCGAGACCACAGAAAGCCAACGTCTGCTCATAAGCCATCTTCCTCATTCATCTGAGTTATGTTCAGATTATAACAATCCGCGTCTGGAGCGGCAGCTGTGCGCTAGGGCGTCGGAGTGGGCGTTGGGTTGCGCGCTGTGATGCTCACCTCAACTAGATTGTTGGGAATTACTACATTCTCCCCGCTGAAGCCTTCCCGCGCCACACTCGCCTGCAGCGCCACCTGATGGACTCCGACGCCTAAGCCGCTCAATGAGACAAATACGCGGATTTCTTCAGCATTCAGCGTCTCAAGTGCCACTTGCGCGCCGCGCACAATCACATTGACGCGTTCAGGCTGCACAGTGACGGCAAAATCCGCTGTATCAATGCCTTGAATCTGCACGGGAATGCCTGTGAACTCGCGGCTACCCTGCACAGGCTCTATCTCAACTGTCACAGTGATATCATGCGCCTCCAGCAGGGTCACGCCGCTCGGCACGCTCAAGCGTACGATCTGTGTGAAAGTCTGAGTGCGGTTGCTCAGATCAATCGGCTCTGTGAAGATGACGCCATTCATCGCCTCGATAGCGCGCCGATCGCCGCGCACAAACACACGGCGCGGCGACCACGTCTGGTTAACGCGCAAGTAGCCGCTCGGCAGCTCGCCGATCAGGCGTGGCTCAACGGCTAACTCAGTCACATCGGCGCGCTGTTGCACGTCAACCGTCACAGCGACCTCTGAGGGCGTGAGCGTCACATCCGTGATCGGGCGACCTTCAACGTCTACGGCGCTGAGCGGCAAAGTGAGCGTGAATGTGCCGCGCTGATTCTGCACGTTCACTTTGACCTGTACAGCTGCAACCTGCGCTACGCGCTCCGCTGCCCCTACGACCAGTACTTCGGTCTGGGCGGGCTGTGCCGTCACAGTATAGCCGATAGGCGGCGCTTGCTCAAACTGGACGCTGATATCTTTCAGCTGTTCGGCGCGGCGCGCCAACTGGACGCTGATGCGGCTCGGTTGCACAGCCACCACAGCTGCGCCGCGCACCTCAGGCGCAAGGCTGCCGCGCAACTCAATGCTATATGGCTCACTGCGCGGTGGCAGACCGCTCAGATCGGCGATCACTTTGACTTGGCGCAACTCTAGGCTCTCAAAGACGGATTGTAAGCCGCGCACGGTCACTTGAGCAGCCGTTGGCGGACGATTCGCCACGATCAAGCCTTCATCGTAGCGGAGTTCTATCGGCACTTGCCCGATCAAACGACGTTGCTCAACAGGATCGCGGGCTGAGAGCGCCGCATACCACACTGCAAACGCCAGCAACAGCGAGCCGATCAGCCAGCCGAGATTATCCAAGAGAAAGCGCAGCCGTGTGCGCCGCTGTTGCATAGCGAACGTCCTTCCTAACACAAACTACGTCACTTTGCGCGTCTTACCGCACGCGCAAGCGCGTAAGTGTCACAAAATCTTCTGCTTGGGCGCCATCAGGCAGATGCAAGCGCAGCCGCTCAAAGATTTGCCCTTCGGCGCCCTCGCGCAGTGCATACATACCCACGATCAGCGTCCAATCGCCGGTGGGCGTCCCTTCGCGCACGGTCAATTGGTGCTGATCTACGATAACTTCATCCGCCTGCCATGTGCTGGTCGGGCGCGACCAATTAGCAGGCATCCCGTCGCTTTGCGCATAGACGTTGGTGGTGTTGGGCTGAACAAGTTGCGCAAAAACGCGATAATCCGTCTCAAGCGGACGCAGACGTTGCCAATAGAGCGTGAGCATAAACGTATCGCCGCTCTGGGCGCTGAGCGGTCGCACTTCATAGCCGATCAGCGCCACTGCATCGCCCAAATTGGCGTGCATAGGATTCGGAATATCCGAATCGGCGCGCCGAGGCACGACTCGCACTGTACCGATATTCGTACGATCCGTGCGCACGCCCTCATCAGAAGTCCACATGCGCTCGCCCGTCTTCAGATCGTAGAAGCCAAGCCAGATGGTCAGCGTTTGAGGCGCATAGGCGTGATCGGGCAGGCGCACTGCCACGCGATTCTGCCAGTATTTCCCGATGTGCGCCATCTGACTGGTCGCCCACATCCCCTCGCCCAAAAAGACATCGCGCTGTGCCACAATCGTGCCTGACTCATTCTCCAAATGGACGAACAGACTCCAATCGCGGCGCATAGGCGCCGTCTGCTGAAAGTTGAGATAAAGCATAACGTATTCAGCGGGCTGAGCAGTCAGATCGTTGTCATGTTGGTACAGGACAAGCGCCGCTGTGCTTGGCGAGTCAGGCTCGTAGAACGGCACGCTGTATAAGTCCGAGTCGAATGGATAAGGCGAGAGGACAGGCGTGCGATAGGCAAAAAGGATCGTGATCGCTCCCGCGAACGCCGCAAAGATGTACCACGCCGCGATCAGGCGCGCTAGGTACTTGCCGCCGATCTGCCAGGCGCCCACAGCTAACCACAGACTGATCGGCGCGATGGCTGCGAACATCAACCGCCCCTGCGAAGCCCACGTCTCGCTGGTCCAGCGCAGCAGACCGCCAAACAAGACGCCGATCCACACCAAGCTGACCACCCGCGCTAACCACAGCGCGTTCACTCGCCACAGATGCGATCCCAGAACGTTCAGCAGCAGTCCACCAGCACACACCGCAGCGATAAGGTTAAAAACCGTGTAGATGAAATCGGCGAACGGCACATTCACGCCGCCGAAGAAGCCCCAATAGCTCATCAGGAAGGTGTGCCGCTCCGCCCAGAGCTGTGCTGCATTAGCAGGTATGGCGCGCCTGCCCACAATATCCAAAAAGACGTTCAGTCCCGTCGGATCGCCGTATAGCTGCCAGTTGCGCACGTACCACCATGCACTTATCAGGATTGTCAAGCCGCCCGTGACCGCCGCGCCTACCACGAACGTCTGTAGGCTGCGCAGTTGCCAAGCCTTCAGCGCTAGGACTAGGGCGATGATCGGCAACAGGAAGCCGATATTGAACTTTGCCAACATGCCCGCGCCGCTCAGGACGCCGATCAGGATCAGCTCACGGAGCGGCGGCGCATCTTGCCGCTTGATCAAGCGCGCAATGCTCACCAGAAGCGCCGTTGCCAGCATATTCGAGAGATTGTCGTTGTTCACACTGGCGCTGATGAACAAGAACATCGGGTTGAAAGCGACGGTCGCCATGCTCAAGAGCGCGATGCCCTCGCGCTGCGGAAACAACTCCCGCGCCAAAAGATAGGTCAGCCAGACGGTCAAGGCGCCTAGCGCGACCGAGAGCCAGCGCGAGAGGTAGATGGCCCAGACCGTCCCTGAGCTGCCGTTGCGCGCTGCTGTGTGAATGGTCATATTGGCATTGCGATCAGGCAACACCAAGCCGATATCAGCGTGCGGATTGATGTAGCGGATCGCGGGCAGATTGCTCGTATCGAAGGCAAAGGTCAGTGCCGCTGCCAAAAAGTAGTACAGCGGCGGCTGACTGCCCTCTTGCCGCCATGCCGTCTCAACACCCGCCTGCTGCACAGGCAGACTGAAGCCGTTTGTAGCGATGTACTGCACCATTGGATAGTGCCACAGCTCATCAGAGGCTTCCAGCAGCGGCGTGACGACGCTATACAGCAGGGCAAAAAGCACATAAGCGATCAGGATCAAGCGCGCCGCACGACTCATAGCTCATCGGCACTTTTTGTCAGCACTTCGAGGAAAAAGTCAGCTGTGCGCTGTGCGATGCGCGTCCAGGTGAACTGCTCCGAGAGCTGCCGCGCATGGCTACTCAGCCTTGCGCGCAGCTGTGGCGTGCTAGCGAGCGTTCGAATGGCTTCGCCGAGCGCCTCAGGCTGCTCAGGCGGCACTAAATAGACGTTCTCGCCGTGATGCAGCTCCGGCAGCGGCAAGGCGGGCGTGCTGGTGATGATCGGGCAGCCGTGCGCCAAGCCCGCCATGAACGATCCGCGCCTGAACGAGACTCCGTCGGTATAGGGCAATGCCAGCATATCGCAGGCTAACAAATGCGCACTGACCGCTGCACTCTCAATGAAGCCTGTCCTTCGAACGCGCTCAGTGAGTCCCAGCCGATCTATCAGCTCATCCACGCTCTCAGCATAATGGACATTGCTGGGATCGCTTGCGCCTGTGCGCCCGCCGATCAGCACCAGATAGGCATTCACGCCGCTCTGCAGTGCCTGCGCCACGCCATGCAACAGGCACGCTGCACCCTTGCTGGCATTCAAAAAGCCGAAATAGCCGATCAAGACGCCGTCATCAGGGATGTTGAGCGCAGTGCGCAACGCAGCGCGGTCAAAATCGGGCGGCGGTGCAGGCGCGATGTTAGAGCCTATCGGGATGCAGCGTAAAGGCGGAAGTCCGCGCTCTTGGGCAAGCTGCTGCTCATCATGCACATTGGTGACGATCACGCCCTTGGCGCTACGGGCAAGGCTGAGCAACGCCTGATAGCGCAAACTGCCCGCCTTCGGGAACAGATACGGCACAAGCAGATCGTGAAACGTCGTGATGGTAGGGAAGTTGCTCAGACGTGACGGCAACAGATGCACCAATGGCGCCACCTTGCCGAACGCCACCGCCTCATACTGCAAATTGATCACCTCTAAGCGATTCTGGCGCGCCCAGCGGCTCACCTGCATGAGCGCCGCCCAATTCCAATCGCGCACCTCAGCTGTCACCCGAATGCCTGAGTGACCGTTGCCCTGCGCCCGCTGATGGGTCAAGACATGCACCTCATGCCCCAGCGCAGCGAGCGCTGCCGCCAATTCATGTGTGAACGCGCCCACGCCGCCCTCCATTGGCGGATATTCGCCCGTAATGAAGCCGATCCGCATACCTGTCTGCCTCTAGGTTTTGTTCAGCAATGCCCGAATCACTTGCCAATAGAGCTGTACACGCTCACGGCGCAAAGGGCGCTTGGAGCCAAGCGCGCCCTTTAGCGCTTCTAGGGATAATTGTTGCGCATAGCTGACGATCAGGAAAGCGCGCAAGACTGTCGCTGCGCCTACGCCGTGAAACTTGCGCAAATAGCGCACCTTGCCACGTTGAAAGTGGATTTGTTTGACTAGGCTTGCTTGCTCAGTGCTTTTGCCGCCGTGATGCACCACATACACACCGCCGTGATAGACTACCTCCCAGCCTGCTAATTTGGCGCGCTTGCAGAAGTCCACTTCTTCGCTGAACATGAAGTAGCCTTCGTCTAAGCCGCCAATTTGCTCGTAAACAGCGCGCCGCAACATCAAGGCTGAGCCTTGCACCCAGTCTACCCTTGCAATAGCAGTATCAGCCACATCGCGGAAGTAAAAGCGATCCAGCAAGCCTCTGGGCGCATAGGGCTGCAGCCATGTGCTCTCTAAGAGCGATATCAGCAAGGTGGGAAAGCGCCGCCGCGTGGATTGATGCGTGCCATCTGTGTTGAGCGTGTGCGCGCCCAAAATGCCGACCTGCGGATGCTCCCGCAAGTAGCTGACCATCTCTGCCAATGCCGTGCCGCGCACCTCAGTATCAGGATTGAGCAGGAAGAGGAACTCACCTTGCGCTGCCGCCAGACCGATATTATTGCCGCGTGTAAAGCCAACGTTTTCGCTTTGAGGCAAAGTGCCCACATACGGATACGCTTCCTTCAACAATTCGACCGTGCCATCATTGCTGGCTGAGTCCACCACAATGATCTCAGTTGATAGAGGCGCCAAACGCAATGACTCAGCAATCGAATCGAGGCAGCGGGCGAGGTAGTCGCGCACGTTCCACGAGACAATGATGATTGATAGCTCCACTGACTTCATAGGAGAGCAATTATACCGAATTCAGCCTATTCAGACTGGCATACGGCGCTTTTTTTGAGTACGATCTGCCTAACGAACGCTAAGAATCGAGCGCTCTATGCCGATCATTTTCGCGCTGATGCTGTTAGTGGTGATCGCCAATTTTGCTGAGAGCCGTCCGCGCTGGCAACCGATGCTCTCCATGCTGATCCTTGCCGCCAACGCAGGCCTGGTCGCTCTGACGCTCTCCTTAGAGCCGAGTCCTGCGGCATTGGCGCTGAACATTGGCTTGGCGGCTCTGGCTTGCCTGCCGCTTTGGCGACCCGCACGCTTGCGCCTTGCTGCTTGGCTGCCCAAAAGCGGCTTTAAGCCCGATTCGCCGCTGCACATGACGGCGCTTGTGCTGTGCGTGTACTTGATCGCTAACAGCTTGCTCAGCTACGCCCTTGCTGACGGACTGAGCGGCTTGCGCGAATCGGCTCAGGCGCGTGGCGACGTGCTGAACGTTGAAAGCCTGCTGACTCAGATGCTGATTTTCACCTTTTTCGGCATTCTAGGCGTCGGACTAGGCATACGGCGCACCTTTCCACAGGTCTTAGAGCGCCTCGCCCTGCGCGCCCCGACTCTGCGCGAAATTTACATCGGCTTCGGCATTGCATTCGGCTTATTCTGGACGGTCTATGCGCTCAGCGTGCTGTGGCAGCTGCTCCTGCCGCCGGACGTGATCGAGCAGCAGACTGAGTTGAGCGGCTTGATCGCCGAAAATATCGAGACGCTCAGCCTCGCTTTTTGGGTCGCGTTTACGGCAGCTGTGGGCGAGGAAATCGCTTTCCGCGGCGCTCTGCAGCCGATCTTCGGCAACTGGCTCACTAGCGCCGTCTTTGCCCTGACTCACACCCAATATGCCTTTACGCCCGCGCTCGGCATTATCTTCGTTGTCTCGCTTGGCTTTGGCTGGGCGCGGCAACGCTACAACACAACAGTAGTGATTGTGGCGCACTTTGCCTACAACTTCGCGTTGGCTGCGCTGGTCGTCTTCGGACGCTACGCGCTAGACCTGCTGGAGATGATGCTATGAAGACTCTCCGCACAGCATATCGCGGCGCGCTGTGGCTCTTGTGCGCGCTCTTGCTGAGCGGTTGCTTTGCACGCGGCACGCGCCCGCCCATGACGCCGACTTTCAACGCCCTAGCGCCTGAGGTCAGCCCAATGGCGACGCCCCTTCAGCCTCAGGTGACGCTTGAGCCGACTCCCTTCACGCCTGAGCCTGCGCCGCCGACTACTGGTGGGATCGCCCAACAGCCGACGCCGCTCCCGCCCCCAACGCAGCCTGCGCCGCCCACAGGCGCGATTCGCGTCTTCATTGCTGAGGGCGTGCCGCCCGCCCTTGCTGCCGCTTTCACGCCGCTGCTCACAAACAGACAAGTGGTGTTAAGCGACCTCCCCAGTTCGCAAGTCCAGCTCATCCGCGTGGCGCCCAACACGCCGACTCCGCTTTTGGCGCGTTGGGTCTATGTGCCAGTTGTGCCATTCCTCTCCACAGCGGAGCGGATCAGCATCTCGGACATTCAGCGCTTTTGGCGTGGCGATATCGCGGCGCTTGCTGCCCTGAGCGAAGGCGGACAGCCGCCCGTCTTAGTCATGACTGAAGAGATACGCCGTTGGCTAGTCAGCGGGCTGGGCGAGCCTGCGCCCAATGTGCCGACTGAAGTGGTGCTGGAGGAAATTCTCGCGCCGCGCCTATGGGAGCTACGCAGCGCGTGGTCAATTTTGCCCTTTGAGAAGCTGAATCCGACTTTGAAGGCACTAACTGTAGATGGCGTGAACATTCTGAGCCGTTCGGTCTCGGTTGATCAATGGGCAATGACTGATACCTTCGGCGTCATCGGCACAGACGCCGCCGCTCTGCAAACTGTGACGCAGGCGATCCTCGCTGCAGGGACGTGGCAAGCGACCAACCGCGATCCCACGCGCCTGACCTCGCTCATCTTGACAGGCGTCACGGCGCTGACACGCGCTACCGCTTGGAAGATGGAAACTCAGGGCATCCTCTACCCGGCGCGAGATATCGCGCCTTTTTTTGCCGAAGCTGATATCCTGCACACCAGTAACGAGGTCGCTTTTGCTAAGAATTGCCCGTATCCCGATCCCGCCTCGCAGAGCCTGATCTTTTGCAGCCGCGAAAAGTACTTCGAGCTGCTGCTGAACATCGGCGTGAACGTGATCGAGCTGACAGGCAACCATGTGAACGACTGGGGGACAGATGCACTGCTCAATACCCTTGCGATCTACGAGGCGCATAGCATCCCGTACTTTGGCGGCGGCAAAAACACTGCCGACGCGCAGCGTGCCGCCATTCGCGTCCATAACGGCAACATGATCGCCTTCATCGGCTGCAATGCGGTCGGTCCGCGTGGCGCCTGGGCAACTGAGGCACGTCCGGGCGCGGCGCGCTGCGATGATGAGTACCTCAGCCGCGAGATTCCGCGCCTGAAGGCACTCGCCGATATCGTAGTGATGACGATTCAGTATCAGGAGCTATACCAGTACAACGCGCCGCCCGCCCAAGATGCCTTTTTTCGCAAATACGCCGCCATGGGCGCCGATGTAGTCATTGGCAGTCAGGCGCATCAGCCGCAGGGCTTTGCCTTCACAGCTTGGCAGGGCGGCGCGTTCATCCACTTCGGCTTGGGCAACCTGTTCTTCGATCAAATGCAGTCGCTTGGCACACGCCAAATGTTCGCCGACAAACTGACCATCTATGACGGTCGTCTGCTCTCTGTGACGCTTTTCACAGGCTTGATCGAGGATTACGCCCGTCCGCGCCCAATGACTGAGCCTGAGCGCGCTGCTTTCCTGCGCACAATCTTTAAGGCAAGTGGGTGGTAGCCCTAGATACCTAGAATTTCGAAGAAGCGCTGCCGACGTGCCTCTTCTAGCACATCTTGCAGATTAAAGACATGATCCACAACAGCAGCGCTCAGCTGAAGGTCTATGTGTGTGCGTTCAGTTATGGAGGCTTCATGCAATATCAAGATCGTCACAACCTGGGGATGTTCTCGGCGTGTACGTTGTAAACTCTTGAGAGCTGCTCCAATACGCTCAAGCGTGCCTGCTCGATCAATCCGTCCTTTGATCTCGATAGCTGTTTGTGGTACGCCATCTTTGTAGATAGCAACATCTGGCTCGTCGCTGAAAAGTAAACTTCGACCATCAATCAGCTCAAAGCGTTGGTCTGAAGCAATACTGCCTGCCAATAAACCTCGTGCAATTAGGCGTTGCAAGAGTGCCTCACGCACGGCAAGCTCTACATTGTCGCCCTTGTTATTTTGCCACGCACCTTGCGCTTGCGCGCCAGCTGCCATACTTCGCCAAAGATCGAACTCTCTTGGACTAAGCTGTGTGTCTACCTCCACAAGTGCGCTGATGATTTGGTTCAAATGTTGTGAGACTTTCAGAGCTTTCTCAGAATCATCAAGCTGCCTACCGCGCTCATAAGCGTCAAGATCAAAGCCAATGCGCTTCATGGACTTTTGTGAAACCATTGCCAGCATGCGATAGTAGCTCACAGCACCTGCAATACCTTGTAGCACAGCAGGATGAGCGAAGACAAATACAGGCTTGATGCCACGATGAATGACTTTCTCCCAGGCTTGCTTGCTGATGTTCAGATCATCCCAATTCAAGGTTTCACCGCGCACGGACTCAAGAGCCTCTGCAACTTCTAAAAGTCGCCATTCATGCAACTTGCGATGAAAGAAGATGCTTCTAGAAATTTGATCGAGCGTCCAAGCTGCGCTATCTACCTTGCGTTGACGTTTCATGAGCACCGCCGCCAAACACAGATACTTTTGCGAAGCGCATGGCGTCCGTGCAGGCTCATCTGCTGGCTGCTATTGCCTTTGCCCGTCGGCAATGTCCAAATCGCCTCAGTGTAGAAGCCTGCTTGCTCAGCTAGGTCGGACAAAATGAGATCGACAGGTATAGCAATGCCGCTGTAGCGCACATTGTCGTTGATCATGACAAAATAGGCGTTCGGCTTGAGCAGACGTGCGCAATCAAAAATGACAAGTGCCAGCTCTAAGAAATAATTTCTGAGCATGCGCGGAATGCCCTGATTGTTCAAGGTGCGCGCTTTGCGCTGCATTTCTAGGTACTCTAAGATAGAGCCTAGCTCAACTTGGCTTTTGAAAGCAGCCCATGCTCTACGATAGACCTCAGGGGCAAAGCGACGATCTAGGCCTGCTTTCTCACGATTTTCTACCGTGCATGAGAGCATCTGTTGACGTAGATTACGCACAGACGCTTCATCTATGCCCAGCAGAGCAAGTTCAAGCGCATAGGTGCGCGTGTAATCGTAGCGGTTTGCATATGGCGGAGAAGTGATGACTCCATCAAAAGAGGCGCTCTCAAGCGTCGGTAGAAAATCAAGTGCTGAGCCAGACAGCACTTGAATAGCACCTGTGAGCGGCGGCGCTTCAAAGCCTGCCAGTAACTTGCCTGAGGGCTGCAGATCGTCCATAATTTGAGTCAGTTTTTGGATGATGGCTGCTTCAAAACTTGGCAACAGACCTTTGTTCAAGGGTTTGCGCCCTTGGCGCCTGCCCGAACGTTCATCCCAGCGCAGAAATTGCCCATCTTTGCGTGTGTAGCTAATTTCCTCCAGCACACACAACGCTGCAAAGCGCAACAGGCTCTGCACTGGGGGCGGCTCAGCTTCCAGCGCGCAGAGGTACTTCTCAAGGGCAAGTTGAGTGGCTTGAGGGAAGGCGCCCTCCGTGATACGTAAATGAGGAAACGGCTTGCTAGGCTGTGCAGTAAGCCAAGGATGCTCTGTGCGCCAGTATGCCAATGCAGCAAGGATATGCTGCGTCTCAGGGCTACGCGCCAAGCGCTGTGCCTCAATTACGGCACAGCCAACAGGCAGAAGTTCAATCTCTACACTATCTATTCCGCGCTCGCTTGCAGCGAAAAGCGTTGTGCCAATGCCTGCAAATGGATCGAGCAGGCGCCCATTTTGAACACCTAGTTTCTCAAGTAGATAATGAACTAGCGCTGCTGAAAACCCCTCTTTGTACTTGAACCATCGGTAGATTGGACGATCTTTGTTGGCTTGGAAACTCACCAAGCGGCGGCTGAGCGCACTGTTGACCACTATGCGATCAGCAAAGCGCTTGGCCAGCAGTGCTGTCTGCGTCTGAATTGAGCTGAGTAGTTCGGCTTGTCTCATTTCAAGGTCAATCTGCTCACATTTAATGCTGATTGTATCACACTGTGCAGAGGCGCGCTGAGCCTTGACAAAATCGCCCAAGCGCATATATACTATAGTTAACAAAAGCCCTGGTGGCGGAATTGGTATACGCGGCAGTTTGAGGGGCTGTGCCTTTATGGCGTGGAGGTTCGAGTCCTCTCCAGGGCAAGCAAAGACCAGCGAAATAGGCGCTGGTCTTTTGCGTTATAGTCCCTTAGCGAATGGCGAGGGGCTGTAGTGCCGCCTCATCGCGCTGACCCGTGACGATCAGCCGCTCATTGCCGTCGGCTGTCTCGATCAGCACGAGATGATTGAGCAAGTTGCGCCCCTCTTGGACTTGCTTTGAGAGGACAGCGAGATCGCCATTGGGCGCGATCGCTAAGCCTTGAAAGCGTCCGCGTGCGATCAGGCGCGGACGCAGATCGCTCACTGAGACGCTGTAAAGCGCGTCTGTGACGCCACCTGTTGTGTAGAATAGGCGCGTTCCATCAGCTGACCATGCCGCAGCAAGGATGCGTGCGCCGCGCCCTGCTGTGCTGATCGCCACAGGCGACTCGGCGCGGTCTATGGCGTACAGGAAGAGCTGCTCATCGCCGTTGCCGCTGCGCGTGACCATCGCTAACCAGCTGTTATCGGCGTTGAGCAGGAAGCGGCGCGGCAAGTCTGGGGGATGCCGCTCAATGATTACGGCGTTCAGCACAGGCTTCAGTTCGCCTGTCTCCAGTGAGAGCCGCCCGACATTCGCTACAGCAGCGTCCAGACCGTTCGGATAGACTAAAAGCGCTTCAGTAGGGCTGATAATATGCAGCTGATTGAGTGCGCTGAAGGTCAGGAAGGCGCCGCCGCTATTGCCCTTGCTGATATCGCTGTAGGCGCCATCTGGGTTGACGCGCACGACGCGCCACTGTGATGGTCTGCCACTGCAGCGCTCACCAAACACGATGATCAGCGTCTCGCCGACGGCACGAATTGTGCTGCTTACAAAGGTGCAGCTTTCGCTGGCAGGCAACTCGCCGACTAGGCGCTGTGCGCGCTCGCCATTCCATACGCGCACATCTGCTGAAGGCACTAGCCCTTGTGAGTCGGCAAAGAATTGCACTACAGCCACTTCACGGCTGCGAAAGGTGAAGCTATTGACATTCTCAAGGCGCGTCTGCTCTTCCAGAGCTGGTAGCGTTAGAACGCGCAACGTGCCAATGGCAAACGTGCCGCGTGTGGCATCGCTGCGATAGTTTATCACGCCCAGCAAGTTGCCATCATCGCTCAGCTGCATTCGATCGCGCAGTGAACACGCCAAGCCGTTATTTTCGCCCAGCGCCTGCGGCGCGCCGCCGCCTAGCGGATAAATAGCCTGTTCACCACTGCTATCGCCGCCTAGATGCACTATAAGGTTATCTTCATAGCGCAAGCACGGGATTGCTAGAGCGCGGGCGCTCCCAATGGTCACGTCCTGTGCATTGCCACCCAGATCGTAGAATGTAAGCCGACTGCGGTTCGGATTATAGGCGAAAATGCGTGGATCGCCCTCGCGCAGCGCGATAGGCGTCGGTGTGGTGGGCGGCATGGGTTGTGTGGGTGGCTCAGCCTGAGTAGGCGGTTCAGCTTGCGTCGGGAGCGCTGTGGGCGTGAGCGCTGTGGCGGGCAGTTGGGTAGGTGAGGTTTCAGCGGCGTGTGTGGGCGGCTCAGCGGGTGCCGTAACAGGGGGGATAGTGGGCGGCAAAGTAGGCGCAAAGAGTGTTGGTGCGTTTTGAACGGGTGTTGGGCTGGCGGGCGCGCCACAAGCCACTAGGAATAGCAAAGGCAGGTAAAGCAGCCAACGCATAGTTGCTTTCAAGGTAAATTTCTCCGTAGATGGCAAGCGCAGGCGCAGATCAGGTGCGCTTGCGCGTATCGTCTTCATGTGGGTCGCGTGGCGAGGTGTGTGCCACTTGCGTGAAGCGCACGCGCATCACCATTTGCCCCAGACGGATTTCATCGCCATCGTTCAGGCGATTCGGGCGATGGGCTGCCAGCCGCACGCCGTTGAGATAAGTGCCATTGCTGCTGCCCAAGTCCCACAGCTCTAGCTGATTGTTCTCAGTGCGACGAATGGCGGCATGGCGGCGGCTGACGCCCATACGATAGCCGGCGAAGGGCGTCATATCAACATCGGGCATGGCGCCCGTAGCGGGATCGCGCCGCCCGAAGATGGTCTCGCGCTTCTGTTTGAGCAAGATCGGCTCTGCATCGGAAATCTCAATGCGCAACATCACGTCTGTCGGGAAGGTCTCTGCGCTTTTGATGACAGCGACCGTCTCTCGCGTCTCGGAGGGCAAGGGTTCGTTGATGGTGCGCGTGCCGAGAGGCGCGTCGCCAATCAGACTAGCGCCGCAATTCTCGCAGAAGACCATCCCGACTCGGTTCATGTACTTACAATTTGGACACACCTGCATTGTGTCTTCCCCCGATTGCTCTCACTCAAGCATACTATTATTATACGCCTGTTCCCTAGAATGATCACGCGATTTCGGCTACCGAACGCTATACGCTTAGTGTACCACGTTTAGGCACGGGATGTCTAAGAAAAAACGATCAGGTGAGCTGAGCATTTCTGTGGAAAGACTACCTGTGCGTTCACTAATTGCTAAAGCGCACCACGATCACACCTGTCAGGCTTTGGCAGAGACGGTCGCCGTTGCGTAGCGGCATGACTTCCCAAGCGTAGTTGCCCAGACCCACAAAAAGTGACCGCTCAAAAGTGATGGTGGTCTCAGTGGTATCACCGATGAAGACATAGCGATTTGAAGGCGAGAGCAGCCAGACTCGGTAGCCTTCTGCGCCCTCTACAGCTGTCCAAGAGACCTGTGCATCGGTCTGGCGGTCAGCGATTAGGCTGCTAGTCGGCAGGCTGCGCGTAAAAGAGGCACAAACAGCATCAAAGGTGGCATCTAGGGCAATGGTCGGTGGAGCGCCAATAGGCGTCGCCGCCAGCAGATTGAGATTCTCCGTACGGCGCGCCGCAGGCGTTACAGTAGGGCGGACGTTGATAGGTGGCTGCGTGGGACGCGGCGTGTTAGTCACAAAAGCTGTGGGCGTCCATGTGGGCGGCAAAGTGAAAGTCGGGCGCGGCGTGTTAGTGAACGTCGGTGTGAGCGTCGGCGTAGGTGTTGCCTCAGGCGCGTTGCACGCCGCCAGCAAAGCGCCCATCAGCAGGATGAAAAGCAGGCGTAGCCTCTGATGCATAGGGTCAAGACCTTTCAAGGAGCGCTGAGCGCCTCTGCGAGGGAGAGCAACGACCAGATCAAAGCCGCCACACCGATCAGGGCGCTGAGTAACACATAAAGCGCGCCCGCCCTGCCCACGCGCAACGGACTCTCGCCAAAGTCAAAGCCGACCAGCAGCCGCCAGCCCAGCCAGTAGAGCGCCAGCCCAAAGATCGCTGTGCCAAGCAAGAGCGCGTTAGCGAGCGTCACGTCTAAATCAGCAGGGCGGATGCGGAAAAAGCTATTGAACAGGATCAAGACAATCACAGCGGTCAGCGCGAGAGCGGCAAGAGCGGCGATCAGAATGCGGGCTGAGCGCGAACGCCGATCGAGCCAATGCGCAAAGCGACTCAAGAGATCGAGGCGTTGTGCAGCTTTGACAGGCGTTTTTTGCGGCTTGCTCATAGGCTCACTCGCGCAGATTGACGCTTGGACGATTGATCATAAACGTGGCGGCATTCTCAAAGTACTCGCGCATTTGGCTGTAGGCAGGCTCAGTGATTTGCGCCTCATCCAGAGCGGCAAGCATAGCTGCGACCCATGCATCGCGTTCCGCCTGCCCAATCGGAAAAGGCGCGTGGCGCATCCGCAGACGTGGATGTCCGCGCTCAGCGCTGTAGTCGCTCGGTCCGCCGAAATACTGGATGACAAACAGACGTAAGCGACGCTCCGCGCCTGTTAGATCATGCTCAGGGTAAAGCGGACGCAACACGGGGTCAGCTTTAACGCGCCGATAGAAAGCAGCGATCAAGCGCTCAATGGCTGCTGCGCCGATCAAGGCGTAGACGCTCTTGCTGGTGTGCTGATTCTCGCTCATCAGATCGCTCTTGCCATAAGTTATGCCGTCATTGGATACCAAATTCAGCGATTTGTCAAGCGCCCCAAGCGCTCAGGGCGCACAGGCACGAGACGGGCTTGTTTTTCAAGGGCAGACGTGCCATAACTAATGGTAGTGACTCGCGTGAGCAACGGAGAGGGAAGTGCGGCGGCGCCGCTGAGCTATGTTAGTCAATCCGATCTGGGTAGAGCAGTACATCAAAGATGAGTTGGGCTTGACAGGGCGCGATCTGTGCAAACTCTATGGCGTAGAGCAGGACGCGCTACATGCCTATCTAGCTTCGCTAGGCGCGAACACAAATGAGGTCTTTCAGCGCGTGTTGGCAGATATAGACGCCGTGCGCACAGGCTATCGGCAAGTCCGTGTGAGCGATGCGCATATCGCTCAGCTGCAGACCCTGCTGAATAACTATCCCTTTCATCCACTGGTCAGCTTGCTGACGTGGGACGGACGGCAGGCTTGGCGGCTAAGCGGCGATGACGCCCAATACGTGGCTTTTCGGGCGGCGGATATCGTCGGGCTGAATTTTGAGTCGGGCGATGTGCTGCGGCAACGGCTGAACACGCTTGTCATTTGGCAGGCGGAAACACTACCTACCTTCGGCGAGGCATTCCGTGCGCGCCTTGCGGATATCACGCTCTATCTGATCGAGTTGAGCGGCGTCCTGTAGCGCGTCGCTGTGTGTGCCGATCAATCGGCGGCTTGGGCAGCGGGTTGAGCGGCTTGGGCGCTCGGCGCAGTGCGTCCGCTCAAGCGATTGGGCAGAAATAGCGCCAAAACGCCCGCCAAAAGCGCCGCAAATGCCACCACTTGGAAGGTCGCCTGAATGCCAATGCCGCTGAAGGCGCTGTTCTCGATCCCATCAGCCAGCACGCCGATCAAGGCGTTGCCAATCGCGCCTGCCCCGAAAATCAAGCCAAGCGATAAGCCCGCTGCAAAGCCCTTGGCATTCGGCAACAGGCTCTGCGCCATGACAACGGTCAGAGGGAAGCCCGCACCAAGCGCTGCGCCCGCTGCTAATGCCAAAAGCGGCGCCGCCGCACCCTCAGCCGTCGGCATGAAGAAGAGCAAGGGCGCGCCCAGCCAAAGACTCAACGCGATCATCCGTCGCCTATCGTAACGATCCGCCAATGCGCCCAGCAATACGCCGCTGAAAGCTGAGGCGATCCAGTACAAGCTGGTCACAAAGCCATATTGATCCACTGACCAGCCGCGCCGCTCAAACAGAATCGGCACAAAGTTCACCACGCCAATATGCGAGAGGCTGCGCAGGAACAGCACTGCCAAGAATAGGAAAAACACGCCGAACATTGCAGCCGTCAAGGGACTGCGCGGCTTAGATGCAGCCTCCTGCATGTGGCGCTGTGCGCTCACAGCGCGCCGACTGGGTATACGGCTTGCCATAAGCGCAACAGCGGGCAGTGCAGCCAGACTGAGCGCCATCAGCGCTAAAAGGTTATCCGCTATGGCGGGCTGCAGGCGCACGCGCCCCTCAGCTGTGAGCGTGAGCGCAGCCAGCAAAATGCCCGCTACCGCCGGTCCAGTCCCTAGCCCGATCTGTCCGAATAGGAAGAAAAGACTGCTGTTGCGCGCTGCACGGCTCTGCTGAGCCGCGGCGGCATACAGCGCTCCCACAGGATGAAAGGCAGCGCTGCCGAGCGCAGCTGAGCAGTAGAAGAGCAGAGTGAGTGCGCCATTGGCTGAGAGCGCCGCTACCAAAGCTGCTGACATGCTCAGAGCAGTCCATGCCACGCCAAGTGCCGCGAGTAGGCGTCCGCCTGTGCGATCAGTCAGGGCGCCGAAGAATGGCTGTGCTACTGCGCCGATCAGCTCACGTAGACTGATAGCAAGTCCGATAGCAGCGGCATTGGCGCCCAAGAAATGCGTCCCGACGAAGGCAAGCATGACCGGTCCCATGCTCATGAAAACGTCATTGGTGAGGTGTCCGAGCAGGACTGCCCAGAAGAGTAGGCTGCGTGGCAAATGCACAGATCGCTCCTTAGGTGATGAACGTTGCAATTCTAGCACGTTGAGGCGGAGTTGAACAAAAAGGGCGGCTCACGCGCCGCCCTCGTGGGGAAAAACGCTCAGTTCAAGCTGCCGAGCAGGGTCTGGTAGGCGTTCAGGGCAGGCAGATGCCACTCGCGCTGCCATGCCTCGCGCAGCACCTGCGCCACTTTGAGGGTCTGCCCAAAGTGCTGATAGGCGCGAGCGAGGTTCATATAGGCGGCGGCGCGATTCGGGTAGTTCGGCAAGGCAATAGCTTTCTCCAGCCACGAAATCGCCGACTCGTAGCAATCCATCGCCATTAGATAAACGCCCAGACTGTTATACGCCTCGCCATACTCAGGATCGAGTTCAAGCGCCAACATGCACTCATCAATGGCATCCTCGTAGCGCCCCTGTTGGCTATAGGCAGAGGCAAGCTGCACATGCGCCTCCGCACTAGGATGCATCTCAAGCGCAGCACGGCAGAGATTGATCGCGCTCTCAACCGCGCCTGACAGCTGTTGCCGATGAGCCTGTTCCAGAAAGCGACGGGCAATTTCTTGCTGTGTTTGCATGGCGGACTCCCAGCTCCGTTTACGTCAAAGTTGCTTGCTGTGAATCTTAGCAAGCAATATAGGACAAAATCTATAAATGATCCGTAAGCGGCGGCTGAGCAGCTGATAAGCGCACGTGCCGCAGCCATGCCGACTGCAGCACATGCCGCTACCGAACGACGAAGGCAAGGGGCAGGCTTTGAAGTGTCTCGCCGTTTGGCTCACGGGCGCTGAAAGTGACAGTGTAGTTGCCGGGCGTCAGCGAAGACATCTCATAGTAAAAATGGATGCAAATCTGTGAGCCATTCTGGTTGATCGTCCAGTCGTAGCTATCGTCAAGGTTATTGCCGCGCCACTGCGCACTGAACGTTGTGCCGCGCCTATAGTTGCGCACCACAGCGATCACCCAGACCTGTTTGTCGGACGTGCTGAAGGCGTTGGTCTCGCCTACGGGGCAACCATCAGCGTTATTCATGCCGCGTGCGGTCACCACGCGCTCAATGGTCAAGCCGCTAGAGGAGCGCATAGGCGCGCCCGCTGCAGCAACAGGCGCAGCCGCCATGGCGCCCTCGGGAGTCGGGGCGCCGGCGACACCCAATGTGAAATCCACGGGAGCGGGCGTGTTGATGGTGGCAAAGCTATTGGGATCGGTCGTGGGCGCGGGCGCCATTGGCGCGCTTGCCGCGCCCGTGTTCATCTGGACAGTCAAGCGCGTGACCTGCTCACGCGCTTGATTGAGATCAGCCTGCAGCGTGGCGATCTGCTCTACCCAGACCGACGCTTGCGCCGTCATGGTCGGATCGAGGGATTGATAGTAGCTGAGCGTGGCGCGTAAAGAGATATTATCCGCCTCTACAATGCGCGCCGCCTCCGAAGAGCCGCTGCACGCGCCCAGCAGCAGCGCGAAGGCGATCAGCGCGAAAAGTCTTGTGAGGTGCATTTTCAAGTGCATTACAGTCCATCTCGGTTGGCTAAGATTGGCGCGATCATGCCAGCAAGCCGTGCGCTTGGCAAGACTCTCTCACCGCCGTCTCAGCCTGAGCGCGCACGGCGGGCTTGCGCATCGTCCTCAGCAGTATCTTCTGGCACGATTTCACCATCATCGCCTAGACGGTAGCGTTCGCGCTTGGGCTTTTCAGCGTCTTCTTCAAAAAGGGCGTCTACGTCTGTGCCGTAGAGCGCCTTTTCAAAGCGATAGCGCAAGGCAAGGTTGCGGCGCAGACCCGCCTCGCCTAGCTTACTATCGAAGAAGACTGAGAGCGTCTGTAGCAGCACGCTGACAAATAATGCGATGCTCAGCAACATCGTGCCGACCCAAGGCGTCTCGTTAATTGCGCCACTGAACGTCAGCGACCAAGCGACCAAGGACATGGTCGCGGCTGTGATCAGCGAGCCGATCAGAAAGCCAATCCGTTGTTCGCGGCGCAACTGGGGCAATTTGCGCTCAATGTAGGCGCGCAGAGCTGCTTTCTCATCTTGATGCGTCATAGATCACTCCCCCTTTCGCTTGTTAAGTGCAAGATTCTATGGCAATTGACCGACGGTCCGCGGTGTAGGTGTCGCTGTGATTGTACCGTTAGGGCGTGTAGGCATCGCTGTTGCCGCCGGATTCTGATTCCACTGGGCAGTGGCGGCGCTGGCAGTCACAGTTTGGTCGCCGATGAGCGCCTGCTGGGTCAGTGCTTCCGGCGGCAAGACGGGCGCACGGGCAGTGGCGGTAGCGACGGCAAAAGTCGCTGTGGCAAGCGCATCTACATATTCCTCGCGCAGGTCAACGCCGAACATATTGCAGCAGCGCACCACTTGTACCCACGTCTGACCCGGCTTGAGCTTGATCGGCGTCCGCCCATCAGGATAGAAGAGCGCAAGCGCCGTCCCGTAGCGCTCACGGTTCTCCCGAATCCAGTAGCCGTCATAGCAGCGCCCGTCGCGGCACACGATAGCCTTGTCCCTGCCCCACAGCTGAATCTCGACTGTTTTCGCGCCGCTCTCGCTCTCGTAGATATCCGGGCGATCGACATGCTCTGCCTGCACGATCACGATGTTATCAGCGGTCAGTTGTCTGCCCGTGAGCGCGTCCACATGCGGATAGCCGGTATTCCAGCGGTAGTATTTGCCGTCTGCAGGGTTGTACTGCCAACGGGCGTTCTGATCGCCATACCATTTGATGTAGATATCGTTGATCGGTCTGCCGCCTGGGTCGGGCATATCATCGAAGGCGAAGCCGCGTGCCATATAGCCTTGGTTGACGTTACGGCGCGTGGCAAGCTCCCACATTTGGAAGGTATTGCCAAAGAGCGTATGCTCAAACGGTATACCCGGCTTAGGGAAGCGGCAAAACGGCGGACAGTTATCGCCGAACTGCGGCGTGAGCGCTTGATATTTCCACTCGGCTGTGCCGATCATCACTCTGATCGCGTCGTTGGCGCCGCTATAGGCGAGCAGCGCGTTGTACATCACCACCAGCTCAAGATCGAGCAGGCGCGCCGAGCGGATTGAGCCGACATGCTCCGCGCCCTGCGAGCGATAGATCGCGGCAAAGCGCGTGACTCCGCCCTCCACTTCGTACTCATAGACAATGTCAGCTTTATCCAAGCCCGTCTGCGGACGCACAATGTAGGGATAGTTAGAGATTTTGACGATCAGGTTGCGCCGATTGCGCGCCGCCTCATCAGGGTAGGGCAAACCCGTCAGCGGGTTGATGTTCTCAGGGTAAGTGAATGGTCCGACCACAGTCGGTGTAGGCGTCGGCGTGAGGGTCGGCGTGAGCGTGGGCGTTGGCGTGAGGGTTGGCGTGAGGGTCGGCGTGGCAGAGGGACGGCGCGTGTTGGTCGGGATGATCATCTGGGTCGGACGGCGCGTGTTGGTAGCGATGGCGCCGCCTTGACTATGAGCGGGCTGTGCGCTGCTGAAAGCGGCGGCAACTAGGCTGAAGAGCATCAAGCAGGCAAGCGCAGTACGGTTGAAAAACTTCACGATTCGCCTCAAAGCATAGAAAGTCGCGGTAGGGAATAATAACGCAGGCATTGCCGCTTGGCGAGAGTCAGCTCAGAGGCGGCAGCAAATCGTAGGATAGCTAAAATTCGCTTTGCGGCGCATTTGTGGTATAGTGAGGCTATAGGCTGAGGGGGAAAGGGGAATCCGTGTCGCGGTGACGGACTTAACAGGGCAGCGACTCGGCAAGTTTGAGATTCTTTCAGTGCTGGGCAAGGGCGGCATGGCAGTGGTCTACCGTGCGCGCCAAGCTGACCTTGGGCGCGAGGTGGCGATCAAGGTCATGAAAGCCTCGCTTGCCGACTCGGAGGATTTCCTAGCGCGCTTCCGCCGTGAAGCACACCTGATCGCTCAGCTAGATCATCCGCACATCATCACCATTTACGAGTACGGGCAAGAGGGCGATACGGTCTTCCTTGCCATGCGCCTCTTGACAGGAGGCAGTCTGGCTGATCGTCTGCGAGAGCGCGGCGCGCTCTCGCTTGATGAGACAAGCCGCATTACCCGTCAAGTTGCCTCAGCGCTGACCCTAGCGCACAGTCGCGGCGTGATTCACCGCGATCTCAAGCCGCAAAATGTGCTGTTCGATAGCAGCGACAACGCTGTGCTGACCGATTTTGGCATCGCCAAAGTAGATAATAGCTCCACGCTGGTGACGGGCACAGGCATTGCCATAGGAACGCCTTCCTACATGGCCCCGGAGCAATGGCGCGGCGAGCCAGTTGACCTGCGCATTGACATCTACGCGCTTGGGCTGATGCTCTTCGAAATGCTCACGGGCAGATTGCCTTTCATCGGCGATACGCCCGCCAGCTTGATGTTCAAACACCTGACTGAGCCGCCGCCGCGCATCAGGCAGCTACGCAGCGATCTGCCCGCTTCTATTGAGGCAGTCATCCTCCGCGCCCTTGCCAAAAACCGCGAGGATCGTTACGGGAGCGCTCAAGAGCTTGTTGAAGACCTAGACGCTGCGCTCGCAGGCAAGCCGCTCTCGACGCGCACGCCCGCTGCACCTACAGAGAGCGCGTATGGCACGCCTACTGCGCCGATCATCACGTCCATAGGCACGCCCTCGCCACTTGAGGCGACCGTCACAGCGCCCGCCTTGCCCGCTGAGAGAAAACGTGGCACTGCGCCTATCCTGCTGATCGGCGGAGTCGTGATTCTCGCCTTGATCGGCGTCTTGCTTGCCCTACTGGGCGGCAATAGCGGCACTGCTGGACTTGAGGCAACGGTCACAGCAGAGCGCCTTGCCTTGCTCGCCCTAACCGAGACCGCAAGCGCGCAGCCCTCCCCTACACCAAGTCCAAGCGTGACCAATACGCCTAGCCCTGAGCCAAGCGCCACCTTTACGCTCACCAGCGCGCCCACCTCAACCAGCACCAACACGGCTACCGCTACCCACACGCCCACTGCCACGCCTAGCATCACGCCCACAGCCACTAACACGCCCAGCGCCACGCCGACTCCCAACTTGACTGAGACGCTTGCCGCTCAAGTCCGCCAAACGCAGCAGGCAGAGGCACTCATTGCCGCTTTTGCCAACACCATTGTGGCTGAGACCGCTATTTTTGAGCAGGGCTTGACGCAAACTGCCACGCTCTGGACGCTCACGCCCTCCAGCACGCCCACACCGACCTTCACTTTCACGCCGTCCGATACGCCGACTAGCACACCTACGCCAACCTTCACAGCAACTAGCACCCCAACCAGCACACCTACACCTACTTTCACAGCTACGCCTACGCCGACTCCTACAGCGACCAGCACGCCTTCGCTCACGCCGACTCAAACTGCCACACCAACTGAGGCGCCCACACCTACCGAGACCGCCACGCCCACTGAGACAATCGAGCCGACGCTTGTGCCGTGTCTGGTGCAGTCAGCGGGGCGAACCGGTGCTGCGGTCTATGGGGTGCCAAACAAGCGCTCTGGGATTTTGAATCGGCTGCAGCTGAACGTGCCATACGTGGTTGTTGGGCAGTTCACATCGGCTGATGGCGTGAAGTGGTGGAAGGTAGTTTTTGGCAGTTACGCTGAGGCGTGGGTAGATCAGGCGGAAGTGCGCGTATTCGTCGGCTGTGAGGCTGTGCTTTCCATCACGCCTTTGCCGCCGGGCGTGCGCCCGACAGCCACAGCAGGTGGCAGCGGTAGTGGTGGCGCTGGCAGCGGTGGCTCAGGTGGCAGGAATGACGACGGTGATGATATCGGCTTCTAAAATTGACCCTTGCGCAGCCGCACAGCCTCTGCTATATTTGACAAAACTGTGCAGGGCAGCTTGGCCCCGTAGTGTAGCGGTTAACACGCCGGCCTGTCAAGCCGGAGATCGCGGGTTCGAACCCCGTCGGGGTCGCTCAAAACTTAGAAAACGCGATTAGCGTCAGCTGCATGAGCTGGCGCTTGTCGTTTCCACACTGCAAACAGACCTCAGCCTCTATTAAAGCTGCTGGGCGGCGTCCAGACGCGCTAATCCCACGAATTGACCGATAGCCAGTTTGTTGCTCAAGCGCGTTAATACCCTGCAGTCAGGTCAACGCGGTTGAGCAGCTCTTTTTTCTCCAGATAGCGCATGAGGTTTTCGGCAAATAGATCAACGGCACGGTCGTTATAGCGGGCAGAATTGCCGGCAAGGTGCGGACTGATGATCACATTTTCCATGCTCCACAATGGGCTGGATTGCGGGAGCGGCTCACGGGCGAAAACATCGAGCGAGGCGCCGCCGATCTTGCCCGTTTTCAACGCCGCGATCAGCGCCTCTTCATCCACCACGCCGCCGCGCCCCACATTGATGAAAATTGCGTGAGGCTGCATTGCCTCAAAGACGGCAGCGTTGATGTAGCCGTGCGTCTGTGGCGTGAGCGGCAAAGTGACCAAGACAAAATCGCACAGGCTGACCATTGAGCGGATCGCCTCAGGCGGATAGAGCCGATCCACGCATTCGCCCAGCGGATCGCCTACGCCCTCCTCCTCATACTCATTGCGGCTGGCAGGCTGCATCACGTTGCGCTTGGTGGCTAAGACGGTCATGCCGAAGGCTTTGGCAAGGCGTGCCGTCGCCCGCCCGATGCTGCCGTAGCCGACAATTCCGAGCGTAGAGCCGCGCAATTCGCGGGGCATGAATAGCTCAAAGCGCTTCTCTGACCATTCAGCGCGTGCCTGATGGCGCAACATGAGCGGAATCTTGCGCGCATGTGCCAGCATCATCGCAAGAGCATACTCAGCCATAGTCGAGGCGTGAATACCGCTGGCTGTGGTCAGGATGACGTTCTGGTTCTGGATGACGGGCGAGTCTATGACGGCGTCTATACCTGCGAAGTGCAGCTGAATCCAGCGCAGGCGCAGCGCCTGATCGGGTTCGGGCAAGACGTGCATCGTGTAGAGGATATCCGTGGTCGCCCAGACCTCACGCGGCACTTCATTGGCATTGCGCGCAAGGATTCGTGTGAACTTCAGGCGCGGCGAGAGGCTCTTCAGGCGGTTCATCAGCACGTCGTTGAAGTCCACCAGCACCAGCACGTTGAGTGTTTCGTCCATGCTTATGTCAGCCCTTTTCCGTCATGTGAGGCAATTGGCGGCGATTATAGCACGTTGTGCAGCGATCCTGAAAAGCGACAGCGCGCCCTTCCCGTTACAAGACCTTAATACCACTTTGGCGCGTTTGCTTTACAATTTGTACAAGAGCCTGATGAGTGGGTGAGTGAATGCTAGATGATTGAAGCACAGGGACTGACTAAAATTTTTGACGGCTTCGTGGCAGTGGACGATCTCTCGCTGCAGGTAGAGGCAGGCACTGTGTTCGCCTTTCTCGGTCCGAACGGCGCCGGCAAAACGACCACAATCCGCATGTTGACCTCGATTCTAGAGCCGACACGCGGCTGGGCGCGCATCAACGGCTTGGATGTGGTGCGCGATGCCCCTCAAGTGCGTGCCAGCGTCGGCGTGCTGACCGAGCAACACGGCTTGTATGAGCGCATGAAGGCTGCGGAGTATCTCGATTTCTTCGGACGTATTTACCATTTGCCGCGGGCAGTGCGTCAGGAGCGCATTCAGTCGCTCATGGCGCGTTTCGGTCTCTCAGAGGCGCTGAATCGGCGTGTGGGCGAGTTCTCCAAGGGTATGAAGCAGAAATTGGCGCTTGTGCGCGCCATGCTGCACGATCCGCCCGTCCTGCTGTTGGATGAGCCGACCTCTGCCATGGATCCGCAGAGCGCCAAACAAGTCCGCGATGCGATCCTAGAGCTGAAGCACGATCGCCGCACTATCATCTTGACCACGCACAACCTGACTGAGGCACAACAGCTGGCAGATCGGATTGGTGTGATACGGCACGGCCGATTGATCGCCAATGGCACTTTTGAGGAACTCTCGAGGCGCTTTGTCGGCGATCCGATCATGGAAATCCGCTTTGGCGCGCCACTCAACGGCGACTCTGAGTGGCTGCACCGCGAGCTAGACGTAGTGGAGCAAGGCGAAGATTGGCTGCGCTTCCGCACCAATGCGCCTCACCAGCACAATCCGATGGTGCTGCAGCGCCTGATCAGCGCGGGCGTGCCTGTCATCACGCTGAGCGAGGTGCCGCGCAGCCTAGAGATGGTCTATCTGCAGATTGTCAACGAAGATGAGAATATGACGGAGAAAGCCCACAATGGCAACCACGCTTGATGCATCAAAGCTGAATGCTGCTACCCCAAGCCTATCGCTCCCGCTAGGCAAGACTTGGTGGCAGACTTTGCAGAATGCTTTGATCGTGACGCGCCGTGAGGTGCGCGATAGCTTCCGCGATTGGCGCATCATGGTGCCGATCTTCCTCTTGACCTTGTGCTTTCCGCTGTTGGCACAAGGCATGACCGAAGTCTTCACCAATTTTTTCATTGCCAACGGCGCTGAGCCAATGGTGGACATTTTCTTGCCGCTCTTGCCGATGATCGTCGGCTTTTTCCCGATCTCGATCTCGCTCGTCATCGCCTTAGAGACCTTTGTGGGCGAAAAGGAGCGCCGCAGCCTTGAGCCGTTGCTCTCCACGCCGCTGACCAACCTTGAGCTGTACATCGGCAAGACCCTAGCAGCCGTCATTCCGCCGCTGCTCGCCGCTTATGTCGGCATTGGTGTCTATCTGAGCGCGCTGATCTTCGGGGCGCAGCAGTGGCGTCCGCAGGCAGAGTTGGTGGTTCAAATTGTGCTGCTCACAACGGCGCAGGCATTGGTAATGGTCACAGGCTCAGTGGTGATCAGCAGCCAGACGACCTCCACACGCGCCTCAAACTTGCTTGCCAGCTTCATCATCATCCCGATGTCGCTCTTGGTGATCGTGGAAGGTTTGATCATGGTCAACAACAAGCGCTACCTGCTCTGGTGGATCCTGGTGGCGCTGATCATCGCTGATATCCTGCTCTTCCGCATGGGCGCACGGCTGTTCAACCGCGAGGAGCTGCTCGGACGCACCATTGACACCATTAACCTGAAGTGGGCGTGGCAGGTCTTCATTTCGCAGCTGCGCGGCGATAAGCGCGCTAAGGGGCTGTTGAGCTGGTATCGCTACAGCATTCCGAAGGCACTGCGTGATAGCCGAAGTGGGATATTGGTAGTCGCTTTGGCGATCCTGATCATGCTGATCGGCGGCATGATCGCCACGTATTTTGCGCCTGACTGGCGCTTGACGCCTGAAATGGCGACCGAACAGCCGAACCTGATGCAGAATTTCACGCAGTTTGCTGCCCTGAGTGAGATGGGTCTCGGCGTGCGCTATATCTTCGGGCAGAACTTGCGCGTGTTGATCGGCGCGGCGTTGCTGGCTACTTTCACCTTCGGCGTGATGAGCATTTTCCTCGCCTCATTCACGTTTGGTGTTCTGGGCTTTCTGCTGGCACAGCCGATCATGAGCGTCATAGGCTATGGCGTGATCTTGACGGCGCTTGTGCCGCACGCGATCTTTGAGGTGACGGCGATCATCATCGGCGCCGGCGCTGCGACCCGCCTTGGCGCCCTTGTGACCAGTCCGCCGAAGAATATGGGCGTCTTCGAGGCGTGGCTGCGCGCCTTTGCCGATATGCTGAAGCTGCTGGTGGCAGTGGCAATACCGCTGCTTGCGATTGGCGCTGTGGTGGAGGTGTACATCACGCCGCGCCTTGTGCTGATGGCGCTGGGCAACTGAGCAGAGCTGAGCTGAGCGGGCGGAGAGTCGTCTCCGCCCGCTTTTTGCTGGGAATTGCACGTCACGCCCCTGATCGGGCAGTGCGTGGCGCTTTGAGCAGAGTGCGCTATGCTTATCGCCCAGATCAAACTCGCAGCAGTGAGCTATGGCAGAGTCGTTTGGCGAATATCGCCTCTTGCGGACGCTTGAGAGCCACGCGGACTATCGGCTGTATCTTGCGCAACGCGCCACGGGCGAGCGCTACTGGCTGATCGCCTCGCCTGAGGCGGATCGCGCCGCTCAAGAGCGCTTTCTGGCGCGGCTACGCTTGACGCGCCGTTTGAACCATCCGCACATTTACACCTTTCAGGCAGGCGGCAAGACCGATCAGGGCGATTACTACGTTGTCAGCGCCCTTTTGCCAACTTTGCACTTCAAGAGTCGGGCGAGTGAGGCAGCGTTGCGCGCCCTGAGCGCACAGCTGAGCGCCGCGCTGGATTACGCACATGCGCAAGGCGTCGCACATGGCAGGATCAGCGAGTCGGCTGTGGTACGCCTGCCCAACGGAAGGCTTGCCCTGCGCGCCTTTGAGCTATCTTGCCAAGCCCTGACGCCTGAGGCGCACCGCGACGATCTACGCGCCCTTGCGGAGCTATTGGCTGCTGCCGCGCCCTCTGAGCGCGTCCGTGCGGCTTTGCGGCGCGCTGCGCACAATCGCTTTAAGCGCGCTGTGGACATGCATCACGATCTGGAGGCTGCTCTAGAGGCTCAGCCGCCTGTGGCGCGCCGCCTGACCCTCTTTTTTGGCGTGGCGATCCTGATCGCTCTGTTCGGTCTCTTGATGTGGCTCAATGTGCCGCGTCCGCTTGAGGCTGTCCTGCAGACTGGCACTGCCCTCGCGCTCTTGCCAACCGATACGCCCACGCTCACGCCGACTCATACAGCCACGTTCACGCGCACCTCTACACCGACTTACACCTCCTCGCCCACGTTCACGCCCACGCCCAGTCCAACTGCGACCTTCACGTCCACACCTACACCGACTCATACGCCGAGCGCTACAGCCACGCCGACTCTCACGCGCACGCCCACACCGACCCACACGCCGAGCGCCACGCCCACGCCGATCCCGCGCATTCTGATGGAGACTCAGCCTTGCGTCGCCCTTGTGGGCGACTCCGTGACGCACGGCGGCGTGACCTACGAAGTGCCGCGTCATGGCTACATTGTTGCTCTAACCGACCCGCTCAACGTCTACTTAAGTCAGCGCCTTGCCGACGTCGGGCGGGCTGACCTCACAGCGCTAGACCGCGGCGCCTCTCACACGGGCATCAGCACGGCGAATCATCCTTCGTACTTCCGCACAGCGCAGTACAGGCAGCTCCTGACCGATAATTGCCGCTACACGCTGATCATGCCGTGGCTGAACGATATCTCACCCGAAATTCCGATAGGGCAGGCTGCTAAGCGCCATGTGCAAGCCCTTGCACGGCTGATCGCTGATTTGCAACTTGCCAATCCCTTCGGCTATATCGTGGTGCTGGACTACTATCAAGGCGCGACCAGTCCCTTTGCAGCGCGCACGTGGGCATATGGCTTCACAGCCCAGAATGTCCAGATTTTCAACGCGGCAATCGCGGAGGCCTGCGAAGATGGCGAGCTAAGCGACTCACCTCTGGTCAGTTGCGCGCCGATCAGCCCCGCTTTTGCGAACATGGGCATGGAGCATGTCATCGGCTTAACCACACGCGACGCCTTCGAGCGCAGCATTATCAGTCCCTTGCGCCCAGAGGCGCGTGAATGGCTGAACAGCTTCTATGCGCAAGAGCCGAACGGTCTATTGCTGGGCGATGGCGTGCATTTGAGTGTGGCAGGCAAAGATGCTCTAGCGCGCTACCTCGCCCAGCTGATCCTAGACCTGCCCGATCCCGCTGAAATTGAGCTGAGCCTCAGCACGCCTACCGCGCAGCCCTAAAGCACGCTATCATCATAGGCATGACCTCCGCGCACGCACAAAGGCTGAGTCATGCCGTTCATCGCCCTAGACGCCCGTCTGAATGCCTACCGCGAGGGCGGGATCGCTGAATATACACGCAACCTTGCTATGAGCCTCGCTCAGCTCGACTCTGAGGGCGACTACGCGCTGATCCAGCACATCCGTATGCGCTCACCGATGCTCACAGCGCCCAATTGGCAGACGTGGCGCGCCCTCACGCCACCTCATCATCGCTTTGAACGGATGCTCTTCGCCTTGGAGGTAGCGCGCTACCGTCCCGCGCTTTTGCACAGTCCTGATTTCATCCCGCCGCGCTTCGGCGCACGCCGCTATGTGATCACAATCCACGATCTGACCTTCCTGCATTACCCGCACTTTCAAACAGCTGAGAGTCTGCGCTACTATCGGGATAATCTGCCTTCGGCGCTGCGCCAAGCCGCTCACATCCTCACGGATGCTGAGGCGATCAAGCGCGAGATTGTAGAGGACTTAGGCGTGCCGCCTGAGTGCGTGACTGTCCACAGCTTGGGCGTGGATCAGGCGCGCTTCCGCCCGTTGCCTGACGCCGAAGTGACGCCGATTTTAGCGGCGCGCAAAGTGCCACGCGACTGTGTATTATTCGTAGGGACGTTTGAGCCGCGTAAAAATATCAGCGGTCTGCTGGATGCCTACGCGCTCTTGCGCCAAAAACTGCCCGATGCGCCGCCGTTGGTCCTAGTGGGCAGGCGTGGCTGGCTGTATGAGACCATCTTTCAGCGGGCGGCGGCGCTCCAGCTGAAAGATCACCTCATTTGGCTGGAAAATGTGCCGTCTGAGGAGTTGCCCGCGCTCTATAATGGCGCAGGAGTCCTAGTGTTGCCGTCTTTTTACGAGGGATTCGGCTTTCCGCCGCTGGAGGCAATGGCGTGTGGCACGCCGACAGTTGTCTCGCGGCGTGGATCGCTCCCGGAGGTGGTCGGCGAGACGGGCTTGCTGATCGATCCTGAGCAGCCCGAAGAGATTGCCGACGCGCTCATGTGTGCGCTGACCGATTCCGAGTTCCGTGCGCACAGCCGTGCTGCAGGTCTAGCCCGTGCCGCGACGTTCACATGGCACAAGACGGCACAGGTCGCCTTGAGCGTCTATCGCCGCGTATTGAGCGATTCTTGAGCTATCATGACGAGCGAGCATTTATGCGCATTCTGTTCCTGACCTCTCAAGTGCCTTATCCGCCACATGGCGGCGGAGCCTTGCGCGTCTATGGCTTGCTGCACGGTCTGCATGGGGCGGGTCACCAGCTTGACCTGCTCACCTTCAGCGAGCCGAGCGCGCCTACTCCAGAGCAGACGCCGCTTGGGGCGTTCTGTCAGTGCATTCGTAGCGTGCCGTATACGCCGCGCAGCGCCCGTCAGCGCCTGCACGATCTGCTCTTCACACGCCACGCCGATCTCGCCCGCCGCTTTGAGTCAGTTGAGTACGCAGCGGCGCTACGCGATCAGCTCCGTGCGGCGCGCTACGATGTCATCCATATGCAGAGTCTTGAAATGGCGGCGTATCTGCCGCTCCTACGCGCTGCTGCGCCGCAAGCGCGCTTGATCTACGACGCCTACAACGCTGAGTACGATCTGCAGCGCTCTATTTTTGCTGTCGATCGGCGGCAAGTGGCGCGTTTGCCGCAAGCGCTCTATTCATTCATCCAATGGCGGCGCTTGGTGCGCTTTGAGCGCGCTGTTTGCCGCGACTCAGACGCCGTGATCGCTGTCAGCGAGGCGGATGCGGCTGCACTGCGCAAACTCACGCCCGAAAAAGAGATCGCTGTGGTGCCGAACGGCATTTTCACAGCCGACTACGCACAGCCAACCCAGTGCCTGAACCTAGGCGACTCTGCCTTGCTCTTCACGGGTACGATGAACTACCGTCCCAATGTGGATGCTGTTCTGTGGTTTGTGGAGCATGTGCTAGATCGGGTGCGGCAAGCCGTGCCATCAGCGCGATTGTTCATTGTAGGCAATAAGCCACATCCGCGCCTCGATGCTATCCGTCAGCGCCCTGATGTAGAGATCACAGGCTTTGTGCAAGATGTGACGCCATTCTTGCACAGCGCTGCGATCTACATTGCGCCGTTGCGCATGGGCAGCGGCACACGCCTGAAATTATTGCAGGCAATGGCGGTTGGCTGTGCGATTGTCTCAACAAGTGTCGGCGCGCAGGGCATTGCCCTGCAAAATGGGCGCGAGGCGATCATCGCTGATGACGCGCTCTCGTTCGCACAAGCGATCATCGGCTTGCTGAACGATTCCGAGCGGCGGGCGGCGCTGGGCGCGGCGGCGCGTCAACTTGTCCAAGCGCACTACGATTGGTCGGTCATTTTGCCGTGCCTGCTGAAGCTCTATGAAAGACTTGGACTTGAACGAACACCAGTTAGCTGAGCTGGGAGCGCGCAACCGTGCGCTCGCTGAAAAGCGCCATGCGCCGCGTCCTAGTGAGCGCCTGCGCGATGCTCTCTTGCGCTTGATCGCCCAATTACCCACGTGGCAGGCGTGCCGCGCTGATCCCAAGACTATTTTGCTGATCCGCCCAGATCACATCGGCGACGCCGTGCTGACCATGCCCGCGATCCGCATGTTGCGCACTTTGCAGCCTGAGGCGCGCTTGATCGCTTTGTGCGGCGCGTGGTCAGCAGAGGTTTTTGCAGCCTATGCCGAAGTTGATCAGGTCTTGACCTTACCTTTCCCTGCCTTTGCGCGTGGCGCGTCGAAGGGCGCCGTATGGAGTCCGTATGTGCAGGCATGGCGGTCAGCGCGGCAATTGCGGCGCGTGGAGGCAGGCGCGGCAATCATCTTTCGCCCTGATCATTGGTGGGGCGCGCTCTTGGCGCGCTGGGCAGGCATTCCGAAGCGGGTCGGCTACGCTTTGCCGAACGTCGCGCCCTTTTTGACGCACGCTGTGCCATACCGTGAGGCGCACTGCGTCTTGGAGAACGCTGCGCTCATCGCAAGCTGGCTGGGCAAACCGATTCCGCAGCAATTGAGCGCGCCCTTCCCGTTCACAGAGGAAGATACAGCTTACGTGCACAGTTTGCTGGGCGAGGACTCAGCGCACTACGCTGTGATCCACGTGGGCGCAGGCAGTCCCTATAAGACGTGGCAGGCGGAACATTGGGCGTATGTAGCCGATCAGCTGGTGGAAAAATTGGGAGTCGCCATTGCATTGACGGGCAGCGAGCGCGAACACGCCGCAGCCGCAGCGATCAGTGCGCATATGCGCCGTGCTGCGCCTTATTCGCTGCTAGGTGAGACCAATCTCAGTCAATTAGCGGCGCTCTATGCGGGCGCACGAGTTGTGCTGGGCGCCGATAGCGGACCGTTACACATTGCCGTCTCAGTAGACGCGCCAAGTGTGCAACTTTTCGGGCCGGCTGATCCACAGCGCTTCGGTCCGTGGGGCGATTCGGCGCGGCACCTCGTCTTGACGGCTGAAATTGCTTGCCGTCCGTGCCGCATTCTGGATTGGCGCGGCGATGACGCAGCCAATCATCCCTGCTTGAGCCTGATCCGCCCCGAGAGCGTGCTTGCAGCCGCTTTGCGCGTGGCGCGCCGCTGAGAGCGCCTCAGCGTGCGCCCCAAATGCGGACCGTCCTATCGTATGAGCCGCTGACAAGCCTGCGCCCATCAGGCGACCACGCCACTGACCAGACCCAGTCGGTATGCCCTTCCAGCGTTTGGAGCGACTCGCCTTTTGTGACATCCCAGAGGCGGATTGTCCCGTCGGCTGAGCCTGAGGCGAGGAATCGCCCATCAGGTGACCACGCTAAGGCATAGACCGCGTCCGTATGCTCTTTCAGGGACTGCAGCACAGTCCCATTGGTGGTATCCCATAGGCGGATCATCCCATCAGCAGTGCCTGAGGCAAGTTGCCCCTCCGCTAACCACGCCACTGCGAAAACCGCGCCCATATCCTCTTCCAGAGTCCGCACCAATTGCCCGCTTTCGGCGTCCCAAAGGCGGATTGTGCCGTCAAGGGCGCTTGAGGCAATGGTGCGCCTATCCGCTGACCACGCTACAGCGCGAATCAGCCCTGTGTGACCCTCTAATGTACGCAGCAGCGCGCCGTCTTGAGCATTCCACAGCCGAATCGTGCGATCTGCCGCACCCGACGCCAACACACGCCCATCAGGCGACCACGCCAAAGCGTAGACAAGGCTGATATGCCCTGTGAGCGTCTGCAGCAGCGCGCCGCTCTCAACATCCCACAGACGGACAGTCATATCAGCTGCGCCTGAGGCGAGTCGCCCCTCGGCTGACCACGCGGCTGAAAAGACCGCGCCTGTATGCCCTTCCAGCAGGCGCGGCTCGCGTTTGAAGTCCTGTGCATCGTACAGCCACACGCCCAGACTGCTCGCCACAGCCAGCCTCTTGCCATCAGGCGAAAAAGCGACTTGATTGATCGTGCCGCGCTCCAGCCGCTCTAACTCCACAAAAGCTGCCAGAGGCTCTGGACTTGGAGTCAGCGTGGGTGTGGCATCCTGTGCCGCGAGTGGCACTGGCGCTGCCGTCACAAGCGACACAAATGCGCCCGCGATGCTCAACAGCGTCCAGATGAATGCTCTGTGAGGTTGTCTTTGCACGTGCATAGGCAAAATTGCTAGGGATTGATGACAGTCAGGCGCCGTGAGCTGATCTCAACCGGCTCTTGCCCGCTATAGGCGCGAGTGACTTGCACCATGTAGCGCCCTAGCGCCCATGCCTCACCTTGATCGCCCTCTTCGTGCACGCCGTAGCGCAATGCAAGGGTCTGGTTGCCGTTGCAGCCTAGCGGATTGTTGCAAGTGATGCTCAAACTCTCCTCAGCCACGGTCTCGCCGCGATCGTTCTGCACACGCGCACGCACAATTGTGGTCGGGAAGCGCGGTCCGATCTGATACGTCCAGATGACAGTCACAGATAGCTCGCTGTCGGGCGCCAGCACCAAGACTGGCTCATCAGTGCTGACTGCCGCCTCTACCTCCGCCTCAGAGGTGGCATTCAGGAGCGCCGCGCTGCGCGCTGAAAAGGTCACTTCAATGTTGCGCTGCCGCAAGACGGTTAGCCCGATCTCAATGGTCAGAATGGTTACAACAAGCAGGGCAATTGGCAGCCCTAGCCGCTTGATGATCATGCTGAGTGTTCACCTTCTGAATTTCTAAGCCTGATTTGTAAATTGTAGCACAAACTGGCATAGCGAGGGCATCAGCGCACGTGCTGTGCATTTCAGTCTTTAATCCATTTTAGCGCAAGCCGATCGTCTTGACAAGCTGTTCAATCTGATATCCAATAGGCGCAGCACGGTCAGGGCGGGCGCGGCATACCCGCCTTTGTGCTGTACTCTCTGTGGGGCAAGGGGCGTATAGCGCGTGAACATCCTCGTTTTGGGCTACGACGTGAAGTCGGTCAATATTCTGAGCTTCATCTTGCGGCAAGAGGGCTACGATGTCACCAGCATCATTGACTCAGCGCAAACCGGGCGCACATGGGACGATCAGCTGACCGATCTCCTGATCCTCGATGAAGAAGACCTCAATCCCGCGCTTTTTCGGCGCATTGAGAGCATTCGCGGCGCTTCTTCCGTGCCAATGCTGCTCTTGGCAAATCCCGCCTCTGAGGATGACATTGTCAGTGCCTATGAGGCAGGCATTGATGACTTCCTTGCTAAGCCGTATGGCTACCAGATGCTCTTGGCGCATGTGAACGCGCAGTTGCGCCGTGCGCGCGTCCTGCCGAGCGCGCTAGTGCCGAATCTCAGCACGCCCACGCTCAGCCTCGATCCTGAGCGACACACAGTTACGCTCAGCAACGGACAGACTCGCCAATTGACCAATCTCGAATTCCGCCTGATGTACTGCCTAGTGGTCAATCGCGGGCGCGTGCTTAGCCCAGAGACCCTGATTGAGAAAGTCTGGGGCTACACGGGCGAGGGCGACCGTAACCTGCTCAAAAGTCTAATCAGCCGCCTGCGCGCCAAAGTCGAGACCTCGCCACGTGAGCCGAAGCTGATCACAACAGTGCCGGGCGTCGGCTATACCTTCAATCCAAGCGAATAAACGGCAACCGTTCAGGCGGCACAGTGTTATAATTTCACAGAGATCATACCAGACCGTTAAATGGAGTAACCCTCATCATGCGTATCTTGATTCTCGGCGGCGATGGTTATCTGGGCTGGGCAACTGCGATGCATTTCTCGCGGCGCGGACATGAAATCGCCCTTGTGGATAACTTCCTGCGCCGTCGTCTGCACCTTGAGCGCGGCACTGATAGCCTGACGCCGATCCGCTCCCTGCATGAGCGCGTGCAAGCATGGCGCGAGGTGACCGGCAAGCACATGGCGCTCTACATCGGCGACCTGACCAACTGGGACTTCACAGCGCACGTCTTCCGCGAGTTCCGCCCAGAGGCGATTGTGCATTATGGACAAATTCCCAGCGCGCCTTACTCGATGATCAGCGTGCATACTGCCACTTTCACGCATATCAACAACGTGATCGGCAACTTGCACGTCCTCTACGCCATGCGCGACTACACGCCCGACGCGCACCTGATCAAACTTGGCACAATGGGCGAATACGGACAGCCCAACATTGATATCGAGGAAGGTTACATCGAGATTGAGCACAAGGGGCGCCGCGACCGCTTGCCCTTCCCCAAGATGCCCGGCTCGATGTACCACCTGACCAAAGTCCATGATAGTCACAACATCCATTTCGCTTGCCGAGTCTGGAATCTGCGCGCCACTGACCTGAATCAGGGCGTGGTCTATGGCATTGATACGGATGAGTCTGTGCTTGATCCGCGCCTGATCAACCGCTTTGACTATGACGAGTCGTTTGGCACGGCGCTCAATCGCTTCTGCGTGCAAGCTGTGATCGGCATCCCGCTGACCGTCTATGGCTCAGGCGGGCAGACCCGTGGCTATCTCAACATCCGCGATACACTTGCCTGTGTGGAGCTAACAGCGCTCAATCCCGCTGAGCCGGGCGAGTTCCGCGTCTTCAACCAGTTCACAGAGCAGTTCAGCGTGCTAGAGCTTGCCTATGCCGTGCAGCGCGCCGCTCGTGAGCTAGGCATTCATGTCGAGGTCGGACACTACGAGAATCCGCGTGTGGAAAAGGAAGAGCATTACTATAACGCTGTCCACACGCGCCTGCTCGATCTCGGCTTGCAGCCGCACTACCTGAACGAGGAATTGGTCGAGAGCATGATCAAGCGCATTGCCCAGTACAAAGATCGCGTGATCATGGATGCCATTGTGCCGCGCATTCGCTGGACGCAAGGCGAACAGCCCCAGAAAGTGCAACTGGTCGCTACCGAGCCAGCCGTCAAAGCCTAGAGCGCGCATGTGCGGTCAGCCCAAACTGACCGCACACTTTTCCTCACAGGGATGCAAGACAATGCAGCCATTCCACGCAGAGATCGTCTCAATTGGCGAGGAATTGCTCTCCAGCGAGAGCGAGACGCTCGATACTAACTCGGTTTACATCACACAGCAGCTTGGCGGGCTTGGCGTGCGCGTGCTGTACAAGACTACCGTCGGCGATGATGAGGCGCGCATCACGGAGGTGCTGCGCATTGCCATGCGGCGCGTCCCGATCATCATCACAACAGGCGGTCTAGGTCCAACAGTAGACGACATGACCCGCCAAGCCGTTGCCAATGCCACAAATCGCCCACTGGTCTTCCACCAGAGCCTGCTGGATGAGATCGCGGCGAAATTTGCGCGCTTTAACGTCCGCATGAGTCCGAACAATCGCGCACAGGCGATGCTGCCGCAGGATGCAGTTGCCATTTCGAACCCTGCAGGTACGGCGCCTGGTTTTTACGTAGAGCATGAGGGCGCGATCATCATCAGCTTGCCCGGCGTACCACGCGAGGTGAAAGCGATGCTTGAGCAGAGCGTCTTGCCATTGCTGCGCGAGCGACTGGGCGCGCCACGAGTCATCAAGACGCGAGTCCTGCGCACAGCGGGCATTGGCGAGAGCCATATTGATGAGCAGATCGGGCATTTGGAGCGCCTGAGCAACCCGACAGTCGGCTTGAATGCGCACGCCGGTCAGACCGATATCCGCATCACAGCGCGGGCAGAGAGCGAGGCAGAAGCGGACGCGCTGATCGCGCCTGTGGAGGCAGAGATTCGCGCCAAAATCGGGGAGTACATCTTCGGCGTGGGCAAGGAGTCGTTAGAGCAGGCGCTTGCCGATGTCCTAGTGCGATCAGGTGTCCGCGCTGTGATCGGCGAGCTATATACAGGCGGAATTGTGCAGCGGCGGCTGAGCAAGGCAGTTTTCCCTGAGGGCGCGCTGCAGTTCGCCGATCACGCCGCGCTAGAGCGCCTGCGCGGGGACTCACAGGGCGATGTACGGTCAGCCTGTGAGCAATTAGCGGCAGCGCTACGGACTGAATACAACGCCGATGCAGCTCTTGTCGTGATCGCAGAGGCAGATAGCTCCGCCATGGCGGTCACAGACGGCGAACGGGCGTATAGCCGCGCCTATTTCTACGGCACGGATGTCACAACGCCTGATGTGCCAAGCGGATGGGCGATCTCCATGCTGTGGCAGTTGCTCAAGCGGCGCGTCGCCGCTCAGACGTAGGCGATCAGCCGCCCTGCAGCGATGATCGCCAGCCAGCTGATCAGCGAGATCAGCGCAGCTAGGCGCGCAGGGAGCGGCGTAGGCGCATTCACATCCCAGCGCGCCACACTCCGATAGACTCCGAAGTGGAAGATCAGGATGTTGGCAAGCGCCGCCATCAGCAAGAGCATTTTGACCTGAAAGGCCCGGTTCGCCGCAAAGCCAAAGGTATTGGTCAAAAACAGCAGCGCGCCTGAGCTAACCGCTATCACAAAGCCGACCCGTGCCGTGCGCAGCAGAAAGCGCACGGCAAAGGTCACGCTGAGGGCGCCCCGCCCGACGCCCAGCAAGCGCAAATCGAAGAGGGCTGCTGCTCCCACCAGCAGCCCAATCCCGAAGATGTGAACGATCTCGGCGATTGGGTACGCCCAGACCTCATTCTGCATCCAGCGGGCTAGGGGCGTTTGGCTCAGCCATTCCAGCAGCGCGTCCATTAGCTATCCATTAGCTATCGCTGTAGGTTGCGCAGCTTCCAGAGCAGTGCCTCAACAGGCGCGCTGCGAAGAGCGGAGCGACGCTCAGCGCGCTCAGGCAGATCGGGATTACAGGGATTGGGCTGCGGCTCTTGGCGTGGTAACGGACTGTTGCGCAAGCCTTGAGTCTCGCCGTCGCCGAAAATCACGACCTCAATGCGCATCTCATCGCAGACCGTACGGCTGATGTAGCCGACAAACGCAACTGTCTCGCCGACTTGGGCGCGCCGATTCGCCCCGTACTGCGCCATGCGCGAGATGGGCGCGAGTTCAAGCGTCCAGCGCTTGGCAGGCTGACTGGGCAGGCGCGCTTTTTGCAGCGTCTCGCGCCCGCCGACGCGCTCTAGGAAGCCAGGGATCGGCGTCTGGGCGAGATTGGCGGGCAGGCGGATATCAGCGCCTACATCGAGGATCACCTCAACATGCGGATTCTGCCAGATCACCTCAGCAACCGTGCCGATCACATAGACCGGGCGCGAGAGATCGTACGAACTCCAGCCGTGATGCGCCTCAACAGGCGCGCCGCCGATCAGCGCAATGCTCAAAAGGGCGGCTACGAGGGCGATGAACTTCCGCTTCATAGCAAATTCTCCATCTCAGGGACGTTTCATCCAGTCTAGCGTGGTTTGTGGTAGACTCAGCGCCCTGTGTAGCAAACGTTTAAGAAATACTAAGCATGGATTCACGTCGTTGGTGGTCTGACGGGCTGAGCATTGCGTTACTAGCGGCGCTGTGCTGGCTGTTCTATTGGCGTCTGCTGATGCCGAATGCGCTCGATCAGGTCTCGTTTGTGGAGGGCGATTTCAGCGGGCAGTTCGTGGCGTTTGCGCACTATCAGGCGCAGCGGCTAGGCGCGGGCGAGGTGCCGCTGTGGAATCCGTACAACTTAGGCGGACATCCCTTCCTTGCTGATACGCAGTCGGCTGTGTTCTATCCGCCGCGCCTGCTCAGCATCGCTTTTTTGAACCTGACAGGCGGTAGCACGCCGCAGCGCATGTACGCCGCCCTGCAAACGGAGGCAGCCGCGCACGCCTTGATCGGCTCGCTCTTGATGTACGCCTTTTGCCGCGCCCTGATCGAGACGGCGTATAGCGTCCCTGCGGCGCTGATCGGCGCGATCACCTTCGCCTATGGCGGCTTTCTGACGGGCTATGCGCCGCTGCAATTGGCGATCCTTGAGGCGGCGGTCTGGTTGCCATTAGCGCTATTGGGCATTTTGCGGGCAACGTGGGAGGCTGAGCGCATCCATTGGGCATGGTTCGTCTTGAGCGGCATCGCACTGGGCTTGACGCTCTTGGCAGGGCATCCGCAGACGGCGCTGTATGTCATCTATTTGAGCCTTGCCTACATGCTGTGGCGCTGTGGCGGCAGAGCACGTGGCGGAGTCAGGGCGTTTCTGATCGGCGCGCTGATTTTCGGCATAGTGGGCGGCGGAATCGCGGCCATACAGCTGCTGCACGGTTGGGAGTATCTCAGCGCCACCACACGCGGGACTCTCGGCTTTGAGGCGAAGGGCAACGGCTTTCCGTTCAACGATCTGTTGCAGATCGTGCTGCCGGGGCTGTTCAGCCTGTACTCGCCGCTCTATTTCGGCATTACGGCGCTGATGCTGATCATTTACAGTGCAGCTCGGCTGCGTCCGGCTGAAATTTTCTGGTTTGGCGCGCTGTTCATCGCACTTGCGCTGAGTCTGGGCAAGGGCGCAATTCTCTACGATATATTCTATCAGTTTGTGCCGGGCTTCAGCCTGTTCAGGCAACAGGAGCGCGCTGCGTACATCGTAGCAGTCGCAGCGGCGGTTTTAGCAGCGCAAGGCGCCTCAGATATCCTCGAAGATACAGCGCGGGAGGCTCTACCGCGCCGCTACGTGGCAATTTTTCTGGGCATTGCGGCGGGCGCGCTCAGCTTCAGCATCGCTGCTTTTGTGGAGTGGCTCTCAGCGCCTGAGGAGAGTCTGGCTAACTTTCAGCGCGTCACATTCAGCCTGCTGATCGCGCTGATTGCCTCACTTTTGCTGATCAACCTCGCCACCTATCGCAACCGCTACTGGCTGCAATGGCGTACAGTGGCGTTGATCGCTCTGGTCGTCTTTGAACTCTTCAGTTTCGGGCGCACGAGTCCGAATTTTGAGCCGATCCCTGTTGCCAATCGGCTGCAAGAGCCGCGTGCGCTTGCCGTCTTGCGCGCTGATGCCGCCGATCAGCCCTTTTTCCGCGTAGATGGCGTACGCGAGAACTTCGGCACGCTCTATAACGTGCCTGACATCGGCGGGATCAGTCCGTTGCGCTTTGCGCACGTGGATCGTGCCTTGAATCTGCCCAATCGGGAGCGCGTCTGGCAGCTGTTCGGCGTGCGCTACGTCCTGACCGCTGACCGCGAGCTGCCCGCGCCCAGCCGCGTGCTATATGAAGAGGAAAATCCGTATAATCCCGTGCGCCTGCACGCGCTGATGCAGCCGTTGCCATTAGCGCGGGTGATGCACCGCGCTTGGATCGAGCCTGAAGAGGCGCAAGCGGTTGGCTATTTGAGCGATCCTGCCTACGATGTAGCCCATACCGTGATGCTCTCTGCGCCGCCGCCTGTCTCGCTTTCAGACGTAGAGAGTCAGGCGGCACGCCTCGTGGCACTAGAGCCTGAGCGCTGGCTGATCGAGGCGGAGAGCGAGAGCGCAGCCCTCCTGCGCCTTGCGCTGGTCTATGATAGCAACTGGATCGCCCGCGTGAACGGCGATCCGACTCCGATCCTGCGCGCCGATATCGCCTTCAGCGCTGTGCCGATCCCAGCGGGCAAAAGCGTGGTAGAATTGCTCTATCAACCGAGAAATTACACGCTAGGCGCCCTGATCACGCTTGGGACGCTCCTAGCGCTCAGTCTGGGAGGTCTGTTCAGCCTTGCGCATTCCCTTCAACGGCATCTCCGCCGCGCTTGAGCCGCAGACGCGCCACGCGCTCCTGATCGGCGCAGCCTTGGGCGCAGTTTGCGCGCTGTTCGGCTTGCTGATCGTCTTGGGCGGTCCGATCCTTGCCTTTGGCGCGCTGTTCGGCGCCGCCTTCGGGCTCTACGCGCTCACGAACCTGACCTTCGGACTGTACCTGATGGTGGCGATCATCGCACTCTTGCCCTTCGGCACGCTGCCCGTGCGGTTCGCGCTCACCCCGACCTTCATAGATGTTGCGCTAGGCGCCTTTTTGCTGGTCTACCTGTTTGAGTGGATGACGCGCCGCCGCGAGAATTTCCGCTTTGCGCCTGCCCAGCTCTTGATCGCCTTTTTCATCGGCTGGTGCTTGTTCAGCTTTGTGGCGGGCTTGGGTCACGCTGCGCTGACGACCAACGTGCTGCGCAAATTCGTTGAGATGTTGCTGAGCATGGCGACCGCTATCGTGATTGTGGACGTGGCACGCGATAAGCAGATTCTAGCGCGCATTGCCTTCGCCTTGAGCGTTTTCGGCGCGCTGCAGGCATTGATCGGAATTGTTTTGTATGTGCTGAACGACCAAACGACGCTCACCTTGCTCAATGCACTTGGGCGACTCGGCTATCCGCGTGGCGACGTGCTGCGCTACGTGGAGGATAATCCGTTGCTGGGCGAGCGCGCCATTGGTACATGGGTTGATCCGAACGCTTACGGCGGCTTCCTGCTGATGTTCGGGAGCGTAGCGCTTGCCAATGCGCTCAATCCGAAGCCCGCCTATGGCGGGCGCGCCCTCGCATGGCTGATCTTCGCGCCCTATCCCGTTGCCATGCTGCTCACGCAGAGTCGGGGCGCGTGGTTAGCCTTTGGCGGCGCGATTTTCTTCATGGCGATCCTGCGCTACCGCTGGCTGATCGCTGTGGGCGCAGTCAGTTTGGCGCTGCTGCTGAGCCTGCCTTTCATGGGACGCTACATTGAACGCCTCATAGACGGCTTGCAAGGCGAAGACCTCGCCACGCAGATGCGCTTCGGCGAATTCAAGGACTCGCTCACGCTGATCGGGCGCTATCCGCTGATCGGAGTCGGCTTTGCAGGCACGCCCGACCGCGATATCTACTTAGGCGTCAGCAGCACCTACTTGAAGATCGCTAACTCGACGGGCATCACGGGCGTGGCGCTCTTCAGCCTGATTTTGCTGGAGACGTTGCGCTACGGCTTAGCGCGGCGGCGTCTGTTGCGGCAAACGGGGTTAGAGGCGCTCTGGCTGGGCTTTGGGGCAGCGATATTCGGCGTAGCGATCAACGGCGTGGTAGACCATTACTACTTCAATCTGGAATTCCACGCCGTCTCGCTCGCCTTCTGGCTAATGGTCGGCTTGGCGCTGGCGACGGCGCGTGCTACACACCACCATGCGTCGTAAACGCCCATATGGTGAAAACAAGGTAGGCCGCCAGCAATAGACCGCCCTGCCAGCGCGCTACTCTACCGCGCAACACAATCAACAGCAGCGCAAGCGAGAATGCCAGCATGATCAGGATATCCACATCCAGCACGCGCTGATTGATGCCGATAGGTCGCACGGTTGCTGTGACGCCTAGAATCGCCAAGATATTGAAAATATTCGAGCCGACAATGTTGCCGACGGCGATATCGTTCTCCTTATGCAGCGAGGCGATGAACGAGGTCGCCAATTCGGGCAAAGAAGTGCCGACTGCCACAAGCGTCAAGCCGATGATCAGTTTTGGCACGCCAAGCGCGGTAGCAATGTTCACTGAGCCTTGCACCAGCAAATTCGCGCCGACTACCACCACAGTCAGCCCCACAATTAGCCGCCCTAGCTCAAAGAAACGGTTAGCGTGTCTGGGATCAGGTCCGAATTCAGCCTCGTCCAGATCATCCGTCTCAGCCGCTGTGCGCCTCTCGCGCAATTCCAAGAGATAAGAGATCGCTGTGTAGGCAATTATGCCGCCAAACAACAACAAGCCCTCTACGCGGCTGATCTCCCGATTCTGAATCAGCACAAACATCAGCACAGAGACGATCAGCATGATCGGCAGATCGCGCCTAGTGACTTGCCGCTTAACTGCCACAGGGAAAACCAGCGCCGTCAAGCCCAAGATCAAGCCAATGTTGGCGATGTTCGAGCCAACTACATTGCCCACTGAGATATCGGTTGCGCCTTGCAGCACAGCATCTACCGAGACAAACATCTCTGGTAGAGATGTGCCAAAAGCGACAATGGTCAAGCCGACGATCAGAGTCGAGACGCCCAGCGAGAGCGCTAGGCGTGCCGCGCCTTTAACCAGCCAGTTGCCGCCAAAAAATAGACCCAACAAACCGAGAACAACCAGAAGTGCGTCCTGCAATAGCATGTATGCTCCTTGATAGCATGGGAACGCCTCACACGGCTTTGTGAGGCGCAACTAGACATGGCAAACTATTGCCAAGCATAGCACAACTGCCCCTCTTGATCGGAGCGCAGCGAAAAAAATCACCAAAAATTAGGGGTCTAGGGCTGGGCGACTGGCTCTTTGAGATCGTAGATGCCGTCGCGGATTGCCCAGCGCGGATTGCCCTCTGTACTGACTAGCAGATCGCCCTCGCGGCGCAGGGGCGCGCCCGTCAAGGGACACTTAAAAAGCTGATCGCGCTCCACCAGAGCGCCCTGTGCCCCAGCCACGCGATTTTCTACAAAAATCTGTGGCGCATGAGGGAACATACCGCCAAGCGGCTGCAAGAGTCGATCCAAAGCGACCATCAAGCGCAAAGGCAAGAGCCGCTTGAACAGACCGAGCCGCAGCCATGAGGTGGCGGCTCGGCGGCGCGGCGTGAAGCCCGCTGCGATCAGTTTCTCGCGCATATCAGCGGGATGAAAGTCAAAGTTCAGGCGCACGAACTCAATCGGCTCACGGCTGTAAGGACTCCACGCTTGGCGGCGCAAGGCGTAGCGCAAAATCGCCTTCAGATTCAGCTTATTGGCGAACTCCAGCACAAAAGTGCTGCCGCCTGCCATGCTCGCCCGAATTTGGCGGAAAGCGGCAAGCGGATCGGCAAGGTGATGGACAACACGACACAGCAGCGCAGCGTCAAAAGCGTTTGCGGCAAAGGGAAGCCTGTACAGGTCAGCCGTCACGTAGATGAAGCGCTCACTGCGCCCAAGCCGCGCTTGTGCCTCCTGCAGCATGGTGCGCGAGTAATCCATCACCACGATCTCATCAAAGCCCGCCGCCTCATCAATCAAGCGCCCGAAGCCTGCACCGAAATCTACATAGCGCCTGCCCGTGCGCGGCAAGAATCGGCGCAAGACGAGGCGCTCAACAGCATCTTCGTACTCGCGTCCCTTGCCCTCCCAAAAATCTGTGCGGTAGGTCGAGCCTTCGTAATCGCAAATGGCGGGCTGTGACGGATTCGGTCGCGTCATGATCGGTTGTGCATCCTCTAAGGCGCGGTGGGCGTCGGTGAGCGATAGTCAGCAGGATCAACAATGGTCAGTGTGGGCGTGGGCGGCACAGGCGTAACGGTCGGCGTGAGCGTAGGCATGGCATTAGGCGCCGTGCCTTCGGCAGGCGGCACGACGATCACGGTTGCGTCGGGCGGCAAGGGCGTAGGCGTAAACGTGGGCAAATTGGCGCCCGGTCCAGTGCGATAGCCGGGCCACGGGTTGCGCATGAACTCGTTATCCTGCAAAAGGTCAGGCGGCTGACCCGCTAGAATCTTGCCGATCACGATCCACATCTCGTTCCAATTCTTAGGCAAGTTGGTGACGACTCGCGTGAGCGGCGCGATCACATCCTGCAGACTTTTTGCCACGTCGTTGAGCTGAGTCTCCTCAAGCGGAATATCTACAGGCACTTTGAGCGCTACAGGCACGCGCAAATCCACAGGGACATTCAGATTGACCGGCACCTTCAGATCGATCGGCAAGCTGCTATCCACAGGCACGTTCAGATTTAGGGCAACGGGCAGCTGCAGACCCTGCGGCAAAGTGATCGCTACATTGCCGCGGATCGTGCCGCCGCCGCCCGGCAAGGCAAATGAGGCGTTCGCTGTGATCGGCACGGGCTGAGTCAGGGTCACAACTGTGTTCTGCTGCAACGGGATGTTCAGCACAACCGGGATCGTATCCTTGACGTTGATGCTATCCACTACCTGAATGGTGTCTCTAACGTTGATGGTATCGTTCACGTCAATGGTGGTGATGATGCGCGCTTTGTTCAAGCCGACAAAGCTGCTATACAAGCCGCCCAAAAGCGGCTCAGCAACGCCGCTGGTGATCTGAAAGATCACGGTCAGCAGCAGCAAGATCACGATCAGAAAAATGAAATTGAAGATGAACGAGAAAAAAATGGCGACGTTCCTAAACGCATTCCAAAGGCGGCGTAGCCCGATCATGCGCGCTTCTCCCTTGCCTGCAAAAATGGATGCCTAACCGCTTTATAATAGCACCTCCAGAGTGCGCAGGCAACGCAGAGCAGCGCGTTGCCCCTGTGAAGGCGCGCTACACTTCTCTCAAACCAGTTACGGTCTAGGGCGTGGCGGCAAGGGCGTATAGGGATTGATCCCATCAAGAATCGGCGGTACATAGGCGTCATCAATGTAGCGCGGCGCATTGGCAAGGGCAAAGAAGGCGGGGCGCATCCGCTGATCGAAGCCCGGATCGTTCAGCGCCCACCAGTACTCCTCATCTTCAGGCGTCCAGTCGAGATCAGCGAGGTATAGCACCACCATCAAGCTCACCCAAGGGCGCCAATGCTGAGCGGCGTACTCAAAAGCAGCTACGAGATAAGCCGCTTGCTGTTCCTCAGAGACGGCGTGCCAGCGATACGGATTGGGCTGCTGTGAGCCATCAGGCGCTGTGATGGTATCGCGCCGATCGGTTGTCCAGCCCATCTCAAGAATGGCGATCTGCTTATGACCCTCGCCATGCGCCACTTGCAAAGCGCGCATGACCTCCACATGCCGAAAGACCTGCCAACTGTGTCCGTCAAGGCGCGGATCATCGGGCGGGGTCTCAGGCGGAAGGGCATAGCCAGGCGCATTCAGACCGAGTACATCGTAATAGCGCGCCGCGCCTGCCTGATACATCTGCTGCAGGTAGAGCGTATCCGGGATGCTCTGCGGCGAGAGCGTGCCAGTGGGCGCCAAGCCCGCTGTGATGACCACTGCTTGCGGATCAGCGGCGCGGATCGCCTCCGCACAGGGCGCAAGGACTTTGACATAAGCAGCGGCGTTTGGCGTCTTACCGAGCCACTCGCGGCTCAAGTTCGGCTCGTTCCAAATCTGATAGCCGACGATCCGCCCTTTGTAGCGCGCTGCAAGCGTCCCACAGAATTGCCCGAAGGCGCGTTCATCGAAAGGCGGCTCATATTCGTTGCGATCAGGGCGAATCGCCCAGTCGGGCGGCTTGCCCAGACGTGCGATCAGCTTCACGCCGCGATAATTCGCCTCCGCCACAATATCATCGGCAACAGACCAGTCAGGCGGCTGTGTCTCCAGCGGATGAATGTCACGCCAGCCAAAAACTTGCTTGGCATAGCCAAAGCGCATCAAGCGCACATACTCAAAGTCACGGGTGCGGGCGGCTTCATTCCACCACACAGAGGTATGCACGCCATAGGCAATAGAAGGCAACTTACGTTGACGGATCAGCTCAGCGCCGAACAGAGTCGGCACAGGGCGCAGGGCTATGAAGCCGATCAAAGCAAGGCTCAACAGACTCAGGGCGAGCGCACTGAGCGCTAGACGGGTTCGAAAGCGATTCAGCATGGTGAGTCTTCAGTGTGAGGGCGGACTCGCGCCCGCCCTGTGATGAAAAACACAGCTATTGAGCGCGGCGCGGACGGCTGCGGAAGTCCATATCCACAATGCGCTGCCAGACGGGACGCGGCTGAAAATTCGGACCGAGAATCGACCAAGGCACGTTATCGCCCACGGCGCCGCCGATGTTCCAGCCAGCTTGTGCGCCATAGTTCAAGTTCCACAGCATGGCAAGCCGTACAAAGCCCCATTGTTGCATCAGCTCGATGGCTTGCACAGTGAAATTCGCCTGATCTTGGAGCGTGTTATCCGCCGCAAAGCCGAAACCATCGCGCAGCTGACCGCGCCCTTGCAAATCTTCCACACTTGGCCAACCGAACTCGGTCACGCACAGCTTCTTGTCGCTGCCGGCAGCGCGAATGCGGTTAGCATAGCCCTCTAGGGTGCTCTTGAACGACCAGCTATGGTGGGGATTCGCCCACGGTCCGCGGAAGCGCGCCGGGGGATTGCGCTCTGGCAGATTGTTCCAATCCTGATTGGGCGGCACGTTCAAACCATTGTGATGGGCGCCCACGCAGTCCACAAAGTTGAGCATTCCAGCAGCAATCAGCTGATCCATGTAGATGAAGTCATCAGTGACGGCGCCTGGAATGTTTGCGCCTGTTGGCGCTAAGCCTGCTGAGACCACAATAATGTTCGGATCGATGCTCTTGATGGTGTTGTAGGCAACCTGCAGCAGCTGCACATAGCGCCGTGCGTCAATGGCAGGCGGATTCGTCGTCCATTCGCGGTCAATGTTGATCTCATTCCAGACCTCAATGGCGTGAATCTTGCCCGGATAACGGCGCAAAAGCGCGCTGAGGAAATCGGCGAAGTCCTGCGGATTGGCGGGCGGACCGTCATGCACATCTGCCACGATACGTGCGCCGGGATCGCGCGCCCAGTCGGGCGCTTTGGTGATGCTCAGCAACACCTTGACTCCCGCCTCGTTCAGCAGCGTCAAGCTGGCATCGAGGTCAGACCAGTCAATTTGTCCTTTGACGCGCTCGGTATCGCGCCAGACCAACTGCGATTTGACCCAGTTGAGGCGCAGCTGGTTGCGCACCATATCTACCCACAGAGCATAGACACTCGGATCGGGATTCTTTTGCACGGCAATGCCCAAGTCGAAGTCCAGATCGCGGATGGGCGGCACAGTCGGTTGCACAGCGGGCGTGGCAACCACGATGATGGGCGGCGGCGGCTCAGGCGTTGGTTGTGTCTGCTCAGGTGGCGGAAAAGTCGGGAAAGGCGTGGCAGTAATCTGGGCGACCACTGCGGCATTCTCTGAGACAGGTGGCGGGAGGATGCTCCCACTGCTGACGGGCAACTCAGCCGCAAGGGCGCCGGTTGCCGCATAGACAGCGACGAAGGTCGCGGCGCCCAGCAAGAGCGTGATGCCCGTCCAGGCTATGGCAAAATAGCGCACTTGGCGGCAATGCATTTGCTGACGCTGCCGCAGCGCACTGATATTTATTGTCTCTCGCATACTGCTCATGAAGTCCAGTTTCTCCCTAGATGATAGCTTGAGTGTAGCGCCTCAGTTCGGGCGGCGCGCCACTTGCAACGTCGTGCGCGCTAACGGAAAGTCTAGCTCCGCTAGAACTGCGCTCACCTCAATATCGCGGTAAGTGCCATCAGGCGTGAACGTAAAAGGCTGCCCGATCCCTTCGATTTGCTCGGCTAAAGTCATCTCACCGACTCTAGCGCGCCACAGCACTGCCAAATCAGCAGGAATCGGCACAAACCACGTCTGCCCCGCCCGATAGGTCTTGTATTCTGCCAAGATTTGTGCGCCTTGCAAGTAGGCGCCCTCAGCAGCAAGGTCTGGCACTTGGACGCCCGCCCAGTTGCTCACCAAGAGCGCGCCAAGTCTATCACGCAAGCCGCTGCTTGTCATCAGCCAGATGGCGCGAGTAAAACTGCCCTCAGCTGACCTGTAGCGCAGAATGGGCATGCTCGCCTCGACGCCGAAAGCAGCGCACTCAGGCGCGACTTGCAGCTGAACGGGCGTCTCAGGCGTGAGAATTCCCTCAGGCGTCACGCGCAGCTCTGAGAGCGGCGTAAGCGCCTCACGGTAGCTGATCGGCAGCCACTGACTGCCCTCCTGCATGATGCTGCGCAGGCTGATCACGGCGTGCAGCTTAGCGCGGCTGATCTCGCCGATTGCCCATGCCATAGCGCGCCGCACTGTGCCTTCGGGCAAGTACTCACGCGGATTGAGCGGCAAGATCACCTGTACCGAGTCTGCCACAGCGCCGAGTCTGCGCCAATCATAGGCGCCCGTCTCGAATTGCCCGTTGGCAGGCTCTGGGAACGGCAAGACCAGTGTGAGCGACCGCCCTTCGGCGCGCAATGCCGACGCCAAATCGCTGATGAAAGCGCTATATGCCTCGCGCAGGCGCGGCGGCAAGCCGAGATACTCCAGCCCGATGCCGCTATACGGCTGACTGATCGCAAACTCAACAAGGCGCTCCAAATGCGCTTGACGGCGCTCAGGATCGTCTAGGAGCGCCTCGATCAGCGCGGAGTCGGGCGTTGAGGCGCCGCGATAGTTGCGAATGAGCGGCACAACAGCGTAACTGCCTCCAATGCTGATACCTGAGGGCAAGGCGCCATCAAGCGCACCTTCCGCGTTTGGCACGAGTCCTGCGGGATGCACCACATTGGCAACCGCGGCGATCTCAGGCTTGAATGCCTGCCCCGCCTCGATCACAGCGCTGACCACAGGCACTTGCAGCGCCAGCCGCCCAATGAACAGAACATCGGGCAGGCGCTCCATACCTTCCAGCACAGCTGCGAGTGAAAGTCGCCCATCAATCAGGGCGCGTTGCGCAGGGATGAACTGCCAGCGTCCTGATGCTGCGTCGTAGCCGTACAGATCGGCTTGGGCAGGCTCGATTCCATCAGGCAAGGCGAAGGCGAGCGTGAGCGAGTCGGGCGGCGCACCGCGCTGCTCAAGGCGATAGATCGGGCTGAGAGGCGTGAGGGTCTTTGGCAGGGCGGCACGCGCTTGGCGCAAGAGGTCATCTTCCGGCTCAGGCAGTCCGCTGAAGGCAGCAGCGCTCAAGCTGCTCAGGCGGATGTTCAGGCTGTTGCTCCCTCCGGCAGTCAGCACGAGGTCGCCGAAGGCAAGGCGGCTGTTGAGCGCCACGAACGGCGTGCCGAAGAGCTGATCGACGAGCGAGAAAGGCGGCAAGAGCAGCGCTAGGAAAGTGAGCAGCGCTGCGAAGGTCAGCGCAAGGACGCTCAGCGCGCAGCCCAGAGCGTTGCGCTCAGGGCGTAGCGGCTGTGAGAGCGTTGTTGTCCGTTGTGCCTGATACCCGCCCTGCTGACCTCTCTCCGCTGATTTTGCCATAACTGTTTATGAAACTTTTGCATTCCTTCACACGGTCTTTACAGCTCCAAAGCGCTATTGTAACACTAATGTCTCAGACTGCAAAAAGCGCTCCAGAAGCGTTAAAATTCGGCGTGCGCAGTGCAGCTATCGCTGCGCTCGAAAGCTACTATCATGCCCGTTCAAGTTGATCTCATCACGCCCGAACGCCACTTGTTTCACGAACCTGCTGCCGAAAGTGCCCTTGTACCGACTGCGCAAGGGCAAATTGGCGTTTTTGCAGGGCATGTGGCGCTGATGGCGCTCATCAGCATGGGTGAGTTGCGTGTGCGCAAGGGAGGCGCAGAGGAAAGCATCGCTGTTTATGGTGGAATCGTGCGCATTTGCCGCGATCAGGTCTTGCTCTTAGCTGATTCAGCTGAATTCGCCCATGATCTTGACCCTGAAGCCTGCTATCTAGAGCGCCTTGCCGCCGAAGCCGACTTCCAGAACGCGCCTTCGCCTCAGGCGCGCTATGCGCTACAGCGTGCCGCTCTGCGCGAACGCTTGGCACGCCGAGTCCAGCAGTTGGGCTTGCCGCGCATTCATACAGAGCCGCCACCTGTTGATGGTAGGTTGCCTAGAGTGGCGGCACTCGCGCCTAAGCTGCCCTTCGAGCCAGACATACCCGATTACAAGCCCTTTTTGGAGGAAGATTAATGTTGCTTAAGTCTTGTTTGCGCTATAATTTCTACAATTAGCATCTCTAAAAAGGAGCCTCCCATGAGTGAGCAACTGCACAGCGCCGTGATGAAGGCGCTGAGTACCGTGATTGAGCCCGAGCTGCATAAGGACATTGTCACGCTAAACATGGTGCGCGATCTGCGCATTGAAGATGGTGTGGCGCACTTCACCATCATGCTGACCACGCCCGCCTGCCCGCTGAAAGACGTGATGTACAAAGCGGCGGAGGCAGCTGTGCTAAAAGTGGAGGGCATTCGCGCCATTCAGGTCAAGTGGGATGCCGAAGTGCCGACCGATAAGCGCGTGCATGGGCGCATCAGTATGCCGATTCGCAACGTGATCGCCGTCGGGAGCGGCAAGGGCGGCGTCGGCAAGACGACGATCTCGGTCAATCTCGCCATTTCATTGGCAAAAGAGGGCGCACGGGTCGGCTTGATGGACGCGGATATCCTCACGCCCAATGTGCCGATCATGCTCGGCTTGACCTCTGGTCGCCCCGCCGTGCAGAACGGCAAGATCGTGCCGTTTGAGGTTTTCGGCGTCAAGACCATCAGCATGGGCTTTTTGATCGATCCTGATAAGGCAATGGTCTGGCGCGGACCGATGCTCAATAGCGCTATTCGCCAATTTTTTAACGACGTGAACTGGGGCGACAACATTGACTACATGATCGTGGATTTGCCGCCCGGCACCGGTGACGCGCCGCTGAGCCTTGCCCAAGCTGTGCCGCTGACAGGCGCCGTGATCGTCTCGCAGCCGCAGCCAGTGGCAGTGGGCGACGCCTTGCGCTCAATCAGCATGTTTGAGCAGCTGAACGTGCCGATCATCGGCATCGTGGAGAATATGACGGGCGAGCTATTCGGCGAGGGCGGCGGTGAGCAACTGGCTCAGCAGCGCAACGTGCCATTCTTGGGGCGCATTCCGCTAGACGCCGAAGTGCGCAAAGGCGGCGACTTAGGGCGCCCAATTGTGGTCAGTGCGCCCGAATCAGCAACGGCTCAGGCTTTCCGTCGCCTTGCGCGTGACGTAGCGGCGCGGGTCAGCGTGATCCAGCTGCAGAGCAGCGACTTCATCCCGCTGGATATCATCGGCTAGGCGCACAGGCGCCTTGTGTCTAGCGCGGCGCAGCACAAGGCGCTACAATCTGCCCATATGAACACTTTCAATACCAGAGTCCTTGTGACGGGCGCGGCAGGCTTCATCGGCAGCCACTTGACGGAGCAATTGGTGCGTGCGGGCTATGCCGTGCGCGCCATGACGCGCTATACCTCTGCGGCGGATAAGCGTGGCAACCTCGCTGACCTGCCCGCTGATATTCTCGATCATGTTGAGCTGTATCCCGCCGATCTGCGCGATGCTGAGGCGGTCAGTAAGGCGGTGGCGGGCTGCGACGCCGTCTTTCATCTGGGCGCCATCATCTCGATCCCGTACTCCTATCAGCATCCTGAAGAGACGCTTGCCGTCAACATCAACGGTACATTGAACGTGCTACAGGCAATGCGTCAGCATGGCACAGGACGCGGCGTGATCGTTAGTACGAGCGAGGTTTACGGCACGGCGCAATACGTGCCGATTGATGAGCGGCATCCGCTGCAGGCGCAGTCGCCCTATGCAGCCAGCAAGATCGCAGCAGAGGCGATCAGCCTGAGTTTTCAGCGCACTTACGGCACGCCGATTGTGGTGGTGCGTCCGTTTAATACCTACGGGGAGCGTCAAAGTGCCCGTGCCGTGATCCCGACCATCATTGCGCAGGCGCTCACACGGAACGTGGTGCAACTGGGCGCGATTCACACCTACCGCGACTATACGCACGCTGTGGATACGGCGCGTGGCTTGATGCGCGCTGCTTTCGGCGCTGAGACGGCGATCGGGCAGGTCTTCAATCTTGGCACGGGCGAGTCGCATACGATCGGCGAGATCGCTGAGATGATCATCAGCCTGATCGGGCGCTCTGTGACCGTGCAGGCGAATACCAGTGAGCGTTTGCGCCCTGAGAAGAGCGAGGTGCTGCGCTTGCAATCGAACAACAGCCATGCGCGCAACGTCTTGAATTGGCAGCCCGAAATTTCCTTAGAAGAGGGCTTGGCGCGCACCATTGCTTGGATTCAGGCGCATTTGGAGCGTTTTCAGCCCGATCAGTATCAGGTATGAGCGAGTCTGTGCAGGCTGTCCTGATGTGCGGCGGACTCGGCACGCGGCTGCGTCCGTGGAGCTATGTGATTCCCAAGCCGATGTTCCCCATCGGTGAGCGTCCGATTTTGGAGCTGCTCTTAGCGCGCCTGCACAAGCACGCCATTGATGAAATTTACCTCTCGCTTGGCTACAAGGCGGAGCTGATCGAGTCATACTTCAAAGATGGCGCCCATTTGGGCGTGCGGCTGCGCTATGTGCGCGAATCTGAGCCGCTTGGCACGGCGGGCGCGCTCAACTTGCTGCGCGATCAGCTGCGGGCGCCCTTTTTGATGATGAACGGCGATTTGGTCACACGGTTAGACTTCCGCGCCTTTTACGCCTTCCATCTAGCGCAACGCGCCGCGATCACGGTCGGTGTGAAGGCATATGACGTGCCGATTCCTTACGGCGTGGTCGAGAGCGAGGCGGACGTGGTGGTCGCGTTGCGCGAAAAACCGACGCTCAGTGTGAACATCAACGCCGGCATCTATGCGATCAGTCCTGAGGCGCTTGCGCTCATGCCCTCTAGCGGGCGCTACGACGCCACGCAGCTGATTCAAGCGGCAATGGACGCGGGTCTGCGCGTCTGCAGCTACTCGATCAACGAATATTGGATGGATATCGGGCGTTTTGAGGATTATCACAAGGCGAATGAAGACGCCTCAGCGTGGCTGGATGAGGAATAGCGCGATGAGTACATACGCCAAAATTCCGACTCCGAGCGGCAGGCTTGCGCTCAAAGCCCTGCAGACCATTGTGCGAACGCGCAGTCCGTTGCCTGCTCTAGAGGTCTTTCATGGCGAGTTGGGCAAGGTTTTCCGCGCTAATCTGCCCAGCTTTAAGCCGATTATGACGGCAGGCGCTGAATGGGCGCGTTGGCTGCTGGTGGAGGCGCGTGAGTCGTTCCTGTGGAAGGCGCCCAAAGACCCCATCGCCCGTCTCTTGCGCGACGGCTTACTGGTTGCCGACGGCGAGACGCATGATGTCATGCGGCGGCTGATGAATCCTGCCTTGCATCGCAGCGCACTGACGGGCTATGTGGAGGCGATGTGGCGCGCCACTGATCGAATCGCTGATCAGTGGCAGCCCGATCAGACCTACGATATGCTGACCGAAGTGCGCAAGATCGCCCTCTTGATCGTCATGGAGACGCTCTTCAGCGTGGACTTCATGCCGCAGATTGAGCGCTATTGGTCAGCGATTTTGCACATGCTGCGCTACATCTCGCCCGGCATCTGGATTTTCTGGGCAGACGTGCCGCGTCCGAACTATCGGCGTGCCTTGCGCCGCATTGATGAGTATTTGCATCAGATTATCCGTTTGCGCCGTCAAAATTTAGCACAAACAGGCGGACAGCCGAACGATCTGCTGGGAATCTTGGTAAGCGCGGAGGGCGTCTCAGATGACATGGTGCGCGATCAAATGCTGACCATGATCATCGCCGGGCATGATACCAGCACGGGCTTGCTCTCTTGGGCGATGTACTTGATCGGCGCTCATCCAGAGGCGGCGTGCCGCATCCGTGACGAAGTGGACGCCGTTTTGGGCGATTCGCCGCCTACAATGGAGCATCTCGCCCATCTGAAGTACCTCGACCGCTTCATTGATGAGACGCTGCGCCTGTATCCGCCTGCCCATCTCGGCTCGCGCATTGCCGCTCAAGACCTGACCCATGACGGCTACCTGATCCGCAAGGGCGAGCGCGTCACCTATTCGATCTACGTCACGCATCGCATGGCAGAATATTGGCGGAATCCGGCTGAGTTTGAGCCTGATCGCTTCTTGGAGAAGCCTGTGCCGTATAGTTTTTTGCCGTTCGGCGGCGGACCGCGCAACTGTATCGGCGCAGCGTTTGCCCAAGTGGAGGCAAAGGTGATCCTTGCGCGCCTTGCGCAACGCTTCACTTTCACTTTGTTGCAACATGACGTGCATATGCACATGGCAGTCACGCTAGAGCCGCGACCGGGCGTCTTTATGCGCGTGAAACGTCGCTAAAGCGAGTTTGAGAGGCTAGAAATGCTGAAAGAACTGACTCCGAAGCAAGTTCAGCAGCGCTTGCAAGATGGCGCGCCCCTGACCATCATTGACGTGCGAGAGCCGTGGGAGTTGGCAATTTGCCGCCTAGAGAGCGCCCTGCACATTCCAATGAATGACATTCCCGACGCGCTAGAGCGCATTCCCCGTGAGGGCGACGTCGTGATCATGTGTCATAGCGGCGGGCGTAGCGCGCAAGTGGCATTCTGGCTGACTATGCAGGGCTTCACTAACGTCTATAACATGGCAGGCGGCATTGATCGCTGGTCAGTTGAGGTGGATACCACTGTGCCGCGCTACTGATGAAAAAAGCTGGCTCATTTTGTGAGCCAGCCGTGCGCCTTAGTTGGTAATGTTCTGTGGACAGGCTTTCCAGCTGCCGCCCTCGCGCTTCATGGGCAGTTCGTCGAAGCCCGCGTCTTGGATGTTCTGTTCCTGTGACATACCAAGCCTAGTTATTTTGACCGTGCCGCTAATGCCCACTTTGCCGCTATCGCCGCTCTCTTCCTTCACCTCATACTTGAGGCCAGACCAATCAATGCTGAAACCTTCAGGGAATCGTATAGCATCGAGCAAATCGGCTTGCCCCTTGATTGCCTCACACGCTACAGCTCTCCAAGCCTCCTTGTCACCCTTGAAGGTGCTTTCCAAGAATTGCTTGGCTGCATCGGTCATGCTCATGCCGCCGCCTGCACCACCGCCG
>PGTK01000017.1 GCA_002794705.1 Candidatus Thermofonsia Clade 1 bacterium
CCGCGCTCAGGTGCAGGTGCAAATCCATCGCTGTGCCGCGTGCGCAAGAACTGCTCAAAGTCCTCTTCAAGCGCGTTATGCTGGGCGAACCACGCACGCCACGATCCCACTGATACGTCTGTGTGGATGACATCAATTAGCGTCCCGTTCGCCACCCACAGCCGCAGCGTCTTGTCCTCTGACCACGAGAGCAGCCGCCCGTCGCGCAGCTCCAGCGCGCCCAACACCTGTTCCTCATGCCCGCGCAAGGTGCGCAGCAGATGGCCGCCCGCTTGGTGGTGCGTCGGCTCGTGCATAGGCTGCCAGCCCTTCGGCGCCGTCTGCTGGCGCAGCGCGCCGATCTCAGGCAGCTCTCGGTGGCTGTACAGCCGCCCGTAGAGGTAACAGGCTAAGCCCTCGGCGCTCTCAGTCAGTCGGTCTGCGCTCAGCTCAAGGGCATGGCGCACAAGGCGGATGGGTCTATCCTCGCCGCCGCTCAGGCAG
>PGTK01000016.1 GCA_002794705.1 Candidatus Thermofonsia Clade 1 bacterium
CCGCGCTCAGGTGCAGGTGCAAATCCATCGCTGTGCCGCGTGCGCAAGAACTGCTCAAAGTCCTCTTCAAGCGCGTTATGCTGGGCGAACCACGCACGCAGCGCTCTCACTGATGCATCTTTGCGAATAGTGTCAATTGGCGCGCCGTCTGCCGCCCACAGCCGTAGCGTCGCGTCCCATGACCACGAGAGCAGCCGCCCGTCGCGCAGCTCCAGCGCGCCCCACACCCTACCCTCATGCCCGCGCAAGGTGGCAAGCGGCGCGCCGTCCGCCGCCCACAGCCGCAGCGTCGCGTCCACTGACCACGAGAGCAGCCGTCCGTCGCGCAGCTCCAGCGCGCCCCTCACCCAATCCTCATGCCCGCACAAGGTGCGCAGCAGATGGCCGCCCGCTTGGTGGTGCGTCGGCTCGTGCATGGGCTGCCAGCCCTTCGGCTCGGTCTGCTGGCGCAGCGCGCCGATCTCAGGCAGCTCTCGGTGGCTGTACAGCCGCCCGTAGAGGTAGCAGGCTAAGCCCTCGGCGCTCTCAGTCAGTCGGTCTGCGCTCAGCTCAAGGGCATGGCGCACAAGGCGGATGGGTCTATCCTCGCCGCCGCTCAGGCAG
>PGTK01000004.1 GCA_002794705.1 Candidatus Thermofonsia Clade 1 bacterium
CGTTCCAGGAACAACAGCCCTGTAGTAGTACGTTGTTGTTCCAGTCTGATTAACTACATCATTGATTACGATAAAGCAGTTTGGCTGTGCTAGAGCACCATGTTGCGGTGCAACGGCAAAAGCTGCCAACAGCAGCAGTAGAATGACGGATACCACACGACGCATATGCTTTGCTCCTTACTGGATACACGATCCGATGTCAAACATACATTATTTCATATTAATTGTCGAGCATTATTTTTTTTGTTAGAAATTGAATAATGCTACTTCGCTTTATCTGCAACTTGAAAGGATATCATGGCGGGCTTGACGATCTATCCGCTGCGCTTCACGCTAGAGGCACTCGATGAAATCACTTTTGATGAGCGCGCAGGCGCTCAGCTGCGTGGCGCGCTCTACAGCGCCCTGCGCGAGTATGCCGACGCATCGCCCGTGCCCAAGCATCCCGCTTCAGACCTTGAGACCGATTAGACCTACAACAGCTGCAACTAAATCGCTCCACTACACTTTCCTTCACTCCCTTCCTTCGTGTACGGGGGAAGGGTCGGGGTTAGGGGTCTGACCCCACCCCTCAGTCTCCGCTCCGCAAGCAAGGCGGGGATGTGATCAGTCTGCGATCAGGTAGCCGTAATGCCCGATCACTTCACAGTGCGAGGCGCCGATGTACCTTCAAAGGTGAATGCGTTCCTTCGGTTGCAACCAGAGTCGATCTGCTGTTCTGCCCAGCAAAGGCAAACAGTTCGTCTCTTCCAGCGCTGGTTCGTGCAGAGCGTCTCGGCGAGTGGCGTGAAGGGCTGAAAAAGTGGGCAGAGTCGCGTGACTCTGCCCGATCAAACTCAGCGCGAGTAGCCCTCTCGCGTCTGGACGTTGTAACCTGTCAACTCAGCGTAGCCCACGCCGCTGATCGGCACGCCGTTTTGCCTGCCTGTGATGCGCACAGCGCCCTCATAGTAGGCAGTGGTAGTGTTCAGCTCCTGATCGCGCATGAAGGGCTGCACTTCCAGCTCCATTAAGCCGTCGGGCGCTTTGACGGTCAGGCGCCAGCCGTGCGGATAGACAGCGCCTGTGCGCGGGCTAGTCCAAGTGCCAAGCGGCGTGATGGTGTAATCGCCTGCTGCCATTGAGAGGAATTGCGTGCTGCCATCAGCGTTGATGAAAGTGCCTTTGGAGGTCGGCTCGACGCCGCCGTCGCGCAGCCTGATCTGGTAGAGCATGATCTCGCGCCCGTCATCCAGCTGAAGCGAGAACCAGTCCCAGCCGAGGGCGTCTTCACCTAGCACGCTCGTGCTGTACTCATGATCGAACCACGCTGTGCCACTGACCGCGAATGTCTCGCCGCGCACCGTGATCGTGCCTTCTAAGAGGGAGCGTGTGAAGCTGTAATAGTAGCTGGCGTTGCCCTCGCCTTTGTTTTTCACGCTGAAGCCGCGATCCCCGTGAAAGACAATCGGCTTGCTCATGCGCAGATGCACGTCCATGCCCAGATCGCCCTCAGCAGCGCGCAGACGGTAGCCTTGCCCATCTTCATCGAAGGTGATTGACCAATCTTCAATCCAAATCTTGGCGAAAGGCTCGGTCTGGGCGCCTGCCAAGCCTGCAGCGCCGCGGGCGAAGCGCTCTTTGAAGTAGAACTTATCAGCCGCGATATCCGCGATAGCGAAGTCGGCAAAGTAGACCTGATTGGTCGCCCATTCGGATTGGCGCTCAGGCATGGTTGGAGTCAGCGCCCGCCGAAAGATCGTGAATTTCAAGCCAAAGCGCCGCCCGTCCGCCGTCTGGACGTTCGCCGTGTTGTACCACCATTCGGTCTGGTATTCGGGATGAGCGCCGTGATCGCGTGGGAAGCTGAATTCCTTCATGCCCGTCACACGGGCAAAGCCCGCGATATCGCCGCCGCTGAGCGCCGCGACCACATCAGCGCTGAACTCCGGCTGCGCCTGCCCGCGCAAGCCTGAAACGCCGATCAGCGCCGCGCTCAGCACGCCCAGCCCAATTACAACAGTCAGAATGCCTCTGCGAGTCATGTCACGTCCCTCTCTCACTCTAAGCGCAAGGCGCGGGCAGGCTGAATGCGCCCGATCCGCCACGCCGGGTAGATGCCAGCTAGTAACGACGCTACCAATGCCACAAGCGCCGCCTGTACATAAAACTCTGGACGCAAGCCTAGCGTCAACGTCCAGCCGAAGCTGCGCAAGTTGATGATGTAGACCAGCACCCACGCCAAAATCGTGCCGACTGGCACAGCGATCACAGCCGCGATCACGCCCATCAGACTCGTCTCAAGCAGCGTTAGGCGGAAAAGTTGACGGCGCGTCATGCCGTTGGCGCGCATAGCGCCGAACTCGCGGGTGCGCTCCAGCTGCAGGCTTGCCAGAGCCGAAAGAATGCCGATGAATGCCACAACGGTCGCTAACAAGTTCAGCGCTGTGGTGATGGCGAAGGTCTGATCGAACACAACCAGCACGCTCTCGCGCAGATCGCGGTTCGATTGCACCAGCAGCTCATATTGACCGTCAAAAGCAGCGCGGATGGCGTTCACCACCTCCGAGACCTGATACTCAGGCGCAACCCACGCCGCAATCGTCGAAATGAACGGATCGTCGTAGTACTGCAAATAGACATGCCGCCGCAGCATGACCGTGCCTTGATCGCCGCTGTAATCCACCATGAAAGCAGCGATTGGGAAGGTGTGTTCGCCGCGATCCGTCAAGAGCGTGATTCTCTGCCCTGCTGCAATTGGAATGCCGCGTTGACGGGCAAAGGTCTCGCTGACCATGACCGCGCCCTCGCCCAGCGCCGCCCAGACCGCGTCATAATCGCCGATCTGCCAGACGAACCGACGAGTCCCCATAGAAGTATCGCGGTCAATGGCTGTGAGCAGCACGGGCTGCGGATCGCCGGGGCGAATCACGTCCACGCTGCGCGAGACGCCCACCATGGTCACGCCTTCAATGCTGCGCACGATCTCTGCAGCACGTGGCTCAACAGGCACATCTTGCCGTATGGCTGAGATCGAAGGCGGACTGATCAGGATATCGGCGCGGATCGTATCAGCAAGCCAGCCTTGCACGTCGTTGCGAAAGCTGCCGACCATAGCGCTAATGCCGACGATCACTGAGACAGCGACCATTAAGGCAGCAATAGCGACGCTGGTGCGGCTCAAGCTGCGGATGATGCTGCGCGGCGCCATCAAGCCCAGCACGCCGATCAGCGCGCCGCTCAACGGGCGTAAGGCGCTCATCAGGGAAAGCGTGACCAATGGCGTGAACAGCGAAAAGCCGATCACAATGCCGAAGATCGCCACGAAATTGACCTCAAGGTTCGAGATGCTGAGCGCGGCAAGCGAGATCGCCACGATCAAGGCGCCGCTGAGCGTCGCAGCCGGCACGGCGCGCCGCACCTTGCGCTCAATATCGCTGCGCTTGAGCGTGCCGCTTGGCGGTGTGTTGGTCGCCTCATAGGCGGGCAGGAGCGCAGCAAAAATCGCTGCTGCGACGCCGATCAGCGCGCCCTTGAGCAGCGATAGAGTCGGGATATCCACATTGCGCACTGTGACCGTGAAATACAGGCTGCTCACGGTCTGTGTGACGATGATCACGGCGAGTCTGCCCATCAGCACGCCCGCGATCAGCCCGAAGACCACGCCAATGACGGCTAAAAGCGCTGCCTCCCAGATCACCATGCCGAAAATCTGCCTGCGCGTGACGCCTAGCGCCCGCAGCGTCCCGATGATCGGGCGGCGCTGCACAACCGAGAAAGTGACCGTGTTGTAGATCAAAAACATGCCGACCACTAGCGCCAAAAGCGAGAGCGCTGTCAGACTCAGGTTGAAAGCCGCTGTGATCTGTCCCACAGCGCTTGCCCGTGCGCCGGCAGCTTGCACGGTCACGCCTTGCGGCAGGATCGCCTCAATACGCGCCAAGAGTGCCTCACCTGCGGCTGTCTCTGGGATGATCAGGTCAATATTGGTGAGGCGTCCCAGCATGTTCAGCACCTCTTGCGCCGCGCTGATATCGGCGATCAGCATGTCTTGCAAGCCCTGTGCCGTGACCTCATCAGAGGGGCGCAACAGACCTGCAATGGTCAACTTGTAGCGCGTCGGACCGTAGCGCAGGGCCAGCGTATCGCCCTCTTGCAAGCCGTATTGCGCCGCGAGCTGCTCCGCCATCAGCACCATGTTCGGCTGCGTCAAAAACGTTGTGACGCCGTTGATATCAGCGTTTGCATTCGCAGCGCCTAAATTCAAATAGCCGCGAAAGGGCGCCTCCGCGAATGGATCAATGCCGAAGATGCGCAGCGGCTGTCCGTCTAGCTCTAGCGCCTGCGCATAAGCGGTCACAACGGGCGCCGCCTCACGGACGCCCAGCTCAAGGCGCAATTGACGGTAGAGTTCGTAGGGCACGCCGCTCGGTCCGCCCACGATCTGGTGCGTGGCGCGCCCGACTAGGCTCTCAGTGAAAATGCCGAAGGCGCGCAGGGCGCTGGCGTTGGCAATATCAATAGCGACGATCATCGCTACGCCTAGCGCCACGCCCAAGATGAACATCGCCGCTTGGAAGGGACGGCGTAAAACAGCGCGCATCATCACGCGCTGCAATGAATTCGGTAGAGTCAGCATTCAGTCCACCTCGTTAGCTCTCATTGGGATGCAAGATGATCGGCGCGCATGGCAAACGATAAAAGTTCGCCCGACTCATCGCCCGAACCAAGCGATCCGCGTTCACAACTTCATCGCGCAAAGTCAGCAAGCGGTAGGTAGCCCGCCCATCTGTGCGAATGCGCCGTACAACCTCTTGCCGCCGCACGTCATAGGCGGCGAGGAAGCTCTCGCCAAGCGGCGTTTGCCATGCGTAGTACAACAGACGGCTATCCGCTGTCCATCCTGTCCAGACAGCAGGCGTCATGTTCAGCGGATTGTGAACGCGGATGTAGCTCGCTAACACAACCTCTTGCCCTCTGCCATACGGGCGCAGCACCAAGCGAAATGTGTGATCGCCATAATAAGCTGCCACGCTCTCAATGCGCGCTGCTGTGATGTAGCGCTTGTTCGGCGAGACGGTCTGGTAGCGGCGCTCAAGGGCAGGTACGGGCTTGCTCTCAAGGCGCGTCCCGTTTGTGAGATCGTGATGCGTCACCCAGTAGTACGCCCCATGCCGACTGACCGTAAAGCGCTGAAAATAGACAAGGCAGCCTGCCACACGCTCAGAAGCCACACCTACTGAGCGCGCCGCGCCCAGCAAGACGGCTAGGCAACAGGCTACGACGGCGACCAAACGCGGCAAGCGCACAGCGACCTACGCTTTCGGCTCAGCGACCAGCTTGCCCTCATGAATGTGATAGACTACATCGGCAAACGGCACGACCTCAGGATTGTGGGTCGCCATGATCAGCGTCTTGCCCTCATCACGGGTCAGCTCTAAGAGCAAACGCAGAACGTTCGCGCCCGTCTCTTCATCAAGATTGCCCGTCGGCTCATCAGCGAGGATCAGAAACGGCTCATGGATCAGGGCGCGGGCAATGGCGACGCGCTGCTGCTCGCCGCCGCTGAGCCGATCCGGGTAGGCATCGGCGCGATGCGCCAACCCGACGCGCTCCAACAAGGTGCGGGCGCGCTGCTCACTCTGACGGCGCGGCTTGCCCTGTAGCTCAAAAGGCAGGCTGACGTTCTCTAGCGCGGTCAGCGTCGGGATCAGGTTGAAAAACTGGAAGACAAAGCCGATGTGGTCGCGCCTGAAGAGCGTCAAAGCGCGCTCATTCAGCGTTGTGATGTTCGTATCGTTGATCCAGATTTCGCCGCTGCTTGGCACGTCTATGCCGCCGATCAGGTTCAGCAAGGTGCTTTTGCCGCTGCCGCTCTTGCCCAGCAGCACAATGAAATCGCCTGTGTAGAGATCGGCATCAAGTGCATGCAAAATGGTGCGCTGAGCGCCCGCTTCCTCGTAGGCTTTGCTCAGGTTGCGCAAGCGCACAATCGGCGTGCTGGAGCGCGGCAACGCCTCATTGCGCTGTGTTATCGCTGTGGTCAGCGCCATAGATCAGCCTTTCTCGCAGATATCCCGTGACTATAGACAAACTTTGGACGTTGAACTAGATAGATATTAGGAATGTTCAGAACGAACGTCAAGTGAGTTCGTGATGAGAGGCACAAAGTGGCGCAGTCGCGGCTGACTGCGCCACTGAGGTGTGGTCAGGAGCGCTGCAAACGCAGCACATAGCCTTTGTAGTCAATCAGGTAGAGTTCGCCGCGCTCATCCTCGCCAAAGGAGCTGATTTGGCGGCGCGTGTTGCGGAAGAGTCGAGTCTGCCAGACTCCGTCACGGTTGCGCTCAGCGATCCAGACATTGCCATTGCAGTAGTCGCCATAGAAGTACAGACCGCGCAGCGCTTGCAGCTGTCCGCCGCGATAGACGTAGCCGCCTGTGACCGAACAGCCCTGAATGTGATCGTAGGCAACGAACGGCGGCATGTAATCCTCGCCAAGCGGCTTATCGCTCAGGCGATTGTTGCCTTCCATAATGTTCCAACCGAAGTTCATACCGCCTTTGCTGCCGCTCGGCACAAAGTTGACTTCCTCCGCGCCCGCCCAGCCGACGTCGGCAATGTACAGGTCGCCCGTCTCGCGGTCAAAGCTGATGCGCCACGGGTTGCGCAAGCCGTATGCCCAAATCTCAGGCGCGGCGTTCGGGACGTTCACAAACGGATTATCGGGCGGAATGGCATAGCGATCTGAGTTGAGATCGCTCACGTCAAGGCGCAAGATTTTGCCCAGCAGCACGCTCAAATTTTGCGCATTGCCCTCAGGATCGCCCTGTGTGCCGCCGCCATCGCCCACGCTCAGGTACAGGTAGCCGTCGGGTCCGAATTTCAAGCCGCCGCCATTGTGATCGTTGAACGGCTGCCGAATCCGCAACAGGATAGTGCCGCTGTTGGGATCGGCGCGATTGGGATCATCGGCGCTGACTCGGTAGCGCGCTAGGACGGTATGCCCGTCTCGATCAAAATAGTAGACGAAAAACACGCCGTTTTGCGCGTACTGCGGATGAAAGGCGAGGCTGAGCAGACCGCGCTCGGTGTAGCCGGCGCGGAAAGTATCATCGGTCACTAGCGCGTTGATATCTAAGAATGGCTGATCGAGCGTCCTGCCATCTTCATACATGATCCAGACTTGCCCCGCTTGCTCGACCACGAACAAGCGTCCGCTGCCGTCGCCTGCGTGAGTCAGGTAGAGCGGATTATCGAATTTGCCGCCTACCTGCACAAAACGGTAAGCGTAGGGATCGCGGGGGTCTTGGGCGTGCGCGAGGTCGCTTTGAGCGAGCCACAGCGCACACAGCAATAGAGCAGCTATCAGCTTTCGCATGGTCAGTCACACTTTTTCAATTGGCATTCGGCACAAAGTATAGCGCCTCAGTTGCACGCCGTGTAATTTTCCTGCACAATACGGCAACCATCAGCAAAAAGGATAGGAGAGGTCGCCATGACTGCCCTTTCCCGCAGGCGAAATCCCGTTTTTTGGCAGGAGATCACGCATCAGCAGAGGGCGGCGCCGCGCCGCACGTGGATCGGCAAGATTGTGCCGCCACTACTCTTGTTAGCGATCCTGATCGGTGTGCCGCTGAGCCTGAGCGATCCAATCATCGCCTTCCGCCACAGCCGCGACTTCGCACTGGTCGCTATTTGGATCACTCACGCGATTGTGGCTGTGCGCTGCATCATCGCAGGCGCCAATACGGTCAGCCGTGAGCATGTGGCACAGACGTGGGAGTCGCTGGTGCTGACGGGCATGAGCGCTCGCCAAATTCTGTTGGGCAAGTGGTTTGCAGCGCTGCACCGCGCTGCGCCGTGGATTCTGGCGCTTGGCACTGTGCGCCTTGCCATGTTGCCTGTGCTGATGATGGGCGTGCTGCATCGCTTTGCCTATTTTTCCTACCGCCGCTACTATACCTATAGCTACGGCTACGATGATCCCGTTATGCCGACTGTGGAGTGGCTGCCATGGGCGACCTTTGCCGCCGTAGCCCTGACCGTGATCATCACGCTAGTGGAGGCGGCGTGCTGCACCATGCTGGGCATTTTTGCCAGCACAGCCTTCAGGCGCGGCGCATTGGCGGCGGCTGTGGCGTTTGTGATCCGTTTCGCGCCTGTGGCGATCTTCGCGGGCTTCACGCGCTACGAGTTGGGCGCTGCCTCCTATCGCTGGTATCGCTTTGCGCCATTTGCCTTCGCTGATGGCGGCACTTCGCCCCTCTACATGCTGATCTTACCGCTTATCAGCTGGACGCGAGGCAGGCATGTGGAGGCGCTCGGCACTTACAGCGGCGTCTTGCTGATGCTGGTCGGCGCGACGGCAATAGCCTTCTTCCTGACCCTTCGGCTCATGCGCATGAGCGGCGCACTCTCGGCGCGGCAAGCGCGGGCTGAGTCACGGGCGGCGGAAGGTGATCTCCCGCGCCCGAATCCAGCCCGAAAGTGGCGCGCCTACAGCACGGACGAGGTAAAAGTCGCCCAGCACACCTGACTCGACGTAACCTTCAGTCGGACCGAACAAAATCGCCAATTCGGTGTCAGGCGGCGCTACGCCGTTCAGAATGCCGAAGATCACATCCGGCTGCGACCAAAAGTAGCCGTTACGCAGTGTCCATGCCTGCAGCGGCACATCGGGCGGTGCGTCAGTGGGCGTAGGAGGCGTGAAGAGCGCCTGTGGGATAAGATCGCAGGCGCTCAGCCACATAGTCGCCACCAGAAGAGCGCGTATCAGAAATTTACTCCGTGCCACGGTCCACAGCTTTTCGATTGAAGCTCAACTCCGAAAATTGGATATAAGATCGGGCAGTTCGTCAAGTGGCGCATTGCTGTGTCACCTTTTTTCGAGAACATGTTACAATCTTTATGTAGGATGTTCCCTATCAAAAAGACGCCCGTTTTGCGTAAGGCTTGGCAAGCGTGTGCCGTCAATAGCATTCAGGGACACTTCAAACGGATATACGGAGAGAATCACAATGGCAATTGCCAAAGCAGATACGCCCTTGTTGGTAGCAAGCAGCGCTGAGCTAAGCGACGTCTTGAAATCTGAACTGCCTGTGTTGCTCTTGTTGTGGAATGGCGAGTCGTTGCGTGCGGACTTGAAGAATGAGCTGGATAATGTGGCGCGCACGCAGCCGATCTTAGTGGTGAAGGCGGATACTAGCCGTGCGCCTGAGCTGGCAGCGCGCTTTGATGCAGGCAAGCATCCGCTCTTGCTGGGCATTGCGAATGGCGAGGTGATCGTGCGGCGCAACCGCCCATGGGCAACCGACATCGGCGCGATTGTGGAGGCGCTCAAGCCCTACGTGCCAACTCAGCAAAAGCCTGCTACCACGCCGCCCAGCGCCCGCGTGGATACCAAGCCCATCAAGGTGACCGATCAGACCTTCCGCAAGGAAGTGATTGAGAGTCCCTTGCCCGTGCTGGTGGATTTCTGGGCAGAGTGGTGCGGTCCGTGCCGCCAAGTCGCGCCCATTCTGGATAAACTGGCTGCAGAGTTCGCCGGCAAGGTGCGCATTGCGAAGGTCAATGTGGATGAGAATCCCGGCTTGGCGCAAGCCTTCAACATCATGAGCATCCCGACGCTGATGTTCGTCAAGGGCGGCAAGATCGTCGGGCAGCAGGCGGGCGCCCTGCCAGAGCATATCCTGCGCGATGCGCTCAATCAGCTGGTGGCGCTCAAGATCGCCTAAAGTCTGACTCGTCACAGGCGCGTTTCATCAACCCGCCTTTGCAGCCCGTGCAAGGCGGGCTTTTTATGCGACAGACCGTACAGTAAGGAGTCCTGATGATCACAGTTGACTATCACACCCATCACGTCCGCTGCGGACACGCCCAAGGGCAAATTGAGGATTACATCCAGCAGGCGATCGCGCTCGGCTTCAGCGAGATCGGTATCTCGGATCATGCGCCGATCTACTGGCTAGAGGGCGACGATCCCATTCCGAACATCGCCATGGCGAAGAGCGAGTTGCCCGCTTATGTTGAGGAAGTGCTGCGGCTGAAGGCAAAATACGCGGATCGCATTGCCGTGCGCTTGGGCTTGGAAGTAGATTACATCGAAGGCGCGGAGGCGGCGTGCGCAGACCTGTTAGCGCCTTATCCGTTCGATTACTTGATCGGCTCAGTCCATTATGTGTTTGGGCGCAACGTCTACGATGCGCAGCGCTGGCACGGCGTGCGCGACCCCTTGCCGATCTACGCGGAGTACTACCGCTTGTTAGCGAAATCCGCTCAGGCGGGCTTGTTCGATATCATTGCGCATGGCACGGCTGTGATCGCCTACGCGCCCAAGCCGATCCCACAGGCGATTGAGCCGCTCCAAGACGCCGCCCTCGCCGCGATCCGTGAGGCAGACCTCTGCCTTGAGATCAACACAAGCGGCTATCGCAAGCTGGGGAGTGAGCCGTTCCCTTCAGTCCGCATGATCGGGCGCGCCCGCGAGTTGGACATTCCGCTCACTTTCAGCTCTGATGCTCATCGTCCCAGCGAGGTGGGCTATGCCCGCGATCAGGTTGAGGCATTGCTGGGTCAGCTGGGCGTGACCGAACTGGCGCGCTTTGCAGCGCGTCAACGCAATGTGATCGGGCTGGTGCCGCGCCTTTTTCACGTCTAGCCGCGCTGAGGCGCTGCAATCTATCGAACTTGGCAGAGCAACTGGCAGGTGTGGTCACTTGCCAGTTGTCTGTTCAGCGCTGCCGAAGCGTATAGTAGACAATGGTGCGCGGTGGCAGGGTCTCGGCGTAGCGGATTTGGCGCTCAGGGGCAATTTGAACAGGTTGCCACTGATAAGCGTCCGTGATGAGCGGCTCGGCGAAGGGCGCGCCGTAGAGTCCGTCGCCGTTAGGCTGCATGACGCGCTTGCTGATGAAGACCGTGCCGCCAAAGCCCTGTGGCGCATCGAAGGCGAAATCTATGGCGCGGGGCGAGTCGCTTTTGTTGACGGCGATCAGGCGCACGACCTGCCCATCAGGACTTGTGGTGACGATCGCGTCTAGCCAGCGGTCTTGCAAGCCCGTGTAGGCGGCAAGGATTTTCTGTTCGGTATGGGCGATGTACTCGCGGTATGCCCACCAGACGGGATTGCGCACCAGCTCGTTATTTGAGTCGGCGTCTTGGTAGACCAAGCCCTTTGTCCAGAAGTCGTTCCCTTTCCAGAAGAAGTGCGAGATCATGCGCACTTTGCCTGTGGCAAAATAGGTGTTCAGGGCGCTGGTATGCCAGAGCGCGGCGTAGAAATTCTTGTAATACGCCTTCGATTGAGGCAGGGTCTTGCCGGCAGCCAGATTCATCTCGGAGATCACAAGCGGCAACGGGACGCCATGAGCCGCACTGTACCTATACAGCGCATTGACGCGATTGTAGAGCGCGTAGATGTTCTCAAGGCGGTAGATGTTGTTCGGCACGTTCCATGTATCGCTGCCGTAGTCGTGCCAGCTGAGGAAACCGACATCGTAGGCGCCCTCGCGTGAGCCGCGTGCCAAGAGAGTCGGGATGTAGGCGCGCCAAGCCCGCTCGCCGTTGCTGCTGCGATTGGCAAAGCCTGTGGGATAGTCCCCGTCAATCGGATCGCCGCTGCCCAGCACGGGTCCGCCCAGACGGATGCTGTTGACTCGCGGATCGGGGTGCGCCCGTATGCGCTCTGCCACGCGGCGGAAGATCGCAGCGTAAGTTTGGGGCGGCACTGGCACATCATAGCCCCAATCAGGCTCGTTTAGCACCTCCCAATACTTGATCCCGCGCTCCAGCACCACATTGTAGTAGTAAACGACCGCAAGGAAGTAATCGGCGTAGGCATCGCTATTGGGCGGGTTGCCCATGTATGCCTCGCCGCCATAATGCATGATCATCATCAGCGGGAAGCGCACCACGCCTTCCGCGCCGCCGATGTTCGGCATGATGTTCGTGAGCGTATGCTCAGGATCGTTGAAATGCCAGCCGCGTCCGCTTTGATAGTCAAAGTCAGCGGGCGTGAAGGCGGAATCGAAGGGATCGGCAGCATCGGCGCTCCGCACCTCTTCAGCCGTCACTTCCACGCGCAGGAAGTCTAACTGTAGCTCACGTAGCCAAGCGCGCTCTTGGGCGCCGCTCTCGCCTTCGGGCAACCAGTAGAGTTCCGTGCCGAGAAAAGGGCGATTCGGCAAGCAGGCGAGGTCAACCGCGTTGCGTCGTGCGCGTCCGCTCCTGATCTCACCTGTATAAATGCCCTGTGGCGCGCCCAGTGGCTCTAGCGCGTCAGTGCGCGTGTAGACGGTCGGCTCAGGCAGTTCGTCCGCCGCCCACGTTGTGAACCATGCGCCCGGGCATGGCTCAGGTTGCCCATAGACGGGCTGCATAAGCGCCCAACAAACGATCAGCAGGCACAGCGCGCCCACCCGCCTGAAGGCTAGACGAAACCTTGAGAGAGGCATATGCAAAGCGCCCTTGATTGATAGACCTTTGAGAGAATGGCTTATGCCGTGTGTCACTATGATGAATGATGAAAGAGAAACACATCATGCAGCATCAGTCTAGCCTAGTTTTCTGATCAGTAGCCGAAAGATACATGAGCCGTGACTGAAAAGCGGACGATTCTCTATATCGAAGATGACGCCAATGCGCGCAACCTCGTGCGGAAAATCCTACAGCGCGAGTTCAACGTGCTGACCGCGCAAAATGGCTTAGAAGGCTTAGATATCCTCAAGCATCGGACGCCTGACCTCGTGCTGACTGACTTGAACCTGCCCGATCTCTCAGGCGAGATCATCGCGGCGCGCATTCGGGCTATCGCCGGGGAGTCCTTGCCGATTGTAGCGATGACCGCCCATAACAATAGACAAGTCCGTGAGCGCGCTCTAGCTGCTGGCTGCATTGGCTACATCACTAAGCCGATCGACTCGCGCACGCTTGCCGCCACCATTCATGACTTTCTAGGCGGGCGCACCGAGCGCCTTGCGGAAGCCGATCAGCGGCGCGCCACACAGGAAATGCAGGCAGACCTGACCCGAGAATTAGAGCGCACTGTCCGCAAATTGCAAGAGGATAACGCTGAGCTGCGCAACCTTGAGCGCGCTAAGACCGCCTTCCTGACTCAGGTCTCGCATGAGCTGCGCACGCCCTTGACCGTGCTTTCGGGCTATGTGCAGATATTGCGCCAACAGTTGCAAGCCGATCCGAGCGTCAATCCGAACTATGTGGAGCTGGCGAATGCCGCTGCCGCGGGCGTTCAGCGCTTGCAGGCGGTCATGAATGAGGTGGTGGTGATGGCGCGCCTTGCCGCCAACCAAGTGGATGCTTTCATGGCGCCGCTCATCATTGGCGAGGTGGCACAGGCAGCGATTGAAGAGTACCTGCCCGCCCTAGAGCGCCGCCATTTGCAGATCGAGGCGAGCGGCGACTGCTGGGATCAGACCATCATGGGCGATGCCGCGCTGCTGCAGCTTGCTTTCAGCAACCTGATCAGCAACGCTATCAAAGCGACGCCCGATCACGGCGCGCCGATCACCTTCCACATTGGCAAGCGCGCTGATATTCTGCATGTATATGTGCAGGATCACGGCATCGGCATTCATCCTGAGCAGCTGCGCCTGCTTTTCAAGCCGTTCTACACCAGCATTGACGTGAATCGTGGGCGCACCAGCAAAACCGACTTCATGGGCATGGGCTTAGGCATCGGGCTGACCATTGTGGCGCGCATTGTGGAGGCACATAACGGGCGGGTCTGGGCGGAGAGCAACGGCTGTGATGAGGAAGCCTGTCCGGGCGCGACCTTTCACATCCTCTTGCCGATCTCAAGTGGCTAAGCGGCTCTGTGAGCGGGCAGGACGGTACTGATTGAAAGGCGGCAGATCGCGCTGGACGAGGAGTCCGAGTCGGCGCAGCACGGCAGCGTCGAACTCGCGGTAGTGGCAGATATCGCACTGCCAAGCGGGCGTATTCGGCGCGCTGATCAGCGTGCTGCCGTGAAAGTAGATCACATTAGCGCGCCTCAGGTCAAGGCGTCCGACGCGGCAATACGGGCAGACCAAGCTATCGCGATGCATGGCGAAGAATCCTCCATTGATGCTCTGGATAGTCCGATTGTAATCCAGCCGAGCTGTTCAGTCCGTTCGGATCGGGCTAGGATCGGCTAACGCTTTGAAACTGCTGGAAATTTCTTACCGACTGTGCGCTGTTCGATTGTTAAGACTTAGCGTCTTGCCGAGCGGAGTCGGCGCGCTATAGTTAGCCTTGCGCAGACCTTGCATAGGAGCGATTCGGATGACCGTCACAACCAATTTATTCCGCCATGTAGACGAGACCCAAGATTTCAAAGCGGGTCAGACCATCTTCGCTGAGGGCGAATACGGCGATGTAATGTACGTGGTGGTAGATGGCGAAGTGAACTTGATCGATCACAGCGGCAACATCTCAGAAGTGGTGCTACCGGGCGGCATGTTCGGCGAGATGGCGCTGATCGACTCCAAGCCGCGCAGCCTGACCGCTGTAGCGCGCACAGACTGTAAACTCGCGCCTGTGGATCGCAAACGCTTCGGTTTCATGGTCACAGAGACGCCTTACTTCGCTCTGCACGTGATGCAGGTCATGGCGGAGCGGCTGCGGCGGCGCGGTGGCTGAAATCTAGCCCTTTTGCCATGCACAGGCTACAATCTTGAGCATACCGTTCTAACCGCAACTCGGAGATTCTCTGCATGGCGAAAGAATACGATCTGGTAGTGCTGGGCGCCGGACCGGGCGGCTACGTTGCCGCCATTCGCGCCTCACAACTCGGTTTGAAGACCGCGATCATCGAAAAGCAGTGGTGGGGCGGGGTTTGCCTGAATGTGGGCTGCATCCCTTCGAAGGCGCTGCTGCACAATGCCGAATTAGCGCACATCATCAAGCACCGCGCCGCGGAGTTCGGCTTCAGGCTGCCCGGCGGCGTGGAGCTAGATTATGCGGCTGCTTTCAAGCGCAGCCGCCAGACCAGCGAGCGTCTGGTCAAGGGCGTGCGCAGCTTGATGAAAAAGAACAAGATTGATACCTACGAAGGCTGGGGGACGTTCACAGCGCCCAAGACCCTCCAAGTGGCGCTCAACGACGGCTCAACCGAGACCCTCAACGCCAAAAACGTGATCATCGCCGTCGGTTCAGAGGCGCGCACCTTGCCCAACACGCAGATCGGCAAGCGCGTGCGCACCTACCTTGAGTTCATCCTCGATGATAAGTTGCCGCGTAGCATCGTCATTGTGGGCGCCGGCGCCATTGGCACGGAGTTCGCCTACGTCATGCACAACTACGGCACAGAGGTCACGATGCTGGAGTACATGCCGCATATGTTGCCACTGGAGGATGAAGAGGTCTCGGAGGAACTCAAACGGCAATATACGCGCATGGGCGTCAAGGTGATCACAAGCGCGAAGGTCGAGAGCATCGCTGAAGACGCCGACGGCGCAACCGTCACGGTCACGGTTGATGGGCAAACTCAGACTCTGCGCGCTGAGATGGTGCTGCAGGCGGTCGGTTGGAAGCCGCGCACGGGCTACGGCTTGGAAGTGACAGGCGTCAAGCTGGATTCACGTGGCTGGATCGAGGTAGATGACTACATGCAGACCAACGTCGAGGGCATTTACGCCATCGGCGATGTGACGGGCAGGCTGCAATTGGCGCACGTTGCCAGCGCACAGGGGATCATCGCAGCAGAGCGCATGGCAGGCGCCGAGACCATGCCGCTGAACTACATCATGATGCCCCGCGCCACCTACTGCAATCCGCAGGTCGCCAGCTTTGGCTACACGGAGCGGCAAGCGCGTGAAAAGGGCTATGAGATCAAGGTCGCCAAGTTCCCGTGGCAGGCGAATGGCAAGGCGCTCGGTCTGGGCGATTACGCGGGCTTCGTCAAGCTGATCAGCGATGCGCGCTACGGCGAGATTCTGGGCGCCCACTTGATCGGTCCGAATGTGACCGAACTTTTGCCGGAGCTAACCCTCGCTCAGCTTTGGGAGTTGACGCCCGCTGAAATTGCGCGCAACGTCCATGCGCATCCCACGCTCAGCGAGGCACTCATGGAGGCAGCGCACGGACTTGAAGGGCATATGATCCATCTGTAGGCGTTTACGCGGTCAGGACGGGCTATTCATGCGACTGAGTCGGCCTGAGAGGCGCGCTTATGCCGTGATCGGCTCTGCACTGCAGGGCGCGCCCGATCTTTTGCGCGAGGTGACGGAGGCGTGTCAGCGCTTGAGCATTGCGCCTCAGCTTGCCGATCCTCAAATGCCGCGCCAAGCTGATGAGATGGGCTTGTTCATTGGCGTCTATCCTGAGCCGCCTGCGCCTGAATCGGTCGCAGAGTATCGCCGTGCGGCAGCGCGCAACATCCCGTGCTTGCTTTTCGTGCGCGAGGGATTGCCAGAGAGCGAGTCGCTAGCCGCCTTGCGCGCCGCCCCCGACTGCGTCACTTTTGGCGCGCCTGAGCAGTTGCGCGCCGCGCTGATCAATCGCCTTGCTGCTCTGCGCGCTCTCAAGCTGGAGTCGTTGCACTATGTCGGCGCAATTCCGTCTCCGCCTGAGGTCTACATTGCTCATCCCTACACGCTCTTGCCCTCCAGCCAGATGATCGGGCGGCGGCTGCAGCTGGAGGTGCTCTCTGACTGGATCACGGAGCGCGATCACAAGGTGCGCTTGATGAACGTGGTCGCCATTGGTGGCATGGGCAAGAGCGCCATGACGTGGCATTGGTTCAGCGAGATCGCGCCGCGCTTGGCGGACTTCCGCGGGCGCATGTGGTGGAGTTTTTACGAGAGCGACGCGCATTTTGAGAATTTCGTGATTCGGGCGCTTGCTTACGTGACTGATTCGCCCGAGGGCGAAATTCGTGAGATCACAGCAGCGGAGCGCGAGCGCGAGCTACTTGAAATCCTCGACCGTGAGCCATTCCTCATCACCTTAGACGGGCTGGAGCGCATCCTGATCGCCTATGCGCGCATGGATGCAGCACGCATGGATGATGAGTCCCTTGATGAGGAGACGGCGAATGTCGTGGCGGGCGCGCTGGGCATCCCGCAGGAGGCGCAAGGCACGATCTTCACGCCCAATCGCCTGCGCAAGACCGCCGATCCGCGTGCAGGCGCCTTTTTGCGCAAGTTGGCGGGCGTGAATGCCTCGCGCATTTTGATCAGCACGCGCTTGTATCCCGCCGATTTGCAGCACGGCAGCGGCTACCCGATTCTGGGCAGTTTCGCCATGTTTTTGGGCGGTCTGGAGGACTCCGAGGCGCTTGAGCTATGGCGCGCTTACGGCTGCAGCGGCACTGAGGCGGAGCTTTTGCCGATCTTCAAGGCAGTGCAGAACTATCCGCTCTTGATCCGCGCTCTGGCGGGTGAGGTGGCGGCATCGGCTAAGGGCGACTTCGCAGCGTGGCAGCGGGCGAACAAATCTTTTGCTCCAGAGCGCCAAAGCGCCGACGCTGTGCGCGCTCACGTGATGAGTCACGCCTTGCGCAGTCTGAGCGCAGGAGCGCGCCGCACTCTAGAGACCATTGCCGCCTTCCGCATGCCGACGTTCTACGAATCGCTAGTGCCGCTGCTGGTGAAATCAGCGCAGGGGAGCATTGCAGCGCCTAAGGGCGGCGGAGTGCTCAGCGCCATAGGCAATTTGCTGGGCAGGCGGCAGGGACAGTTCAGCGGTTTCAACACAGAGTCAGAACTTGACGCCGCGCTGAGCGATCTAGAGGCACGAGGGCTAGTCGGCTGGGATAAGCGCGCCAATCGCTACGATCTGCATCCGATCGTGCGCGGCGTGGTCTGGAATGCATTAGATGAGCAGGCGCAGCAGGGTCTGTATGCTGCGCTGAACGCGCATTTTAGCGCCATGCCCGCTGTGCGCCTTGAGGATGTGCGCAGTCTGGACGATCTGACGCCCTCAATTGAGCTGTACAACACGCTGATCGGCATGGGCAAGTACGATGAGGCGTTCGCGCTTTACGATGCACGGCTGCACACGCCGATGCTGCGCCGTCTGAGCGCCAATTTGCAGCGCGCTGAGCTGCTGGAGCAACTTTTTCCAGATGGAGTTGAGAGGGCGCCGCGCCTCTCCAGCAAGATCGCGCAGGCGCGGGTTGTTAACGACCTCGCCCTCGCCTATCAGATGTCAGGTCAGCCGCAGCGGGCGGCGCCGCTCTTTTGGCGGGCTGTGAACATGGCAGAATCTGAGGGCGTGCCGCGCAACGTGGCCATTGGTCTGATGAACTTCGCTGAGGCGCTACGGCAAGTGGGCGATCTGTACCCTGCGGCGATGTCCGCGAACCGTGCGTTGCTGCTCACACGGGCGATTAACAACGTAAGCGATGAGGTCACGGCATTGGGCGTGGTCGCGCTCACGCGCATGACCTGTGGCGATTATGCGGCGGCACAGATCGCCTTACAGCGCGCTTTGCGCCTCCAAACGAGCCTGAATCATCCACAGGGGCAGAGCGTGCTATACGCCTTTCTAGCGCAATTGGCAGTCTGGCATGGCGAGGCGGATCGAGCCTACCAGTACGCGGAGCAAGCCTGGGAGTTCGCCCATACGCTGCACTACGAGGCGGATATCGTACGGGCGCGGCGCTTTCAAGGCGAGGCAGCGCTCCTTGCGGGCGATCTGGGCGCAGCGGAGGCGGCTTTCGTGGAGACGCTCTCGCGGGCGCGGGCTGCCAGTCTGGTAGAACATGAGTTGGGCGCTGTGATCGGCTTGGCAGACGTGCGCTTGCAGAAAGACATGCCTGAATGGGCGCGCACCACGCTTGAAGACGTTTGGGAGGCGGCGGAGCGCGGCGGCTTCCGCTTGGCACAGGCAGATGCGCTCAACGTGCTGGCACGCGCTGAGATCGCCATCAACCGTCCAGAGGTGGCTGTGCAGGCGGCTCAGGCGGCGGTACAGATGGCATGGTGCATGAGCGAGCCTTACGTCTATGCGCACGGCATGACACAAGCGCGCCAGACTCTGGCTGCGCTGGGCGCCGATCTGCCCGAAGGCTTGCCGACACTCGATTTTACGCAGTTCGGCGCGCCCATTGAAGTCGAGATCGATCCGCCGCAAGGCTGAGCGCGCCCTTTGTCAGGGTCGCCCATTTTTGGTAAGCTACATGCCCGTCAGTGAAATCTGGCTGAGCCGAGTCTCAGCCCGAACGAGGATTTTTGTGTCATGAGACGTGATTCTACCGCGTTGCGCGGACGCACACGCGATAGCAGCTGGCAATGGCTGATGATCGGCATCATACTTGGGCTGGGCTGTGCCAGCGTCTTCTGTTTGGCGGCGTATGCCTCCAATTTGCTGGTGCTGAACATCCCCGGTCAGGTCGCCTTTGCGCCAAACCAGACTCCTACGATTGTGGAGGTGGAGCGCGAAGTGACCCGCGTTGTAGTTGTCACAGCGACCGACTCGCCGACTGAGACCGCGCCCGCTGTGCAGCCGCCGCTCGGTCCGCCTACCATCACGCCGTTTGTCATCGCCCCGACTCAGCCCGGCGGCATGCCCGCGCCCATTGCCACCAATACTTTGCCGGGTGTCCTGATCAGCACGCCGACCACAGCTGCGCTCGCGCCTGTTGGGGAGCAGCCCGTTGTCGGCATGACGCTGCCTGCCATTCAGCCGACGGCGCCTGTCGCCGTGCAGCCGACTGAGCTAGTGAACATCCCCGGCGGCACCTTCATCATGGGGACAGACCTCGCAGAGGCGACCCGCGCCATTGACGATTGCCGCGACCGCGACGGCGGCACGCGCTGCGATATCGCCTTCACAACCGACTCGATTCCGCCGCACAGCGTGACCGTCAATAGCTTTGCCCTAGAGCGCTTTGAGGTCACTTACCAGCAGTACGTGGACTTCCTGAACGCGCTCGGACCGCGCAGTCACTTGAACGGCTGCGGCGGACAGCCCTGCGCGGCTGTACAAGGTCAGGGTGCGGGCGAACGTCCGCGCAGCTTCATCGCCTTTGACGGCGTGCGCTATAGCGTTACCACAGAGCTGTACTTGCAGCGTCCCGTTGCCTATGTAACGTGGTACGGCGCAGATGCCTATTGCCGATTTATCGGTCGCCGCCTGCCCACAGAGGCAGAATGGGAGTACGCGGCGCGCCGCCCGGACGGGCGCTTGTATCCGTGGGGCAATGCCTGGGATCCAGCCCGTGCCCGCACCTCGCGCCCGCAGAATATGGGCGGACCAGAGCCGGTCAATGCCTTCCCAAACGGTATCAGCGCTGATGGAATCTACAATTTGGCAGGCAACGTCTCGGAGTGGGTGCAGGACTGGTATAGTCCGACGTATTACGGCGAACAAGCCGCCAATCCGGGCGTGATCGATCCGCAGGGTCCGCCTTCTGGCACGCTCAAAGTGCATCGCGGCGGTAACTGGGACGCGCTGCCGCTTTTTGCGCGCACAGTCCATCGCGGCGATATGGATCCGCTCATGCCGCAGCTGTTCATCGGCTTCCGCTGTGCCGCCTCACCTCAGACGGCGACGCCCGCTGTGCCCGTTGGTCAGCCGACCATAGCCTTGCCCAACACGCCCGTCCCGCCCGGCGCGGGCAACTAGGGCACTCAGGCGGATGTTCGGCAAGAGCATCCGCCTTTTTGAAAAGCGACCTTACGCGCACAGGCGCGTTGATGATCATCGGAAAGGACATCTTAACCTTATGCTCGACTCAGTCACCACATCTCTAGAGACTCTGGCGATCAACACGATCCGTTTCTTGGCTGTGGACGCCGTCCAGAAGGCGAACTCTGGACACCCCGGCTTGCCGCTGGGCGCCGCGCCTATGGCATATACGCTCTGGATGCGCTATTTGCGCCACAATCCGCGCAATCCCAAATGGGCAAACCGCGACCGCTTCATCCTCTCCGCCGGTCACGGCTCGATGCTGCTCTACGCCCTGCTGCACCTGACGGGCTACGATCTTTCGCTTGATGAGATCAAGAATTTCCGCCAATGGAACAGCCTGACGCCCGGTCATCCTGAAGTGCATCTAACGCCCGGCGTCGAGACCACGACCGGTCCGCTCGGGCAGGGCTTTGCCACAGCCGTCGGCATGGCAATTGCCGAGGCATTCCTCGCCGCCACTTTCAATCGCCCCGATTACCCAATTGTGGATCACTACACCTACGTGCTGGCAAGCGACGGCGACCTGATGGAAGGCGTCGCCTCTGAGGCGGCTTCATTGGCGGGACACCTCAAGCTGGGCAAGCTGATCGTGCTGTATGACGATAACAAGGTCATGCTCTCGAACAAGACGGAGGTCGCCTTCACGGAAGACGTGCTGATGCGCTTTGAGGCATACGGCTGGCACACACAGCGCGTCTCAGATGGCAACGATACGGCGGCTATCGCACAGGCGATCGAAGCAGCAACCGCCGATCCGCGACCCAGCCTGATCGCCGTGCGCACCATCATCGGCTATGGCAGTCCCAACAAGCAGGGTACGCACAAGGCGCATGGTGAGCCGCTCGGCGAAGAGGAAGTCCGACTGACCAAACAGACGCTCGGCTGGACAGCCGAAGAGCCGTTCACCATCCCCGGCGAGGCGCTTGAGCATTTCCGCACTGCTATTGAGCATGGCAAGCGCTTCGAGGCGGAGTGGAACGCGCTCTTCCAAGCGTGGGCAGCCGAATATCCCGATCTGGCTAGACTCTGGGAGCAAGCGCATGCTGAGTCCTTGCCTGAGGGCTGGGACGCCGACTTGCCGCTCTACAGCGCTGAGACCAAGCCCATGGCGACCCGTGATGCAAACGGCGCCGCGCTCAACGCCATCGCCAAGCACCTACCCACCATGATCGGCGGCGATGCTGACCTGAGCAGCAGCACCAAGACGCTCATCAGCGGCAGCGGCTTGTTCAGCGCAACAGATCGCACAGCGCGCAACCTGCAATTTGGCGTGCGCGAACACGCCATGGGTGCCGCGATCAACGGTCTAGCGCTGCACGGCGGCATTCGCAAGCCCTACACTGCCACTTTCATGACCTTCAGCGATTACATGCGCCCTGCCATTCGGCTTGCTGCTCTGATGGAAATTGACCCGATCTTCATTTTCACGCACGATAGCATCGGCGTGGGCGAAGATGGACCGACTCATCAGCCCATTGAGCATCTGGCGGCCTTGCGCGCCATTCCACACCTGACCGTGATTCGTCCCGCCGATGCAAACGAGACCACGGCAGCGTGGCGCGCCGCCATGCTCAACAAACAGCCGACTGTGTTGGTCTTCACGCGGCAAAAGTTGCCCGTCTACCCGCCTGAAGGTGTGATGGAAGGCGTGGCGCGGGGCGCCTACGTCAAGGCGGAAGCGATCGGCGGCGCGCCTGAAGTGATCCTGATCGCCACAGGCTCTGAAGTCAGCCTGATCATGGCGGCGCACAAAATGCTTAACGAGATGGGCATTCGCGCCCGCGCCGTGAGCATGCCTTCCTTCGAACTGTTCGAGGCGCAGGATGAGGGCTATAAGGAGTCGGTCTTGCCTTCGAGCGTGACGGCTCGCGTGGCAGTTGAGTCGGGCGTGCCGTTCGGCTGGCACCGCTATGTCGGCACACGCGGCAAGATCATCGCCCTAGAGCGCTTTGGCGCCTCCGCACCACAGGAAGTCATCTTCAGGGAACTCGGTTTCACGCCTGAGGCTGTGGTCAAGGCGGCACGCGAAGTGCTAGGCAAGTAATTTTCTATGTCCCTAGCCTGCGCAGCGCTGCACAAATGCAGCGCTGCGTATTTTCTACTCAAACATGCGTTTTTTGCTCATCTCACCTTATACTCCACAGTATTCAAGTATCTACAAAACCGATAATCAATACTTGCACAGCTGATATTCCTGTTGTTGTGCAACTCACCCTTGCGCATTTGGCACTACTAGTTATACTATACTAGCTAGTGTTAAACGCTAAGTTGGAGGCAGCTATGCAAGCCGAGTTTAATTACAATCCCAATCCCATTATTAAAATTGCTCAACTTCTGGAAAGTTCTGCTAATCGATTAGTGCAAGTCACGGTCATAGTAGGAGCATCTATAGGTTTCTCGATTGGGGTGTTTATCAGTTTTTTTATCGGAAGTTGGTTTTTCGTGTTCACAGCACCCGTAGGCGCTATAATCGGCGGAGTAATCGCTTACTACGTTGCACAGCGCACTGCTCTCTTCATCCGTGCGCAGGCTGCTATGCTCCTGCTCCTGGTGACCGTTGAGAAAAACACGCGCCGCCTTGAGGAAATTGAGAAACGCCTAAGCCAACGCTGAAAAACTCACCAAACGCTCACATTTGGCTGTGCCAAGTGCCACTTGCGCATTCGACACAGACTTAGCTATAGTCTGATATATCTTGCGCGTCTCGCGCAGGTCTGCTTGTCCAACTGGTTTTAGTGGAGGATTGCCGTATGGCAAAAAAGTTTATGAAAGTGCTGCCGATCCTGATGTTGGCGGCGCTTGCCTTTGCGCCGCTAAGCGGCGTGCGCGCCGCGAACCTCGCCCCGGAAAGCACACTGGTGCTGACCAGCCCGATGCTGCAGAATCCGGAGCCGGTCACCATCTATGGCGCGACTACGGGCTTGATCTCGACGCTCGATCCGCAGATTGCCGAAGACTCGATCTCCATTCCGCCTATTGAGAACCTCTTCCTCGGTCTGACTGACCTCGATCCGCAGACCACAGCCGTCCGCGAGGAAATGGCGACCAGCTGGGAAGTCAATGATGAAGGCGATGTCTGGACGTTCAATCTGCGCGATGACGTGCCGTGGGTGCGCTACAATCCTGCCACCGATGAGACCGAAGTCATCCGCAATGTGACGGCGCAGGACTTCGTCTACGGCATTCGCCGCGCCTGCGATCCGCGCACGGGCGGCTACTACAGCTCCGTAGCGGCGGCGATGATCAAAGGCTGCGATGTGGTCTTCAACAAAGACGCAGCGACCATCACTGAGGCGGACTTTGAAGAGATCGGCGTAGTGGCTCTGAGCGATACGCAGCTGCAGATCACCTTGCAGGGTCCGTTCGGCTTTTTCTTCCCTGCCAGCGGCATGTGGGTCTTCCGCGCTGTGCCACGCGAGGCGATTGAAGAGTTCGGTCGCCAATGGATTGAGCCGGGCAACATCATCACCAACGGTCCGTTCATGCTCAAGGAATGGGATCGCAACGTCAACCGCGTCTTCATCAAGAATCCGTTCTACCCTGAGGATGTGAACGACAATTACGGCGGCAACATCGAGCGCGTCAGCACGATTGTTGTGAACGACGGCGGCACGATCTGGTCGCTTTATCAGGCGAATCAGATCGATAGCTCCGGCGTGCCAGCCGCTGAGCTGCAGCGCATCCGCCAAGACCCCGTCCTGAGCCAAGAGTTGCGCCAAAACAGCGACCTCGCCGTCTTCTATTTCGGCTTCATGTACGATAAGCCGCCGTTCGACAATGTGCATGTGCGCCGTGCCTTCAGCGCCGTGCTTGACCGCCAGACCTTTGTGAGCGAGATTCAGCAAGGGCGCGGCGTGCCAATGGCGCACTTCATGCCGCCCGGCATCCGTGGCGCTGTGCCGATCAACGAAGTGGGCATTGGTCAGCCCGATACGCCCGGCTTCGATCCTGAGTTTGCCCGCCAAGAGATGGAGCGCGCCGGCTATCCCAACTGCGAGGGCTTCCCCGAGATCACGCTGCTGACCTACCAAGGCGCCAGCGACTGGGGCGAGTTCCTCCAGAATGCCGTGAACACGCATTTGGGCTGCCCACGCGACCGTATCATCATTGAGGAAAACGAGTTCACAGTGCTGCTGCGCTCGATCCGCTCGGACGTGCCGACTGCGCAGCGCCCGAATATGTTCACGCTTGGCTGGGGGCCTGACTATCCCGATGGGCACAACTGGATGCACGACGTGCTGAGCTGCAAGGCAGAGAACAGCTTCATGCGTCCGTGTGATGACGTGATCGATCCCAAGATCGATCAGGCCGCCCGCGAGACCGATCCTGCTGTGCGCGAGGCGCTCTACCGCGAGTTGGAAGAGCTGTTCTTCGGCTACGAGGGCAACTTCCCCATTGCGCCGCTCTTCTTGCGCATCAACATCTTCATGGTCAAGCCGTGGTACTTCGGCTTCTTCGATACCGACGGTCTGTTCGGCGGTCCGCACTGGGAGTCGCGCCGCATTGATCAGGCGGCACAGTTGTCTGCACGCGCTAGCCGCTAAGCCTTAAGTCACTCTGTGAGCGGGGCAATTGCTCCGCTCACTTTTTATTCAGCCTCAGCCCACGCCTCAGCTCCACCTATTTGTTCAACTTGACGAATGCTAAGCCTCTCTGACCTCCCTTGGGCGGCAGCTAAAAAGCACTTTTCTAGCTGTCATAGCGTTTATTATGAGTTAAAATTGCCGAACCTTGTAAACTGACTTGGATGGAGAGGAACTATGACTGCTGGAAACATCCCAATTCTTATGACAGAGCGATTTCGAAAAAACCTAAAGTCCTATGAGCGCTCTAGGGTAGAGCAGAAAATCAGGCTGTTGTTAGATAATCCGTCGCAGCCGCATCCCTCGCTCAAGGCGCATAAAATGCAGAATGGCGGCTTTTGGGAGTTCTACCTCACAGATCGGCACCGCGTCATCTATCGCTGGAAAGATGGCGTCCTTGAGCTACATGAGATCGGCGATCATTCTGTTGTTGGGCATTTTCATCAAGCCTCCGCTTACGCTCAGTTGAGTCCTTTTAAGCTGCAGAGCGAGCCGCAGCAGCCCAAGCCTGAGGCGCCCTCACGCCCGTTTTCGCGCCCCTTTGCTGCGCCGCGCCTGCCTACGCCCGCGCCCTCTGATGGCTCCCCCAACAAGTTTGCCGACTTGCCCGAGGCGCATTTGCGCATCCTAGGCGTGCCAAAAGACCTGGTCAGAGCCGTGCAGGAGGCACCCTCGCTTGAGGCGCTAGAGACCATTGGCTTGCAGCCGCGTATTTTGGAGCGTCTGCAGGAGTTAGCGACCAATGCTGAGCTTGAGCGCGCCATGCGCGAGGGGCGTTTGCTCTACCGCACCACGCTCGATCAGCTTGTGGGCTATATGGAGGGCAAGATCAAGCGCTTGATGCTCAATTTGACTGATGAGCAGCGCCACTTTGTTGACCTCAAAGCCAATCATCCGCTTTTGTTGCGCGGCTGTGCCGGCTCTGGCAAGACGACCATTGCTGTCTACCGCGCTATCGAGTTCGCCAGGCGCGGTCAGCGCGTTTTGTTCCTGACCTTCAATCGGACGCTTGCCAATGCCGCCAAGACCATGATTGAAGAGCTAGTCAATCCTATGCCTGAGGGCTTAGAGGTCTACACAGTGGATGGCTGGCTGCATCGTTTGGTTAAGGAACGGCAAGGCAGCGCTCCGAGCCTGTTCGAGGGCGATGAAGACTGCAAACAAGTGATCAAACAGGCGATCAGCGTTGCGCAGCGTGCGCAGCCGCAAGTCTTTGCCCGCTACTTCCCACCTGATAATCCTGCCACTGAGACTTTCTTGGTCGAAGAGATTATGCACGTGGTCTTGCCCAGCGGCGTCACGGCGCTGGAGGACTATCTGGCTTGGCAGCGGCATGGGCGCAAGACCGCACTACATGAGTCGGCGCGACGGATCGTCTGGCAAGTCTATGAGGCGTATCAGAACCTGCGTAAGGGTCGCCTGCATTGGGATGATCTCGCACGCCTTGCCGCTCAGGAGCTGCGCAGACAGCCACTTCAGCCCGCCTACGATCATATCATCGTAGATGAGGTGCAAGACCTGAGCGCAGCGCGTCTGCGCGCCATTTTGGCGTTGCTTGGCACGGCGCCTGCCTGTAGCCTGTTCATGGTCGGCGATATTGCTCAGAGCATTTACTCGCGGGGCTTTGCGTGGCGCGATCTAGGGCTGAACATGCGCGGCAGGAGCGCCAGCCTGCGCAAGAATTTCCGCAATACGCGCCAGATCGCTGAGGCGGCTGCTCATCTGCACGTGCGCAACCAGCTCCTCAAGCAATCTGAAGAGTTCGTCGATCCAGAGCCGATCGAGCGCGTCGGTCCGCGCCCGCGCCTCATCCAAACAGAGCGCATCAGCCAAGTGCAGAAGGCACTGATCGAAAAATTGCTCAGTCTGGTCGAGGGCGAGACCTTCCGCCTTGCAGATTTTGCCATTCTCGCGCCCACTAACGATCTGTGTGAGGAATTTCAGAGGGCGCTCACCCGTGAGAAATTGCGCTCAATCCTGCATAAGGATAAGGAATTCAATCTGTTTGAGGAACAGATCAAGATTCTGACCATTCACTCTGCCAAAGGGCTAGAATTCCCAGTTGTGTTCGTGGTCGGGCTGCATGAGGATGTGCTGCCGCGCAAGTCTTATGCGCTTTCGGAGGAAGAGCAGGCGCTGCACCTTGAGCGCGAGCGCACTTTGCTCTACGTTGCCATGACCCGCGCCGCTGAGGGACTTTTCCTGTTCTCCGCGCAAGAGCGCCCCTCGCGCTTTTTGAGGGAACTGGCGGCGGTTGTAGATAGGGACTGATCGTGGACTAGACGTAACGTTTGGCTGAAGAGTGCGAGGCGTCTCACAGGTCTAGGGGACGCCTCGTGCGCTCTACCACTTGTTCAGCCTGACAAAGGCGGGCTGTTGCGCAGCTGTTCAATCTCTTGTAAAGTGCTCAGTGAACCTTTGAGCCAAAAGGAGACCTTTTATGCGTTTGAAGGGATTTTTCGTTGTTTTGGGCGCGCTGATGTTGGCGCTGACTCCGTTAGGCGCCTTGCGGGCAGCACAACTCGGCGAGAGCCATCTTGTGCTGAGCAGTCCGCTGCTGCAAAGCCCTGAGCCGATCACGCTTTACACCGCCTCCACGGGCTTGATCGCCACGCTCGATCCGCAGATCGCCCAAGACAGTGCCTCAATCGCCATCATTGAGAATTTGTTTCTCGGACTGACCGATTTCGATCCCAAGATCAACACCATTCGCGCTGAACTTGCTACCAGCTGGCAGGCGAACGAAACGGGCGACGTCTGGACTTTCACGCTGCGCGATGACGTGCCGTGGGTGCGCTACAATCCTGCCACAGGCGAAACGACCGAAGTGCGCAAGGTGACCGCTCAGGATTTCGTCTACGGCATTCGGCGCGGCTGCGATCCGCGTTTGGGCAGCTATTACAGCCAGATTGCCGCCTCGCTGATCAAGGGCTGCGATGTCGTTTACAATAAAGAGGCGACTCAGATTAGCGCCGAAGATTTTGAGCAAGTCGCGGTGCGCGCTTTGAGCGATACACAGCTGGAGATCACCCTGCAAGCCGCTTTCGGTTTCTTCCTGCCCGCCAGCAGCATGTGGATTTTCCGCGCCACGCCCCGCGAGACCATCGAGGAATTCGGCGAGCAATGGACAGAGCCTGGCAACATCGTGACCAACGGCGCGTTCATGCTCCAAGAGTGGGATAAGCCCGTCAGCCGCGTTTTCGTCAAGAATCCGCTCTACGTGGAGGTGAACGACTCGTACGGCGGCAACCTAGAGCGCGTCAGCACCATTGTGGTCAACGATCCCGGCACGATCTGGTCGCTTTACAAGTCCAATCAGGTAGATACAGCGGGCGTGCCAGAGGCTGAACTCAATGCCGCCCGCCAAGACCCTGTCTTGAGCCAAGAGCTGCGCCAAATCAGCGATCTTGCCGTCTTCTACTTCGGCTTCTATTACGATAAGCCGCCCTTTGATAACGTGCATGTCCGCCGCGCCTTCAGCGCCATGCTGGATCGTCAAACCTTCATCACCGAGATGCTGAACGGGGCAGGCGTGCCGATGGCGCACTTTGTGCCGCCGGGCATCTTCGGCGCCGTGCCGATCAATGAAGTGGGCATTGGGCAACCTGATACGCCCGGCTTCGATCCTGAATTCGCTCGCCAAGAGCTGGCACGCGCCGGCTATCCCAACTGTGAGGGCTTCCCCACCATCACCATTCTCAGCACGCCGCGCCGCACGCAATGGGGCGAGTACATGCAGAACGTGGCGAACACGGTCTTGGGCTGTCCGCGTGAGAAACTGGTGCTAGAGCAGGCGGAATTCACAGTGCTGCTCAAGACGATCAGCCTCGATACGCCCGCTAACGAGCGCCCGCATATGTACCTGATCAACTGGCTGCCGGACTATCCTGACGCGCACAACTGGCTGCACGATGTGTTGAGCTGTCAGATCGACTCGCGCCCGTGCAGCGAGGCGATTGACGGTCGCCTAGAGCGCGCTGCCCGCGAAAGCGATCCTGAAGTGCGCCGTCAGCTCTACCGCGAGGTAGAGGAGCTGCTCTTCGGCTACGAGGGTGAGTTCCCGATCATGCCGCTCTTCCTCGACATTGACATCTTCGCCGTCAAGCCGTGGTACACTGCTTTCTTCGAGACAGACGGCTTATTCGGCGGACCGCATTGGGAGTCGCGCCGCATTGATCAGGCGGCACAGTTGGCGGCGCGTGCCAGCCGCTGATCGGATCGATCCCGCTGACCCTGAACATGAGGGCGAGTGCAAGACTCGCCCTCAGTCGCTCAGCTCATCAGCCACCTCAGGCTCGTCGCGGGCGAGTCGGCGGCGCATTTGGCGCTCCAGCGCCTCTAGCGCCTCGATCAGTGCATCGTAGCACTCGCTCACGCGCCGATCCTCGCTCGGCAAATGATCGTAGAGCCGTTCGCCCTGCGCTGCCATGCCCTCTAAAATGCCCAATGCCTGCCAATAGGCGCGTTGCCATGCGCGATAATCGCCCATCTCTGCCTCACACATCGCTGTAAAACGGATTCTTGACCATTTGGAGGGCAGTGTCGCCGCCCAAGAGCCGCGCCGCCCCGAACGCCGCCATGCTCAGCGCCACGGCTGCATCAATCTGACCCGCGCCCTTGACCAGGCGATAGCCGCGCTCAGTGCGCTGGAGCGCCGCATTCAGCACATGCCGCCGCAGTGCCGAATCGCCCGTGTGTCGCAGACGCCCCTCGCTCAGCAGCTGATACAGATGTCCGTCGCTTTGCAGGCGCGGCGCGCCCTGCCCAAAGGCGATCATCGGGAGGTTCAGGCGCGTCTGCAGCCATTCGGCAAGGGCGATCATCTGATAGGGATCGTAGTACACGGCGGCAATGCGGCACTGTGCGGCTAAACGCGCCAATTCAGCGCCGATGCTCTCATGCAGACTCAGCGGACGCCCCGCCTCAGGCGCCCAGATACGAGAATAGACCACTTGGACGCGCTGAGTCGCCGCCTCCCATGTGCAAGCGACTAACGCTGTTGAGTCGTGCTGCGTAGCAGCATCCACGCCGAAGACCACAGGGCGCGGATCGTTCAGCTGCAGCGGACTGAGCGCCGAATCGCACAGCGAATCCCAGTGCGCGGCTGTACACAGCGCGTTTGCGCTGCCCATGCGCCGATTCTCCCACACGCGCAGATATTCCGCCTCTGGCAATATCCGTCGCTGCTCTGCGAGGTATTGCGGCATGTGCCACGCCATGCGCGGCACGTGATCGTAGTACACAAACAGGCGTCCGTTGCGCCAACAGGCGGGCTGACCGTCGCCGTTATCCAGATCGATCAGCTCTGGGACGGGTTCGCCGCGCAAGCCTTCATCAATCAGGTTGTGCCACCAGACCGAATTCGCCCAGCCCTGATAGCCCGTATAGAAGGTCAGGCTGTGACGGCGCGTTGGCACAGGACTGAACTCGGTGGCAAGGCGCACGCCGCGCTCATAGACTACGCCCCATGCCTCATCAAAGGTGGCGAGGGTATGATTGCCGCCTGCCTCGCCGCGCACGTCGTTCGCCACAGCGCGGATGAGCGTCCCATTGCGCAAATGGATCGCGTCTTGGCTTGCCCGCCAATCTATGCCGCGCCGCAGGATCGGATTCAGCTCCAGCGCACGCCGAATATAGCTGAAGACTCGGTTGCGCCCGCCTTCGAGGTCGTTTGCCAGCACGTACTGCTCGCCGCCGGGCGCCACGAACAGCGCAAACCACAAGTGCAGAGCCGCGGCAAGCGTACTTTTGGCGCTTTTCTTCGGGCAACTCCAGACAATGCGGCTATAGGGCAGTTCAGCATCGCCCTCTGGAAACAAATGATCGAGGATCGGGCGATGGTAGGTTGACCACGCCGCAAGGCGCGGCGGCATCTGATCGGGCAGGTACATCCCGCCCCGCGACTCCGCCCAATGCAGGAAAGACGGTCGCACGTGGCTCATGGCTGTTCAGACTCCTCATCGCCCTGCAGAGCGGCATAGAGACGGGCTGTCAGGTCTTCGGCGTAGCGATCTTGGCGCTGCTCAAGCCCGTAGAGGTTGCTGGCAAGTGCCTTAGCGATGCTCTTGCTCTCGCGCATGAGCGTCGCCAAGCGGCGGTAGACATCCACGCCTGTGCCGTCGGGACGAAGCGGCTGACCGTTCAGCAGCGCGTTGGTGGCAAGGCTGATGCGGCTGAGCGTCAGCTCTAGGGCGCGGCGCTGCTGGGCAATCAAGTGATCCAAATCTTCATCGGGCAGGTCGCGCAGGGCGGAAGGGCGCAGCCCATCGGCGCGCAAGACGGCGCTGAACTGCTCAAGGTCAGCGGCAAGGCGAGTCAAGCTGCTGATCACGCTCCCGATCTGCCCGTTGCGCTCCCCTACGTGCGCGTCAAGGCGCTCGGCAAGGCTCAGGCAGGTCTCTGCCATGCTCTGGAAGTAGTCCGCTAGGTGGGCGGGCAAGAGCGGCGTAGGTAAGGCTGTGGTGACTGGCACCTCGCGGCTATACAGACCATGCCGCCAATTCCGAACCGACATGCCAATGTCTCCTCAGGCTAAGCGTCGTGTGCCGCCTAATGCTACATCAGAACTTATGTTCTAACAAGAGAGAAAAATATAGGAGAAAAGTTCAAAAAGCGTTGACGCCCTTCCCCTGCTTGCGGGGGAAGAGTGGAGGGTCGGGGTTAGGGGTCTGACCCCACTCCTCAGTCCCCGACCCGCAAGCAGGGCAAGGATGCGCTCAGGCTGCAATCAGGTAGCCGTGACGCCCGATCACTTCACAGCGCAAAGCGCAGAGTTCTGTGCGCACACGCGAAAGGCACTCAGAGTGCGCATTGACTCCCTTCCCCTGCTTACGGGGAAAGGGCAGGGGATAGGGGTCAAAGGTAAGTTCAGCTTGGATTTGAACGGTCTACACGGCGTCAAAACACAGATCGCCGCATGACTCGCGGCGATCTGGCATTGTGAGGAACGGCTCAGCGTCTAGCTCGCAGGCGTGTAGATTCTGAAGTTGCCGCTCAGCTGCAACAAAGCGAGCATATACAGCAAGTTGTCATAGTAGCGGTAGCGTCCGACGGTCAAGGGCGCCTCCCAGAAAGCCCGTACGAAGCCCCAGCGGATGGGATCATCAGCGGCAAGGGCGGCTACTGCGTTCATAGCGACCAAGCCGAGCGCACGATGTTGTGGCTCAACAGGCGTGCCATCAACGTGGAACTTCGAGTTGTAGCGATCAATGCCCAGCTGATGGAAAAAGCGCAGCAGGCGGTTGCTCTGCTCAACCTGCCAGTCATCCACTCCGAACCAGACGTAGTCCATTGCCACCATCATGGCACAGCGCCAAGCGTCGGCGTAGAAAAACTCGCCATAATCGCCCCACGGTCTGGGCGTGCCGTCAAAGTTAGCATAATTTGGCATTAAGCCTGTCTCAGGATGAGCGGCGCGCCGCCAAAAGGCACGACTCTCGTTAGCAGCACGCGCCCAGAACTCCTGATCAGCTGCCGCCCAACGCGCCCAGAGTTCATAGTAGTGCGGCGCATGGTAAGACGGATCAGTGAAGCTGCTTAAAACGCCACGCATCGGCACAAAAACGACATGAGTCGTCTGCGGATCGAACATGCCCGTCAGCACCTTGCTAGTCTCAGCCTTGTGCAGCATTTCGTGGAGCAGTGCGTTTGCCTCTGCTGTGTAGTTGAAGATGCCCTCGCCGTTGCCCCAGCGCGCTGCGGCAAAAAAGAGCGCCATGACAAACCACGTCTCACCATCAGGTGCTGAGTTGTTATCAAGCCGTGTGCCGTCGGCGGCGTGTTGCCAGGAGAAAAAGCCGCGATAGTCAGGATCGGTGTGGTACATATAGGTGCGCGCCCATTTCCACAGGCGATCAAACTCTTCTTTCTTATCCAGCTGCACGGCGATCATCATGCCGTAGGACATGCCTTCGCTGCGCACGTCGTTGTTAGCCACATCAAGGATGTAAGCCATGTCATCGCCTACGGGATAGTAGACGCGCTCAGTCTGATCATTGCCGTAGAACAAAGTGTTCCAGACCTGCTCGATGCGCGCCTCGATCTCCGCTTGGCTATAGCCCGCCTCAGCCAGCAGATTGGGATAATTGCCTGTGAAAAAGGCACCTTTGCCCTGCTGTTGTAATCTGCTTGGCCCGTCAGCGGGCTCCCAGTGATTCGGCAAGCTCAACGGATAGACCATTGCGCCTAACAGAGCTAAGACAAGAAACCGCGTAAGCATCTGGTGTAACTCCTAACTGACTTGAACTGGAGTAGTGTATACCTGCTCGACCGCAACGGTCTCGCCCACGATCTCAAAGCTGCCTGTTAAACGGATATCCTCAGCGGAAGTGCCGATGCTGATCACAATCTCGCCCGGTTCAACGATGTAGCGCATAGCGCGGTCGTAAAAGGCTAGATGGCGTACATCGAGTGTGAAGGTGATGCGTTTGCTCTCGTTCGGCTGCAGTGTGACGCGCTTGAAGCCCTTAAGCTGCTTGACGGGGCGAGTGACGCTGGCAATTGGATCGCTCACATAAAGCTGGACAACCTCATCGCCTGCCCGTTCGCCAATGTTGGTGAGCGTAAAGGTGATATTCACACACTGATCGGCGCGTGCTTGGGCTAAATCGAGGCTTAGGTTGCTGTACGCAAAGCGGGTGTAACTCAGCCCATGCCCAAAGGCGTAGAGCGGCTTGGCAGATAGGTCTACGTAATCACCCCACCAGTTACTGCGCCCGCCGGAGGGCTTGTGTGCGTAGAAAGTTGGCACCTGCCCAACATGGCGCGGAAAAGTGATCGGTAGCCTGCCACTCGGATTGACTTTGCCGAAGAGAGCGTTGGCAATGGCTGCGCCGCCTTGTTCAGCAGGAAACCACGCTACCATGATCGCAGGCACATGCTCTGCCAGCCATGAGATGGCGTACGGCCTACCCGTGAGCAGGATCACTACAGTAGGTGTGCCAGTGGCATGGACTGCCTTGATCAATTCACCCTGTACGCCCGGTAGCTCCAGTGTAGCACTATCTATGGACTCGCCCGAAGTGGCACCTAGCGGCTTGGAAAGCCCCGACTTATCGCCCACTACAACCACTGCCACTTGCGCCTGCTTGGCAGCAGCGACGGCTTCAGCAAAGCCTGAGCGGTCTGTGCCTGTTACTTCGCAGCCCTTGGCGTACAGAACTTGTGTTGTCGGCGAGACGGACGCACGAATGCCCGCTAAGACGCTCACTGAAGGCGGCATGAGCGCCGACCATTCTTGGCGCAGTGCATTTTCGCTCGGCGTGGGCGCATCAAGGCTCACGTTTGGATCGAAAATGCCCTCATAGTGAGCAGGGAAGTGATAGTCGCCTTGCAGCAGACGGATGCTATCAGCATGCGGACCGATCACAGCAATGGACTCTATGGAGGGGCTGAGCGGCAGGAGATCGCCCTCATTTTTGAGCAAGACGAGCGTCTTTTCGGCAATTTGGCGTGAGAGCGCCACGCCTTGCGCATTGCTATATAGCTCAGGGATGCGCTCGGTCTGCACGAACGGATTCTCGAACAAGCCCAGCTGGAACTTGAGCGTCAGGATGCGCTTGACGCTCTCATCTACCAGCTGAGGATCGATCTTGCCTGTGGCAAGCCCGTGCAAGAGCGGCTCGCCGTAGCAATCCGCAGCCGGTAGCTCAAGGTCTAGACCCGCTTGTAAGCCAAAGTGGGCTGCCTCTGTTTTATCAGCTGCAATTCGGTGATACTCCACAAAGGTCTTCAAGGTGAAGTAGTCCGAAGCTACTACGCCGCTGAAACCGAGTTCACCGCGCAGAAAGTCATAGAGCAACTCGCGTGAGCTACCCAGTGGCACGCCGTCCAGTTCACTATAAGCATTCATGACGGTAGCTGCGCGGGCTTCGTGGATGGCTGCTTTGAAAGGCAGTGCATAGACCTCGCGCAATTCACGTGCGCCAATGTGCGCCGGCGCCCAGTTCAAACCGCCTTCAGAGGCGCTGTAGCCCAAGAAATGCTTGAGCGTTGCCGCTACCCCTTCGCGCAGATCGTCGCCTTGTAAGCCGCGCACATAGGCAATGCCCATCTGACTGATCAGGTAGGGGTCTTCGCCAAAGGTCTCTTCAACGCGTCCCCAGCGTGTGTCCCGCGCCACATCCAGCACGGGCGCAAGGGCATGATGCGCGCCAACAGCGCGCATTTGCGCACGGATCAGGCGTGTCATTTCTTCAATCAATTCGGGCTGCCAAGTGGCTGCAAGACCAATTGCTTGCGGAAAGGTGGTAGCATTGCGCGCTAGATAGCCGGCGCAGCTCTCCTCATGCACCATAGCGGGAATGCCCAAGCGCGTGTGGTGCTTCAAATAGCTCTGAATCGCGTTGGCAAGCTCAGCGCTCTGCACAGGTGGCAAGATCGAGGCGCCACCAACGCGAGTGATCTGCCCGATGCCATGCTGTAGGTGCGGTGCAGCGCGCTCTGGATCGAACTGCCTTTCAGAGTTGATCAGCGCATTTACCCAGACGCTCTGTAGCTGTGCGACTTTTTCGGGCAAGGTCATTTCAGCCAGCAGAGCATCCACACGTGCTTGGACGGTCTGATAGGGATCAAGATAGCGTGGGATAGTAGTCATATAGCAACCTAGTTTCTGGATGTGATAGCCTCGACTTTTAGCCTTTCAACTCGCCACCGGTTAGCCCAGTGACAATGAAACGCTGTGTGAAGATGTAAAAGATGACCACAGGGATGATCAAAATGGTGATATACGCCATGATCAGCGCCCACTCCGAGCCGTACTGCCCCTGAAACTGCATGATTCCCAGAGGGAGCGGCCACAACTTCGGATCATTCAGCACAAGGAGCGGCAGAAAATACTCATTCCAAGCGGCAATGATCTGGAGCGTGGCAACTGCAGCAATTGCAGGGCGTGCCATCGGGATTAAAATGAAGCGGAAAAAGCCCAAAGTGGAGCAGCCATCAATATAGGCAGCATCTTCCAGCTCCGTAGGGATCGCCATGAAGAAGCTGCGCAGGATCACCACGCTGCCCGGCAAACTGAAGGCGACCATTGGCAAAATGACGCCCCAGAGGCTGTTGATCAATCCCAGCTGCCGAATCTGGATGAAGATCGGCAGAATAGCCACTACCAGAGGAAACAACAATCCTAAAGACAGCACATTGAACAGGAAATTCTTGCCCAGAAACTGCATTCGGCTGAAGACGAAGGCAAGGCAGGTCGAGAGCGTTACGCCGATCACAGTCACACCTGTTGTCAGCAGCAAGCTGTTCCCAAAGGCATTCCAAAACGTGGAACTGGTCAGGATGCGCTCAAAGTTTTGCCATTGTATGCCCTGCTTAGGCAGACCGAACGGCTCTGCCAAGAACTCACCAGTGGTGCGGATGCCTCCTAAAACGGCTGTCAGGCTTGGGGCAAGGATGATTAGAGTCACAAAGGTCAGCACTGCGTATTTTACGATGTTCACCAACAGCCGACGGTAGTTCAGGCGATGTTTCTTTGACCGCCTAGGCAATTCTGTTACTGCTGTTGCATAGTTGATCATGGTAACTTTCCTAGTCTCTCAGCGTGTAATCTTGGCGCATGACCAAACGCTGATAGCCGAGCGAGAAAAACAGCGTGATGCAAAACAGCACTACAGCTACGGCACTGCCATAGCCCAAGGCAAAGCGCTGAATGCCGTATTTGTACAGGTACGTTGCAATGGTCGAAGTGGCATTGACCGGTCCGCCCTGTGTCAGAATCCAAATGATCACGAACTGCTGAAAGGCGCCCAAGACGGATAGAAAGATCGTCAGACGAATCGTCCTGCCCAAGAGCGGGATAGTCACAAAGCGCAGCACTTGGAATTCGTTGCAGCCGTCAATGCGCCCTGCTTCCTCAAGTTCCTTGGGAATGGATTGCAACCCTGCCATGTACAGAATCATGTAAAAGCCGAAGTATTTCCACGTCAGCACTAAAAAAATCGCATAGAGGGCAATGTTGCGATCCGCTAGCCAAGCGATGTACTTGAAGTTTGGGATGATCGCCTCGAAAACGCGGTTCATCAAGCCCATGTTCGGATGCAGAACATACAGCCAGATGAGTGCTGTGATCACCTCTGAAAAAACGTAAGGGATGAACAAGATCGCTCGAAAGACCTGCCGCCCGAACAGCTGTCCGCGCCCGACCAAAATTGCCAAGCCTAGCGCTAAAGGCAGTTGCAGCACTAGCGAAGAGAGCATTAAGATCAGGCTGTTGCCGATAGAGCGGATGAAAATGCTGTCGTTAATCAGGTCAACATAGTTGCTCAGCCCACGAAAATCAGTGGGTGGACCAAAACCGTTCCATCGGAACAAGCTAAAGTAGCTTGATTGGAAGATCGGGATCAGCAAGAAAGTCAGGAAGATGACCATGCCGGGCAGCGTTAGCAGTACAACCGTGAGCCACTTGCTCTGAATGCGGTTAAGAGCCTGCCCTGCGAAGGAAAGGTCAGTTCGCGGCAAGACGCGAAAACGAATGGTAGACATAGCACGCTCGCTTTTGCTATATTCAAGGGCGATGTGAGTAACATCGGTTTGAGCGGCAGGTGTGCAGACTCGCCCATCGGTTGGCAGCCAAAGCGGTCTACACACCCGCCCTTGAGCTAGTTGTCTAGCTCACGCCGTGCAGCGGCTTCAATCGCAGCAGCTACCTCAGCGGGAGTAGCCACACCTGCAAAAAGCATCTCTACGCTATCGTTCACAACCTGACCGACAGCCGGCGGCAAGAACTGATCATAGTAGAGCTGGAAGTACGGTGCCTCATTGCGCGCATTGAGGATGGTCTGCAGAATGGGATCGGTCACTGCGTCTTCAGCCTCTGCCACTGTTGGCAAGACCCAGATCGCCGCAGCGCGCCGCTGGACATCGGGACTGGTGATATAGCGCAGGAAAGCAACTGCCTCAGGCTCGGCTCTGGCGCCCACGGCAAAGCCATCGCCACCGCCCAGCACGTCGTTCGGATTACCGGCGCCACCTTCCACAGCCGGGAACGGGAACCAGCCCAGATTCTCGCCCAAACCACCGCTTTGGCTAGAGCTTGCTTGCACACTTGGCGCCCACTGACCCATCAGCTCCATTGCGGCACGCGAGTCGCCCATAGCTGCAGCCTGATCGCCATAGCCCAAGCCTAAGAAGCCCTCCATAAATGGCTCTAGGTCAATCAGTTCCTTCAGGTACTCGCCCGCCTTGACAAACGGCTCTGCCTCAAAGCTGCTTGTGCGATTATAAGCCGCTAGGAACGCCTCTTCGCCGCCCAGACGAATCGCCAAGTAGACCCACCAGAAATGACCCGGCCACTTATCGCGCTCGCCCAGTGCGATAGGCGTGATGCCAGCCGCCTTCAGCTTCTTGACAACTTCGAGGAACTCTGTCCACGTCTCAGGGAGCTTCTCGATGCCAGCTTGAGCGAACAGCGCTTTGTTATAGAACATGCCAACAGTGCCCCACGTCCACGGCACGCCATAGTACTCACCGTTGCGCCCGTAGAGCTCCAGAGCCGCCTTGGCACTGAACGAATTGCGCCATTCGCCTTCCAACTCAGCAGCGATATTCTTCACTAAGCCTGCTTTGGCATACTCCCACAGCACGCCGCCGCCCCAGCTCTGGAAGAGATCGGGCGGGTCGCCGGCTTGCATCACAGTCACTAAGCGGCTCTTGAAGGCCTCATTTTCCAAGACCGTGATCTCGATCTTGACGTTCGGATTCGCCGCCATGAACTCATCCGCCACGCTCTGCCAGAAAGCGCTCTGCGCAGCATCTGTGTTGATGTGCCACCAGGTGATGACCACTTGGCTCTGTGCCTGCGCGATCGGCGCAGCCATTGAGACCATCAAAACCAGTGCCGCAAGCACATAAGCGAAACGTTTGTTAAACATAAGATCCTCCTTTAACTGACTTACAAGTTAGACCCCTAGCCGAACAGATATGCTTCTCGTGTTTTAGTACGCTATGCACCTCCTTTGTGCGCTCAGACGATCGCTTGGCAAGAATCGCGCACGATCAGCTGCGTTGAGAGCGTGACACGGCGCGCTGGTTGACTGGGATTTTCAATCTGTTCGAGCAACAAGCGCACAGCCGTGCGTCCCATTTCATCCAGCGGCTGACGTACGGTTGTCAGTCTGGGATGAACGAGCGAGGCTTGTGGGACATCATCAAAGCCGATGATTGAGACATCCTCAGGTATGCGTAGACCGCGCTCACGGATGGCTTGCATGGCGCCGAAAGCCGACAGATCGTTGCTGGCAAAGATCGCCGTAGGCGGATGGTCGAGGTCGAGCAGCACAGAGGCCGCCTGATGGCCCGTCGGCTGCCAGAAATCGCCTTGCACCACCAGTTCAGGATCGAAGTCAATAGCGTTCTCAGCAAGCGCTGCTTTGTAGCCTTCCAGACGCTCGCGTGCGCTGGCGATCTGCATCATGCCCGTGATTATCCCGATGCGCCGATGTCCCAGCTGGATCAGGTACTCGGTCGCCTCGTAGGCACCTTGCCAGTTTGTGGCGTCTACTACATTGCTCTGACCGCTAGGATCGCTTTGATCCACAAGCACATAGGGGAAGTCTCGAGCTTGGAGCTCTTGCAGATAGTCTGTGACCAGCGGCACAACTAAGATGAGACCATCTGTCAGCCCGTTAGCAATGGCACGTACGTGCATTGCTTCCTTGCCACGCTGCCGATGCGTGGTGTAGAGCATCAGGTCGTAGTTCACACGCGAGAGTTCTTCATCAATGCCGCGTGCAATTTCGCCAATATAGCCGTTATCCAAACCCGGCACCAGCAAGCCAATGATGTTAGCTCTACCGCCAGCTAGACTGCGTGCGCCCACATTTGCCACATAGCCCAGACGTTGTGCCGCTTCCAACACACGCTGCCGCGTCTCATCCCTGACAAACTCAAAGCCGCTCAAAACGCGAGAGACTGTTGAGTAGGAAACGCCTGTCTCTCTGGCGATGTCTACGATCGTCACTTGGCGATTCTTGCGTGGTGCCGATTTATTCATTCAGCTTTCCTCAAGGCGTCTCGCACATTTGCAAGCGTTTGCAAAATACTGCAAAAATAAAGCGTCCTCAAATTGATAACGCGATGCACTTGCTTTGCAAACGCTTGCAATCACTTTACAGCTAAACAGACCCCTTTGTCAAGTTTTTGGGCAGAATGCACAAAAGACTCTTCACAATGGACAAGAGGAAAGTCGAGGGATAGAGAGGCGCGGCGCGCCCTCAGTGTGCCAGCACCATCAGGACACTGTGCATTTCATCGGGCGTCAAGCCGCCGTGATGTCCCAGAAAGGTCTGTTCGAATTTGCCCTGCTCATGCCACCAGACCGACTCATGCGCGTAGGGTAGCACGACTAGCTCACCGAGCCGCTTGCGAAAGACCTCTGAGCAGTGCAAGCCGAAAAAGCCCTCTTCAATCAGGTCGCTAGTGCGGTAGACCTCAGCGCAGCCGCGCAGGTGCGCCGTGAGCATGGCGTATGCCTCATCAAGGTGCGCCTGCTTCACATACAGGAACATATCGCGGGCGGAGCCAGCCGGCACTAGCGGCGCGCCGCGCCGATCCACGCGGAAAAGCGGCGTGAGCTGTGGCAATTCGCGGTTCAGGTAGCGCGTAGTACTCGGATCAACTTCCACTTGCCCGTGATCGGCGGTCAGGAGGATGAGCGTCTCGCCGTCGCGCTCCAGATTGGCGAAGAAAATCCGCTCTAGGGCAGTGAAAAAGGTGTCTATTTCGGCGCGATGATGGGCGGAGTCGGGACCGTAGCCATGAGCAATGGAGTCAAGCGCCGAATAGTAGTAAAAGACGTAAGCGCGCTCTTTAAGACTGTTGAGCAGGTATGCTAAGTTCAGCAAGCCCTGCGAGAGCGTGACGAAGGGCAGAATCTCGGCGCCATTTGTGAGCGTCTTGCTGTAAGAGGAATGGGCGATTGTGCTTTCCTGCAGCACGTAGCTCTGGATGCCGTGCGCTGCTAACGCTTGGTAGATGGTCTGTTGGGGCAGGATCGCGCCCGGCGCCACGACGTTACGGAGGCTCTCGCGGTGTGTGGCGGCGTAGCTGAAGGTGAGCGGCGAGATGATCGCGTCTAGGCTTGGCTCATAGTAGAACCATTCGTATACGCCGCTCTCTCCGACGGGCAGTCCGCTGTTGATGGTGGTCACATGGGCGGAGGTGGTGGAGGGGAACTGGACGCTGATCTTCGAAATCACGCCTGAGTCGGCGAAGCGCTTGAGGGCGGGATATTCTTTGTAGTAATTCATCAGAAAGCGCCAGCCAAAGCTATCCACTAGGATCAGGGCGACTTTGCGATAGCGCTGTGGCAGGTGTCCGAAGATTTTGAGGGGCAAGCCGCCTGATTCGCCCGTGAGCGCGTAGCGGACTGTCTGAGGAATTTGCGCAAAGCTGTAGCCCTCGTAGAGCGGACGGGCAAAGGCGGCATTGAAGCGTGCGGCGTCCACTTGCTGGATTGACTCTTCGTTGAACACGCTACTCTCCTGCCCTAGGGCGCTAATCGGGCTGCTGCTTGGCGAATTCCTGCACGATCAGGCTGAAGACGCGCCGTCCCTGCCCTTGTTTTTCCACCACCAGACCCTTCGCCTTCAGTTCAGTGAGGGTCGGCTCATCCTGAGCTGTGTTGCGCCCTGTGGCAAGCCGCTTTAAGGCGGCGCGTTCCGCTCCAGTGAGCGATTCCCAAATGCGCTGACATTCTTTCCAAGTCATTTGCTCGTTGATCAGCAGTTCACCCATGCGTTTGGGCGTGGCGGGCTGCTCTTTGAGGGTCTCCAGCAGGTTGAAGGCGCTGCGCATCAAGCCGGGGTGTCCGCCGCAGATGTCAATCAGCATGTCGCGGGTTTCGCGGCGCAAGGGGAAGTTCAGGCGCGCTTCTAGCTCCTTAATCATGATCTCGGAGTCTTTGAGATCGTACGGTCCGATGGCGAAGGTGTTATCCGTGAACAGTTCGTAGAATTCTTCAGCTTCGGCGCGGCGCTCTGGCGGGCGCTGATAGGGCATCGGGTAGCGCGTGGTGACCAGATAGGTCAGCTGGTATTTGAAGCGGTTGCGCAGGGCGCGCAAGTTGCGGAAGAGCTGAGCATCAAATTCGCTCATCACGTAATCGAATTCGTCAAAGCAGAGCGTGAATTTCAGGCGTGTGCCGCGCATGAGTTCATCCAGACCGCTCGTTAGGTAGCGGAAGGCGATGCTGCGCTCGCGCACTACGGCGTCATACATGCTCTCAAGGCGCGGACGCACGCTCTGCACAATCGGATTTTCAACGGGCTGCAGCGCGCTGACCAGATTGTAGGCGATGCTCTCATAAGCCGCCCAGACCGTGCGCTCAAGCCAAGCGTTGCACTCAACCAGCACGAGGAAATGCGTGAAAGCGTCATCGCCCAGATGATATTGAGCAGTCTCAGGGCGGGTCAGGTGCAACATGAAGCGCGATTTGCCGCTACTGCCCACGCCGATCAGGGCGCAACATTCGCCGCGACTCAAGCCCGTCAGGATGCTCGCCGTCAGGTTCATGCGATAGTCAAGCGGGTGGCGCGGCTTGGGATCGCGCATGGGCGGCGTGTAGTAGCTGTAGCTCATGCCGAAAGACCTTCCATATATCAGGGCGCAGCAATTGCTAGGGCAAAAGCGCGCCGAAAGATCGGGCTGTTCACACTCGACCAGACGCTGGAGAGCGAGTCGGCAAGCATCTCGATCAGCTCTTGCTGCGAGGTGCGCAATGCCTCAATTGCAGGGTCAGGCGAGGGCGGTGGCGCGTTTTTCCTGCGCCCTTTCTTGGGCGCAGCGGCAGCGGGCAGGCGCTCTAAGCGCGTGATGAGCGCTTGCGCCACTTGAATCGCTGCGAGGTAGCTCTCCAGCGGCGTGAGCATATCCAAAACCTGCGAGACCTCCGCGCCAAGCAGGTCGCGGAAGGCGACCAGGTAGTCCTGCAGGCGGCGCACAGCTGCGAGGGCGTCATCTACGCTAGTGCCTTGCTCCATGACCGTGCGCAATGCTGTCAATTGCTCCCAGAGCAGCGTGCCGACGTGATAGATCGCCAATGCTTTCTCGTTTGGGTCAACATCTTCGGTCAAGGCGAGCCGTAAGCCGTCTGCCATGCGCTTGAAGCGCGCTGCATCAATGGCGTCGCAGGCGGCGCGCGCCTCAGCCTGCCAAGTCTGCACGCGCTCACTGATGGCGAGTTGCTCTTGTGCGTCTTCAGCCAGCATAGCGGCGCGCTCTGCCAGTGCCAAGAGAAGGCGCGCCTCGTTGACTGCATCAGCGAACCATTTCGCTTCTTTGCGATGTTCCTTCGCGTCGGCAAGGATGATCGCGTCGGTCAGGCGGAACGCCTCGCGGGCGAGGGAGGGCAAGACGTGCAGATCGCCGCGCTGTAAGTGCCGCAACAGCACCTCTACGCGCTCTAGAGTCTGGGAGGCGAAGAGTCGCCCGGCGCGCACCACACTGACTGTCTGATCCAAACCGACGTGCGCGCCGATCTGCTGCAAAATCAAGGGACGCAGCGCTGAGTCTGAGTTTTGGCTCGGCTCAGGCAGAGCGGGGCGCACGCGCACGGTCACAGGGAAGACCTTTGCCCACAAGTCAGCTTTTTTCTGTGCCTGCGTAGCATCCTCAGCGGCGTGCGCACCACTGACAACCACTTCGACCTCATCAGCGTTCAAATGCAGCGCGTCAATAACCGTGCTCTGCGTCTGCGAATGATCGAGACCATCGGCGACGCGCAAAATCGCGGAGAGCGCAAGCGCATCGCGACGCAAATCCTCCGGCAACGCCATATAGACTGGCTCTGCCTCCGGATTGACCTTTTTGCGATGAAACGAGGTAGTACACGCCAAAATGCGCCGCTCATCCTCAGAGAAGCCGCGAATCGGCGTGCTGAGCAGGATATCGCGCCCGCGCAAATGATGATTAGGCGGATCGATCTCATAGGCGATGTTGTGAACAAGCGCAGCTGCCTCCAGCAACGGGCGCATGTTCGGCGGCAAGCGATGAACGGTCTGTGTGGCGTCAAAAATTTGGGCGGCAAGGCTGCCCACATGCCGTGCGTGCGCCACATCCACCTGATACTGCTGGCAGAGCGCCTCCAGCCCGATGCGATCATCAGGGGCAGGCGGCGGCTCAGCGGGCGCAGGCTGAGCGGGCGCATCATCCTCGACCATGAACAAATCGAGACCCTTTTGACGGTACTGGCGCCATAAATATTGCACTTGATTGACGCTGAGCTCAGTCCGCTTGGCGGTCTCGGCGGCGGTAGCGCCCTCATGCCACGCAAGGATAGCCAGAGCGCGTTGGCGCAGAATGGGTGAGGCGGTCTCAGCGATCAGCTTCAAACGATTTTCATCTTCGGGCGGTAGTAAGGTGCGTTGCCCTTTCACCATCTCTCAAATTCACCCCAAAATATCAAATATGGCGGCGCAAGCGAGGACTGCGCCTCTCAGAATAAGTGGCCACACGGGAAACTATAGCAGGTTTTGGCGCCTGCGTAAACTTGCGCTAGGACAACGGCTCTCGCGGCGGATAGTTGCCGAACGTGACGGGCGGCGTATCGCGCTGGGCAGCCCAACGGACGGCGTTAGCGATCACACGGCGCACGTTCGGATCATAATACGTTGGATAGGTCTCGTGACCGGGACGGAAATAGAAAATTCTGCCCTTGCCGCGTGTATAGCAACAGCCGCTGCGAAAAACCTCGCCGCCTTTGAACCAACTGACCATCACAAGGGTCTCTGGAGCGGGAATATCGAAGCGCTCGCCGTACATTTCCTCCTGCTCCAGCTCAAAATACTCGCCCAAGCCCTCTGCGATCGGATGACTCGGCTCAACGATCCAAATGCGCTCGCGCTCGCCCGCCTCGCGCCACTTCAGATTGCAAGTGGTGCCCATCAAAACCTTGAAAATCTTCGAAAAATGTCCGCTGTGCAGCACGATCAAGCCCATGCCCTCTAGCACACGCGCCCGAACGCGCTCCACAATCACATCAGTGACCTCATGATGGGCGATGTGTCCCCACCACGTTAGCACGTCCGTTGCCGCGAGAATTGCATCACTCAAGCCATGCTCAGGCTGATCAAGGGTCGCTGTGCGCACACTGAAGCGCGGATCGGCGCGCAGACCCTCTGCAATTGCCTCATGCATCCCATTGGGATAGATCGCCGCCACTTTGGCGTTCTTCAACTCATGCCGAAATTCGCCCCAGACCGTCACACGGATTGTCTCCATAGTGCGCCTCTCTAACGTCGGGTTGATCAGGGCTGACTCTACCGCGTCAAGCGCGTTCTGACCAGCAAGACGGGCAAATTGTGCGCCGCGCTGTACAATTTAGGCAGTGAAGAGATACAACGGAGCGAGTCATGCACATTGCCGTCAACGCTTGGTTCTGGAATCAGCCCTACACAGGCAGCGGACAATACGTGCGCGAGCTAGTGCGCGCTCTGTGGCGACTGCGCCAAAGCGAGTCGCGCTACGCTGACCTGCGCCTCACGCTGATCGCGCCTGAGTGCAACGGCGCCCTCTATGACGTGCCAGAGGGCGTGCAGAGCATCTGCGTCAAAGCGGGCAAGGGACAAATCGGCAAAGTGCTGTTCGAACAGCGCACCTTCCCCAAAGTGGCAGGCACAATCGGCGCACACATTGCGCACGTGCCATATTGGGCAGCGCCGCTTAGCTCACCCGTGCGCCTCGTAGTCACCATTCACGACGTGATACCGCTCAGTTTGCCCATCTATCAAGGCGGACTAGGCGGCAGGCTGTACTTCGGTTTGGTACGCGCCTCCGCACAAGGCGTAGCGCACATCATCACCGACTCCGAATTCTCTAAGCAAGAGATCGTGCAGCACATCGGCGTGCCGCCCGAAATGGTGACAGCGATCCCCCTCGCCGTCTCAGAGCGCTTTCATCCGCGCCTGGGCGCCGAGCGCGACGCCGAAGTGCGCCGCAAGTACAACCTGCCAGAGCAATACGCGCTCTACTTGGGCGGCTTTGACGTGCGCAAGAATCTGCGGGCGCTGATCGCAGCGTACACCTACGTCGGACCCTCAGTCGGCGATGAATATCCGCTGATCCTAGCAGGCGCGCCGCCCAAACGCTGGGGGACGCCGCGCTTCCCCGATCTGCCCGCTGAAATCGCAGCCCGCCAAGAGCTAGGACAATGGATTCGCTGGATCGGCGCAGTAGACGAGGCTGATAAGCCCGCGCTCTACCGCATGGCGCGCCTGTTCGTCATGCCAAGCCGCTACGAAGGCTTCGGACTCGGCGCATTGGAAGCAATGGCGTGCGGCACGCCCGTCGTTGCAGCGGAAGCATCCTCACTGCCTGAGATCGTAGGCGACGCGGCATACCTCGTACCGCCACACGACTCACGCACGCTCGGCGGCGCGATCATCGCTGTGCTGATTCAGGACGATCTACACGCCAGTCTGCAAAATCTGGGCTTAGCACGCGCCAGCAACTTCAGCTGGGAGCGCACAGCCCGCCAAACCTACGCCGTCTACGAGCAAGTGCTGGCGCGCTAGAGATCGAACAGACTTGCATTGGCGAGGGCATCCTCAATCTGCTCCAGCAAATTATCATCCTCGATCTCCTCAGCATACTTCACCAAATGATCGAGAATGCGGCGCGCCTCGCCACTGCCGATCTCGCCAAGCGCCCAAATCGCCATCTCAAGCGTCTGACGATCAGCATCAATGATCAGCTTGCCGATCTGCGGCACTGCATCTTCGAGCTCCAGCTCGCCCGCCGCCCGAATCGCCTCAAAGCGAATGGCAGGATCGTCACTGCCCAGCTCCTGAAGCACAAAGCGCGCCCAGCGCTCATCACAGGTCTTGCCCATAGCGTAGATCGCTGCAGCGCGTAAGCGCGAGTCGCCGTCATGATAGGACTCCTCAATCATGCCGACCACCTCAGCGCGGCTGCTATTGGCAATCGCCTCGAGCGCACGGCAGCGCACACGGATATCCTCATTGCGATTGTTATAGAGCTTCAATGCGACCCGCTCAGCCTGCCGCGCCTGCATCGGGCTGAATTTGCCCAGCTCCGCCTGCAAGATAAAGCGTCCCAATGCACCGACGGCAGCCGCACGCACCGCAGGTGAGGAGTCAACCGTCGCCATAGGCAAAAGGCGATTCAGCATCTCAACCGACTCATCAAGCCAAGCCGCCTCGATAGCCGCCTCGCGCAGATTGTCATGCAGATCGGTCAAGGCAAGGTGCGTGACGGCGCGGAAGTCAGTCTCAAAGTCAGCCTCGCTCAGCGTCACAATCTCGCGCAGCACCTGATGACGGCGCGCCACAGGGATGCTCCCCCATGCCTTGATCAGCGCCTTTTCCTCAGCCGCGCCCAAGTTCGAAAGGCGACGCACCATCGCCCGCGTCACAGGCATTTCCTCGCTGATCAGGCTCCGTATGACCTCCTCAAACTTGATCGCCATGCTTCTACTCACTTACTAACGGATGAGTTGCCCAATTGGATTGACAATATCATTGACCACAAGGATCATGAACAATCCCAACAGGAACATCAGCCCGATCATGTGGATGAAGCCCTCGCGCTCGGGCGCCATTGGCTTACCGCGCACAATCTCGACCAGCACAAAAAGGATGCGCCCGCCATCCAAGCCGGGAATCGGCAACAAGTTCGTGAAACCAAGCGCAAGGCTGATCAGCGCTGCAAAATTGATCAAGCGCAAGGGCGACCGATCCTCCACAGCGGCGCTGACCACCTGTCCGCCCAGCTGCGAAATGCCCACTACACTCACAGGACGCGCCTCTTCAATGGTCAGAGCGCCGCGGATAAGATCAACAGGGAAACGGATCAGCTGCCCCAAAATGAAGCCTGTTTGCTCAATACCCGCACTAATTGCCTCTGGAAACGACTTGCCCTGAGCGCGATCTGCCAGCGCAAGCCCCGTGGTCAAGCTGAACTCCAGCGGCTGCAGCCCAATGCCAACAGCGGGCTGTCCCGCTGCCACATTGCTGAGCGGCACAACTTCGAGCGTCAAGCGCTCTGTGCCGCGCTGCACGACAAACGTGACCGTCTGACCGCCGCGCTCACGCACGTACTCAACGATAGACTGCACAGAGCGCACTCTGCCATCCACGCTCAAAATAATGTCGTTGGGCAGGAAAATGCCATCAGCGGGCATACCGCGCGTCACGCCTGTGATCAGCACAGCCTGATTGGGGAATCTGCCCGTCTGTTCGCCGAGCGTGAGCTGAAGCGTCTCATCGCCGCGCTGGACAGTGAGCGTGATCAGCTGCTCAGAGTTGCGCTGCGCCTCGATCAGCTCTTCAATTTGCGCCGCATTGCTCACAGCGACGCCGTTCACAGCCGTGATCACGTCGCCCGTCTGCAGACCGCCGTTCCCCGCAGGCGAGTTTGGAGCGGCAGCCAGCACCACAGGTGGCAAACTGATGGTCGCGGCAATGATCAGCAGCACAACGGCTGCGATTACGTTCATACCGGAGCCAGCAGCAAGGAAAAACAGGCGCTGCAGCGGCGTCGCCTCCGCCACAGATTTCAGCTTCGGCACTTTCTTGCGCAGCGCCGCCATTTCCTCTAGATATCTGCGGTAGGCTTGCCGATCTCGCTCGGTCGCCTTCTCACCGACAGGGCGCACAAAATCTTCGCCTAGCGGGCGCACAAAGCCGCCTAGTGGCAGCCAATTCAGGGTGAATTCTGTGCCGTTGCGCTCGAAGAGCTTGGCAGCACGCGGCGGAAAGCCCAGCCCGAACTCCAGCACAGTCACGCCCGTGAGACGGCAGGCGATGAAATGCCCCCACTCATGAATCAGGATCAGCGGCGTGAGGACGATCAAAAATGAGAGAACAGCCAGTAGGAAATCCATGCAGACCTTGCTTCAGCGCCGATGCGCGGCGCACGTCACTCAGAGTTAGCCCTAATTATACAGGATTCGCAGGCAATGCGGCAGAGGCGCACTTAAAGCGCTCACAAATTGCTCAGCCTTGCCCAAAAGGATTGCGATCTGCTAAATTCTATACGGTCTGACCAATAGAAAGGCTCAAAAAAATGCATCGCTTTGTGCGTATCTTCACAATCGCAAGTCTTTTGGTCGCGGCGCTGATCATCCAGCAGCCGAGCGCCGCCCAACCGACTCTGCGCGTCACGCATGTGGTCAACGGCACTCTGGGCGACCGCTCTTTCTTCGACTCAGCCCAAGAAGGCTTAGAGCGCGCCGTAACGGACTTCGGCATTGAGCTGAAAGTGATCGAATTGGGCGAAGATCAGGCGCGCTGGGAGCCGGGCATTGATGACGCCATGGCGGATACCGACTCCTACGATGTTCTGGTTTTGGGCGGCTCGCTGGTGGCAGATTACGTCATGGCACGCGCCGATCTGTATCCCGATAAGAAATTCATCTTCCACGATGAGCCAATTGACTTCACGCGCTGTAAATGCGCTAACGTCTACAATGTGATCTACGCGCAAAACGAAGGCGCGTACCTCGCAGGCGTCTATGCCGCTGCCATGATGAAAGAAAACGCGCTGCCAAATCTGAGCAGACGGAACATCATCGGCGCGGTCGGCGGCTTGGATATCCCCGTCATTAACGATTTCATCGTCGGCTATGCGCAAGGCGCCAAGTCCGTCATCCCAGAGATGACCGTGTTGGTTCAGTACATCGGCGGCGAGCGTCCATTCTTCAACGTGGCAAAAGGTCTAGAGATCGCGCTTGCCATGTACGATCAAGGCGCGGATTTCACCTTCAGCGTGGCAGGCGGCTCTGGCTTGGGCATGATCCAAGCAGCGCAACAGCGCGGCAAATACTTCATCGGCGTGGACTCCGACCAATGGCTGCTGCTCAAGGATAGCGACCCCGCAGCAGCTGAGGTGATCCTGACCTCGATGATCAAAAATGTGGGCGGTGCCTTGTATCGCGCTATTGATCTGATGCTCAAGGATGAGCTCCCCTTTGGCGAGACCGAGATCGTCGGCATTGCGGAGGGCGCCATCGGTTTGGCGAAAAATGAGTACTACGAGCGCATCACGCCCGACTCGGTCAAGGCGATCGTCGCCCAAGCTGAAGAAGACGTGACCAAGTGCCGCGTGATCGTCGAAACCACGCTTGCACCGCGCCCCTGCGAGCCTGCGGAGTAAGCGCCCGTTTCTTTCAGGTCAGCTGTGCGGTAAAACCCGTAGCGAACGTTTGAAGAAGATCACGACCTATGCCGCCACGGCTGACCGATCCACAGGAAATCTTCGAGGCGTGCCTGCGCGCTGTGCAACGCGGCGAAGTCTCTATTGATGAGTGCGTCAAGCGCTACCCTGAATTCAAGGCGCTTGGCGCTTTGCTACGCTCAGCCCTAGCGCTACGGGCGCTTGGCGCCGAATCGCTCAGCGCTGAGGGACGTGCTGCCATAGAGCGCCGTCTGCGCGCTGCGTATGCCTTGCGCGTGCGCCCCCCAAGACGCGGGATGTGGCGTCTATTGGCTGTTGCTGCGAGTCTCAGCCTCGTTTTCGGACTCATCGCGCTTCTGGCACTCACATCGCTCTCCAGCCTGCCCGATGAGCCGCTCTACGGCGTGAAGCGTGCCATTGAGCGCCTTGCCCTCACCCTGAATGGCGAATCGCCACAGTTGCTTGCCGCCCACGCCCGTGAGCGCTTGAATGAAATTGAACTGCTGGCAGTTAAGGGCGTCCCTGTGCCGCCTAGCCTGCTTGAGCAAGCCGTTCAGAGCCTGCAGCGTGCCCTTGACGCGCTCCCTGATGGCGCTGAGCGCGACACCTTGCGTACACGCGGCATTGAAGCGCTTCAATTTGTGGCGACTCTACGCCCTGAGAGCAGCGAGAGCGCTTTGCGCCTTGCTCAAGCGCTCTTGCCGACGCCTAGCGCGCCGACTCAGACCGCGATCGCTGTGCAGCCCAGTCCGACGCTTTCGCCGACTCCCACACTGACAACGACGCCCTCGCCGACGGCGACTCACACGCTCACGCCTACCCTCACCCTGACTCAAACGCCGACTGTCACGCACACGCCGACAATCACGCCTACAGATACGCCGACTGCCTTCACCATCATCATCCCATTGGCGACGCAGCTACCAAGCCCTACGCTGACGCCGACTGTCACGCCGATCCTGCCAACGCGCACGCCTACGCCGACTCTGCCAACTGCAGCGCCGCCCCCTGTGACGCCTGTACCTTTACCGACGCTCACACCAACAGCGACGCCGCTGATCTTGCCGCCTGTCCTGCCGACCGATACGCCCAAGCCTGAGGTTGAGGAAGCGGCTGCGAACAGCCCTGAGAGCGGCGAAACGCCGACTCCTTCGCCCACGCCGACTCTGCCACCCTGCGATCCGAACGCGCCGCCGCCACCTTTGCGCTTTGACGATCAAGGCACGCCCTTGCCCACGTTCACGCCCACGCCGTGCGCCACCTACACGCCGACTCCCTCGCCTACGCCGCAGCTGGAGCTAACGACCACACCATCAGGCAACTTAGAGCCGCCTGTGGAAACGCCGAGCACTTCATGAGACCCTTGCTGACCATCTGCCTTGCCGCAGCCGCCCTGCTTTTGAGCGGCTGTGGCGTCCCAGTTACGCCCGAAGTCATTCAGGATACGCGCAGCGAACAGACCATGACTGCGCGGGCGCGTCCCTCTGCCACGCCTACCGGTCCAACGCGCACGCCGACTCCTACCAGCACGCCCTACATCCGCCCAACTGATCCCGCAACGCTCGATCTGGATCAACCGATTGCCCGCATTGGCGACCAGACCCTCACACTCGGTCAGTTCCGCGCCCGCGTGCGCTATGAGCGCTTTGCCGCTCTCGATGAGGCGCGCCGAATCGTCGAGATCGTCGGACTGGAGTCGATCGCGTTCACCAGAGCGGGTGAGAACCTCGCTGCTGACCGAATCGCCGCCATTTTCAATACGCTCGCTAACTCAGCTAACTTTGGCTATCAGGTCTACGACATCATGCTGCGCGAGGCGGTCATACGGGCTGAGTTCGCGGCGCGCCGCTTGGAAATCCCTCAAGCTGACCTTGACGGCTATTGGATTCGGCGCTTTAACCTGCAAGTTGCGCCCGATCCGCGTGCCGCCATGCAGGAAGAGCTGCCGCGCCACCTAGAGCAGGCTGTGCGCTACTCCGGCATGAGCGAACAAGAGATTTTGGCGGTCGCTGAGGCGTTTGTCATGGCGACGATCCTGCAGCCGATCATCGGGCGCGAGGGCGCGGGTCAGCCTTCAGTGCTGACCTTCCGCGTCAAGCGCCTGATTGCCCCTACTGAGGCGGAGGCAGAGGCGGCGAAGGCATTGATCGAGGCAGGTGAGCCGTTCCGCGCTGTGGCGTGCCGTTATTCGCTTGATCCCGCTGTGCGCGGGAATGGCGGCGCGCTTGGCTTCCGTTCACGGGCGACTCTGCCACGCGGTCTGCCGCAGCCCGCCGCGATTCTTGCCGCCGAGTCGGGCAGCGTGACCGATCCGCAGCAGAGTCCGCTTGGCTGGCACATTTTCAAGGTAGGCGAGAAACGCCGTGACGCTGACGGCGAACTTTTGGCAGATGTGGCGATGATCGTGGTGGCGAGTCAGGCGTTGGCGGAGGAACTCGCAGCGCGGGCGCGCAACGGCGAGGATTTCGCCGCACTTGCCTGTCAATACTCGCTTGACTCAGCCAGCGCGGGCAACGGCGGCGACTACGGTTGGCTCGACTCCAGCGCCTTGCCGCCTGAATGGGCGCGTCTGTTAGCGACCAGCACAGAAAACGGCTTGTATGGCGTGGTACGAACAGCTGCGGGCTATGAGCTGCTCTTGGTAGAGGAACGGCGCTTCAATGTGCCTAGTCCGCAGGAGGTTGAGCGCGCTGTGGAGGCGGCATTCCGTGATTGGCAGGCGCGCCGCCTTGCCCTTGATCTCACTACACTCAGCGACGCTTGGCAATCCGCCATACCGACTGACCCGCTGCCGCGCCAAGTGGCGCCTTTCCTAAGCGAAGAGGCGTTCGGACTCCCGACTCCGCTCCCGACTGCTGTACCGACGCCCTAAAACGCGGACGGCGCCGAGGCACCGTCCGTTGTGAGCCATTCTAAGAGGACTCAGCCGGCGGCAGGCGTATCCGTCAGACCGCCGTAGGTCATGGCGCGGGCGTCAAGGGCTTTTTCAGCCGCCTCTCGCGTCATGTAGCCCAGCTCCACCACCACGTCAATGATGCTCTTGTTCTCCGCCATGGCTTTCTTCACCACTTCAGCGCCTTTCTCATAGCCGATGATCGGGTTGAGCGCTGTGGCGAGGATCGCGTTCTTGGCAAGCCAGCCGGTTGCCTTTTCGCGGTTCGCCGTGATGCCACGTGCCGCTTTCTCAGTGAAGGCGCGCACTGAGCCGATCATCACGTGCATTTCCTCAAACAGGCAGTGCGCGATGATCGGCATCATCACGTTCAGCTGCAACTGACCCGCCTGCGCTGCAAAAGTGATGGTCGTATCGTGACCCAGCACGTAGAACATCGCCATGTTGAGCATCTCTGCCAGCACGGGATTGACCTTGCCGGGCATGATCGAAGAGCCGGGCTGCACAGGGGGCAGGCGAATCTCATCCAAGCCTGTAGCAGGCCCTGAGCTGAGCAGGCGGATATCGTTGGCAATGCGGATCAGGTCTTGGGCGGCTGTGCGGATCGCGCCGCTGAAAAAGACGGCGTCTTGCATGCTTGCCATGCTCTCAAACAGATCGTCGCTGGTGTAGAGTTCCATGCCCAAGAATTCGCCGAGTCGCTTGACCATGCGCGCATGATACTCTGGATGGGCGTTGAGACCTGTGCCAGTAGCAGTGCCGCCGATGCCAAGCCGCTTCAGCCCTTCGGCAGCCAGCAGGATTTTCTCAATGTTGCGCTCAAGGGTCTTGGCGTAGCCACCGAACTCTTGCCCCATGCGGATTGGCACGGCGTCTTGCAAGTGCGTGCGCCCGCTCTTGACGACATCATCAAATTCAATCGCCTTTTGGCGGAAAACATCCTGCAATTCGCGCAGAGTCTGCACCAGTTCGTTCAGCCGCCATAGCGCGCCGAGTCGGATCGCCGTCGGGATCGTATCATTGGTGCTTTGCGCCATGTTGACATGGTCATTCGAGCGGACGGGCTTATCCTTGGCAGGCGCGCTGAGCGGATAGCCGAGAATCTCGTTAGCGCGGGCGGCGATCACCTCATTAGTGTTCATATTGTGGCTGGTGCCGGCGCCGGCTTGGAAAGGGTCTACCACGAACTGATCGTGTAGCTTGCCCTCCATGATTTCGGCGGCAGCTTGATCGATGGCGTCGGCGAGACGCTTATCCAGCAGACCGAGCGCGCTATTGACGTTGGCTGCAGCGCGCTTGATCGCCGCCATTGACCAGATGAAAGCAGGATACGGTTTCAAGCCACTGACGGGGAAATTTTGCACGGCGCGCTGCGTCTGGACTCCGTAGTAAGCGTCAGCGGGTACTTGCAGCTCACCTAGCGAATCTTTTTCAATGCGGAAAGCCATGCGTGAGGTACTCCTGTTTAAGTAGGCGCGAAAATCTTGTATGGCGCGTATTGAATCCCAAATCAGGCGCTTCGTCAAGTCAACATTCGGCGTGGGAAAGCTGGGATCGCTTCATCAGCCAACAGTCACTGCGCGCCATCAATCTAGCGCCAAAATAGAATAGCTTTGAATGCGTTACAATAACGAGGCGCATAAGAAAGGACTGTTCAAGTTATGCCCAAACGCAAACTGCTCGTCACTGGCTCTAGCGGACTGATCGGCTCTGAAGTGGTCACCTACTTTGATGCGCTCGGCTGGGAGGTACATGGCATAGATAACAACATGCGCGCTGACTTTTTCGGCAGCGGCGGCGATACGCGCTGGAATCAGCAGCGTCTCACCAGCACCTGCCGCGATTTCACGCACCACGAAGTGGATATCCGCGACCGCCGTCTTGTGCTGGAGACCATCGCTGCGCTACGTCCCGATTTGCTAGTCCATGCGGCGGCGCAACCTTCGCACGATTTAGCCGCGAAGCGTCCCTTTGATGATTTTGATGTGAACGCCGTCGGCACGCTGAACTTGCTAGAGGCGACTCGCTTGCACTCCCCAGAGACCGTGTTTGTCCATCTCTCTACTAACAAGGTCTATGGCGATGCGCCAAACGAATTGCCGCTCGTAGAGCTGGAGACGCGCTGGGACTACGCCCGTCCTGAGGATTACAACGGCATTCGTGAGGATATGCGCATTGATCAGTCCAAGCACTCGATCTTCGGCGCCTCGAAAGTGGCGGCGGATATCATGGTGCAGGAATACGGGCGCTACTTCGGGATGCGCACGTGCTGTCTGCGCGGCGGCTGCCTGACCGGTCCGAATCATTCGGGCGTAGAGCTGCACGGCTTTCTCAGCTACCTGATCAAGGTCAATGTGACGGGCGGCGTCTATCGCATTTACGGCTACAAGGGCAAGCAAGTGCGCGATAACATCCACAGCTATGACGTAGCGCGCTTCATCGAGGCGTTCTACGAGGCGCCGCGTGTGGCGGAGGTCTATAACTTGGGCGGCGGGCGCGCCAATACCACCTCAATCCTTGAGGCGTTCAAGCACATCGAGGCGCTCAGCGGCAAGCCCATGCGCTATGAGTATGTTGATCAGCCGCGCTCAGGCGATCACATTTGCTACATCTCCGATCTGACCAAAATGCGCACGCACTATCCCAATTGGGATATCACCAAGACGCTTGACATGGTCTTTGAGGAAATCTATCGGGCTTGGTGCGAGCGCCTTGCCCAAGCCTGAGCGCACGACTTGCCCATGCCGTTTTCAGCCCAAGCGTGCTACAATGGCAACAAGACCTAACTTTTCCGCTATGGAATGCCCATGTTCGATAAGCTAGATGGCATTGAAGCACGCTATCACGAGATTGAGCGTCTGTTGGCTGATCCTGCGACGCTGAGCGATTACAGCAAAGTCGCTGCGCTTGCCCAAGAGCGCGCCGAATTGCAGCCGATTGTGGAGGCATACCAGCAGTATCGGCGCGCTCAGCAGCAGCGTGCCGACGCTCAAGCGCTGTTTGAGTCTGAGCGCGATCCTGAACTGCGCGCTATGGCGCGTGATGAGGTGGCGAATCTGGATGAGCAAATTGAAACGCTTGAGGCAGAGCTGAAGCGCCTGCTCCTGCCCAAAGACCCCCGCGATGAGAAAAACGTCATTTTGGAGATTCGGGCAGGCACGGGCGGCGATGAGGCGGGCTTGTTTGCCGCTGATCTGCTGCGCATGTACATGCGCTACGCTGAGAGCAAGCGCTGGGAGACCGAGATCATGAGCGCCAATGAGTCCGGCATTGGCGGCTATAGCACGGTCACGGTTTTTGTGAAGGGACGCGGCGCCTTCTCGCGCTTGAAGTACGAATCGGGCGTGCATCGCGTGCAGCGCGTGCCTGCCACAGAGAGTCAGGGGCGCATTCACACCTCTACGGCAACGGTCGCTGTGCTTGCTGAGATGGACGAAGTGGATGTTCACATTGATCCTAAGGATATCATCTTTGAAGTGCGTCGTTCGCAGGGCGCCGGCGGACAGTCGGTTAACACAACCGACTCAGCCGTGCGCTTGACGCACATCCCGACGGGCATTGTGGTAGACGTGCAAGATGAGCGCAAACAGCTGCAGAATCGCATCAAAGCGATGAACATCTTGCGCGCACGGCTCTATCAGATGGAGATGGAACGTCAGCGCCAAGAGCAGGACTCGTTGCGGCGCAGTCAAGTTGGCACAGGCGAGCGCAGTGAGAAAATCCGCACCTATAACTTTCCACAGAACCGCGTCACCGATCATCGGATCGGCAAGACCAGCTATAACTTAGCGGCGTTCCTTGACGGCGACATTGACGACTTCATTGACGAACTTGCCACGCGTGAGCAGGCTGAAAAGCTGGGCATCGGCGTGCAGGGCGTCACTGCGGCGGATGATGACTGAACTTTCGCAGGCGCGCACCATTCGGGCAGCGCTTGAGGCGGCAACAGCACACCTGATGGGGCATAGTGGCACGCCGCGCCTTGATGCTCAGTTGATCCTTGCTCATTTGCTGGGTCAGCGCCGTGAGTATGTGATTGCCCATGATGACCTGCCTTTGAGCATTGATCAGGTGGTTGCTTATGCCAAGCTGATCGCTTTGCGCGCTAACGGGATGCCCATCGCCTACATTCTGGGACGGCGCGCCTTTTTCGATCGTGAGTTGGTGGTCAATGCGCATGTTTTGATCCCGCGCCCGGAGACCGAGCTGATCGTCGAGCGCGCTTTGGCATGGATCGAGGCGCAGGGCAGGCAAGCTGATCCGACTTTGCGCATTGTAGATGTTGGCACGGGTAGCGGCGCCATTGCTGTGGCGTTAGCGGGTCGTTTGCCTGTGGCGCGAGTGCTTGCCACAGATATTTCAGCGTCTGCGCTGCAGGTAGCACAGCTGAACGGACGCGACTTGCCCAATTTGCGCTACATGCAGTGCGATCTGCTCTCTGGCATTGGCGGTCAGTTCGATGTGATCTGCGCGAACTTGCCTTACATCGCCACAGCTGAGTTGGACGTGCTGGAGGTCGCCAAATTTGAGCCTGCGGTCGCGCTGGATGGCGGCAGCGACGGCTTAGTCTTGATTCGGCGGCTTTTGGCGCAAGCGCCGAGCCGCATGGCATCACCTGCCATCTTATTGCTGGAGATCGGAGCGGATCAGGGCGCAGCAGCCCGTGCCGCCGCAGAGGAAGCCTTCGGCGGCACGGCACAGATTAGCGTACATCAAGATCAGGCAGGGCTAGACCGCGTGTTGCAAGTGCTGACCTAGCGCGGCACAGGCGCGACGTTGCTGGTGCGGTACTGTGGTGCATTTTTTACGTGCGTCGCCACTTCGCCTTCGATGTAAGGCTCTTGCTCCACAATTTCTAGCTGTTCTGCCTCGCTGAGCAGGCGCCAGCCCATGTGATATAGCACATTGTTGAAGCCGTCATACTTGAAACGCCGATTCATCCAGCCATAAGATGGATCGTTGTAGACCAGATTGAAGATGATCGCGTCTTCACGCGGGCGAAATTCCTCATAGACCAGCCAGATGGGCGCGAGTTCGCCCAGCGTCTCGCGCACTTTGGCGTCGCGCTGCGCTCGGATTTGCTCTTGAGTGGATGGCATAGCAAGGCTCCTCAACATGCTGGTGAAAGTGCGTTTTCTTGGCACAACATTGTACCGCACTTTGTCAAAGGCGGCATGAGTTCGCTGAGCCGTTCACAGCTGTCGTTTTAATTAGGTTTGGCTGACTTGTCTTTTAGCAAACTGTGTTACAATAAAAATGAATTTTGTAAACATGGGTACGCCAGGCGGGGGAAGGCGAGAGCAACAATGGGTAACGACATCGAGACAAGCGACTGTGTAGAGACGGAGCATCTATTAAAAACAGCACCGATTTCCGATGCAGCAAGTGAAGCGGCGGAGGTTGCGCCCAAAGACCTGACTTGTACGCGCTGCGGACAGGCTGTGCGCGTAGGCGAGTTGGTCTGTCCGAATTGTGGTCTGGCTATGGTCGCCTCCAATGAGACTCATCGCATTGATGAGGCGCAAGTGACTGTGCCTAAGGGTCCGCAGCAGACGGGCGAGGCGATCTCGAACCAAGAAAAGCCGATCACCTTTGAGCTAGAGGGCGCCGTTTTGAACTTTACCATTCAAGAGATGTTGATCGTAGGGCGGCGTGCGCCTAATGAGGACGTTCCAGATGTTGATTTATCGCCCTACGGCGCTGAGGCGCATGGCGTTTCGCGCCGCCACTTGCAGCTGAAGCGGCGCGGCGACCTGATCTACATTACCGATCTGAACAGCACCAATCGCACGTATCTGAACGGGCGGCGCCTCATCCCAGGCGGCGACCGTCTGCTGCGCAGCGGCGATGAAATTCAGCTAGGACGGCTGAAAATCCGTGTGCGCTTCTAGAGCGCTGCTACTGCTAATCCCAATGCCTCGCGCACACTGGGAGCGCTGAACGCTCCCCAGTGTTCCCATAGCGAGTCGCGCAGACGCTCTTGATCGGCTTGGCGCGTTGCCAAGTAGCGTTCAAGGGCGCGTTTACCCCGTCGCAGGTTGGGCAGGTAGGTTTGGCTCAGCTGGGCAGCAACCTTGGCGTCTTGCAACTCGCCCAGAAAATCCTGCATGCGCTTGCAAGCGTCCACAACGCCCTCAGCCTGCGCGCCCAGCACCTCGCCGAATGCCTCAATCAGGTAGCGCAAGCGTTTGACCTCAATGCGCAGTGCGTGCAGACGCTCTGGGCTTGCCGTTGCCAAATGTGGCTCGTAGGCGCGCACAACGCCGTACTGTTCATAGATCAAGCGCGGCGCGACCTCGCAAATGCGGCACGGCGTCGGCTGATCGTCAGACAGTTCACGGGCGGCGGCAAACGGCGTCTTTAGGAATGTTGCGAAGTCGCTCAGGAAGTCGTTATATGCCGTGCTGGTCAGATGATCGCACAATTCGGCGCGTAGAGCGGCGTGTCGTTCGCCCAGCTGGGCGTCAATCAGGCGCAGTTCGCGGCGGCGGGCGCTCGGTTGCTCTTTGGCGTAGCGCGTCAAATGCTCACGGTAGACATCTAGGTCGCGCACGTTGCCCAGCAGTCCTGCCGTCTGTTTGAGCGCGGCGCGGAAAGGCTTCAGGGCGCTTTGGCGATAATACGGGCGGAAAATGCGCAGCGTGCTGCGCAGGCGGCGCGTCGCCACGCGCATTTGATGGACAGCCTCGCTATCGTCGCTTGCCAGCACCTCAGCTTGGCGTGTCAGCATCTTGCCGAAGTGAAAAGCTAGGACTTTACGCCCGCCCTCGCTCATCAGATCATCGGGCTGCACATTGGGACGTTCAGGCGCCTCAAAAAGTACAGGTGCAACGGTTTTCTCCATGACCGTTTGAAAAACCTCGCTCAACTTAACAATCATTTAACGTATTTTACACACCTATTCTAGAAAGTGAAGCACTGGGCAAAAGTCAAGTGCCTTGCAGGTTGCAAGCATAATCAATCTGCTGCGGATATGGCAATAACTCCCTTCCCCCGCTTGCAGGGGAAGGGCAGGGGATAACCCCACCCCTCAGTCCCCGCCCCGCAAGCGAGGCGAGGAAGTACTTTTCTCTCTTTCCCTGTCTGCGAGGCGGGGAGGCACGTTTCTCCCTTCCCCCGTGTACGGGGGAAGGGTAGGGGTTAGGGGTCTTGCGAGGAGAGGGCAGAGATTAGGGGTCTTGCAACCAAAATCGCTCCGTCAAGGTTGACTCGCCGCCCAAAACGCGCTAGACTTGAGCGTATGGTCAAAGGGCGCCGCTGCCCGGATGCACGGCGCAAGGTCACCAGACCTTCGGGGGAAGATCGGTGCAAGTCCGACGCTGTTCCCGCAACGGTAACGCCTGAGCGCTCAGGCGAAGCCCGAATGCCCACTTTGACCCTATAGCCGTGTTTCACCTTCGTGGACAAAGGGGAGCGCGTATGGATGTCTATACCTCCATGCTGTCTTGCCCGCCACTAGGCGGGTTTTTTTGTAATCGGCGCGCCACACAGCATGGCGCGTGCATCCTTTGCCCAACCCGTTCGATAAGCATACTGGGAGAGGATGTCTAACCGATGAAAATCGCCAAATTCAGCCTGCTGATCGCCCTAGTTCTGGCAGTTGCCCTGAGCAGCGCGCCCAGCATCTATGGGCAAGAGTCAAATCCGACTGAGTGCCTCACCAACTTCGATCCGAATGTAGATTACTTCCCGCAGAAGAGCGCGATCGCCTTCGCTACGGGATTCAGCGTTGAATACAACAAGCACTACAAAGTGGTGCGCGTGACGCGCCCATGGGCGGGCGCCGAAAGTGGCTTCACCTATGTGCTGGTGCAGTGCGGTGCGCCCGCGCCAACTGATGAGGCGCTGAAAGACGCTACAGTGGTCGAGATTCCGATAAAGTCACTTATCAGCATGTCCACCACGTACCTGCCGCACTTGGTGGAACTCGACGTGCTGAACGCGCTTGTCGGCGTGGATACGCTGCAGTACATCTCATCACCTGAAGTGGTTGCGCTGGGCAAGGCGGGCAAGCTGACCGAAATCGGGAGCGGCGCCCAAGTGGACGTGGAGCAAGTCGCTCTGCTCAACCCTGACCTGATCATGACCTACGCCAGTGGCTTCCCCGACTTTGACGCGCATCCCAAGCTGATCGAGGCGGGCTACAAAGTGGCGCTGAACGGCGAGTTCGCTGAGAATACGCCGCTCGGTCGCGCTGAGTGGATCAAGTTCACGGCGCTCTTTTTCAACGCGGAAGGGCGCGCCAATGCCTACTTCGAGGGCGTTGTGCGTGAGTATGAGCGCCTTGTGGCGCTGACCGAGCGCGTAAGCGAGCGTCCGAGCGTTTTGATCAACACGCCGTTTCAAGGCACGTGGTTCATGCCCGGCGGCAAGAGCTTTGCGGCGCGCTTCATACTCGATGCAGGTGCCAGCTACGCTTGGGCAGATGATGAGTCCACTGGTAGCTTGCCGCTCAGCTTTGAGGAGGTCTTTGCCAAAGCGGGCGATGCCGAATTCTGGATCAACGTCGGCTTTTTCGGCACGCTCAAAGACCTTGAAGCCGCCGACGCGCGCTTCGCTGAGTTCGCCGCCTTCAAAAATGGCAAGGTCTTCAATAACGATAAGCGCACGAACGAGAATTTCGGCAACGATTACTTCGAGAGCGGTGTGATTCGCCCGCACGTGATCCTTGCCGATCTGATCAAGATTTTCCACCCCGATCTGCTGCCCGATCACGAGCTGGTCTACTATCGGCAGCTGGAGTAAGTGAGGCTACGGGCTATGGCGACGCACTCTGAAGCGCGGGTTTGGCAATCGGCGCGCCTTGTTGGGAACTTGAGCAGACGGAGTGCCGTTCTCATAGCCCTGCTTGCCGCCCTGATCGGCACGTTTTGCCTCGTACTGGCAGTTGGCTCGGTCAGTGTGCCGCTAGAGGATGTGCTACGCGCCCTGTCAGGGCAAGCGACCAGCCAACCTGCCTACGCTACGATTGTGACGCAGTTCCGTATGCCGCGCGCGCTGACAGCCCTCCTTGCCGGAGCGGCGTTAGCGGTCGGTGGCGTGCAAATGCAGACCCTTTTCCGCAATCCGCTGACCGATCCGTTTGTGCTGGGCATCAGCGCTGGGGCTAGTCTAGGCGTGGCGCTAGTGGTGCTGGCTGTTGGCACGACGGGCGCCACTGTGCTAGTCGGGATCGGCTTGCTGGGCGATCTGGGCTTGGCAGCGGCGGCAAGCATCGGCGCAGCGCTGATGTTGAGCCTTGTGCTGAGCTTTGCACAGCGCGCCCGCAGCATCCTGACCCTTTTGATAGTCGGCTTGATGCTCGGCTACGCTGTGAGTGCTGTAGTGAGCCTGTTGCTCTACTTCAGCATCCCAGAGCGGATTCAGGCATATATCAACTGGACGTTCGGCAGTTTTGGCGGTGTGACGTGGCGACAACTGCCGATCCTCGCGCCGATCATCGTGCTCGGACTCGCGCTGAGCCTCGCGCTGATCAAGCCGCTGAACGCGCTGTTGCTGGGCGAGGCATACGCACAGAGCATGGGCATCCATCTGAGGCGGGCGCGCATGGGCATCATCCTGAGTACCGCGCTGCTGGCAGGCGCCGTGACCGCCTTCTGCGGACCGATAGGCTTTCTGGGCATTGCCGTACCGCACCTGAGCCGCATTCTGATCCGCACCACGGACCATCGCTGGCTCTTGCCGACGGCCATGCTGCTGGGCGCTTTGATCGCCATGCTCGCCGATCTGATCGCGCAGGTGCCGGGCAGGCAGATCATCTTGCCGCTGAACGCGATCACTGCCCTGATCGGCGCGCCCGTCGTCTTGCTGATCGTGCTAGGTCAGCGCCGCCTGCGCGACGCCTTCAGCGCATGAGCCAGATCGTCCTCACAGCCCAGAAATTGAGCGTCGGCTATCGGGCGGGGCGCGGCGCGCCGAAAGTCGTGCTGTGCGACCTGACCCTACAGTTAGAGCGCGGGACGCTTGTCTGTTTGATCGGGCAGAACGGCGCGGGCAAGTCCACACTGATGCGCACGCTTGCCGCTGTGCAAAAACCGCTCTCAGGAAAGGTCTACATCGGCGCGGAGGATGTCCATCAGCTGCCGATCAGCCGTCTAGCGCGCCTGATCAGCGTTGTGCTGACCGAACGGGCACAGACCAGTCTGCTCAGCGCCTATGAGGTGGTCTCGTTAGGGCGGCTGCCCTATACCGACTGGACGGGGCGTCTGAGTGAGGCAGATCGGGCAGTGGTGGACTGGGCGCTAGAGGCAGTTGGGGCAACTGCCCTGACTGAGCGTCCGATCAGCGAGCTGAGCGACGGCGAACGTCAAAAAGTGATGATCGGACGCGCCCTAGCGCAAGAGACGCCGCTGATCTTCCTCGATGAGCCGACCGCCTTCCTCGATCTGCCGCGCCGCGTGGAGATCATGGCGCTCTTGCGCCGTCTAGCACATCAGACGGGACGCGCCGTCTTGCTCTCAACCCATGACCTCGATCTCGCCTTGCGCAGCGCGGATCGCATCTGGCTGCTGGATAATGACGGCAAGCTACACGCGGGCGCGCCTGAAGATTTGGTGCTGAGCGGCGCCTTTGCGCGCACCTTTGCCAGTTCGGGCGTCGCCTTTGACGCGCACAGCGGCACGTTCAAGCTGTGTACGGAGATTCGCGGCGCGCTGTGTGTGCATGGCACAGGCTTGCGGGCGCTCTGGGCGCAGCGGGCGCTAGAGCGGGCGGGCTTCATAGTGGCTGAGGGCGCCGCCGAGACCATCGAGGTGAGCGAAGCGGCTTGGCTGTGGCGCGGCGTGCGCTATGAGTCGCTTGAGAGGCTGATCGCTGCGCTGCGCGACGAAAGCGCCGATCTCAGTTGAGATCGGCGCTCTGTGGGTGACCGGAGGGTTTCGAACCCTCGACCTTCTGGGCCACAACCAGACGTGGTACCCCTCCACCACGGCCACCATATTCCCTTGACGCGCTCAAGTCTAGCACACTTTTTTCCGCTGCGCTAGTCTCTTTTTTGCCGAATTGACCCGCCCGCTCATCATTTTTACGGCATTTTCGCGCTCCGCTGAGATGGATCGCAGCGCAGAACACGCCTGTGCCGATGCCCGTCCCTTTGGGGAGCGCTTGTGGGCTAAAAAATCCCCTTCTGCCTTGATGAATTCACGCGACTCAGCCACTCGCGCTCTGGGCGAAAGTGTGTTAAAATGAGGGCTGCGTTCTGAGACGGCACAAGCCCTGCTGTGCGTGAGTGACACTGGAAAGTTAACAGTTATGGATATCGGAAACGTTCGCACGGTCGCCATTGATGAGGAGATGCGCGAGAGCTACCTCGATTACGCCATGAGCGTGATCGTCGCCCGCGCCCTGCCCGACGCCCGCGACGGACTGAAGCCTGTGCATCGCCGCATTCTGTACGTCATGCATGATATGGGCTTGCGCCCGACGGCACCCTACAAAAAGAGCGCCCGTATTGTGGGCGAAGTGCTAGGTAAGTATCATCCGCACGGCGACGGTGCCGTCTACGACGCCATGGCGCGCCTTGCCCAAGATTTCTCCATGCGCTACCCATTGGTGGATGGGCAGGGCAACTTCGGCAGCATTGATGGCGATTCGCCCGCCGCTATGCGCTATACGGAGGCGCGCCTCGCCCCGATTGCCGAAGAAATGCTGCTCGATCTGGAGATGAATACCGTAGATTGGACAGATAACTTCGATGGCAGCCTGCAAGAGCCGACTGTCCTGCCTTCGCGTCTGCCCAATCTGCTGGTGAATGGCTCTAGCGGCATTGCCGTCGGCATGGCGACCAACATCCCGCCGCATAATTTGCGCGAGGTCGCGGCGGCTGTAGCGTATGTGATCGATCGCTATGACGATCTCGATAACATCAGCGTAGATGACCTGATGCAGTTCATCAAGGCGCCCGACTTTCCCACTGGCGCCACGATCATCGGCGGCGAGACAGTCCGTGAGGTCTATGCCACAGGACGCGGCAAATTGGTCGTGCGCGCCACCTGCGAGATCGAAGAGCTGAAAGGCGATAGACACGCCATTATCGTCAGCGAAATTCCCTACCAAGTCAGCAAGACTCTGATCATAGAGCGCATTGCCCAATTAGTGCGGGAAGGGCGCTTAGAGGCAGTGAGCGATCTGCGCGACGAGTCGGATCGGCAGGGCATGCGCATTGTGATTGAGCTGAAGCGCGGCGCGCAGCCGCTCAAGGCGCTCAATCAGCTCTACAAATTCACGCACCTGCAAACGACAATGGGCGTGCAACTCCTTGCCCTTGTGGAGGGCGAGCCGCGCACCATCAGCCTGAAGCGCGCCTTGCAAATCTACATTGAGCATCGCCGTGAGGTCATCCGCCGCCGCTCCGAGTTCGAATTGGAGAAAATGCGCGCCCGTGCGCACATCCTTGAGGGCTATCTCAAGGCGCTAGATGCCATTGACGCGATCATCAAGACGATCCGTGAGGCAGAGGATACTGAATCGGCGCGCAATGCCCTGATCGCCCAGTTCGAGTTCACAGAGGCGCAAGCTCGCGCCATTTTAGAGCTACAGTTGCGCCGTCTGGCTGCGCTGGAGCATCGCAAGATTGCAGAAGAGTACGCGCAAGTGCGCGAACGGATCGCCTACCTCGAAGATTTGTTGGCGAATCCCGTCAAGATTCTCGCCCTGATCAAAAGCGACCTGAACGAACTGGCTGAGAAATTCGGCGATCCGCGCCGCACGCGCCTTGACCTGACTAGCAGCGCCGAAATTGATGAGGCTGACCTTGTGCGCGATGAAGAGGTGCTGATCGCCATTACGCAGCGCGGCTACGTCAAACGTTCGCCCTCAGCGCTCTATCGTGCGCAGGCGCGCGGCGGGCGCGGCATGATGGGCATCACCACACGCGAGGAAGATACAGTTGAGCATTTGATCAGCGCAAATTCGCTGGCATACCTGCTCTTCTTCACGAACTATGGCAAGGTCTACGCACAGCGCACTTATCAGCTGCCAGAGGCAGATCGCACTGGCAAAGGCACGCTGCTGACTAACCTAATATCGCTCAGCGATGATGAGCGCGTTACGGCTGTCACCTGCGTGGATGATTTTGAGCGCGGCTATCTGGTCTTGTGTACGCGCAACGGCAAGATCAAGCGCGTGAAACTCTCGGAGTTTGCCAGCGTGCGCGCCAGCGGCTTGATCGCCATCTCGCTAGAGGAAGATGATCGGCTGCAATGGGTACGGCGCACCTCTGGCTCAGATCGGCTGATGTTGGTCACAGCCAATGGGCGCGCCTTGCTCTTTGAAGAGGATGATGTGCGCCCAATGGGACGGGCTGCCGCAGGCGTGCGCGCCATACGGTTGCAAGAAGATGATAACCTCGTGGGCATGGATGCGATCAATCACGAGGTGACCGAAATGCTGATCGTCACGGCGCGGGGCTATAGCAAGCGCGTCTCCATTGCTGAATATCCGCTAAGGCGGCGCTTCAGCATAGGCGTGCGCACCATCAGTCCGAAGGCAATTGAGCGCTTTGGTGCGATTGTGGCGGTCAGTGCGCTGCGCCCGAACGATGAAGTGACCTTTATCACGCGCAACGGCATGACTCTGCGCACACGTGCTGACTCAATCCGCCTCACAGGGCGTGCTGCACAAGGCGTGCGCGCCTTGCGCGTCCGCGATGACGATCAGGTAGTTAGTGTCGCCACTGTCAAGGCAGCACCTGCACAGTCGCCTCAGACAACGACCAATGGTCACGGCGCAGACGCTGCGCTCAGCTTGCCGCAGGCAGAGCGCGAAGAAGCGCCCGACTTGGACGGCAACGGCGCCTCGGCTGAAGCAGACTATTTGCTCGATGTAGAAGACGACCTCGAAGAAGATTTCAGCGATGATGAGCCAGACTCAGACGCTGAGAGCATGTCCGACAGCGATCCAGAGGGCGAATAAGCACTGTGTACGCTCCACCTGAGTTCAGCGCGCCGCCGCCCGCACGTCCGCCTATGGCGCAAGAGCGCACTATCGGCTTGATAGTGCTGCTCTTGCTGCTCTTCAGCTGCTTTTTCTTCGCGCTCAGCGCTGATGCGCAGCTCTTCAATCCGCTCAACACAGTTCGCCCGATCACGCAGACATGGCGCGCCCAACAAACAGGGACGCCGCGCCCGCTCCGCCCGACGCCCACTTCACGCTTTGGCAGCGGTGCCGTGCAAGACGTACCAGTTTTACATCCTGCCCAAATCACAACTGAGGAATTGCTGCATGACGCGCCAAACGATCAGCTCTGGCTCTCACTGGGAAACTCTAGCAGGCTACGCACGAGCCGTGCGCATCGGACGCCATATCTGGGTCAGTGGCACTACAGCAACCGATGAACACTCACAGCCTGTTGCCATCGGTGACGCCTACGAGCAAGCGCGCTACATCTTGCACAAGATCGAGCGTGCGCTCCAGGCCTGCGGTGCAACGCGGCGGGATGTTGTCCGTACGCGCATTTATCTGGTCAATCGGGCAGATTGGCGGGCTGTGGCGCGTGCGCACGCCGAATTTTTTGGCGAGATTCGCCCTGCCAATACACTTGTCGTGGTAGCGGCGCTGATCGGCGCTGAGTATCTGGTCGAAGTTGAGGCGGAGGCATATTTGAGCGATTGAACATCTGCGAAGTGACCTAGCCGACTTGACAGTCACTGTCTGATCTTGTTATACTTATGCTAGCGTTGGCTACGGGAGAAACGCAAATGAAACGCTTTTTAGTGCTCTTCGTGGTTTTTACAGCCCTGTTGACTAGCTTTGCCACAACGCCCACCCTGACTCATGCGCAAGGCTGCACAGTCACTTTTACAGGCACGTACACCAATCCTTTCCCTCTCTCTGTTCCCGGTGTTGTCGAGATCAGAACAGCGCCGCCGCCTGGCGGCACGGTCTTGGCTTCACAGCCAATTACTATCCCGCCAAGCACCACCTCTACCCAGACCTTTACTCTGACGCTGCCCTCGCCTTACACGGGACCTGTTTACGGAAGAATTTATAGCAACTTTACATTCGGTGGATTTACATTCACGAATGACACGGTTGCCGGTCCGCTCACCACAAGTTGCGGTGGGGTCAGTACGCTAGAGACGTGCGTCGTCACCTTTGATGTCACGTATACCAAGCCACCGGGCAATCCACCTAGCACTGCCACAGTAGAGCTACGCACGGCGCCCGGCGGCGGCGGGACTCTGCTCGGTTCAGCCTCGATCAACTATCCCGCCACAGGTGCTACGCCCGTAACCTTCACGAATACGGTCAGCATTGGCGTGCCAAGCGGCACTTATGGCGGCGTCTGGGCGTATGTGATTGGGGCAGGCGGCGCTGGCACAGGCGATCTCGGTCCGCTGCAGGCAAATTGTGGGGCGGTCTTGGGTTGCTTTAACTTGGTAGGCGCAGGGCAAGGCAAGCTAGTGCGTCCGACGCCGCTCTACTGGGCGCCACGCCCTGAGGCAGCCAGCAAGATTGTGCTTGATGTAGCGCCCGATGCTAAGACCTACTGGGTGCTGGGCGTAGATGCAACGCGACGCTTCTATAAGATTGTGATTGCCTGCGGCACGTACTGGGTGCCTGTGGAGACAATGATCCCGAACCCCGATGACGTCTGGCGCAGCGCGCCGCTGCCTGACCGCGTAGTAGACTAGCCCTGAACGCTCTGCCTGCTCAGGTCACACGCCTGAGCAGGCTTTTTCCCGCCTCGCTGCTACGATCCGACTTGTGGGAATAACAGCAGGCTCTCGACTGCCTCCAGCGTCGGCTCAATGACGCGCAAGCTGTTGGCGAAGTTGCTCTGTATGCCCTCTAGCGCGCCTTGATGGTAGTTCATGATGATCTCAGGGTCTTTCAGCACGTGACCCGTCAGCACAGCGACCACGTCTTCATCGGCACGGATGATGCCGCTTGCGATCAGCTTGCGCACGCCTGCCACGCTCGCCGCTGAGGCAGGCTCACAGCCGATGCCCGCTGAATCTACCATTGCCTTGGCGTCCAGAATCTCTTGGTCGCTGACCGCCTCAACTGTGCCGTCGGTCAGCTCAATGGCGCGGCGCGCCTTGACAAAACTGGCAGGGTTGCCGATCTTGATCGCCGTCGCCAAAGTCTGCGCCTTGACCTGAGGACGAGTCGTGAAGCCTTCGCGGTAGCTCTGATAGAAGGGCGCGGCGCCCTCAGCTTGAATCACGGCAAGGCGCGGCAAGCGATCAATCAAGCCGAGCGCGTGCAGTTCGCTCAATCCCTTGCCAAAAGCAGAGACGTTGCCCAAGTTGCCGCCCGGCAAGACGATCCAATCGGGGACGCGCCAACGGCGCTGCTGCAATAGCTCAAAGGCAATGGTCTTTTGCCCTTCCAAGCGGAACGGATTGACCGAGTTCAGCAGATAGATGCCCAATTGACGGCTCGCCTTGCGCACCAGCTCTAGACAGGCGTCGAAGTCGCCGCGCACCTGCACATTCAACGCGCCATAAGCGACCGATTGTGCCAATTTGCCCGCCGCGATGTTGCCATACGGGAAGAAAACCAGTGCCTGCAAGCCCGCAAGGGCGCAGTAGGAAGACATCGAAGCGGAAGTGTTGCCCGTTGAGGCGCATAGCGCGCTCGTAGCGCCGACCAGCTTAGCGTGCGTCACGCCGCCGGTCATGCCGCGATCCTTGAACGATCCCGTCGGATTTTCGCCCTCATGCTTGAGCCAAAAGGCGCGGCTGCCCACCCACGCCGCTAACTTGGCAGGTGCGCGGTAGAGCGTGGTGTTGCCTTCGCCGCGCGTCACGATCTGCTCATCGGCGACTGAGGGAAAGACCAACTCTTTGAAGCGCCACACGCCGCTGTTGTAAGGCGGCTCAAGGGCGCCAAGGCGCGAGTCAAACAACTCGCGGCTGATGTGCGGACGCAAGCGCTCAAGGTCATGCACCACGTCCAGCAGACCGCCGCAGCGGCTGCAGACGTAGACAGGCTCATCGAGCGGATGCTCGTAGCCGCAAGCGATGCATTTCAAGACGCTGAGCGCAGTCATGGCGTGTCCTTTTCATCGCCTGAGGTTTGCATGGGCTGTGGGGCTGCAGGATACGATCCGAGCAGCTTGAGCAGAGCAGCACGGCGCATTAAGTCCATCAGGGCGGCTTCCACATGCGGCTCTGAGGCGTGACCCTCAAAATCCGTGTAAAAGTAGTACTGCCACGGTTTGTTGCGGCGCGGGCGCGACTCGATCTTGGTCAAATTGACGCCGCGTGTGGCAAACGCGCCCAGACATTCATGCAAGGCGCCGGGCTTATCGCGCACAGCGAACACAACGCTGGTCTTATTGCGCGCAGCAGGCGGCGGATCGCCCAAGCCGATCACGAAAAAGCGCGTGTAGTTGAACGTCTCATCTTCAATGCCGTAGTCCAGCTGCTCTAGACCGTAGAGCTTGCCTGCTAGGGCGCTAGCGATGCAGGCAGTGTGCGGCTCAGGCTTGGCGGCGAGATCGCGGGCGCTGCCGGCTGTATCGAAGTGCGAGATCGGCTGAAAGCCGCGCCGCTTCAAATAGCGCTCACATTGCGCTAACGCCTGCGGATGCGAGCGCACATAGCGCACATCGCTCAGGCGCATGCCCTGCGGAGCTAGGAGCGCGTGCCGCACATGCAAGATCACCTCCGCCTGAATGCGCAGATCGTACTCCATCAGCAGCTCATAAGCAGTGGCGACCGTACCAGCCAATGAATTCTCCACAGGCTGCATTCCATGCGTGGCACGGCGGCTCTCCACGGCGCGGAAGAGATCCTCAAACGACTCGCACGGCAGAGTCTGGACATTTTCGCCGAAGTGCTGACGGCACGCCTCCTCCGAGTAGGCGCCATGCACGCCCTGAAAAGCTACGATGATCGGCTCAGCGGCGTTAGACACGCGAACTTGCTCCCTTCAGACTAATCGTAGGCAGTGATCTCAGGCACGACTCGCGCTTTACCGTCTACCATGCGGTAGCGCCCCGCGATCATGGTCGGATCGTGCGGGAAGATGAGCAGCGCGCCCGTCTCAAGCGCCCAGCGCTGCCAGACGCGCTTCGATTCAAGCGTGTAGAGCGGCTCAACATCGTAAGCAGTCATCCAGCCCAGCCGCTCAAAATGAATGCTGTAAGAGGCAAGGTCGCTGACAAAAAGCGCCTGTTCACCGTTGCTCTCAAGGCGCACCATCATCATGGCGGGCGTGTGTCCGCGTGCCACAATCCCGTGAATGCCGCGCATGATCTCAGTATCGCCGTCTAGCAAGCGCATCTGCCCCGACTCGACCAGTGGCTGATAATTGACCGAGAAATATGTGCCGCGTGTGCGCTCATTGGGTTTCATAGCGTCTTCATATTCGCGGCGCTGCACAACGTATTCGGCGTTCGGAAAAGTCGGGACGATTCCGCGCATATCGGGCGTGAAAACCGTGTTGCCAGCGCAATGATCGGCGTGCAAATGCGTATTGATGACCAAATCCACGTCTTCAGGCTTCACGCCATGCCGCGCCAGACTCGCCACCAAGCCCTCGCCCTCGCGCACGACCAAGCGCCAATTGGCACGCGCCCTATCGTCCAGCTTAGTGCCCAATCCCGTCTCAATCACGACGATCTTGCCGCCTGTGCGCACCAGCAAGCACGTCATCGGCATTGGCACGAGATTATCTTCATCAGGCTTCACAAAGTGCTTGAACAAGGCACGCGGCACCAAGCCAAAGACGCCGCCCGCGTCCACATGCGTTGTGCCGTCATTTAGAAAGGCGATTTGCATCTCGCCTAGGGTGATCATCGAAGTCTGCCTATCTATATGTGCTATAAAGTGAGCCGAGTCTAGCAAAAAGGCGCAGCCCTTTCAAGCGGCTAGGCATCCTCTGGCACGCTTGAGAGCACCTGTAAAATCTCAGCGCCGTATTGGGCGCGCCGCCACGCGCCCAGACTCGGCACATTGGCAAGGTCTTCAAGGCTGCGCGGCGGATTTTCCGCCATTGCCCAGAGCGCCTCACGCGGCACGATCACGTCGCTCTCGACGCCACGCGCCACTGCCCGATTCTTGCGCCACTCGCGCAGAGCATTGTAGCGCGCCAAAACGACGGCATCGCGCTGCGCCTGCTCCGGACGGACGGGCAAAGGCGCACGCTTGCCCGTCCCAATTGCCTCAAGGATCGCTGCGCCGCTCTGCGCCACCAGCCAATCTGCCACGCCGCTCACAGCGCGCAACTCAGCCAGAGTCTGGGGCGGGTGCGCCGCCAACTGGGCGAGCGTCTCATCAGTCAGCACCTTGAAAGGCGGGAGGTCGCGGGCTTGTGCCACTTGATCGCGCAGGAGGTATAGCTCACGCAGAATCGCCATCTGGCGGAGCGAAAAATCGCGGGCATGGCTGATATACCAAAAGCCGTTCGGATCAAATTGCGCCTGCACCTGCTGGACGTTAGTGAGCTGCTCAAAAATTTCAGCCGCCTCTGCTGAGCAGCCGCGCTCCGCCAATTGCGCGCCCAAAATATCCCGTAGGGCAGGTAGGTAGTGCGTATCCATGCGCGCATAGTCCAGCTGCTCAGGCGGCAAAGGACGCGCCGCCCAGTTCGCCCGCTGATGGCGCTTATCCAGCTTCACGCCGAAGAATTCCTCTAGCATGGCGGCTAAGCCAAGCGCCTTGCGCCCCAAAATGCGCGCCGCTGCAGCTGTATCAAAAATATTAGTGAAACGGAAGCCGAAGTCGCGGCGCAGCACCATGATGTCATTTTCAGCGGCGTGCAGCACTTTCTCGATCTGTGGCGCAGCGAAAAGGGCGCCAAGCGGCGCCAAATCGCTCAGGGCAAACGGATCAACGATGTAGTCAGCGCTGCGCGTAGAAAGCTGGATCAAGCAGACGCGCTCACGGTAAGCGTAGAGACTGTTCGACTCGGTATCAACTGCGATCAGCGGCTCTTGAGCAAGGCGCTCAACCAGCTGATGGAGGTCAGGCGCGTGCGTAATGACGGTCGGTGGCGGCAATTTGGCGTCAGGCATGACGGGCGCTCTCTATGCAGCGATGTGGCGGCGCTCAAGCCCAAGTATAACACCTTTTTTCACAAAATATGTTGGAAAATCTAGAGTGTAAAAAGCTCAGCAAGTAGCAAGCGGAAATCAGGCAACAGATCGTCAGCTGTGAGCACATCCGCAGCGCCTAGCACGGTCGCTTGGTTGCTGCCGCGCTGATAGACGGTCACCTGTGACACCTGCGGATCAACAATCCAGATTAGGCGCACGCCTAGTGCCGAATAGCGGCTCACCTTGCGTGCTACGTCGCTGTGACGGTCATGCGGCGATAGCACCTCAGCCACCAGCGCAGGAATCAGCGGTGCTGGGCGCGTAGCGATCAGCGTTCTATCAGCGCATAGCGCTTTGAACGCCGCACTATCAAACACTGCGAGGTCAGGCACAAACGAATCAGTCAGCCAGTTGCTGGCAGCCTGATCAGGCGCAATGAACGTCGTCTCGCTGAAGACTTCCCACGAGTCGCCTGCTGCAGCGCTGAGCGCAAACAAGAGCCGCCTGATCACAATGCTGTGCAGCAACATACTCGGACTCATCAGGCAGACCTCGCCGTCAAGCAGCTCAAAGGGACGTTCTGCGCTGCGCTCAAGATATTCCTCAAGCGCCATGCCGCGCCGCGCCGCAATCTGTTCGCTCATGGGCGACCTCCCAAAAAACAAGGCGGTAGAGTGCCTCTCTACCGCCTACGTACCGCAATCAAGCGGGACTGGCTGCAGTCCCCATGCGCGGCGGCAGATCGTCGCGCTGCTCACGCTGTGTCGCAGGCTTCTCAGCAGGCTTGGGCAACATCTCTGGGCGCTTGCGGCGATTTGTAGCTGGCGATTCGCCCATCAGCTGCATGAATTCCTCATAGTCAATCGTCTCGACCTCCATCAAGCGCTGCGCCACGCGCTCCAGCTCCTCTCGATGCTCGGTCAGCACAGCCAGCGCCCGCTGATAGGCCTCATCCACAATTTTCTTGACTTCCTCATCAATGATCTCAGCGATTGCCTCGCTGTAGTCGCGCTGTTCAGCGATCTCGCGCCCCAAGAAGACCATCTCTTCCTTCTGACCGAAGATCATCGGACCGAGACGGTCGCTCATGCCAAAGCGCGTGACCATCGCACGGGCATAGCGCGTGACCGTAGCCAAGTCGCTGCCGTTGCCGCCGCCGGCGCCTGTGGTCACCTCACCGAAGACAATCGCCTCAGCAGCGCGCCCGCCTAGCGCCTGAGCGATAGCATCCTCGATTCGGGCGCGGGTCTCAGGACCCATGTCATCCTCAGGCACGCTCAGCACTGAGCCGCCCGAAATACCACGCGGCACGATAGTGATCTTGCGAATCGGATCGCAGTTGGGCAAGAAATGCCCCACAATGGCGTGACCTGCCTCATGGTAAGCGACCAGACGCTTCTGTTCCTCGCTGATGACGCGGCTCTTGCGCTCCGGTCCGAGGACGACGCGGTAGATCGCCTCTTCACAATCGCGCATGGAGATGGTCTTTTTGTTCTTGCGCGCCGCGAGGATCGCCGCTTCATTCATCAGATTTTCGAGGTCGGCGCCCACAAAGCCGGGCGTAGTGCGCGAGAGGACTGCCAAGTCCACGTCGGCGGCAAGCGGCTTGCCCCGCGAATGCACGCGCAGAATCGCCTCGCGCCCCTTGACATCCGGACGATCCAGCACCACACGCCGATCAAAGCGCCCCGGTCGCATCAAAGCAGGATCAAGAATATCTGGACGGTTTGTCGCGGCGATCACGATCACATTCGTATCCGTGTCAAAGCCGTCCATCTCAACCAGAATCTGGTTGAGCGTCTGTTCGCGCTCATCATGACTGCCACCTAGTCCTGCGCCGCGATGCCGCCCAACGGCGTCAATCTCATCAATGAAAATGATGCACGGACTGTGGCGCTTCGCCTGATCGAAGAGGTCGCGCACGCGGGAGGCGCCCACGCCCACAAACATCTCCACGAACTCTGAGCCGCTGATGCTGAAAAACGGCACGCCCGCCTCGCCCGCTACCGCCTTAGCGAGCAGGGTCTTGCCCGTGCCGGGGCTGCCGATCAGCAGCACGCCCTTCGGGATACGTGCGCCCAGCTGCACAAACTTATCAGGCTCTTTGAGGAATTCAACCACCTCGCGCAGCTCTTCTTTTGCCTCATCAGCGCCCGCCACGTCATCAAAAGTGACAGTCGGACGGTCGCCTGTGAACATGCGCGCACGGCTCTTGCCGAAGGAAATCGCCTGATTGTTTGAGCCTTGCGCTTGGCGCAGCATCAGGAAGAAAAAGCCCGCGATCAAGATGATCGGCAAGAGCGAGACCAAAATGCTGAAAAACGGCGTGATGTCGTTGGGCTGCACATATTCAATCGGCAACTGCGCTACCAGCTCTTTAGGCACGCCCAAGCTGATCAGCTGTTCGGGCAGCGGCATGGAGGGGTCTTTGCGCGTGATGGCGGGCGGACGGCTGCTGCCGGCGTAGGTCACGCGCACCTCATTCTGGGCGACGGCAATGGCGCTGATACGCGGCGTGCCGCTGATGATCTGCTGGGCAAGTTCGCTCAGCTTCAGCTCGCTGCCGCTAGAGCCGCCGCCGCGCACGCCTAGAAAAATCGCCATCAAAGCAATACCGATCAGAATCCAGATAAACAGATTACGGAAACGCGGAGTGTTCACAGCCCAAGAAGCCTCCAACTGTGTACGCGCTAGGCAAAAAGACCCTCAAAACTTGAATCGCCTGCACGCACGCGGTCTTTCTTTACGGGTATTTCGATTATAACAACAAGGGTCAAGAAAATACAGGCTTTGGCGCTTTTGCCAGAGTGCATGTTATGCTTACGGCTGCTGGGCAGAATTTTGAGGGCAAGACGTGCGCCGCTGGCTAAGTGTGTGTCTTCTGTTGGGCGCGCTGCTAGGCAGTAGCGTGAGTCTGGCGCGTGCCTTGGGCAATCTTCAAGCGCCCATCTTTCATGCGTGGTTGCGCCACGCTGATGGGACGCCCTGCGCCCAAGCCTGCCTGTTCGGCGCCTCGCCTGATGGGAGGCTCAGCTTTGAGGCGGCACGGGCGATCCTTGCTGCGCATCCGCTCACCCAAGACGCCGTTTTAACTGATCGCGGCTTGATCGTCCAGTGGAACAACAAGCTCTTCACGCTCTCAATCGGGCGCACGCACGACTCAGACCAACTTGCATGGATCAATCTGCAAATTGCAGGGCGCGATCTGCGCGTGAGCGATATCATCGCCGCCTACGGCACGCCTGACTATGTCTCAGCCACAAACGACCGTATCATCACTGACCTGCTCTACAGAGCGCACCGCTTGCAGGTCTCTGCCCTGCGCGAGGCACTGCCCACCAATGCGCCGTTGCGCCTCAAACATCGCGTCTATAACCTATACCTGATGCGCGAAGGGCAATTTGAGGCGCTCTTGAGGCAGATCGGCGGCAATTTGAAGGCGTGGCGCGGCTTTGTGCCGATCACACACTATTTGAATCGCCCCAGTCGCGTTGCCTCCCCTTGAGATAGCAAAATCGTTCATTTGCACAGCCTGAGGCTCTTGTGCGATAGCCCAAGCGATGTTAGGATTAGTGCGAAGTGCCTAAAGTGCGAGGCAAAACTTGCAAGCACACTTTTTTTGCAATAGAATGCCGCAATACTTTTAATGAAACCGCCGTTAATGAAGGAATCGCCTGCCCTTGTGAGCGCCTTTGCACGCTGCACACATCTGATCAGCAATGAGACGCTGTACAATATCTGTGGCTCAAACCGTGTTTCGCTGTTCAAGTAAGGAGACGCAACTTTGCCCGTCTTGATGGAGGTCAAAGACCTCAGAACCTATTTTCACACGCAGGAAGGCACTGTCTACGCCGTCAACGGCATTTCGTACACGCTTGACGAAGGCGAGACGCTCGGCATCGTCGGCGAGAGCGGCAGCGGCAAGAGCGTGCAGTCGCTTTCCATTCTGGGCTTGATCCCTAGCCCGCCCGGCAAGATTGAATCGGGATCGGTCATCTTTCGCGGGCGCGACCTGCTCAAGCTCTCCCGCGAGGAAATGCGCGCTGTGCGCGGCGCCGAGATCGCCATGATCTTCCAAGACCCCATGACCTCGCTCAACCCTGTCTTGACCATTGGACGGCAGATCACGGAGGCGCTGCAGCTGCATTTAGGAATGAGCAGCTCAGCCGCCCGCGCCCGTGCCATTGAACTCCTGCAGATGGTGGGCATTCCGGGCGCCGAGCGGCGCATTGATGACTATCCGCACCAATTCTCAGGCGGTATGCGCCAGCGCGCTATGATCGCCATGGCGCTCTCTTGCAATCCGCAGCTGCTGATCGCTGATGAGCCGACTACTGCCCTAGACGTGACCATTCAAGCGCAAATTATTGACCTTGTGCGCCGTCTGCGCGATGAGATCGGCATGGCGATGATGTGGATCACGCATGACTTGGGCGTGATCGCCGGCTTGGCTGATACTATTCAGGTCATGTACGCCGGCTTCATTGTGGAGCGCGGTCCGGTTGAGGAAATTTTCAGCGATACGCGCCATCCGTATACGCTGGGCTTGCGCAATTCTTTGCCGCGTGTAGATCAGCGTGGCGAGCGACTGATCCCGATTGAAGGCGCACCCCCGGACATGCGCAAAAAGCCCAAAGGTTGCCCGTTTGCACCGCGCTGCATCTACAAGGCTGCCTACAAACTGACCAAATGCGAGGAAGAAATGCCGCCGCTTATGCCTGTCAAAGACGGTCATCCGAAACATGTAGCTGCTTGCTGGGTAGACGTGCGCGAGGGAGTACCTGCCAATGACTGAGCTAATGACCCAAACAACGACCGTTCAAAAAGACGCCAAAGGGCGTGAAGTGCTGCTGCGCGTGCGCGACCTGAAAAAGTACTTCCCGATCATGGCGGGCTTCATCATTCAGCGCGAGGTCGGTTCGATCAAGGCTGTGGACGGAGTCAGCTTTGACGTTTACAAAGGCGAGACGCTCGGTCTGGTGGGCGAATCGGGCTGCGGCAAGTCCACAACGGGGCGTACCGTGCTGCAGCTTTACCGTCCCACAGCAGGCACGGTCGAGTTCGAGGGCGTGGACTTGGTCAAGCTGAAGGGCGAGAAATTGCGCCGTATGCGCCGCCGTATGCAGATGATCTTCCAAGACCCCTACGCCTCGCTCAATCCGCGCATGTCCGTCGGGCGCATCATCGCAGAGCCGCTCTTTGTGCATGGCATTGGCACAGCCGCTGAGCGCGCTGAGCGCGTCCAGTACTTGATGGAAAAGGTCGGCTTGAATCCGTACTTTGTCAATCGCTATCCGCACGAATTCAGCGGCGGTCAGCGCCAGCGCATTGGCATTGCCCGCGCTTTGGCGCTCAATCCAAGCCTGATCGTGGCAGATGAGCCGATCTCAGCCCTTGACGTCTCGATTCAGGCGCAGGTGGTCAACCTGCTGCAGGACTTGCAACAGGAACTCGGCTTGACCTACCTGTTCATCGCCCACGATCTGAGCATGGTGCGCCACATCTGCGACCGCGTGGCAGTCATGTACTTGGGCAAGATCGTCGAGCTGGCGCCTTCAGAGGAACTGTACAACAATCCGCTCCATCCCTACACGCAGGCGCTGCTCTCTGCCGTGCCTGTGCCCGATCCCGCTAAAGAGCGCAAGCGTCAGCGTATCATCCTCAAGGGCGATGTGCCAAGCCCCGCCAATCCGCCCGTCGGTTGCCGCTTCAACACGCGCTGCCCTGTGGCAGTGGAGAGTTGCTTCCGCGATGAGCCTGCCCTGCGGGAGGTCGCGCCCGGTCACTTCGTAGCGTGCCACTTGACATAACAAGCATCGGCTTGGGCGATCCATGCGATTGCCCAAGTCGCTCTCTCGGCGGAAAACGAGTGTTTGGTAGATTTGGACAATGGCAGTTGCTTCTAAACCGCTCTCGCTAGGTAAGCCGCAAGACGAAACAAAGACTCGCACGCCCCTTGCCGATGCATGGATGCAGTTTCGCCGCAACAAACTTGCGCTTATCGGCTTGAGCTTCATCATTTTCCTGATCCTGTTGGCAATTGGCGCTGATTTTCTACAGAGCATCGGCTTTCTGGACGATCCGCTCTATCAGCATGAGGCGCCCGGCATGACCTTTGCCCCACCTATGACCTGTACGCAAGACCCGCGCCGCATGAATCCGCAGTGGTGCTTTGTCTTCGGCACGGACGACCTGCGCCGCGATATGATGAGCCGCGCCGTGTATGGCGCACGGGTCTCGCTCTCGGTCGGCTTTGTGGGCGCGATTATCGCCATGTTGATCGGCGTCACCTACGGCATGATCGCCGGCTATTACGGCGGCGCCATTGATAACTTGATGATGCGCTTCATTGATTTCCTCTACGCCATTCCCGATCTAGCGCTCTTCATCCTGCTACAGATTTTCTTCAAGGCGCTAGCGGCGGAGCGCGATCGCATCGGACCGTTTGCGCAGGTGCTGGTGGATATTGATCGCGGCATGGGCGGTTTGTTTTTCCTCTTCATCGTGATCGGTTTGCTCAGCTGGATCGGCATTGCGCGCCTCGCACGCGGACAGACGCTCTCTTACAAGCAAAAAGAGTTTGTGGAGGCGGCACGCGCCATTGGCGCCCGTGATCGGCGGATCATCTTCACGCACCTTTTGCCGAACATCCTCGGTCCGCTAGTGGTAGTCGGTGTGCAGTCAGTGGCGGGCTTCATCGGCGTTGAGACGATCCTGAGCTACTTGGGCATTGGCGTCAACGCGCCGACGCCCAGCTGGGGCAGCATGATCGCCACAGCTCAGAACAACGTCTTTGGCACCTATCCACATTTAGTGTTGGTGCCAGCTGGGATGCTCGGCTTGACCGTGCTATCCTTCTATTTCCTTGCCGATGGGCTGCGCGACGCCCTCGATCCGAGCTTGCGTGGTAGCTGAGATGAGCGCTTTACATCGAATCCGTGCGCTACTGGCAAGCAGCATTGCGCTGCTAATGCTGATCATGGCGGCGCTCGCCTGCACTGCCAACGATACGCTCTTCATTCGCCTGACCGATACGCCGCCGCCCACCATCACGCCCACACCGCTGTCCATCACCACCAAATTCCGCGTCGGCGATAGCGGCGTGATCGTCGGGCTATCGGAATTTGCGGCTGTCTCACTGCCCGCCCTGCCCGGACCGCTCGTGCCGGGCATTGGCGGTGCAACGTGCTTCCCAAACACGCGAGTGACTGTTTTGGACGTCTCACGCAACGTCAATGATCCGAATGATGAGACAATCTACTATCTCGTGCAGTGCAGCGGCAGAGGCTGGATCGCTGAGTATCAATTCTCACGCTTCAATCGCGGCGATAGGGCAGTGGTCAAGACGGTAGACGGCAGTGACGTCAAGCTCTACCGTCAAGCGGATGTCACATCAGCCCAACTCGATCAGCCCTGTCCAAACGGCACAGAGGTCAGCGTGACGGGCGTGACGGCAAATCCGTTCAATCCACGCGATAGAAACATCTACTTGCAAGTGCGCTGTGGGACGCTGAGCGGCTGGCTCCTCGAAGAACAGTTAGCGCCGTTAGGCTAAGAGGTGTGAGCGATGACTAAATACATCCTCAGGCGCATTCTGATAGCGATTCCTGTGCTATTCGCTATCATTTTTGCCACATTTGTGCTGATTCGGGCAGTGCCGGGCGGTCCGTTTGACTTCACAGGCTCGAAAAGCACCCCAGAGTCGATTCGGCGCGCCCTTGAGCAACGCTACGGCTTGGATTTGCCCTTCCTGCTGAACTTCCCCTTTGACGGCATCGCGCCCGATAACGACATTCCGCGCCGTGTCATCTTCCCTGCCCTTGCCGACTGCGACGAACTGCGGCGCGGCGTCCCGCTGGAGCAGGCGCGCCCTGCCACGAACGTGGTGGATGAATATGAGGGCTGGCAACTGCTGCGCATTGTGACGGAGCGCCGTGAGACCACCATCACAGTCGGCGGGCGGCAAGTGCGCTGCTTACAAGCCACGCCCGTCCTCTACTCCGACCTGTTCCTGAGCCAATTTTTTGGCTATTTGAACAACGTCTTGCGCCTCGACTTCGGCATTTCGGTCGGGCGCACTACGCTTGGTCAGCCTGTGAACGATCTGATCGCAGACCGTCTGCCCGTCTCAGTGCGCTTGGGCTTGTTGGCGGTCTTTTTGGGCTTTGCAGTCGGGGTGCCGCTGGGCGTCTTGGCGGCGATCTATCGCAATTCGCCGATTGATTACGCTGTAACTTTCTTTGCCGGCATCATCGCCGCCATACCGACGCTGGTCTTGGGCCCAATCCTGATCATCATCCTGATCGTCCAGTGGCGCGTTTTGCCGCCTGTGGATCCGCGGGTCTGGAAACAGCTGAGCATCTTCGACTGGAACTTCATCAGCGTCGCTATTTTGCCGATCAGCGTGCTGGGAATCGGCATTTCGGCGGGTCTGGCGCGCCTGACCCGTGCTAGCGTGCTGCAGGTGCTGCGCGATGACTACATCCGCACAGCACGGGCTAAGGGCCTGCGCGAACGCGCTGTGATCTACATCCATGCGCTGAAAAACGCCCTGATCCCAGTGGCAACCATTGTCGGACCGCTGCTGGCAGGCGTGCTGACGGGATCGCTGATCATCGAACGGCTCTTTGCCATCCCAGGCTTGGGCGATGTCTTTGTGAGCAGCATTGCAGCGCGCGATTACACCATGCTACTTGGCGTCACCATCCTGTACTCCGTGTTCCTGATCTTGGGCAACATCCTTGTGGACATAATCTACACTTGGCTCGATCCGCGCATCCGCTTTGACTAGCTACACAGGGCGTCGCTACGTGGCAACGTGCCTAGCGGCGCCCGCTGACAGTCGGTTTGCCCAGTCTGCCTTCAGAAATGCCTCAAGCGTGTTACAATGCACGGCGCTGAAAAGGACGCATCGCATTGACACAAGATCAGCCGATCATTTTTGTGACGGGCGGCACGGGTCACTTGGGCTATGCTCTGCTGCCGACCCTGCTTGAGGCAGGCTACAGTGTGCGCGCCCTGACTCGCCAGCCGGAGCGCCACGCTTGGTTGCAGCAGCTAGGCGACGGGCTAGATATCGTGCGCGGCGATGTGACTGATGCACAATTGATCAACCAAGCAGTGCGCGGCTGCCGTTATGTTGTCCATGCGGCAGCGAAATTTGCCTTTTGGGGCAAGCACGAGCAGTTCGAGCGCACCAATGTTCAAGGCGCAGCAAACGTGATGCAGGCAGCGCTGGCTGCGAACGTCCAGAAGTATGTACATATCTCAACTGTTGTGGTGGTGGGCAAGCCCTTGGCAGGTCGCATAGTAGATGAGACGCATCCCACTGAGCCAGTTGACCCCTATCAGCGCAGCAAGCTGCACGCGGAGCAGTTAGCGCTACAGGCGTGGCGCGAGTCAGGCTTGCCGGTTGTAGTGCTGCGACCGGGCGCTTTCTACGGACCGGGCGGACGCTATGCCTTCAATCGCCTGTTCATTGAAGACGCGCTCAAAGGCATCCGCATTCAGGTAAATGGCGGCAACTACATCACGTTCCCTGTCTATGTGGGCGACGTGGCACAAGCGATCCTCAGCGCACTGCAGCGCGGGCGAATCGGCGAGGTGTACAACATCTGCGGCGAGACGCTGACTCATCGGGAGGCAAATCGAATTGTCAGCGAGGAAGCGGGCATTTCGCCCTTTCGGCTCAACGTCCCCGGCGGTCTGATGATCCTCGTGGCGCGCCTGTGGACCGCCCTAAGCGAATACACGCGAGTCGAGCCGTACTATCCGCTGAATTTGCGCTCATACGTCTTCAATAACTGGCAGGTGAGCAGCGAGAAAGCGCGCCGCGAACTCGGTTTCACGCCGATTCCATTCCGCGAGGGCGTGCGGCGTACGCTAGAATGGTATGCGGCACAAGGACTCTGGAGACAGAAAAGGCGCGCATGAGCGAGACGACTCGGCGTTACCGCCCCCTAGGCTTGATGATCGCCATTGCAGCGACGGGAGTCGGCTATGGCTTGTTGCCGATGTTCCCGCTGCTCTTGACGCTATGGACAAACCTGACTCAGCGCCTCGCAGGCATAGATTTCATCGGCGGGAGCGTCGGCTGGCTGGGCGTGAGCCTTGGCGCACTCACACTGATCGCTTGTGTAGCGGCATGGATCGGCAGACCGCGCGGCGTGCGTCTGTTTTTGATCGGCATGGTCTGGATTCAGGTCATTTTTAACCTAGCGCGCCTGATCGCCAGCTTGAGCAGCGCACCTACCTTGCCCGAAGTCGGTGGTACATTCCTGAATAATGCGTCTGTCCTGATCTGCCAAGCGCCGCTGCTCACGCTTGTGCCGCTCTATGTGACGTGGTATCTGAACCGTGCGCCCGCCCGCCAATTCTACCGTTAGCGCGCTAGAGATCGGCGGCGGCACTGTTGCATGGGAGGCAGACCGCGTCCGTTTGGTCTTGCCGCCCGTATCGGAGCGCCGCTATGCCGACGCTCAGCTCTATGATTACGCTACTCTGCGCCGCGCTGACTATCCGAATCGTCCGCCGCTGCGTTTGAGCCTGCGCGCCCGCTTCTCAGGCGATGAGTCAGCCTTGTGCGGCACGGCGGGCTTCGGATTTTGGAATCAGCCGTTCATGCCGAGTCAGATAGTGCCGCGCTTGCCACGCTACGCATGGTTTTTCTTCGGCGCGCCGCCGCACAACATGCCTTTTGCCTATGGCGTGCGCGGCAATGGCTTCAAGGCGGCAATCGGCGATTTTTCGCGCCCTGCTTTCCTTGCTTTGGCGCCCTTTGCGCCGCTTGGCTTCCTGCTGATGCGCGTTCCTGCCCTGTATCGGCGCTTTTGGCGCATTGCGCAATGGGCGATTGGCGTCGCGGAGGCGCCGCTCGCGCTCGATATGACCGAATGGCACGTCTATCGCCTCGATTGGATGCCGCACAGCGTCCGTTTTTACGTAAATGACGTGCTCATCCTCCAGACGCCCTATGCGCCGCGCCCGCCGCTCGGCTTCATTGCATGGATAGATAATCAGTACGCGATCATCACGCCGCAAGGCAATCTGCGCTTCGGCGTTGTGCCGACTCAAGCAGCGCAATGGCTAGAGATCGCCGATCTCGCCATCACGCCGCTCTGATCAAGCTACCACGCGCCCTCGCGCTTATAGGTCACGCCCAGAAAGTTCGCAGCCGTCGGATCGAGGGCGGCACGCGCCTCAGGACTGCCTTCGAGCGCGCTGAGGAAAAACGCCGTTGCAAAGTGATTGATTAGATCGTGCGCCCGCTGCATATCCCAGACCAAGTCTGAGCATTGCTCAAAGCGTCCTAGCGCGATCAAAGCAGGGACGCACTGCTCTACAAAGATGTAGTGTCCCGCGTTTTCAAAAACGACCAGCGCCTTGCGCTCGCTGCTGACTGCCTCATAGATCGGATAGGAGTCGCGCTCAGGCGGTGTAGCGCGGTCTTGGCTGCCGACGATGATCATCAACGGGAGGCGCAACGCCGCAGCGCCCTCCGCGCCAAAGAGCGGCGCGCTGCTGGGCGCTAGGGCTACGACCGCCTTGATGCGCGGATCCGTGGTCGGCGGATACAAGCCCTCCGGCGCCGCCGATAAGCCGCGTGTGCGCCACACCACCTCCTCAGACTGCACATACAGGCACAGCTGAGCGGGCAGCTTGCCGCTTGCGCAGCCCTCACGGAGCGGATTGATGTTCAGTTGCGCGCCCGCGGCAGCTAACGCCGTATAGCCGCCGAAGGAATGCCCCGTCACACCGACCGTCTCTGTGTCAATCACGCCGCGCAGCGCTTCATCTTCAGCGTTGAGCTTCACGGCGTAGTCCAGCAGTTGCAAAATCTCAAGCGGACGGCGCGCAAAGCTCTCCAGAATGCGCTCAGCGCGCCCCGTGAGCAGATCGGCGAAGGCGCTGCCGGGATGATCCGCCGCCATGACCACAAAGCCGTGCGAGGCAAGATGTTCCGCATAGAAGACCGACTGAATGCGTGCGCCGCCCAGTCCGTGCGAGAAAATAATCAGCGGATAGGGCGCGCCGCTCAAATCAGGCTGACCGTCACGGTAGGCGCGTCCCTCGCCGCGCAACACGCCATACTGATAGACGGCACGCGGCGGCTGACCGCGCACGCGCTGCGACGGATACCAGATCGTGATGTTCGGCAAGCCCTCCATGCCCAGCTCTCGCGTCCCGACGGCATAAGCACCGCGCCTGCCGTATTGAGGGGCATCCGGACGCTCCTGCGCCTGAGCCGCGCTCAAGCCGCTCGCGCCGATCACAGCGCTCAGCAGCGCCAGCGTGATTCGTCTCCACATCGTGCATTTATCTCCTGTAGTGCTATATTCTGTAACGGACTATCACGTCCCTGCATAGCAATTCTAAGCCAGAGGAGCTAAAAATGGCTGAAAAACTGACAGAGACGCAAATCGCAGAGCGCCTTGCTACTCTGCACGGCTGGACGCTTGAAGACGGCATGATCGTGCGCACCTTCACGCTCAAAGACTTCACTGCAGCGCTCACCTTCGTTGGAGCGGTCGGCTATTTGGCAGAGGCGGCGGGTCATCACCCTGATATCACCATCAACTACAATCGCGTGAAGTTAGCGCTCACCACACACGGCTCAGGCGGCATTACCGAGAAAGACTTTGCCCTTGCAACACAGATCAATGCTCTTCCGTGACGCCGTGCGCCTGCTATGGCTCAGCCTCGCGCTGATTGCCCTGCTTGTGCCACATGGCGCAAGTGCGCAAGCCGATCCCTTGCCGTACGCCCAAGCAGGCGCCTATGCCGTCGGCGTGAGAGCGATTCGGATCGCTCTCGATCCGAATCGCGTTTTGACGGGCTTTTTGTGGTATCCTGCCCAAGCCGATTCAAGCGCTGAATACGCTGATTACGGCTACGCCAAGCGCAGCGCACGAGCACGTCTGAATGCACAGCCTGAAAAAGGCGGCGCGCCCTATCCGCTCATCATCTTCTCACACGGCTACGGCAGCTACGCTGCCCAAAGCACCTTCCTGACCGAACATCTTGCCTCATACGGCTTCGTTGTGCTTGCTATCAACCACAACGGCAGCACACGCAATGATACTGACCCGCAGACGGGCTTGACCCTCGGCTGGTATCTGCGCCCGCGCGACGTGCTGAGCCAGATCGCGTGGGCAGAGGCGACCAACGCCGATCCACAAAGTCCCTTCCACAGTCTGTTCGATCTGACACAGATCGGCGTGAGCGGACACTCCTATGGCGGCTACACAGCCCTAGCCGCAGCAGGCGCCCAGCTGGACTTCCGTGCGCTAGACGCCTACTGCGCCCAGGTCACACGCTTTGACCTCGCCTGCCTTGCCCAAGAGGCTGAGCCGATCCTCGCGCCGATCCTCCCTAAGGACGCTGAGCGCAGCACTTTGCGCCTTCCCAGCGATCCGCGCATTGCTGCCGTGCTGGCAATGGCGCCCTTCAATGCGCCGATTATGGGCATGAGCGGCTTGGCGAACGTGACTGTGCCGACGTTTGTGATGGTCGGCTCTGCGGATGGAGTCACGCCGCCTGAGCGCGACGCCGAGCCGATCTATGCACAAGTGGGCGCAACGCAAAAGGCATTCCTGAGCCTCGAAGGTGCTGATCACGCCATCTTCACAGACTGTATGCCGCTCTTGGCGAGCCTGCCGCGCTGCAATGACGCAGCCTGGGAGGCAGCGCGGGCGCACGCCCTCATCCAGCACTTTGCAACGGCTTTCTTCTCAGCTGTGCTGAAAGGCGATAGCATAGCGCGCAGCGCTCTCGTCGCGCCGCCGAGCATCGAGTCAGTGCGCTATCGCGGGACGTTTGATTAGAATCGGGGACGCTAGTGCTTCACGTCCTCAAAGCGCAGGTCGGAGGGCCTCCGAGCTGTTTTCTTGCCTCACTTTACTCTTTGTAGTAAGCTAAACTTACGCATCAGGCAACGGCATAAGGTGCAGGCTTATGGCAGAGCTCATCGGGCGGACACTCGGTCAGTACACGATCATCGCTAAACTGGGTGCGGGCGGCATGGCGACGGTCTACCGCGCCCGCCAAGCCAGCGTCGAGCGCGACGTGGCGATCAAGGTCATCCGCGTAGATTTAATGGATGATGAGAACTTTGTAGCGCGTTTCCGCAACGAGGCGCGCCTGATCGCCAGCTTGCAACACCTGCACATCCTGAAAATCTTCGATTACGGCAACCAAGAGAACATCCTGTACATCGTGATGGAGCTGCTGGAGGGCGGCAGCCTGAGCCGTCTGTTGCGCCAAGAGGGCGGCTTGCCTTTAGCGCCGGCAACACGCATGTTAGAGCAGATCAGCTCCGCGCTGGATTACGCGCACGGGCGCGGCATTATTCACCGCGACTTGAAGCCCGATAACGTGCTGCTCGATCAGCAACAAAACGCCTTCCTGACCGACTTCGGCATTGCCAAAATGCTGGGCGATACCTCCAATCGGACGCGCACAGGCATGGTCATGGGAACTCCTGCTTACATGGCGCCTGAATTGTGGCAGGGTCAGCCTGCTGATGCTCGCGCAGATATCTACGCGCTCGGAGTCATGCTCTACGAGATGCTGACCGGCGTTTCGCCTTTCCGCGCTGAGACGCCTTACCAGATCATGCACAAGCATGTCTACGAGGCGCCACCTTCGCTGCGCGCTCAGGGACTTCAAATGCCCGTGGCGGTTGATCAAGTCATCAGCAAGGCGCTCTCTAAGCAGCCTGAAGAGCGCTTTAGCTCAGCCGGTCAACTGGCAGAGGCGTTCCGTGAGGCGCTCAGCGGGCAGGATATCTCGCGCTTCATTATGCAGACACCGCGTGGCGGCACCTCACAGCCAACGCCTGTCCGCACTGCTGTTGATTACACTGCGCCCACCATGCCACCGACTCTGCCCGAATTCAGCACGCCTGAGAGCAGCCGCCTGCCTACACAGTCGCGCTCGGTTGGGCGCAAGCAAGCTGTGAGTCCAGTGCTGGCACTTGTCGCGCTTGTGCTCGTTGCGCTGATCGGCGTCGGACTCTTTGCAGCGCTGAATGCCAATCAAGCCGCTGTCAGTGAGACGCCAAGCACTCCTGACACAACTGGCACGGCACAAGCCATTGCTCAAAGTGGCACGGCTACCGCGAACTCACAGTTTATCATCATCATCCCAACTACCGCTGAGCCGCCTAGCGCAACGCCTTCCGCCACTCAGAGTCCGACAGTAGCTGGTCTGCAGATACAAACTGCCACTTTGCCTCAGACGCCTAGCGCAACGCCTTCAGGTACAGTAACGCTGACTGCTGCAGCGACCAGCACGCCTAGCATAACGCCCTCACTCACAGCAACACTGACTGCCACAGCAACCAGCACGCCTAGCGCCACACTAACTCACACGCCTACTAGTACGCCCAGCGCCACACCAACGCTCACTGCGACAAATACACCCAGTTCAACACCCTCACGCACGCTATCGCCCACGCCCACTACTGACCCTGCCACTATTGTCGCAGCAACACTTGCACCCATTCAGAGCGCCACTGCGCTTGCGCGGCAAGTCCAGCAGACAGTGGAGGCCGTTATTGTCGCTGAGAATGCCACAGCTGCGGCTCAGGCCACAAGTACCGCGCAAAAATTTGCTACTGCCACTGCGCAGGCTGTGGTTGCTCAACAGACGCTGAACGCACAAAGCACGCTGATCGCCATGCAGAGTGCTACGCACACACCGACGCGTACACCGTCTGTCACGCCAACGGTGGCGATTATCGTCTTTACGCCTGTTGTCTTTACGCCGATAGCGCCTGCTTTCAGCACACCCACTCCGACGCCCTTTATCGTCTACACCACGCCAACTCCGCTTGCCTCGCTTGTCACGCCTACTCCGATCACATGCCCCGGCTTTCTGCCTTCACGCCTCATCATCGGCGAGTACGGGCGCATCACGCCGGGCGATCCCAATCGGCTGCGCGAAACGCCGAACGGACGTATCCTTGCATTGATCCGTGCCGGCGATGTCATCAAAATCCTCGACGGACCGATTTGCGATACTGTCGGTGCAGGCACAGGCTTGGCGTGGTGGAAAGTCGAGTACACTAATCCGCGTGATGGCAGGACATACATCGGTTGGACAGCTGAGGGTAGCGGCGGAGCGTATTGGATCGATCCGATCAGCCGCCCGTGAGAGCGCACGGTCACTGTGCGCTCTGCAGCTCAGGCTTAACGCGGTAGATAATGTATTCACGCACGCGCCCAACTTCCTCAAGCGGATAGCGCGCCATGTCTGCCAGTTCGGGATTGTTGCGCTCAGCGCCGCTCCAGTACCCGTAGAGCTGTGTCCACGGTATATCGCGCAAGTCGCCAATGAACGATGGGCAGACCAGCAACAAGGCGTCTTGTGCAGCAATCTGAGGCAGCGCTTGCTCAGGTGGCGCAAAGCGGCGCGAGCTGAAGAGCAGTCCTGTGTAGGGCAGGCGAATGTCGAACTGTGCGAAGATCATCAATTCTGTGCAGAGCGTGTAGAGTGTCGTTCGTTCGTAGCCGTTCGCCTGCCGCCAATTCGTTAGCTCATCTACTGCCTGTTGAGCTCTTGCTGCAACAGGATGAGATCGGAACTCCAGAGGCGCAGGCAGTCGCTGCAGAGACTGAAAGGCATTGTACGTCGCTAAAGCCAACGCTACAGCTACTATGACCCGCAGCCAAGACCGTTGAGAGGCTCTGAACAGCACTGTGCTGTAGATGATCATCAGGTAGGGGATCAGCTGTAAGGCGTAGACGGGCTCTGGTCCGGGTGAGAGGAACGTCATATAGGCGAATATCATCAGCAAAACTGGGAAAAGCCAAAGTACAATTCGCCAAATTGAGGGTAGAACTAGCAAGCCAATCAGAATGGCTGCCCAATCGCTACTGTTCAGTTGACTGCCTGCGATGTCAAATGCTCGTGTGATCCGTTCAATTCCTAGACCGCCTACACGGCTCAATGCGTCGGCGCCTATGGAGAACCAAACGAAATAACCTAGCCACATTGGACTGATGACGAGTGCGATGATGAGCGCGTATTTGAGCAAGGCTCGCCAAGTGTGTCCTCGCAGATAGCTAATTACAAGTGCCACTGGGATGATTAGTCCCCAAATGACGCCTTCTGTGCGGATAAATGGCGCCCCTGCGAGCAAAATGGCTATGCCAAGCGCGTGCCTGCCACTGGGCTGCTTGATGAACTCTATCGCTAGGACAATCAGCCAAACCGTCACAGCCGTGAAGAGCAAGCTGGGATGAATAATGCGCGACAAAAACAAATTGCCCACGTTGAGCGCAAGCAAAAAGGCGCTCAACAATCCCACAGCACGATTGACAAGCTGCTTTCCGAGCACGTAAACGCCCAGCAATAAGAAAAGCTGGCTGATCGCGTTGACGGCAATTGCAGAGAGCGGCAAGTCGCCGATGAGCAAGTTAACTGCCCCTACCAGCAATGGATAGGCTAGGGTATAGAAAGATAATTCATCGAGGATGCCATGCGAATGCAGCCATGCACGGTTCAAGTACCACCAGCCATCGTTGTGCTGCAGACTCTCCACAAAGTCAAGTCTGAGAAGATTGGCTACGAGAAAAAAGAGCGCAAGCGCTAGGACGATCAGTCCATCAATGAAATAGGGCTTGTGGCGTATTGTGTAGCGTATTATGTGCACGTTACAACCTCACATTTCAGCAGGCTTGACGCGGTAGATGATATACTCACGCACGCGCCCAACTTCCTCAAGCGGGTAGCGCGCCATGTCTTTCAGATCGGCTCTAGCATTCTGTGGATCGTGCCAGTATAGGTACAGCTCCATCCACTCAACATTGAGCGGATGAAAGGCGAGGTCAGTGATGACGCTTGGACAGACCAAAAGCAGCGCATCCTGAGCGGCAATTTGAGGCAAGACCTGCTCAGGTGGCGCGAAGCGGCGCGAGCTGAAAAGCAGGCTTGTGTAGGGCAGGCGGATATCGAATTCGGCGAAGATCATCAGGTCTGTGCAGATGGTATAGATGGTTGTTTGCGCACGACCGTTCGCCTCTCGCCACTGTGCCAATTCGTCCGTAACTTGCCGAAAGGCAACAGCCTGCGGGTCATTTTGGTAGGCGAGCGGCTCTGGCAGGCGTTGCAGCGTTTGGTACGCACTCTGCACAGACAGGATCAGCGTTACAGCCGTGACTAGACTTAGCAGAAGACGCTGTGCCATCTTGGTCAGCAGTGCGCTCAGGATGATCACCAGATATGGCACGAGCTGAAAGGTGTAGCGCGAGAGCGGGAAGGGCGGCGTAAAAGTGATATAGGCGAATGTGATCAGCAAAATTGGCAAGAGTAGCAAAATTTTGACAGGTACTTTGGTTCGCAGCGCAACGAAGCCGACTAGAATTGCCAACCAGTCGCTTCGGTTCAGCTGCCACTCTGCCAATTCGAGCGTCCTGCGCAGCTGATAGACGCGCAGATCGCCTTCAATTGGGAAAATTTGCGGAAGAGCATCTTGCACAGTGCCTAGTGCATCGGCACCTCTGAGGAATAAGATCAGATAGACTGACCACACCACGCCGACTATCGGTGTAACGATTAGCGCATAGCGAATCACGCTTTGCCATGAGCGCTGCCGCAGATACAGCGCCACAAACGCCACCAAGACAACGGCGCTGTACACAACGCCTTCTGTGCGGATGAACGGCGCCGCCGCCAGCAAAACTGCCAAAAGCACTGCTCGGACTTTTCGCGGCTGCTGCGCCAGCTGAAGCGCTAAGACCACAATCCAAACCGCTACAGCTATGAAGAGCAAGTCTGGACCGATGAAGCGCGCATGATACAGGTTGCTTGGATTGATTGTCAGGATGAAGACGCTCAGCAAGCCGACGGCGCGATTGACCAACTGTCTGCCCAGCACATAGACGCCGATCAGCAGGAATAGCTGGCTGATTGCGTTGACTATGATAGCAGCGCCGATCAGATCGTTGGTCAGCCAGTTGACAGCCCCCACCAACAGTGGATAGACAACCGTGTAGAACGAGACCTCATCGAAAATGCCGCGTGAGTGCAGCCACGCACGGTTCAGATACCACCAGCCGTCGTTGTAGCGCACGTTCCACTCAAATTCGATCCTGAGCAAGCACGCTATGACGAAAAAGGTGAAAGCTGTGAGGATGATCAGCCCATCAAGCAGGTAAGTCTGTCTCTGAGAAGCGCGCATAGCCGCCTATAGCCACTCGAATGTCGCTTTAGACTAGCTTGTAAGTGCGGAAGTCGTCAAGTCCCGTTGTCAGCCGTATAGGTCCATGTGGGGCGGACGGTATAGGTCAGCAGCGTTGCCGTCTGAGGGCACACCTTCGGGCAAGCGGTAGCCGCGAATCAGCACAACGGGCAAGCCCTCTGCAGCTTGCCCGCTGATCAGCTCAGCCGCTGCAGCCAGCTCATCCGCCAAGCCGATCTCAGTGTGCTGCAGGCGCCGCCCGAACAGATCGGCGCGTCCGCGCAGATTGAGCAGCGCAGGAATGCCTGCCACGCCAATCGCCACACCGATATTGCCGAACCGATGCGGTCTGCCATGCGTATCGCTTAGGATCACAGCAGGTGCAACGCCGCACAGCGCGCTGAGCCGTTCGCGCAATTGGCGCGCTGTGCGATCGGGATTTTCAGGCAGGAGCAGCGCCCAGTCATCATCGCCGCGCACATTGGATTGATCCACGCCGCTGTTCGCAGAGACGAATCCGAGCCTGTGCCGCGTGATGATCACCTTGGCGCCGACCCGTGAAATCCCTTGCGCCTCGCGCAGCACAAGTTCTACGAGGCGCGGGTCTTTGCCTGTTTGCTCAGCTAACTGCTGTGCCTGCTCGGAGGGCTGTACAGTCCGCAAGTCTACAAGGCGACCCTCCGCCTTTGAAACGATCTTAGAGGTGATAACGAGAATGTCGCCTTTTTGTAGCCTCAGACCGTTCAGGCGCAGCGCCTCGGCGATTAGAGCAGCCAGATCGTCGCCCTGTTGGATGTTCGGCAAGCCGCGGAGCGCGAATAGCTGTAGATCGGCTTCAGGCATGGTCAGTGGGCGCAAAGCCTGTGATGCGGATGCCCGCTCCCTTGACTTTGTAGCGTCCGTTGATGTAGAGCAACACGGGCGTCAACGCCTCAACCGCGACCGCGTTCATCAGCGCCCCGGCGTCTATGCCGCGCATTCCTATCGCCTCGATCAGCGCAATAGCCTGCGCTTTCGCTGCCTCATCGTCGCCACAGACCAGCACATCGCAATCTACGCTGTGATCCAGCTTTTTGAGATGCACAGCGCTGACGTTCTGGAAGGCAGCCACCACTTTGACCGACTCGCCGAGCATGGCTTGCGCCTCCACGCACGCCGATTTGCCCTCTGGCACGTAGACCGTGCGATAGTCAGCGGGATTGATCGGTACAGTTACATCAATGAAGAGCTTGCCTTGTGCTGCATCTTTGATCGCGGCAACGGTGGCAGCGTGGGCAGTGTATGGCACGCTCAGCACGATGATCTGGGCGGCGGCGGCGGCATCAGCGTTCGCCATGCCGCGAATCATCTCAGTGCCAAGCGCTGCGTTTAGCTCAGCCGCTTTCTGAGCAGCGCGCTCTGCCTCGCGTGAGCCGATGATAACAGGATAGCCCTTGTGCGCCCAGCGCAGGGCAAGCGCGGCGCCTTCCTTGCCCGTGCCGCCGATGACGGCAAGGGTCGGCAGTGATTCGCTCATAATTGCTCCAGTCTATATGAGAGAGTGCGAAGTGCCGCCTGTTATAGCGCACTGACGGCACTTCGGCAAGAGTATTAGCGCGCTGCAGGCAGATTCGGCACGCCTTCGGCGCCTGTGACGATCTGGGCGCTGGAGTTGCTCAGATCGTCGCCCAGTGGCTCATAAGCGCCGCCCAGATGGGCTGAGAGGAACGCCTCGCTCAGCGCTACGAACGAGAGCGTGTTCACTTCGCGGGCAAAGCCGTGTCCCTCATCAGGATACAGCACATAGGTGACGGGAATGCCTTTCTCCTGCATGGCTCGCACGATCTGATCGGACTCTGCCTGTTTGACGCGCGGATCGTTAGCACCTTGCGCGATCAAAAGCGGACGCTTGATCTGATCGGCGCGGCTGAGCGGCGAGCGCGCCTCAAGGAAGGCGCGTCCTTCAGGCGTGGTTTCATCGCCAATGCGTTTGCGCATCATGGCGATCATCGGCTGCCAGTAGGGCGGCACGCTCTCCAGCAACGTGATCAGGTTCGACGGACCGACGATATCTACGCCGCAAGCAAAGACCTCAGGTGTGAAGGTCAAGCCGACCAATGTAGCGTAGCCGCCGTAGCTCCCGCCCATGATTGCTACTTTGTCGCGTTGCGCAATGCCCTGCTGGATCGCCCATTCAACGGCGTCGAGCAGGTCTTCGTGCATTTTGCCCGCCCATTCGCCATCCCCGGCGTTTGTGAACGCTTTGCCAAAGCCCGTTGAGCCGCGAAAATTGACGCTCAGCACGGCGTAGCCGCGATCAGCCAGCAGTTGATGGTAGGGATTGTAGCCCCAGAAATCGCGCCACCACGGACCGCCATGCACCAGCAGCACCATTGGCAGAGGCGAGTCGGGCTTGCCTGGCTGCTGCGTATCGCTGCCTTTGGGCAGGCTCAGGTAGCTGACCAGCGGTAAGCCGTCGCGGGCGGGGATAATTATGGGATGCATCTTGCTCAGCGGGACGTTTTCTAGCTCTGGGCGGTTGCTGAACAGGAAATGTGCTTGTTTCGCTGTTCGGTCGTACAGGTAGAACCGTGCGGGCGCGTCATCAAGGCTATAGGCGACGATCCAGCGCGAGTCGTCCGTTGTGCGGCTTACGATCTCCAGCTCGCCGCCTGAGACGCTTTGCAGGTAGGTGAAGTCATCAGCGAGGGCAGGGTCAAGGATTTGCCAGCGCAGCACATCGTAGGTGAAGCCCGCTGCTTGTGGGCGATTCTCAGTTGGATGCACCACAACCTTGCTCAGGTCAGCGCGCGCGTCCGCAGCGATCAGCCTCTGGGCATTGTTGCGCATATCAATGGCGAAGAGCGCGCTCGTGTTGCGCCCGCGCGAATCGGCGAGGTAGAGCGTGTTGCCATCAGCGCTGAAGCCGTAGGGCTGCGTGGTGGCGGAATCCTCGTGTGGAATGCGCGTCCAGAGACTCCAACTGCCTTGCTCATTGGGCTGAAGCACATCAAATGAGCCGTCCGCTTGTGGTGCGATTGCTAAGCGCACGGCGAAGTGCTTGTCGGTCACTAGGTCGGCAAAGCCGGGATTTTCCAAGATGAGCGTCCGCTCGCCTGTGAGCAGGTTCACACGGTAGAGATCGTGCAGCTGCGGGACGCGATTGTTGATTGAGATCAGCACTTCTTCGGGCAGGAGGTGGCTGAGCGCGCTGATGTAGGCGTTTACGCCCTCAAGCGGCGTTAGATCGCGGGATTCGCCGCTCTCCACGTCCACACAGATTACGTGCCAGTTTTCGTCGCCGTTCGCATCTTGCATATAGAGCAGGTGGCGGCTGGTGTATGCCCATTCGTAGAAGCGGATGTTGCGGACGTGCTCTTGCGTGATCGGCTTTGCGGCGCTCGGATCGTCGGTCGGCGCTACCCACAGGTTCAGCACGCCTTCAAGCGGTGCGAGGTAGCTCAGGTAGCGCCCGTCGGGGCTGAGACGCGCCATGGCGCGGGTCGGGTTGCCGAAGAGCAGCTTGCGCGGGATAAGCGTTCGTTGGGTCATGCGAAACTCCTAGTTTTTACAACGATCTTTACGGAAAAATTGCGCTTAGGTTGCATCGCCATAGCGCAGCCACCAGACTGCATAGGGCGGCAGACTCAGATTATCGCTTGAGTCGGGCTGAATGGCGCGATCAGTCAGTAATTCCTGATAGGGCGTCCGCAGATCGGCGGCGGGCAGGGTACGACGCGCCACGTGCTGTGTCCGCTCTGAGAAATTTGCCAGCACGAGGATCGACTCGCCGCCGTGTGCGCGCTCAAATGCCAGCACGTGCGGATTGCCGCAATCGAGCCAGCTTGCTTTGCCTTCGGCGGAGAAGGCGCTGTGTTGCTTACGCACGGCGATCATGTGTTGGATCGCGCTGAATAGCTTGCCTGCGATTGTGCTTGGATCGTGGCGCTGCGCCTTGCGGACTGGATCAGCTTTGGGGCGATGCACCCAGCGCGAGTCGTCTGCCTTGGCGGGATTGGTGCGGAAGCTGTAGTCGTTCAGCATACCGAGTTCATCGCCTAGGTAAATGAGCGGAATGCCGCCGACGGACATGATCAGCGCGTGGAGTAGCTGGATGCGCGCCAAGGCGAGCGCGATTTGGGTCGGATCGTCGGCAGCGAGGGCGCGCTCTAAGCCCGCTAGGGAGGCTAACATGCCACTGATGCGCATATCGCCTGTGCGCGGATTGTAGTTGAACGGCAAACCGACGGCGAAACTGCCCTCAAAGCGCCCTGTGTAGAAAGCGTTCAGGAATTGGCGGTGATCGTAGCCCTTGATGCCCAGCTCAGCTGCGTCTTCATCGGCAAAGCTCCAGCCGATGTCATCGTGGCAACGAACATAGTTGACCCAAGCCGTGCCCGGCGGAATGGCGAAGCGTTTTGCCATCGTGTGGCGCAGCAGGCGCACCTCGCGGGTGGCAAGCGACTCCCACAACAGCACCATCAGGGTTGGATGGTAGCTGATCTGGCATTCGCGCCCGATGTATTTGGCAACTTCATCGGGATGCACAATCGCCTCGCTTTTGAAGATGAGCGCAGGCGCGGCAATGCGCGTGAGCAGGTTATAGGCGGCGATGATATCGTGCGCTTGGGGCAGATTCTCGCAGTTAGTGCCAAGTTCCTTCCAGATAAACGCGACCGCGTCTAGGCGCAGCACTTCCACGCCCTGATTCGCCAAAAAGAGCATTTCGCCCAGCATGGCGTTGAAAACAGCAGGATTACGGTAGTTTAAGTCCCATTGGTAGGTGTTGAACGTCGTCCAGACCCATTGATCGAGATCGGGCAGGTAGGTGAAGCTGCCGGGCGCTTGCTCAGGGAAAATTTCGCGGAGCGTGCGCTCATATTGATCGGGCAGGGTGCGATCGGGGAAAAAATAGTAGAACTCGCGGTATTCGGGATCGCCTTGCCGCGCCTTGAGCGCCCACTCATGCTCATCTGAGGTGTGATTGAAGACTAAGTCCAGCACAAGGCTGATGCCTTCGGCGCGCAGCTGATCGGCAAGTTCGGCTAACTCTTCCATTGTGCCAAGCGCAGGGTTGACCTCGCGGAAGCTGCTGACCGCGTAGCCGCCATCATTGCGCTCAGGCGGACAGCGGAAGAGCGGCATCAGGTGTAGGTAAGTCAGACCGAGTTCCTTGAAATAGGGGATTTCGCGGCGAATGCCTGCCAGTGTGCCTGCGTAGAGGTCTACGTAGCACACGCCGCCGACCATCTCTTGGGTCTGGAACCAGTTGGGCGGGCGCGATTCGTCTAGGGCGCGCAGGGCAGGCGGACGCGCTTGGAAATATGTTGCGGCGGTTGTGAGAATCTGCTCTAACCAGTAGAAAAAGTCGTAGTGCGAGCCGTACAAGCCGAGCAGGAGCGGGAACAGGCTTGGAAAGTGCCGATCAAGGCGCTGCGAGAAAGTCTGCCAGAGCGCTTCATCGCTGAAGAGCGCTTGCAAGCGCGGACGCAGCCGTATAAGCGATTGATGAATGGCTTGAGCAAGCGATTCGGGCATGATTCAGTTTGTGTACTTGAGATGCTGCACAGCCTTAGATTGTAGCATATTATGGGCGCAGCGCTGGCTCTTGCCAAGCCTCTGAAAGCGTGTTATACTGCTATGTGATGCTTGCACGCAAAAAGTGGGTCGCGCCCACTTTTTGTCTTAAATTTGAGATGAACACGATCAGGAGCCGCACAAGGCATGGCGAAAAGCGATTTTACCCTAGCCTTTAATGAAATTACCGAGGCGCACCATTTGCCGCGTGATGTGGTAGTCGAGGCGCTCAAGCAAGCCTTAGTCTCCGCTTTTCGCCGCGATACCGGTCGAGTCAGCACTGCGCAGCGCGTTGAGGCTGAGGTTGATCCTGCCACCAATCGCTATCGCATTCTCTTGGAGAAAGAGGTGGTTGAGGATTCAGCCGCGTCAGTCAATCCGATCACGGAGATTCGGCTTTCGGAGGCGCGCCAGATCAATCCGAAAGTCGAGGTGGGCGACGTGGTGATGGCGCCGCACGAGACCAACACTAAGTCTTTCGGGCGCATTGCTGCACAGACTGCTAAGCAGGTCATTTTGCAGAAAATCCGAGAGGCGGAGCGCGCCTCGCTCTATCAAGAGTTCAAAGATCGCGTGGGCGAACTGGCAAACGGTCAGGTGCAGAGCGTCAACAGTCAGGCAATCACGCTCTTGTTAAACGGGCGTGCAGAGGCGATCCTGCCTGCTAAGGAGCAGATTCGCAGCGAGCATTTCAAGCAGGGCGATAAGATTCGTGTCTACATCCTTGAGGTGCGTGAGAGCAATCGCGGTCCGCAGATCATTGTGTCGCGGGCGCACCGCAACATGCTGAAGCGGCTCTTCGAGTTCGAGGTGCCGGAGATTTACAACGGGCAGGTTGAGATCAAGAGCATCGCTCGTGAGGCGGGACAGCGCTCTAAGATCGCTGTAGCGGCATTGCAGCATGGCATTGATCCTGTTGGCGCTTGCGTTGGGCAGCGCGGCGCTCGCATTCAGAGCATTGTCAAGGAACTGCATAACGAGCGCATTGACGTGATCGAGTGGAGTCCTGATCCAGCTGTTTTCATCGCCAAGTCGCTCAGTCCGGCAGTCACTAACAGCCAGTATGTCTATCTTGAAGAGGATCCAGAGCAAGGAAACACAGCAACAGTCATTGTGCGCGACGATCAGCTCTCGCTTGCCATTGGGCGCGAAGGGCAAAATGCGCGCTTGGCGGCAAAACTCACGGGCTGGCGCATAGATATCAAAAGTGTGACCGAAGCTGCTTTTGACGCGCATGCACGCTTGACTGAACCGCCGTTAGATCGTCTAGCTGCCGAAAACGCTGAGCTGGTGGCAGAAGTGACGCGCATTCTGGAGAAAAAGCGCGCTGAGCGCACAGTCATGCCTGAGGAGTATCAGACGCTGATGCGCTTTGTGCACATGGCTGAAACGCGCCTGCTAGAACAACGCAAAGCTGAGCGAGCGCGCCGCCGCAAGCTGATCGAGCAGGCGCGCCAGAATGTGCCGCGCCGCGTCTTTCAGATGCCGCTGGAGGAACTGGAGCTGGAGGAAGACATCCTCGCAGTAATCCGTGCGTGCGATATCCAGAATGTGGGCGATTTGATGGTGTGCCTGCAGGTAGAAGAACACCGTCTTCTGGCACCGCTCGAGGCGGCGAATGTCAAAGAAGGCGCTGTAGAGGCGTTGAGCGCCATTAAGGATGCGATCGAGTCGCTTGTGCCGCACTACTTGAGCAAGCCTGAGCCTGCGCCCGCCCTTGAGTCACAGCCGCTCAAGGCTGACTCTGAGCCACAGGAGGAAGAGGCGCCGCCCGCCTTTGTGGACGTTGAGGCGCCGGCGCCGCGCCGTACGCCTGAGCCGTTGCCGCCGCCTGTTGCCAAGCCGCGCCGCCCTGCGCCTGCAGCGGAGCTACCGCCGCCGCCCTCGAAGGAGGAAACGCGCCGTGATAAGCGCGGGAAGAAGCCTAAGTCGCCTGCCCGCGACCTGATCTACGATGAGGAGCGCGGCGAGACCGTCCGTTTGCGCAAGCACAAGCGGCGCGGCGGGCGCGATTGGGAGGATTACGATGAGGATTGAGCATGGCAGCGGCGCGTAAGCACATCCCGGAGCGCACCTGCGTGATTTGCCGCCAAAAGGCGGCTAAACGCAGTTTGATCCGCTTGGTGCGCACTGCTGAGGGGGTGCAGGTGGATTTGAGCGGCAAGCGCAATGGGCGCGGGGCGTATTTGTGTCATCAGCCTGCTTGTTGGCAGCGCGCCGTGCAAGGCGATGCACTGGCAAAAGCGTTGCGCACAACGCTGAGCGATGCGGATCGTGCTTATTTGCAGGCTGCGGCGCTTCAGTTCGCCGCTCAGAGCGATGAGGCGAGCTAGGCGCATGGTGGCTTACCGTTGTGTTGAGCCACGCTTAGGTATCGTTTGTCTGCGCGTGTCTTGGGCTAGACGCTAGGGCGAGGGGCGTTATGTGAGCCGATCTTCCCGCTGCTAGGCTGCCCAGCACGCTTTCGTGGGAGAAAGTGTCTGTGCTGACCGCCCTAGGTGCGGCAGCGGGAGGAATGAATATGGCTGAGGAACGCCAACTGATCGAAATCCCTGAGTTTGTCACTGTCCGCGAGCTTGCCTCGCTCTTGGGCGTCAGCCCGATTGACGTCATGAAGCAGTTGATCAGCAACGGCGTCATGGCGACTATCAATCAGCAGCTGGACTTCGACACTGCCTCGCTGATCGCTGAAGAGATGGGCTTTGAGGTACGTCCCATTGCTCCGCCGGAGCCTGAGACCGTCAGCCTTGATGATTTGCCACCGTGGCGCCGTATTTACGCTGCTGAAGACCCCAAGTCGCTTGTGCGGCGTCCGCCTGTAGTTACCATTCTTGGGCATGTGGATCATGGTAAGACCACGCTGCTGGATGCCATTCGGCACGCCCATGTAGCTGAAGGCGAGGCAGGCGGCATCACGCAGCACATTGGCGCGTATCAGGTGGTGCATAACGGGCAGAAGATCACCTTTTTGGATACGCCTGGTCATGCGGCGTTCACTGCTATGCGCGCACGTGGCGCTCAGGGCGCTGACATCGCGGTCTTGGTGGTGGCGGCGGATGACGGCGTTATGCCGACCGCTAAAGAGGCGATTGCGCACGCCCGCGCTGCGCATATCCCGATGGTTGTTGCTATCAATAAGATTGACAAGCGCAACGCTAATCCTGAGCGCGTGAAGCAGGAATTGGCAGAGCTGGGCGTTGTGCCTGATGAATGGGATGGCGATACCATGTTCATCCCCGTCTCAGCACGCGATAAGATCGGCATTGAGGACTTGCTGGAGGCGATCTTGCTCACGGCGGAGAATCATCCCATTCACGCCAATCCGAAGGGCAAGACGGCTGGCACGGTCATTGAGGCGCGCCTCGACAAGACTCGTGGCGTGATCGCTACCCTTTTGGTGCAAAATGGCACGTTGCGCACAGGCGATATCGTGGTGGCGGGTACGGCTTATGGCAAGATTCGTGCCATGTTTGATGAGAATGGCAAGCCTGTGCGTGAGGCGCCGCCTTCAACGCCTGTGCAGGTGATGGGCTTTGCTGAGCAGCCGCATGTGGGCGATTTGTTTGTCACGTTCCGTAATGAGCGTGAGGCGCGGGCGCTAGTTGAGGAGCGCAAGCAGGCTGCAGCGCAGGCTGCTGAGAAAGCGGCGCGTCCTGCTGCTTCGCTTGAGGATATTTTCAAGCGTTTCCAAGCAGGTGAGACCAAAGAGCTGCTCATCATCTTGAAAGTGGACACGCAAGGCTCGCTGGAGCCGATTGTCAACGAGCTGAACGCGCTCAGCAAGACTGATCTCGGCTTGAAAATCCTTTATGCTGAGGTCGGCAACATCACTGAGAACGATGTCAACCTTGCCACGTCTACTGGCGCCATTGTGATCGGCTTTAACGTCAATGTGGATACAGCAGCGCGCAAGTTGGCTGAGTCCAATGCTGTTGAAATCCGTTTGTATGACGTGATCTACAATCTGGTGGAGGATGTGGAGAAAGCGCTCAAGGGCATGCTTGAGCCGGTCTATCAGGAGCGCGTGGTCGGCGTGGCGGAGGTGCGCAAGGTCTTCAAGATTCCCAAGTTGGGCAAGATCGCGGGCTGCATGGTGCGCGAGGGCGAGATTCGGCGCAATGCGAAGGTGCGCCTACGGCGCGGGCGCGAGATCGTCGCTGAGGGCATCGCCGTTGCCTCACTCAAGCGTGAGACCGAAGATGTGCGTGAGGTGCGCGCAGGCTTTGAGTGTGGAGTCGGCTTGGATAACTACGAGGACTTCATCCCCGGCGACTTGCTGGAATTCATGGTGCGTGAGCGCGTTAGTTGAGCGAGGGAGCGTGCGCAATGACTCTGAAACAGGAGCGCATGGCGGATCGCATCCGCGAAATTTTGAGCGAACTGCTCTTGTTCGAAGTGAGCGATCCCGCCTTGCAGGGCTTGACGGTCACCGAGGTGGTGCTGGACCGTGAGCTGGAATACGCGAACGTCTATGTCAATGCGCTAGGCGAGGAAGAGCGCGCTGAGTCGGTCATGGCGGGCTTGCGCCGTGCGCACGGCTTTTTGCGCCGCGAATTGGCGAGTCGCATTCGTCTGCGCCGTGCGCCTGAGCTGCGCTTCCACTGGGATGAGACGCTCAGCCGTGCCGCGCACATTGAGGAAGTGCTGGATAGCCTGAACATCCCGCCTGCTGAGCCAAGCGAGACCGAGAAAGCGAGCGAAGAAGACTGAATGCGCCTTGACTGGGAACAGGCTAACGCGCTGTTGCGCGCCGCGCAGCAGCCCATCCTTGTGACGCACACGCAACCTGATGGGGATGCGTTCGGTTCGCTCTTGGGCTTGGGCAATGCCTTGATCGCGCATGGTAAGTCGCCAACTCTTGCTGTGGAAGGCGGCATGACGGATCGTTTCCGTTTTTTGCCGAACGCTGATCGGGTGCGCTCAAATCTTGAGGGCGTCACAGGCGACTTAGCGATCGTGTTGGATTGTAGCGATGAGCGGCGACTGGGCGCGCTCATGGCAGCGATCAAGGCGCTTAACCTCCCGATTGTCAACCTCGATCATCATCGCACCAACACGCTTTTCGGGACGGCAAACCTGATCGATCCTGAGTGGGTCAGTACAACAGAGGGCGTGCTGGCATGGCTCGATCAGCTGGGCATGGCGCTGACTCCTGAAGTGGCGCAGTGTCTGCTGTGTGGCATGGTGACCGATACGCTGTGTTTCCGCACTGATAGCGTCAAGGCGGATACGCTCGGCAAGGCGCAACGCCTTGTGGATGCCGGCGCCAACTTGAACTACATTGTCCAGAAAACGCTCAGCACGCTTCAGACGGGCGTGATTCGGCTTTGGTCGCAGGTCATGCCGACTGTCAAGCTAGAGGACGGCGTGATCTGGGTCAAGATCACTCTTGCGGCGCGGCAAGCAGCCGGCGCGCCTGAGCGCGGCGACGGCGACTTGGTCGGCTTTTTGCTGCAGGCGGAGGATGCTTACATCGCCGCCATTTTCCGCGAGCAGCCTGATGGAACGACCGATCTCAGCCTGCGCGCTGTGCCGGGCTTTGACGTGGCGCGTGTGGCGACTCAGTTCGGGGGCGGCGGACACACGCTTGCCGCAGGGGCAACCCTTCAAGGGACGCCTGATAGCGTCGAGGCGGAGGTGATCGCCGCGTTAAAGGAAGCCGCGCGCCAAGGGACGCCGACCTTTGCCTGAGCCGTTCGGTTTCCTGCCTGTGGACAAGCCGCTCGGCATGACCAGCCATGACGTGGTGGCAGCCGTGCGGCGTTTGGCGCGGATCAAGCGCGTGGGGCATGGCGGCACGCTCGATCCGCTTGCTATGGGCGTCTTGGTGCTGTGTCTGGGCGCTGCGACGCGCTTGAGCGAGTACGTCATGGCAACCCATAAACGCTATCTCGCCACAGTGCGGCTTGGCGCGGTCACGGCGACCGATGACGCCGAAGGGCAGATCATCGCTGAACAGCCGATTGATCATCTCACGGCAGCCGATGTAGCGGCGGCGCTCTCAGCCTTCAACGGCGAGATTGAGCAGGTGCCGCCGATGTATAGCGCAGTCAAGCAGGGCGGAGTCAAGCTCTATGAGCGGGCGCGGCGCGGCGAGGTGGTGGAGCAGGCGGCGCGGCGCGTCTGGCTGCGGACTGAGCTACGCGCCTATCATGCGCCCTACGCTGAGATCGCGGTAGAATGCTCACATGGCACGTACATTCGCAGCCTAGCCCGCGATTTGGGCACGGCACTAGGCGTAGGCGGCTTTTTGGCGGCGCTGCGACGGCTTGCCAGCGGCGCCTTCGATCAGCCTATTGCGTGGGAGGCACTCCAAGCCGCCTTTGCCGACGGCACATGGCAAAACTACCTCCTAGATGAGCGCGCCGCCTTGCCGCACCTGCCTGAAATTGCGCTAGACGCGGCAAATAGCGCCGCCATACGGCACGGACGCGCTATCCGTGCCGCGCATAGCGCGCCTGAGGGCGCTTTGGCGCGCCTATACGCCGATTCGGGCGCTTTCCTCGCCATTGCCGCCTATCAGGGCGGCGCATGGCAACCAGTCAAGGTCTTTCAGCACTAAAGGCGGTAACAGGGCAATGTCGGACTATCGCAAGGGCATGAGCAAGACTCGCGTCTCATTTTTCGGGCGCATCAAGCAGATGCTGGGCGCCTCCAAAGTGACTGAAGAGACGTGGGAAGAGATCGAGACGCTGCTGATTCAAGCAGACGTGGGCATGGAGACAACACTCAAGCTGATGGAGCGCGTTCGTGAGCGCTATCGGCGCGAGGGCATGACCCGTCCGGAGCAAGTGCAAGCCGCCTTCCGCCAAGAGCTGCGCGCCCTGCTCTTGCCGCCGCGCCCGTTGAACATTGCAGGGCGCGATCTCTCGGTCATCTTGATCGTTGGTGTGAACGGCAGCGGCAAGACGACTAGCATCGGCAAGCTGGCATTGCGCCTGATCCGCAACAATCGCAAGGTCATGCTGGCAGCTGGCGATACCTTCCGCGCCGCTGCGATCGAGCAATTGCAGCTGTGGGGTGAGCGAGTCGGGGCGCCTGTGATCGCCGGCAAGCCGAATGCCGATCCCGGCGCCGTTGTCTATGACGCTGTGAGCGCGGCAAAGGCACGCGGCTACGACGTGCTGATCGTAGATACCGCCGGCCGCCTGCAGACCAAGTACAACTTGATGGAAGAGCTGAAAAAGATTCGCGGCGTGATCGGCAAGGTCGTGCCAGATGCACCTCACGAGACCCTGATCGTCCTAGACGGCACAACGGGACAAAACGCACTTTCGCAGGCGAAGGGCTTCACAGAGGCAGTCCAATTGACGGGCGTGATCGTCACTAAGCTAGACGGCACTGCCAAAGGCGGCATGATCTTCGCCATTCAATCGGAGCTGGGCTTGCCGATCCACTACATCGGACTCGGTGAGCGCATGGATGATCTGATCCTGTTCAATCCCGACGCCTTCGTAGATAGCCTATTCGAAGATGACTAGAGCGCCCATCTCTGAGCGCTCTAGCCGTCTGGCGTCTTAGCATTCGCTGTAGCCGCAGCTATAGCACTTGCGGCAGCTCTCTTCATTCACCAGACTCGCCTCGCCGCACTCCGGGCAGAGTTCGCCCATCAGCTCCAGCTGCGATTTCGGCTGCTCCAGCAGGCGCTGATCGGCGATGTAGCGCTTGGGGAGCGGTGCAGGATCGTTAGCATCATCGCTGGTCTCATCGAGGTACTCGCGCAGCACTTGGGCAATGCCGTCGGGCAGGCTGCGCACGCGCTGCGGACCGAAGCCGATAGAGCGGTCACCGCCGATGCCCTCCAATTGACGGATGATCTCTTTGACGCGCTCACGGGGCGGAATCGGCGATGCCATGCGCATGATCAGCGAGCTGAGCCGTCCGAGCGCCTCTGAGATCGCCGCTGTCTCAGAGCCTGCCTTGCTGGTGTGAATGAACATCTCAAAGGGCTGCCCGCGACCCTCGCCGTTCTCGTTGATGGTGATGTACGTGCCGCCTAGCGGCGTCCCGATGCGGTAGGTGCGCCCTTCCAAGCGGCGCGGACGCGGCTTCTTCGGCTCTGGGAAGAGCGTGATCGGCTCTGGAGCGCCATTGGGCGTCACAGCGTGGCTCTGCGCCGTTGTGAGCGCTGTGGTGGTCGCCTCAGGCTGTGCTTCTTCCCCTTTTTCCTTCTGCTTGGCAGTGGCGCGGGTCTCAAGCACCACCTTTTCGCGGCTGCCCGTCACATAGACCGTCAAGCCCTTGCAACCGAGTTTCCAGCCGAGCATGTAGGCTGTGGCAACATCCTGCTCAGTGGCTTCGGACGGGAAGTTGCAAGTGTTGTGATTACCCAAGCCGTTCGCAATGAACGTATGCGATTGCGGCACGCTCAGGTCAAAGACCTCAGCAAAGCCGCTCTCTATGCTCTCCACTTCAACGTACAGGCAATTCTCTTGATCGCTTGCGAAGAAAGAGTCAGCATACGAATGTGCCACATCGCTGAAATGCTGATAGATCACCTCAGCTAGGGAGCCATCTGGGCGATGATTTTGCAGCAAGTTCACTCCTGCGCGCTGATAATCTTTTGTCTGCTCGCCATAGCTGTACAGGCGATGCTTGCGCTCTTCGCCGCGAACGGCAATTCGCTCGTTTTTCCACACCTCATCAAATTCAACCAGCGCTGCAAGGCGCTCTAGCCCGTTCCCAGAGACAGTCAGCGCCCACGCCCGACCGGAGGCACGCTGCAGCCGACTGAAGATACCGCAGTTAAGCAAGATCACCTGCAGTTGGCGCAGCAACTTGCGATTTGCCAAGCCAATGCCGAACATACGTCCATCGCATGTCATGTAGGCATCGAGAAAGAGACCGCGTAGGAAGGCAGATAGCTCAGAGCGGCTGGCGCGCAAGATAGGCGTTGGAATGGTCTTATTGCGAGCGCCAGGCAGGATATTCAGGCTCAGAATCAGCCAGTCACGCAGCTGCCGTGAGTTCACTTGCAAACTGTAGACGCTCTCACGGCGCATGTTGCGTACGATGTGCCACGTTAGCCCAAAGAGCTGCGTGAAAAGCCCGCCGAGGCGCTCTAGCAGTGAACGATCATCATTGGTGATAGTCACGCCGTTGCGCGCGATCGCGCCTTCAGAGATGATACAACCGAGCAGGTAAGCTAGCTCAACAGACATGCGCTCTGGCAGTCTGATCTGTTTGGCATTGCGCGCCGCTGTGGTAATGAGTGGCGGCAACGGCTGACCCGCCTCACCAAAAATCTGCTGACCTGCGTATAGCACTACCGTATCGCTGATTTTCAGTTCATCAAGGCGTGCAAAGCGGATTTGTCCATCTTCGCCCAAGATGTGAATGCGATGATTCGGCGTGCCTTCGATCTCGTAGCCGTAGGTCAGGCGGATTTTGCGCGTTTCACGCATGCCGCCATAGTAGAAAGCATCCGTCTTTTGTGTGCCATAGGGCGTGGCAACGTCAATGGTCAGCCGCTCAAATTGGTCGGTCAGGCGCATCTCCGAGAGATCGGCGATCGGCGTCAAGCCCTGCGCTGTGAGGACAAGCGTATCGCCTGTGACGCATTTGCTGATCGAATTGTCAACAAAGCGCTGAATTGCCGCCTGCATACGGATATGCTCTTCAGGCGTGATATCGCTGCTGACCACGAAGGTATGGCGGATATGATCGGGCAGATCGGGCGCCTGCTGGCACGATCCGTACAGGTTGACATGCTCAATAATGCGCTTGATCTGAGCCTCGCTCAGCTTTGCCTCGCGCAGCGCCTGCTCAAAAAGCGGACTGGTGTATTGCAGCTGCAGGTCGCGCCCTTTATCGTTCACATGGCGGATGTAGGCAAGGGCAAAGACGGGTTCGCAGCCGTAGCCTTCGCAGCCGGAGACCGTTGCTATCGTACCGGTAGGCGCGACTGTCAATTGTGCGCCATTCCGAATGCCGTGCTTCTTAATTCCCTTAACAATTTTCTCCCAATCCAGCTTGGGGCGCTTCCAATCGCGTGTGTAGGGGAAAAGCGGCATGGGCGGCTGCCACTTCAGGTCATCAGGATCGTAGATGCTGCCCTTGATGGCGGGGAAAGCGCCGCGCTCTTTTGCCAGCTCGATGCTGGTCTTCATGGCATGGTAGCGGATGAACTCAGTGATCTGACCGGCGAACTCCTGCCCTTCCTCGCTGCCGTAGCGCACGCGCAGCTTGTACATCAGGTCTGCCAAGCCCATGAAGCCCAAGCCGATGCGCCGCACGCGATGGGCAGCCTCTGCTAGCTGCGGCACAGACGGCACATAGCTATTGGCACTGACCACGTCATCGAGGAAGCGCGTGGCAAGTTCCGTCCAGGCTTGGAGAGTTTTCCAGTCAGGCGCACCATCTTTCACGGGCAGCTGAGCGAGGTTCAGACTGCCTAGGCAGCAGTTTTCGAAAGGTCCTAACCACTGTTCGCCGCAAGGATTAGTAGACTCTAGGACATATAAATGAGGAACTGGATTACTTCGATTGGCTATATCGAGGAACAGGACGCCCGGCTCGCCGTTGTGGTGCGCCTGCTTGACGATCAGATCGAACAGATCGCGGGCGCGGACGCGCTCCCAGACCTTGCCGTCTTGCGGATTGACCAGCTCAAAGTCTTGATCGTTCTCCACAGCGCGCATGAAGGCGTCTGTGATGCCGACGCTGATGTTGAAGTTGGTGATAGCGCTTTCATCAGTCTTGCAAGTGATAAACTCGCGGATATCGGGATGATCTACGCGCAGAACAGCCATGTTAGCGCCGCGTCGGCTGCCGCCCTGAGCGATCTCGCCAAAGGCTTGATCGTAGACGCGCAAAAAGCCGACCGGTCCTGTTGCCTCGCCGCCGCTGCTGCGCACCAAGGCGCCCTTCGGACGCAGGCGCGAGAACGCAAAGCCGTTGCCGCCGCCCGTCTGCTGGATGAGCGCCGCGTTGCGCAAGGTCTGGAAAATGCCGTTTTCTGTGCGCCCCATGTCGTCATCTATGGCTAAAACAAAGCAGGCAGCCAGCTGACCGAGCGGCGTGCCAGCGCCTGTGAACGTCGGACTATTCGGAAAAAAGCGCAGCTTGGTCAGCAGCTCAAAATAGGCGCGGGCGTAGCGCATGACTGTCTCATGGTCAGCGAACTCTGCCTCTGCCAGCGCCACGTGATAGGCGACGCGCCAAAACATCTGATGTTCGGTCTCAGCGGGCTGACCATCTTCGCCGCGCCGCAAGTAGCGCTTGCGCAAGATAGTCCGTGCGTTCTCCGTCAGCTGAATCGGCATAGCTTTCAGGTCTTCTGGAATCGGCGCCGTCGGCATGGTATTGGTGCCTTGCGGCAACGGGCTAACCTTGGCGATACGCATGATCACGTCTCTCCCGGTGCGATAGAGTATTAACAAAAATGTAAAGATGTTCTAGGCAACTGTAGCGATAGCTAGAGTGCCTACCGACTTTCAGTCTGACTGAATGCGGTGGTCGCTATTCCCTATGTTGTTCGTCAGCGTTCCGATGTTATCAGCGGTAAGTCTGCGGGTTGGGAGTCAACCACAGCAACGGGTGGTGCAGCCTGCTCAGCGAGTAGCTTATCAATCTCAGCGCGCACGCTATAGAGATCGTCCAGCTTGAGGTAGACAATGGCGTAGCGCACATAGGCGATTGGATCGAGGTCTTTTAACTCGCTGATGACCTTATCGCCTACCACGCGGCTAGAGACCTCCGCCTGACCGAGTGACTGCAGGTAGCGCTCCACGTTGGTGGCAAGCTGCTCCACTGCCATAGCGGGGATCGGGCGCTTGGCACAGGCGTGCCAGATGCCGCGCTTCAGCTTTTCACGGTCAAACGCCTCGCGTGTGCCATCCGCCTTGATCAGCACAGGCGTCACGGCGACGGCGCGCTCGTAGGTGGTGAAGCGTGCGCCGCAGGTCAGGCATTCGCGCCGACGGCGAATCGACTCACGCGAGTCCGCCGTATCCAGCACCTTCAGCCGTTCGCTCCCGCAGTAGGGACACTGCATCGCGCCACCTCTCCAAACCTTGCCGAGCCATGCCGCACGCGGGCGGCTTACCTCACCCCTGCCATATATGGCGCTTCCCTGATCGGCGAGTACCCATATATGGCGTTTGATGACTCTAGACTACCATAGCCTAGCCCTTTTAGGCAAGTGCCTAGAGGGTTGATAGATCGTTGCGATTCTGTTTCAGAGGCTTGGGATCGAGCTGATTTGGCACTTTTAACAAGCCGTGATCAAGTTAAAAGGCTTGAGATAGGCTTGCGGCGCGTTTACCGCGATAAATGCTGGAGAAATGCTGTTTTGCCGCACGTTAAGCCGATTTAGGCGCGCCTTAATCCGTTAGCCTTTTCTAACAAGATTTAGAACGGGCGTTTTCAAACCAATGCTGCGCAGCGCGGCTCTTCCAAGCCGCCATCTTGCTGCGCCTGAATCGCCCTTTTGTTCTAAAATTCTAACATCACCACTGAATCTGGTTGATCGGGTTATCGCGTCCCTGCTCAGCGCGCCTGATCATCCCATCTTTCTGCAAATAGCCCTGATAGACTTGCCCTACGTAGCCTTTCAGCTCCCAGCCGCTCATCACAAACGGCACATTCGGCACTTCGGGCAGGCAGGTGGGACAATCCGCCACGATCCATTCGCCGTTATAGCGCCGTGCGATATGCACATGCGTGCCAAGCGAATTCAGGTACAGTCCCTCGCAGGAGGGACGCCCAATGGGGCTGCCCGCCTGCACGACCGTCCCTGCGGGAGTGCGATCCGCATCGGCAATGTGCAAATAGACCAGAGTCCAGCCCGTGCGCTCATCGCCGTCCATGTCCAAATCTACTACTACGACGCCGTCGCCGCTGCGCACCACAATGCCTGCCGCCATGCTGGTTGTGAAGTAAGGCGAGACATAACAGCTGCCTTGTGTCAACAGAACTGAGTCAGGCGGGCGCGGCGGCGCGAAGTCCACAGCGCCCCAGCCGCTCTGACGGGCATCCCAGCCGCCGTGCGGACCCGCCGTCAAGTACCACGTCTCGCCACGCGGGAAGGGCAGGACTAGCTCAGGTTGCTTGAGGTCAGGCGGCAAGAGCGGCTCAACAGCGTAGCGAAACGGATCGCCAAAGAGCGCCATGTATGTGGTGAAAAAGCCCTGCGGACTGATATCGCGCAGCCATTGCTCCCGATTCACGGCTGAGCGCGCCAAATAATTCATCACGCCAACTGTGCCGCCATTCAGATCGGGCGCAATGGCGATCCGCGAGCGATCCGCGAACTCAATCGCCGTCATGCCGCGTGTGCGCCAGCCGTAGTAGCCGCCGTTCAGCTGCGCCGCCGCCCAGTCCAACTGGCTGAGCAGGCTGCGCGCCCGCTCACTGCGATTGCCCATTGGGTAGGTCAGCGCGTCGCCACTTGGCACAGGATTAGTGATCCAGCCGCTGCGATATTCCAACAGCGCCAAGAGCAGGCGCGGATTGACGCTCGCGCTTTGCGCCACGAACTGCACGATCTCCGCGCCGCTCATGAAGCGTCCGCCGCCCACATTCTCCGAGTACACGCGGATGAAGCCCGGCTGAAAGCGGATGTACGCCGCCACGTCGAAGCCCTTCAAGGCGGGCGAATAGACCAGTTCACTATCCGGGATGATCTTGAAATTCGGCGTCACTTGCTGCGGACGACCGGGCATTTGTATGACCTGCCCAACTGCCAAGACCGAATTCTCGTTCAGCGTCGGATTCAGGCGCAAAATCTCAGCGACCGTCGTGCCAAAGCGCACTGCCAAGCCTGAGAGCGTATCGCCCTGCTGAATTTCATAGCGGATCGGGGCGGCGTTCAGCGCAATCTGATTGGGCGGATTGGGCGTCGGCTGCAGCGGCGTCGCCGTTGGACCACTGGGCGTGGGCGTGGGGATGAACGGATTCGGGAGCGTCGCCTCGAGCGTCGGCACTAATTGTAGGGGAGTTGCGGTGACGTAGATGACCGGCGCTGTGCTTTGCACACAGGCAAACGCCGTTGTGCCAAGCGCGACTATCAGCCAAAGCAGAGCCAGTGCAGGTATGCGCATAGGCACTAGACCCCTATCCCCGTCCCTTTCCCCGCAAGCAGGGAAAGGGTGTAATCCGCTGCGCGCCATCGGCGTATGCCCTCAAGGGAAAGGGCGTGATCCGTTGCGCGGCATTGGCGTATGCCCTCAGAAGAGGTGTCATGGCTAAACGCGAATCGGACTTGCGCCCGGCACGGGCAGATTCGCCAACAAATTCTGGATGATCACACGCGAGGTCACCTCGCGCAAGCGCGCCGTCGGACCGACGATCACGCGATGCGCCAAAGTCGCCTCTGCCAATGCCTTCACGTCATCTGGGATGACATGATCGCGCCCGGCGATTGCTGCACGCGCTTGCGCCGTCCGATAGAGCGCCAAAGCGCCACGCGGACTGGCGCCCAAGTAAATATCGGGATGATGGCGCGTCGCCGTGACGATCTCAATGATGTAGCGCTTCACGTCATCGTTCACGACGATGTTGCGCACCAATTTTTGCGCGTTGAGCAGCTCCTCCGCGCTGACCACCTGCCCAATGGTCGTGAGCGGATGGCGCAACTGCTGCGCATCCAGCATCGCCATCTCCTCTTGTGGCGTGGGATAGCCAAGGCGCAGCCGCAGCAGGAAGCGATCCAGCTGTGCCTCCGGCAAGGGGAACGTACCTTCGTATTCAATCGGATTCTGCGTTGCCAGCACAATGAAGGGCTGCTCTACCTGATAGGTCACGCCATCTACCGTGACTTGGCGCTCTTCCATTGCCTCCAGCAGAGCGGCTTGCGTTTTGGGCGTGGCGCGATTGATCTCATCTGCCAGCACTACTTGTGCGAAGATCGGACCGGCGCGGAACTCAAATTCCCGCGTCTGCTGATTGAAAATTGAGACGCCTGTCACATCGGAGGGCAGCATATCCGGGGTAAATTGAATGCGGCTGAACGTGCAGCCCAATGACCGCGCTAATGCCTTTGCTAACATGGTCTTGCCCACGCCTGGCACGTCTTCTAGCAAGACGTGACCCTGACACAGCAAGCCGATCACGGTCAGGCGAATTTCGTTGCGCTTGCCGATGATGACGCGGCTGACGTTCTCGATCAGGCGCTCAGCGATTGTTTGAATGGCTCTCATGCGCTCTCGCTACAATTGCGTTCCTCTGATAGCGCAATTATAGCGCGCCGTGCGCCCTGCGCGAAGTGAGCGTCTGCTGAGCGCCCAAGTTGCGCCGATCGCTCTTGGGCTGAGCATGGCACTGGACGCAGGCTGGCGTGCCTGTGCCGCTTCTGCTCAGCAAGGCTCTATCAATCGGCAAGGATTAAGGATTGGCAGGCATTCGTCCGCTCAAGCGTGTGTGCTGAGCCAGACGCTCACGGGCAGGATCGTCTAATTGACGCTCCGTGACGCGCCAAGACCAGTAGCCGCCTTTGTAGCCCGGCTTGTTCATGCGCGCCGACTCATCCAAGCCCAGCACGTCTTGCATCGGCACGATGAACGTATCGGCGACTGAGTTCATACCGAGCCGAATCAAGTCCCAGTGTGGCTCTTGCACCTCATGTCCGATGTAATCGCGCAGGTGACGGCGTGCGCCTTCGGTCGCTTCGTTGCGCCACCAGCCGACGGTTGTGTTGTTGTCATGCGTCCCTGTGTAGACCACGCTGTTGTGCACATACCAGTGTGGCAAAAAGGTATTGACGCTGAAGGGATCGTCGCCGAAGGCGAACTGCAGCACTTTCATGCCGGGCAGATCGAAGCGGTCGCGCAGGGCGATCACCTCAGGCGTGATAATGCCCAAATCTTCAGCAATGATCGGCAGCTTGCCCAGCGCCCGCTCGAACGCCTCAAACAGCTTAGCATCTGGACCTTTGACCCAGCGTCCGTTCCGCGCAGTGGTCGCCTCGCCGGGGATTTCCCAATACGCCTCAAAGCCGCGGAAGTGATCAATGCGCACGCGATCCACCACCTCTAAGGTGATCCGCAGGCGTGCGATCCACCATGCGTAGCCGTCTGCCTCCATTGCTGACCAGTCATAGTGCGGGTTGCCCCAGAGCTGTCCATCAGTGGGATTGAAAAAGTCCGGCGGCACGCCCGCCACCACTTTCGGCGCGCCCGTTTCAGGATCGAGTTGGAAGAGCTGCGGATTTGCCCAGACATCGGCGCTATCATGCGAGACGAAGATCGGGATATCGCCGATGAATTGCACGCCCTTGCTGTTGGCATACGCTTTCAGCTCTGCCCACTGCGTGTAGAACAGCCATTGGCGGAACATATGGCTCTCGACCTGTTCACGATGTTGCTCACGCAGCAAGACTCGCCGTGCAGGGCTTGGCTGTGCCGCCTCCCGCGACCATTTTGTCCATTCGGCGCCGCCGTGCTGTGCCTTGAGCGCGGCAAAAAGCGCAAAATCGTAGAGCCAGGCGCCGTTGCGCGCACACCACTCCTCAAAGGCGGCTTTGGCGTTCGAATTGGCGCTTGCCTTGAAGCGCGCAAAGGCGAGGTCGAGTTTTTGCTCATGATAGGGGATGACATCGCCATAAGGGACTGTATGCTCAGGAAAATTGGGGACATCAGCGAGGTCGCTCTGCTCCAGCCAGCCCTGTGCCACCAGCTTATCAAGGCTGATCAGATTCGGGTTGCCGGCGAAGGCAGAGAGGGTCTGGTAGGGCGAATCGTAGATGATGGTCGGACCAAGGGGCAGGATTTGCCACAGCGACTGCCCCGCCGCGACCAGATAGTCCACAAAGCGGTAGGCAGAGGCGCCCAGATCGCCGATGCCGTAGCGCCCAGGCAGAGAGGTTGGATGCAAGAGAATGCCGCTGGCACGCGGGAAACGCATAGTCTTGTTCAGCTCCGTTCAGGATGTTGCACAGTGCTTGTCATTATACGCTACATGACCAAAACTCGCTTTATGGGCGAAGGATTGTTATAATGGCTTAAACGAGCGGGCATCTGCCCAGAGGAGTTTCAAAAATGAACCTTGGTCCAACTGAATTGCTGATCATCCTCGTGATCATTGTAGTGCTGTTTGGCGCGGGACGGATCGGTCGTCTGGGGCGCGAACTCGGCACGGCAGTCCGTGAGTTTCGGCGCGGCGTGAGCGACGGCGATAAGCCCGCCGAAGAGCAGAAGCGCGACCTGCCCGATCCCAAAGCCTGAGGCGCGGCTTACATGCCTCAGCACTAGCACAGGCGGCTTGCCAAGCGCAATGCCGCCTCGCTTTATTGCCCTAGCGCGAATATTTGTGAACACCTGATTAGAAAGCGGTCTGCGTGAGGCACAAATGGCTGATCGGCGCGATAGGGGGCGCGGGAGCGATCCTCCTGGCGCTGCTGTTGAGCGTCCACGTCTTAGCGCGGGGCGTGCGCGGCGTCGAGTCTTTTGCGCAGGCGGCTGAGTCGCCTGCCTTTGGCGTCGTTTGGGCGATCAACACGCTGATCATGCTCGCCTTTGCCCTATTCATCGCCCAGACGGGGCGTGAGGCGCTGCGAGTCTTGCTCACGGTCGCGCTTGCGCTGCTGATCGGCGGCTTGATCTTGCTGATCCTCAATCCGCAGCGCGCTGCCGATGCTTACACTGCGCTCCTGACCGGCCCGCTCAGCCGTCTCAATCGCTGGGCAACTTGGATTGATGACGCAATCAGCCTGACTCTGGTGGCATTGGCGATCACGCTTGTCTTCAAGGCGAATCTGTTCAGTCTGGGCGCTGAGGGTCAGATTTTTCTGGGCGCCATGGCAAGCGGACTAGTGGCGCTATTTGTGGAGGGTTTGCCAACAGCGCTGCACGTGAGCCTGGCAGTGGGCGTAGGCGCGCTAGTCGGCTTGTTGTGGGGATTGATCCCAGCTGTGTTGCGCGCCTATTTGGGCGCTAACGAGCTGGTCGCCACGCTGATGCTGAATCCGATTGCAGCGCTGATCTACGGCTTCATTCTAGAGCGCATTCGCCTGCCACAGAGCGGGATCATCGCCTCTGCCTTTTTCCCAGAGACGGCGCTCTTGCCGCGCCTGATCCCTGCCACGCGAGTGACCACTGCCGTGTTATGGGTGCTGATCGCGGCACTTGCCGTGTGGTGGCTGATGCAGCGCACGCCCTTCGGCTATGCGCTGCGGGCAATGGGCGCCAATCCTGACTTTGCGCGCTATGGCGGCATTCGCCTTGAGCGCGTGATCATCGGCGCCATGGCGCTGAGCGGCTTGCTGAGCGGCTTGGCGGGCAGTTACCTTGCACTGGGCATTTATCAGCGCTTGCCGCTTGCCGTCTCCACAGGCTTGACCTTCGAGGCGATTGTGGCAGCGCTTTTAGCGCGCAACAATCCTCTAGCCGTGCCAGCGATGGCGCTCCTGTACTCCTATTTGCGAGTTGGCGCGCCGATCATGCAAAACGACGCTGCCGTCAGCCTTGAGATTGTGCGCATCATCCAAGCGCTGATCATCCTGCTCTTCACAGCGGAGGGCTTGCTGAGTCTTTGGCAGAGGCGGAGAGCGATCGCGGCATGGAAAGCGTCCTGAGCAGCATTTTCAGCGCAACGTACCTCGCAGCGATTCTGCGGATCAGCACGCCGCTTTTACTGCCTGCTCTGGCGGCGCTGATCAGCGTGAAAGCGGGCGTGATCAACATCGGCTTAGAGGGGATCATGCTGATCGCAGCCTTCACAGGCGCTACGGTCGGTGGCGTGCTGCAAAACGCGCTGATCGGCGCTCTGGCAGGGCTGAGCGCCGCCATACTGACCGCGCTCATCCTAGCTGTCTTTCACCTGAGCCTGAAAGGCGATCTGATCTTAGGCGGCATTGCGATCAACATCCTCGGCTCAGCTGTGACGGTCGCGCTTGGCTACCAGCTGGGCGGCGCCCGCGCCGGGGGACTGAGCTTGCCGCCGATCAGCCTGCCTGATCTCGATCTGCCCTTCCTGCGCAGCGTACCGCTAATTGGCGAGACGCTCTACACTGCCATTGGACGGCAAAACATCCTGACGTGGGGCGCGCTGCTGAGCGCCTTCGGCGTGGCATTCCTGCTCTACCGCTTGCCCTTCGGCGTCCATTTGCGGGCAGTGGGCGAGAATGAGAGCGCAGCAGCTTCGGTCGGCATTCAAGTGCAGCGGACGCGCTACGCGGCGCTGCTGCTCAGCGGACTGTTAGCAGGGCTAGGCGGCGTGTACATGAGTATGGGCTATCTGAACAGCTTCAGCCGCGATATGACAGCAGGGCGCGGCTATATCGCCCTAGTAATCCCAGCGCTGGGCGGCTATACGCCATTCGGCACGCTCATCGCGGCGCTGCTCTTCGGCGCCTTCGCCGCCCTCGAGACCCGTCTGGGCAGCTTTGACGTGCCTTCGCAGTTGCCGCAAATGATCCCGTATCTTGCCACGCTCATCGCCCTGACCCTCTACGCATGGCGGCGTCGGCGTGCTGCCCAAACCGCGCCCTGACTCGCCGCCCTGCCCTGAACGGTATATAATCTAGATCAAATCATGCCCAATGTTTGTAGCAAAGCGGTAGACAGGTGTAAGCGTTGCACGATGTAGATTCAAATGAGCAAATGCTCCAAGCGGCGCATATGTATTATGTGGATAACCTAACACAGGCGGAGATCGCCAATGTGTTAGGCGTCTCGCGTCCGACGGTCTCGCGCCTGCTGACCCGCGCCCGTGAGGAGGGCGTGGTGCAGATTACCATCAGCCCGTGGCGGCAGCGCGACAGCGCCCTTGAGGAGGCAATGTGCCGCAAATTCCATCTGCGCGGCGCGATCATTGTGCGCAGCGCCGGCAGCGCTGATAGCGCCACCATGCGGCAAGGTATCGGCTTCGGCGCAGCGGCGCACGTGGCAAAGCTCTTTCAGCCCAATGATGTAGTCGGGATTGGACGCGGGCGCACCCTTGCCGAACTGACCGCCGCCATGCGTCCGCCGCCGCTCCCGCTCAATCTGACCATTGTGCAGTTGCTCGGCGATGTCTCAGCCCAGCATGACGAGACGCTCGCCCATGAGCTAACGCGCCAACTCGCCGTCAATTTTGGTGGCAAGGCGTATTACCTGAGCGCGCCTGCGCTCGTAGAAAACGCGACCGTGCGCGACATGCTGATGAATTCCGCCGCCATTCGCACGGTCACGGAACTCTATCGGGCAGTGCGCATTGCCCTTGTGGGCATTGGCGAGATTGAGCATTCGCCACTGGTGCTGGGCGGCTTAATCAGCGAGGCAGAGGCGCATCGCATGGCGGAGATGGGCATTGTCGGCGATATTTGCGGCTATTTCTTCGATCTAGACGGCTGTTTCCGCTCCACGATCTTCGATGATCGCACCATTGGCATCACGCTCGATGAGTTGCGCACACGCGAGTACGTAATCGCAGTCGCCGGCGGGAGCGATAAGGTCTTGCCGTTGCTAGGCGTGCTGCGCTCAGGCGTAGTGAACTTCGTGATCACCGATCACATCACAGCCGCTCAAGTCCTTGCCAGAGCAGACTCAGCCAAGCAGGCGCCATGAGTGCGATCACGATCATCAGCGGCGATTGGCTGCTCTACGATGCCCTGCAGCCGCCCAAGCCCAATTGGGCGGTTGCTGTGCAGGGCAGTAAAGTGCTAGAGATCGGCACAACAGAGGGCTTGCTCGCCCTGTATCCACAGGCACAGCACACAGAGGCACGCGGCTATGTGATCGCGCCCGGCTTCGTCAACGCGCACACGCATATGTACGGCGTCTTGGCGCACGGCATTCCGCCTGCGGCGCAAGTGCTGGACTTCTGGAGCTTCCTGCGCGACTACTGGTGGCCTCAAGTGGAAGATGCGCTCGATCACGAGATGATCAAAGCAGCGACCGCGCACTTCTGCATGGAATGCCTACAAAGCGGCGTCACGACCTTCTACGACATCCTAGAGGCGCCGATGGCGCTGCGCGGCTGTCTGGCTGTTGAGGCAGAGGTGGTGCAGCGCTACGGCTTGCGCGCCTTGCTCTCTTTTGAGGCGACGGAGCGCGTGAGCGCCGAAAATGGCGAGGCGGGCTTGCAAGAGAACGCCGAATTCATCCGCGCCACCACCCACGATCCGCTTTTGGGCGGCGTGATGTGCTTCCACACCACGTTCACCTGCTCCGCCGACTTCATTCGGCGCGCCTTCGTGCTCGGCGCCCAGCTAGGGACGCTTGTACACTTCCATTGCGCCGAAGGCACCTATGAGCCTGAATACTGCCTGAAGCACTTCGGGATGCGCACGCTGGCATATTATGAGTCGTTAGGCGTGCTGAGCGAACGGGCGATGGCTTCCCAGTGCGTGCAGATCAGCCCTGAGGAAATTGCAATCCTAGCGCGGCGCGGCGTCAAAGTGACCTCCATGCCGCTCTCAAACTGCGAAGTGGGCGGCGGCTTTGCGCCTCTGCCAGAGATAGACGCGGCGGGAGTCACGCTTGGGCTTGGCACAGATGGCTATGTGAACAATTTCTTCGCCCTGATGCGCGGCGCCTTCCTGATGCACAAAGCGCGCCGCCAAGACCCCAGCATCATGCCTGCAGAGCGAGTCTGGCACATGGCGACGGCAGGCGGCGCTGCAGCGCTAGGCTTGAGCGACGTCGGCAAGCTGCTGCCGAACTATCGAGCTGATCTGATCCTGATCAACGCCGATCTGCCCACGCCGATCACAGCGCACAACCTCCGCGAGCAGCTGATCCTCTGGCGCGATCCCGTTCACATCGGCGGCGTGATGATCAACGGGCAGTGGCGCACCCTGCCCGACGATCCGAGCGCAGTGCGCGCCGCGACGCGCCAGCAAGCCGCCCGTCTCTGGAAGCTCTAGCGCTGTAGCGCTCTCCAGAGCTAGATCAGGTGCTGCGGCGAGGCAAGCGTCGCCTCATCCGTGATGATCGTGTAGTCACGCCCGCGAATGTGCGTGACAGGAAAATCATCGCCCGTTGCGCCGAACAGCGCAATGCGCAAGACAGCAGTCGCCCAGTCCAGCGCGCCTTCATTACGGCAATACAGCTGCAGGCGCCGTGCGCCCAGAATCTCGCGCAGACCGAGCGTATAAGCCTCACGCGGAAAACAGGCGATGTTGCCGCCGATCCGAGCGCGAATGGCGTTCATAGTGATCGTGTAAGCGTTCAGGCGCACGCGCCGCACCGAGCGCTCCGCCACGCCGATCTCTGGCTCATTGAAGGCGAGATGTCCGTGAATGCCAATGCCGCCATAGCAAGTATCAATGCCGCCCAAGGACTCGATCAGCTGCGCTAGGCGCGTGTAGTTCTCTTGATCAGGGAAGATCACCTGTTCAGGCGCTAGATCGCAGCCGTGAGCGCGCAACGGCGCCAAGAAAAGCCGCTCAATCGTCCCGCGAAAGCTGAGCGGATGCTCAGGCGGCAAAACGACTCCCTCTGAATCGCAGTATTCATCCATAAAAAACAGCCAGCAGCGCCGCAAAGAGAGCCGCCTCTCAGCGATCAAGCTGACCAAGTACGGGTAGCCGCCCGTCGGACCAACGGGCAAGATCAGGCGCAAAGGCGCGTCCTGTGCGTTTGCCGCCGCGATCTCTTCAGCAATGGACTCAGCCATATGGCAATGGAGCGCATCAAGATCAGGGCAGACGATCAAGTGCTGAGCAGCGCGGCGGCGCACCTCTTCAGGCGCAAGACTGAGCAAGCGGCGCACCTCAGCCTGCCGCTCAGCCGTAATGAGCGTATCCATAATGGAACTCCTTGTGCGCCTCCAAGTATAGCCGACTTCAAAATAAAAAAGCGGACAAGGCGCATTAGACCCGTCCGCTCTTAAACTGGAGAGTGCCGTCGTTCAGAGCGCCGTGCTGGAGCGCGGCTCGAACAACACGCCCGTGATAACATAGACAATCCGCTCACAGATGTTTGAGACTCGGTCGGCAAAGCGCTCGATATCGTGCGAGACCCACAGCAAGAGCGTGGCGTACTCCACCGCCGCCGAATTCTCGGTCATGGTCTTGATCAGGTAGTCATAGACGCGCTTGTGCAAGGCGTCCACTTCGTCATCGCGGCGCACCACTTGACGGGCAAGGGCGGCGTCGCCATTCTCAAAAGCGATCGTCGCCTGATGCAGATTCTCAGCGGCAAGGCGCGCCATATCCGTGAAGAGCGGCAAATGCACAGCCGCAGGCAAGGACTCAGTCCGCAGCGCAATGCGCGCAATGCCTGCCGCATGATCGCCCATGCGCTCTAGGTTCGTAGCGATGCTCACAGCCGCCACAATACGGCGCAGATCGCCGGCGTTGGGCTGCTGCAGCGCCAAAAGCGTATAGCACTGCTCTTCAATCTCATAGCGCAGGCGATTGATCGTGGCATCAAACGCCTCAATGCGGCGCGCCGCCTCAAAATCATGTTGCTGCAGCGCACGCACTGCCTCCACCAGCTGAGTCTCGACCAGCTCTGCCAAGCGCAGCAGATCATTGTTCAGCGTCTTCAATTGACGCTCAAAAGTTGAACGCAGCGTCACCATCTCACACCTCCTATTCATTCCTATGTTGTTGATTTGCTATTGATGCTGCGGCGATGTCTCGTACATTTTGCCAACATCGGATCACTGCGTTCACGTATCAGTGATGCTTTATATTTTAACATACTCTTAAAGGTAGCTCAAGGGCAACGGGGCGATGTTATAAAAGTTTTACAGCAGCAGAGCATAGAGTCATAGCCTTTCAACGTGAGCGCGGCGCGACCCGCGCATAATAGCGCTCCGAAGAGGTGAAACCGCTCCAAGCCAGCAAGCTGGGCGATTCTGGAAACGGCACAGCGTACATATACAAGCTGGTGAGCGTATCGCTCGGATTCAGGCGTTCGTTGCGGCGTGCGTAATAGAAAGTCAATCCGCTGAATTGGTAATAGAGGCGCAACTCGCGCCCGCCATCAAGGCGCACATAATCCGGGATGCCAATCGCCGCGACCGTCTCGCCCATTGAGCCGTTTGTGAGCAAGGCGTGCGGCAGCGCCTCAAGCGAGTCGTTTGGCAGGCGCAAGCGCTGCACATAGTTCGGCTGAAAGTGCAGCGAAATCTGCACTAATCTGCCCCAAGCGTCGCCCTGCACCTCGACGATCATCTCGACGCCCTCATAGAGCGTACCCGCCGTGCTGATCCGCTCACGGCGCGCCAAATCACGAGTCAGCGGATGCCGATTGAGCAGATCAAGCGCCTCTTGATAAGTGGTCTCGCCTGCGCGGGCGCCAAACAAGCACGCCTGACGGCACGGCGTGCCATCAGGCGCTGCAAAAAGCAGAGCGAAGGGCGTAGGTGGCGCCAAACGGCGCACCACAATCGCTGCGCCGAACATCAGCGTCAAGCAGAGGGCAAGAGCGATTGCGTTACGGAAAAATCGGTGCATAGCTCGCTCGGAATCTTGAGACTGTGCAATTATACGCCCTTTGCGCCCATTTGAGGCTGTGAAGTTAATGAGTTCTCGCACTTTAAGCCTCATCTTGAGCGCCTGAAAACTATCCCGTTTTAGCCTGACAGCCGAATTGCTCTCTAGCTGCACTTACGCTATAGTTTTGCCTCTAATGAGACTCGGCAAGAGTTTTTTGAGAGGCTTTTTACTATGGCTGTTGCAACAACCACTCCTCGCGCAGCGCCACGCAGCGGCGGCAGCGCTCTGACCAAGCGCCAAGCACGCCTTGCCATGATCATGTTGGCGCCCACCTTTTTCGTGCTGATTCTGGTCGCTTTTTACCCGTTAGCGCGCACTTTCACCTCCAGTTTCACTGATGAGCCGTTTGCACGCCCAGAGGTGCCCGTCAATAACGTCGGCTTGGCGAACTATCAGCGTTTGCTGGGCGTGCAGATCGCGTCCTTCCCTGAGGGATCGCGCCTGCGCGACGTCCTCATGCCCGGCTATCAGCGCGTCAGCACCTTTGACCTGTTCGGCGAGCGCTACCTGCTTGCCGCCGGGGATCCCGTCTGGCTGCAAGCGGTCATCAACACTGTGCTGTTCACAGTCATCTCAGTGGCGCTAGAGCTGCTGATCGGCTTGATGGTGGCACTCGTGGTGAACACGCAATTTCGCGGGCGCGGCGTGATGCGCGCCGTCATGCTGATCCCGTGGGCAATCCCGACGGCGATCTCGACCGTGCTGTGGCGCTACATGCTCAACGACAACACAACCGGCGCCCTGAACGCCCTGCTGAACGCCTTCGGCATCATTGAGCCTGCCAACAGCATCGCTTGGCGCTCCCAGTATCCGTTGCTCTCCGTCATCATCGTAGATGTCTGGAAGACCGTGCCGTTTATGGCGCTCCTGCTCCTTGCCGGGCTACAGACCATCCAACATGACCTGTATGAGGCAGCCGCTGTGGACGGCGCGAACGTTGCACAGCGTTTCTTCCGCATCACGCTGCCGCTGCTCATGCCGACCATCATCATCGCCCTGATCTTCCGCACACTGGACGCTCTGCGCGTTTTCGATGTCTTCTACATTCTGCTGCCCAACACTACACGCTCAATGGCAACGCACAACTACGAGATGATGGTCTCTAGCTACCAATACGGCTACGCCTCTGCCACAGGCGTGCTGATTTTCATCATCATCTTCGCCTTCACAATCCTGTATATGAGCCTGTTCCGCGTTGAGGCAGACTAAGCGAGGGAATTGCAATCATGACGAGCAAACACGGCGTTAAATACTGGCTAGGACGCTTCGGCTTCAGCGCTCTGGTGATCCTGATCTTCCTCTACACGGCGTTCCCGTTCTACTGGGCGCTGATCTCCGCCCTGAAGCCTGAGCGCGAGCTGATCCAGACGCCCGCTACCTTTTTCCCACAGACCATCACGCTGCAGAACTTCGAGGCAGTCTTCCGTAACGACGCCTTCCTGCGCGGCTTGCTGAACAGCTCTGTGGTCTCGATTGTGGTTGTGGCTTCGGCGCTCGCCATTGGCTCATTTGCCGCCTATGCGCTAGGACGCCTAAAGTTCAGAGGCAAGCGCTGGGTTCTCTATGTCATCCTCTCCATGACGCTCTTCCCGCAAATTTCAGTCTTGCCGGGGCTATTCACACTGGTCAATCAGCTGGGCATGTACGGCAGCATTACCTCGCTGATGACCACGTACCTAATCTTCACGCTCCCGTTCACGGTCTGGGTGCTGACCTCATTCTTCCGCGCCCTGCCCGCTGAGCTAGAGCAAGCAGCGCTCGTAGACGGCTGCACGCCCTTCCAGACCTTCTACAAAATTCTGCTGCCGCTGACCGCGCCCGCGCTGGTGACCACAGGTCTGCTGGCATTCATTGCAGCATGGAATGAGTACCTGTTCTCCCTCACTTTCACGCTGACTCAGCCCGCTGCGCAAACCGTGACTGTGGCGATCACTAGGTTCACGGGCGTGATCGCACGCAATGAGCCGTTTGGCGAGATCATGGCAGCCTCTGTGGTGGTGACCGTGCCGCTGATTATATTAGTACTGATCTTCCAGCGGCGCATTGTGCAAGGGCTGACTGCCGGCGCCGTCAAGGGCTGAACAAGGCGGATGATCGGCGCGTGGCGGCTCTTACGCCTGAGCCTGATCGGGCTGATCGCAGGCGGGACGGCGCTGAGCGTCGCTTTGGCGCTCGGCGCCGCCGATCCGCCGCGTCACAGCGCGCTCTACGGCACGCTAGAGGCGCTGGAAGGCACGCTCGAACTGCCCACGCCGCCTTTCACACTGATCGCGCACGGCGCATGGCGCGAAAGCGCCTCACCGCTCGACTCATGGCACCTGCTCTTCACTGATGGCGAAGGCGCAATCCGCCTCAGGCTCAGTCTGCACGGCGACGGCTCATTTTCGCTTGCACCGATTCAAGCGGATGCGCACGGCTTCATCCATCTGCGGCGTCCGCCTGAGACGAACGAAATTTGGCTTTACGTCACTGAGAGCGAGGCGATCCTCCGTCTGAATCGTGAGATCGCATGGCAAGGCGCTCTGCCTCATGCCTCGGAAGTGCGCATAGAGAGCGCAAACGCCCTGCGGAGCGCTTCAATACGCCTGTACACGCCGTGACGCGCCTCAGTCGGAGTCCTGAATAAACGGGCGGAAGCACGCCTCAATCTGAGCAAGCGACTCAGTCCGCACAAGGCTATCGCGCAGCGCCGCGGCATATCGCGTGCCAAGATGGTACTTGGTCAGTTGCCCGCGCAGCTCCAGACACGCCTGCTTTTCAGGCAATTTTGTCCGTGAGAGGGCTAAACGGGCATGTTGCACGGCAAGCTGAGCGATCTCGTGCGGCGTCGGCTCTGGGAGGCGTTCGCCCGTGCGAATGTAATGCGCAATGTGCTTGAACAGCCACGGCTTGCCCAAAGCGCCACGCCCGATCATCACAGCGTCGCAGCCCGTCTCGCGGAACATGCGGATCGCGTCATCCGCATCGCGCACATCGCCATTGCCGATCACGGGAATGCGCACAGCCTCTTTTACTTGCCTGATGATCGCCCAATCGGCTGTCCCGCTGAAGCCCTGTGCTGCTGTGCGCGCATGGGCAGCTATCGCCTGCACGCCCGCCTGCTCCGCCGCCTTAGCGAACGGCACAGCCGTGAGCGTCTGGGCGTCCCAGCCGGCGCGCACCTTGACTGTGACAGGCACATCTACAGCGCGCACCACAGCCTCCACCACGCGAGTCGCCGTGCAGACATCGCGCAAAAGCGCCGCGCCCGCGCCCGTCTTAGCTACCTTCGGCACCCAGCAGCCCATGTTTATATCCACAATGCTGGCGCCACGATCCACTACAAAGCGCGCTGCCTCCGCCATCATGACAGGATCGCTGCCGTAAAGCTGCACAGCGAAGGGAAACTCATCAGGCGACCAGTCCAGCATGTCGTAGGTCTTACGGCTTTTGTAGTGAATGGCTTGGCTGCTGAGCAACTCCGTACAGACTAAGCCACAATCGCCCTGCAGACGGCACAAAGCGCGCAGTGCGTAGCTGGTCTGCCCTGCCATAGGCGCAAGCGTCAAGGGAGTCTCAATGCGAATCGCACCAACGTAGAACGGCGCAAACGCGACGGGCGATTGGTGAGTCCGCTCAGGAGCGACTGGAGTCAACATGGCTAGTAAATGAACGGGATCAGCTTTTTGACGCGGCGGCGGTAGTCAGCGTACTCAGGATACTGCGCCTGCAGCCAGAGCTCCTCTTGCGCCGCCTTGCGATCGAAAAATACACCCAAGGCAAAACTGAGCGCAAGCGCCACGAGGCTGGTCTGCCACAACGACCAGCCGAAGGCGCATAGAATCACGCCGCAATACATTGGATGCCGCACAACGCGGTAAATGCCACGCGCCGTCATGAAACCATCAGGCTTGGGCTTGGGGAAGATGGTCAAATTCCTGCCTAAGTAGAGCGCTGCAATGCCCACGACCAGCAGTCCAAGCGCGCCAAGCAGCAAGCCGAGCGCCTGCGCCAAATCCGCCACAGGTGCCGACCACGCTTCAGGGACAAGGATCGGCGCGAAAACGAGCGCCGTGAGCAAGATCAGCTGCAAAACGACCCAAAACTCGCCGCGTCCGCTTGTCATCTCAGCACCACGCTACTCATCCACCACTGGACGAATGCCCTTATAAACCGTCGGGCTGGAGAGTGTGCGCAAAATCAGCTGCGGGCTACGGCGCGGCAAATAGCGGCTGAGCTCCTCAGGCGAGAGCGGCTTGTTGCCATTTGCCAAAAAGACGCGGAAAATTGCGTCTACAAGCGGCGTATGCTCATTAAGAAAGTTCGGATCGTCAGCAGCTTGTGTGATGGCGTGCTGTAGCGCGTCAAGACGGCGCACTTCTGCTGTCTCTGGATCGATCCAGTCAATCAGCTCTTGCGGCACGCCGCTCTCAAACTGAGCGCGTTTCTCCGGCGGCAAATGGCTGATCAAATATGCTCTCAAATCACGATTTTCGCGCCGCCACCAGTCATAATCTATATGAAACTTCGTTTCGAGCGTCGGCTTGAGGCGGCTGCTGGGCGGACGAGGAACGCTAGTCAAGGAAAGCCTCTTTTCTCAGAAATGCACTAGTTCTGGGCGCTGCCAGGCGCCATACGCCAATAGCCATTGCCCACTGGCTCAAACTCAGGGCGTGCGCTCAACGTAGCGAAGATCGGCGCGGGCGGGCAACGCCGCATAATGTTCACAGCGCTGTAGAGCGTCTTGGCATGGACAGTTTGCTGCGGCATTAGGCGCGCTAATTCGGGCAAGAGGTCGCTGAGGATATCGCTGAGCGAGCGGCGGCGGCTGCGCGTAATGCTCCAGACCTCATCCACGCCATCAATATCTTCAGCGCCTAAAATCATCAGTTCATCGTATTCGGCGCCAATCGAGCGTTTGAAGTTCTCAAAGCGCAGCCGACCGCCACTCGGAATGGCTAGACGGATGTACTCCGTGCGCGGGCGGTGCGCCTTGAAATCTATCACGAACTGAGAGGGATGCTCAGTGGCGCGGAAGGTCAGGTGGGCGCCGATGGGCAACTTATGGCGGCGATAGAAATCGTTCAAGCCGCACAGGTAGCGCCCCTCGCGCACTACCCACGCGCTGAAGCGCTCTTCAGTCTGTCCATCAATCAGCGTGATGAGCAGGCGCTGAGTCTCAGTGGCAGGCGGCAACATGGACTCAAGATAGATGTTCATTGGCAGAGTCCCCATGCGCCGATGCGGATAGATCAGGCGGATGTGGACTTCGCGGGGCGGCTTGGGCAAGGGCGGCAGATCAGAGAATTCATCGCCCAGCTCGATCTCAAACTCGCGTAGCTCAGGCGTGAGCAGGCGCTCATCATGGCTGATCGGCTGATATTCGAGGCGCGGCGGAATTTGTTGTACCTCAGGCGGCTCAAGACGGCGCAAAAACCAGCGCACGTCGCCATCAGCGCCGACGTTATCAAAGCGCTCATCTTGGCTCAGCGCCACATTCAGGGAGAAAGCGCGCAACGGCGTAGGCAATTCAGGCGCAAAGTCGAGATCGGGCAGGAGTTCCTCAGCAGAGGCAGGTCCGCCCTCGCGCAAATCCAAGACTGCCTCAGCCAGATGCAGGTGCGCCACGCTTGCCTCCACTAGAAGGCTGCGCACGAACCAATAGCCGCCCATATAGACCGCTTCTGGCTCATCCACAAGGCGTGCCTCTAGCGCCTCGACAATGGACTCGCCATATTGCTCGAAGATCGCCTCTGGGCTGGGCTGCACGGCGTTGAGCAGCGCGTTCAAATCGTGCGTGACCTCATTCAGCGGGTGTGGCGTGCGCAAATCGGCGGCAAATTCGCGGCGTTTTTCGCCAAAGGCGACCTCAATCACGTTGAACTGCCCATGTTCGGGGTTATGCCCCTCGCGGATGCCGACTACTTTGCCGCTGGCGAAGTTAAGGGCAGGGAAGATCAGCTCCTGCCCAACTTCGTAGTGCTTGGCGGGCTGAAAGAGCGTGACATTCGCCAATTGCTTGCGGAACTGCTCAAACTCGGCGGTAAGGCGCCGCTTGATGAAGAAAAGGGCAACTTCCCGCGTGGTGAGCGGCTGTTCAGTCTCTAAAAAGTGGGCGAAAAGCGCCTCAATATCTGCGCGTGTGACCTTCAAGTTGGTCGTCCAGTAAGCAGCGCTCTGAGTTTGCGGTTGCAGCACGCAGTTAAGCCTCCAGCAGGTCTGTTAGCGAGGCACAGCTCGCCCCAGTCAGCTTCAATTATAGTCAGGGCAGGCGCGGGATGCAAAAGGCGCGCTCTACTCTCTGACACGCAAACAGGTAGGCGCATTGCCTACCTGTTACGAAAGTCGGGGTGCCCGGATTTGAACCGGGGACCTCTTCGTCCCGAACGAAGCGCGCTACCAGGCTGCGCTACACCCCGATCAGCCTTCTCAGTATAACATAGCGCCCAAGAGCGCACAAGAGCGAACTTCACATCTCTGGCACGGGCAGACCAAGCGCCTTGTAGCGCCGCTCCGCCTCATACAGGTAGCCTGAACCGCGTGCGCGCAGGGTCATGCGCTGCGAGTAGCGCTTCAAATGCAGCCCAGCGGCGTGATAGGCTTGCGCCACATGCAGACTGCGCGCCCGTCCGCGTGCTGACATGAGCGCACGCTCAAAGGCATCTTCGGCGGCAGCTTGCTGGCTGCGATCCGCCTCAAGCGCTTGCCCTAGCGTCACATAGAGCGCTGAGAGCAAGCGCAAATCGCCGCCATAGTTCACGGCATTCAAGCCGTTGTAACAGTGTCTCGCGGCTAGGCGCGGCGTCCCTTCTGCGAGGGCAGCGCGCCCACGTAGCCAGTGATATTCAGGCGCCAGCCACGCCAAATTGCGCTCTGTAATCAGCCCATCAGCCTGTTTGAGAAAATCGGCGGCGCGGCGCGGGTCGCCCATGCCGATTGCCGCGTGCGCTTGCGCCAAAAGACTCTCAACATAGGCGTGCCAAATGTTGTGACCTCGAAAGAGCGGCGCCGCTGCTACCGCTTGCTGTTGCGCCATGCTGAAGTTGCTCAGATCGAGGAAATACTCACGCGCCCTCAGATGTTGTACCCATGCGACGCTCAGATCGTTGTTGTGGCGCCTGAGGATCAGCTCAGCTTGCGCGAACAGCTCATGTGCTGCAGCATACTGCCCGATGTAGCACAGCACTGCGCCCTGCAAACTCAGTAGATAGCCCACCGGTTCAGCAAGATGATTATCGCTGGCGCAATGGAGCGCTTTCTGAAGCGCCTCTAGTGCCGACTCAGGCTCGCCAAGCGCCCAATGCAGCCCTGCCAACTCACAGTAGCGCTCAAAGGTGAGGTCGCTGCTCAGCAGAGCGACCTGCTCCGCGTCAAGCGCCTCACGGCGCTTTTCTAGCGTGGCAGGATCAGCTGTTGGCTGAAAGGGGATCATTATTTCGGTCACAGATGGCATAAGATTGGCAGTCTCCGCTGTGTGCGCACGGCAAGCCCAGTCAAATAATTTGTTAAGCGCTTATAGACATATTCAGACAAATCTTATCAAGAGCATGGCAGTAAATAACTTGCCTGTCAAGCCTGAAAAGTGTAAAGAGCGCGCCCAATGCTATAATAACGCATCACACAAGCACAGAGAGGCGATTTTAGCATGGATACAATTGATCTTCGCTCAGATACCGTGACGCATCCCACTTCTGCCATGCGCGCCGCCATGGCTGCCGCTCCCGTCGGCGATGATGTCTACGATGAAGACCCGACCGTTCACGCCCTGCAAGATTACGCCGCCGAATTGCTGGGCAAAGAGGCAGCGCTGTTCTTGCCGACTGCCACTATGGGCAACCTTGCCGCTGTGCTGACCCACTGTGCGCGCGGCGAGGAGGTTATCCTCTCACACAAGGCGCACATTTTTGAGTATGAGCAGGGCGGCGCCTCAGCCTTGGGCGGCGTGGTCTACCGCACCTTGCCCGTCAACTTCGACGGCACGCTCGATCTCGCTGCCATTCAAGCCGCTATTCGCCCTGAGGATGTCCATTTTGCCCGCCCACGCCTGATCTGCCTTGAAAATACCGTGAACGGCTGCGGCGGTACAGCTATCTCTCCTGAATATACCGACGCTGTTGGCGCTTTGGCACGCCAACACGGCCTCAAACTGCACGTTGACGGCGCACGGCTGTTCAATGCAGCAGCCGCGCTGAATGTTGCGCCTGAGCGCCTTGTGCGCGCCGCCGACTCTGTGCAGCTATGTTTGAGCAAAGGGTTGTGCGCGCCCTTGGGTGCCTTGTTAGTCGGCACGCGAGAGTTTATCACACAGGCGCGGCGCGTGCGAAAAGTGCTGGGCGGCGGGATGCGGCAAGCGGGCGTGGTCGCAGCGGCGGGCTTGCTTGCCCTGCAGCAAATGCGCGACCGTCTGAGCGAAGATCACTACACGGCTCAGCTGCTGGCGGATGGTCTAGCCGAGATTGAGGGCATTCGCGTTGAGCCTGTCCATATTCGCACGAACATGGTCTTTTTTCACCTGCCTGAGGGCATGGACTCAGCTGCTTTTGTAGCTGAACTCAAGGCGCGCAACGTGATCCTGCGCGGCAAATCGCCTTTCCGCCTTGTGACGCACTATTACATCACGCCGGAGCGCGTCCGCTATGCCCTGAGCGCCATGCGCGAGGTATTAGCGCTGCTGCGCGTTGCCGCCTGAGGGAACTATGGCAAGACTCGGCACATGGCATACCGTCCGTAAGCGCAGAGCGCGCCGCAAAAGTGCTGCACAGACAAAAGCGCGAGGCGCGCTAGGCGTCTTGGCACTTTTGATCGGCGGCGCCCTCGTGACGCTTGCCCTTGCCGCGATCAGCGCAACTGCAGCCTTCATCGGTCTCTACAATTTCTACGCTCGTGACCTCCCGCCGCCCTCTGAGATTGTCAAGGTCAGTGAGCAGTTTGAGACTACGCTGATCTATGACCGCACGGGACAGACCGTGCTATATCAAGTGCTTGATCCAAGCGGCGATAGGCAGTATGTACCGCTCGATCAGATCGCGCCCGATCTGATCAACGCGACCATTGCCATTGAAGATCGCAGCTTCTACGAGAACCCCGGTTTTGACATACGCGGCATTCTGCGCGCCCTTTGGCTGACCTTGCAAGGCGACGTGGTGCAAGGCGGCAGCACGATCACACAGCAGCTGGTCAAGAACACGCTGATCGCGCCTGAAGAGCGGACTCAGCTCTCACAGGCGCGCAAAATCAAAGAGATCATCCTTGCCGCCGAAATCTCACGCCTCTACAGCAAAAATCAGATTCTTGAGTGGTATCTGAACACGAATTTCTACGGCAATTTAGCCTATGGCGTCGGCACGGCGGCGCGTGTGTACTTCGGCAAAGCCGCCCGCGACCTCACGCTAGGCGAGGCGGCAATGTTAGCTGCTATCCCACAGAATCCGCAGCTGAATCCGCTTGACGCGCCTATGGCGGCACGGCAGCGCCAGATCGTGGTGCTTGAGAGCATGGTCGCAGCGGGATTCATCACGCCTGAGCAAGCCGAACAGGCCGCCGCGCAGCCGATCATCACGCAGCCGCTGACCGAACGCTTCGGGATCGTCGCGCCGCACTTCGCGCTCTTCGCCCGTGCGCAAGCAGAGCGCCTGCTCGACTCGCAAGGGCTAGATGGGGCGCGCTTAGTGCTGGGCGGCGGTCTGCGCATTTACACCACGCTCGATCTCGACCTGTACTTTCAAGCGGAGTGCGCTATGCGCGCCCACGTGGAGCGGATTCGCGGCGGCGATCCGCGTGCAGCGCCCAACAGCGGTGAGGGCAAAGCCTGCCTTGCCGCCGACTATCTGCCCGTGCCGCCGAACTTGCGCTTGGGCGTGCCGCGCAACGTCACCAATGCGGCAAGCGTCCTGATTCGCCCACAGACGGGCGAAATTCTGGCAATGGTTGGCAGCCTTGATTACTACGATAGGCGCATTCAAGGCAGTTTCAACGTGGTGGCGCAAGGCTTACGGCAACCTGCCTCCGCCTTTAAGCCATTCGTCTATGTGGCGGCTTTTGCCGCGCCTGAGGCGCGCTTCACGCCCGCCACCATGCTGCTGGATATCCCAACAACGTTCAATCAAGACGGCATTCCCTACACGCCGCGCAACGAAGACGGGCAATTTCGCGGCGTTGTGACCGTCCGCGAGGCGTTAGCCAACTCTTACAACGTGCCAACTGTACGGACGCTCAGCGCGATCACAATCGGACAAGTCATTCGTACGGCGCGGCAACTCGGTCTGAACACGCTCAACCGTCCCTTAGATGAATACGGGCTATCCTTGGCGCTCGGCAGCGCGGAGGTCACGCTGCTTGACCTGACCTACGCCTATACGCCCTTTGCCACGCTTGGCACAATGGCAGGCGCGCCTGTAGCAAATCCGCGTGTTGGCTTTCGGGCGCTCGATCCGATTGCAATCCTGCGCATTGAGGATCGCAACGGGCGGATTCTATGGCAATTGGATGAGCAGCGCGGCACGCTTGCCAAACAAAGCGTGCTACAAGATGCCCTTGCCTACCTGATCACGCACATTCTGTCCGATACGCAAGCGCGCTTGCCCGCCTTTGGCGAAGGCAATGCCCTGCAGCTCTCGCGCCCTGCTGCCGCCAAAACCGGCACGACAAACGACGTGCGCGACGCCTGGACAGTCGGCTACACGCCTGATTTGGTGATGGGCGTATGGGTCGGCAATAACGACAACACGCCAATGGGCGACGATCTCAGCGGCGCGACCGCTGCCGCCCCGATCTGGCACGCCGTGATGGAATACGCCCATCGCCGCGATAACTTGCCACCACGTGGCTGGCAGGCGCCCAGCACTATTGTCGAGGCGACGGTCTGTCAGCGCAGCGGCTTGCTGCCCACGCCCGATTGTCCGCGCATGCGCGAGATTTTCTACGCCGATGGCGCCCTCAGCACTGTGCCAACCCAAGCGGATACCTATTGGCGGCGCTACCGCGTGAACAGCCGCAACGGTCTGCGCGCAACCGCCGAAACGCCACCTGAGCTGATCGCAGAGCGCGTCTACTTCGAATATCCGCCTGAGGCGCAGCTGTGGGCGCGCCAAACGGGTCAGCCTCTGCCACCGACCGAATACGATACAGCGCGCACAGCCCGCCTGAGCCTTCTGGCAGGCAACCTGAGCGCGCCTCAGAGCCTTGCCCGCGTGCGCGGCGCTGTGGAAGTGCGCGGACGCCTGCCCCAAGGCAAAATTATCGCCTACCAGCTGGAATACGGCGCAGGAATCAGCCCAGAGCGCTGGTTCGCCCTCCCACTGATAGACTCAGCAGCGCGTGGCGAAGATATCCGCCTTGCCATATGGGATACTTCAGCCCTAGACGGTCTCTACACGCTGCGCCTGAGCATGGTGCTGGACGATCAGAGCTTTCAAGCGCACACGGTCCAAGTGACGGTGGACAATCAGCCGCCGAGCGTCCAATGGATCGCGCCCCTGCCAAACGACGCAATCAATGCAAGCGTCGGCGTGGTGCCGCTGATGATCAGCGCTGCAGATAACGTCGAAATCGCCTACGTGGAATTTTTCTGGAATGGGACGGTCATTGCGCGAGTGGATCAGCCGCCCTACATGACCGAATGGCGGGTTACCAGACTGGGCGCGCAACTCTTCCACGCCATTGCCTACGATGCAGCAGGCAACACGCGCCGCTCCGAGACCGTTGAGGTGCTGATCGTAGAGTAGCCCTCAAACGAAGCGCACGCACCTCCGCGCATAAGGTGCGTGCTGCATTAGATTATAAACCAGACACCGCGTTTTTGCTAAAACTGACCGTGCAGCACAGGACGAATGCGCTCTAGCGCCCAGTCAATCTCCTCACGCTGAATAATCAGCGGCGGCGCAAAGCGCACGGTATGCACATGCGTCTCTTTAGATAGCACGCCACGGTCGCGGAGCGCCTCCACAAAGCGCCGTGCGCCGCCCGCCTCGGGCTTCATCTCCACGCCGATCAGCAAGCCGCGCCCGCGCACTTCCTTGATCAGCGGACTGTTGATCTCCTCAAGCTGCTCTTTGAAGTAAGCGCCCATCACAGCGGCATTCTGCGGCAAGTTTTCCTCTACAATGACCGAGAGCGCCGCCCGCGCCACTGCAGCCGCTAACGGATTGCCGCCAAACGTGCTTCCGTGATCGCCCGGCTGGAAGACGCCCATGATCGGATCGTCCGCCAAAATAGCCGAGACAGGATAGAAGCCGCCTGAGAGGGCTTTGCCCAAGATCAAGATATCGCCGCGCACACCATCGTAATCCTGCACAAAGAGCCTGCCGCTGCGCCCAAGTCCCGTCTGAATTTCATCGTTGATGAACAGCACATTGTGGCGCTTGCAAATCTCAGCGACGCGCCGCAGATAGCCCTCTGGCGGCACGATCACGCCATTCTCGCCCTGAATCGGCTCAACCAAGAAGCCGACCGTGTTTGGCGTGATGGCAGCCTCTAGCGCGTCGGCATCGCCGTACGGCACAACCACAAAGCCGGGCGTCAACGGACCGAAACCGTACTTGTATTGCGGCTCTGTGCTGAAGCTGATGATCGTAGTGGTGCGTCCGTGAAAGTTGCCCTCACAGACGATGATTTCCTGCTGACCATCTGGCACGCCTTTGATCACATGACCCCACTTGCGCGCCAATTTGATGGCGGTCTCGACTGCCTCTGCGCCACTGTTCATGGGCAGGACGCGCTGATAGCCCGTTAGATCGCAGAGCGCCTTGTAGAACAAGCCAAGTTGATCGTTGCGGAAGGCGCGTGCGGTTAGCGTGACGCGATGCGCCTGCTCGATCATCGCCTGCAAAATTTTGGGATGCGCGTGTCCCTGATTGACGGCGGAGTAAGCACTCAAGCAGTCGAGATAGCGCTTACCCTCTACATCGGTCACCCAGACGCCCTTCGCCTCGTGAATCACCACATCAATCGGATGATAGTTGTGCGCGCCGTAACGCTCTTCGAGGTCAATGAAATATTGAGCGGTCTGTTCGAGGACGCTTTTATCCATATCCCTAATCCCATCTGCTCATGCCGAAATTATATATAAAATATACCATAAAAGGGCAAAAAGCGCAGCGCTCAAGACGTTGCTATTGCTCACGCTTAATGATTTGCGCCATCAGCCAACGATTCAGATTGCGTGCCTGATGTGCGGGTGAAAGTGTCACTTGATGATCAAGCATAGAGCAACTCAGGTTGGGGTGGTAGTATGGATCGCCCTTCTGAATCCACTCTTGAAAATCATCGTTGGCGCGTAACAAGTCTGAGCGTAGGTTGTGCAGTCCACGAGTGAGTGACTCGTAGTGCATCAGCAGCGCATGAGGTGTGAAGATAATTCTATAACCCATTTGATAAGCACGCAGGCATAGCGTCACATCGCTGTAGCTCACTTGATACGCTTCATCAAAGCCACCCACGCGCTCAAAGACCTCACGTGAGATCATCATACAGGCACCAGTCACTGCCAGTAGATTACGATACCAGCAGGCGCTCCCAAAAACGCCCTCAGCTGTAATTGGTTGTCTAACAAAAAGGTGAAACGCTAGTCCCTCACCTCCAATGTAGACTCCGCCGTGTTGGATAGTCCCATCCGGATAGAGCAACTTAGCACCTACGATCCCCACACCCTCACGCTCAAACCACTGTGCCATGCGCGCCAGCCACATACCGTCAAGCACTTCAGTGTCATTATTCAGAAAGAGAAGCAAGTCTGCATCTGGAGCATGATGTGCGCCTAGGTTACAGACCTTGTTGAAATTGAACTCGTCTGTATAGTTCACCACCTGAAAGCGTGCATTGTGCTGATAGCGTGCGTAAAGATCGAAAGTCGCTTGTTCTCGGCTGCCTGTATCCACTACGATCACGCGGTAATCGGGATAGCGTGTGTACTCAAAAATGCTGGCTAGGCAGCCAAGCAAGATATCGGCTTTATCGCGGGAAGGGATAATGATAACAATGCGGCGTGGCTGAGACTGTTCCCATGTGACAACAGGGTACTTGCCGTAACTGGGATGCTGTGCCTCAAAAGATACCTGCGGCTGAGGAATGCCTGTGCGCTCCAAATGCTCACGAATAGCTTCTAACTGAGCCTGAGCGACAGCACTCGTAACCTCTGACCCCTCAGGGCGCTTGCGTACATGATACAGTACTCTGGGAATGCGATGGATATGATTAGTTATCTCGCTAATACGCAAGAACAAATCCCAATGATGAGCGCCATTTTTGCGTGGATCAAATGCGCCCACACGCTCCAGCACAGTGCGCTTGATCACGCTGATGTAGCGCATGTAATTGACTGATAACAGCAACTCAGGTGACCAATCAGGCTTGAAAAACGGTTCAGAGCGATGATCTTGTTCGTTGATTTTATCCTCGTCTGAATAGATGAAGTCTGCTCCGGGTTGCTCTATCTGAACAAACCGTGAGACCGTATAGAGCGCCTCTAACGCCAGAGTGTCATCAGGATCGAGCAAGACAACATAATCACAGAGGGCCTCTTCATGGACTTGCTTTAGTGCTCTGTTCAAAAGCGCTACTGCTTCAGGCGCATCTGCCTGGCGGATCGGCACAATGCGCTCATCTTGTTGGGCTAGAAAAGTGATGTACTGCCAGAGGGCATCGCTCTGGCTGGCATCTACAACATACCAACGCCAATGCGGGCAGCTCTGCTTTAAGACCGATGTAACAGTGCGCCGAAAATGGTATAACGGTAAGTCATAGACCGTTGTGATGATGCCAAAACAAGGCGGATTCTGCCATGTGAGCGCTTCGTCACGTTGTGCCGCCAGATCGTTTTCACTAGGTGTCATCAACCGACAGTACGGCTCATAGCCATGTAGCTCAGGGCGATCTTCGGCAAACTCCACATGCGGCTCTTGAGGCGGCGGCGGTGGAGGTTCAACATGATGGCTCTCCACCTGCTTACTAGCTTGCTCTATTAGGATAGTGTGTTCGGACGGAGCGGGCTGATCAGGCATTATTTGCCGCATATAACGCCGCTCACCACGTAGCCAACGCACTAGACGCTCGCCAAAAGCCTTTGGTCCGTCTTGACGCAGGATATGTAAAGAAGTGTTAATCAAGTGACCAAGCCGAGCAAGTGAGTACCGACGCATGAAAACACGTCCTTCTGATGATTCATATACCTGTCTCAGGCGGCAAAGGCAGACCAAGTGTGAACTTGCTACCTTGCCCAACTGTGCTGGTAAAGACCAAATAGCCGCCGTGCGCCTCAGCCACGGCACGTGCGATATACAAGCCCTGCCCCAAGCCACGCGGATCGATCAGCTTGCCATCGGGCGCCCGCGCCTTGCCGCGGTAGAAACGCTCAAAAATGTGAGCGGCGTCGCGCTCGCTGATGCCCACGCCGCTATCCACTACATCTAGCAGGACTTTATCGCCGCGAATAGCGCCTAAGCGCACAATGATGCTCCCACCTTTGAGCGTGTAGTTGATGGCGTTATCCAGCAAGTGACCAATCGCCCAGCTCAGCCGCCGATCATCGCCCAGCACGCGCAGACGCGCCCGATTGGTCACTGCCATACCGATTGTCAAGCCGCCGCGCTTAATGGCGCTCTCGCGCCCCTTGATCACGTCAAAAACCAGCTCATCAAGCGCCACAGGCTGCTTGCGCACGGCAAACGTCCCTGTGTTTATCTCAGAGATATCTAGCAACTCGGTGATCATGCGATCCAGCGTGTTGACGTTACGCCCAATCGCCTCCAGAAACTTGCGATTCGGCGGACGGTCAGCGGGCGCGCTGAGCAAGACCTCGCTCATGCCCTTGATCGCAGTCAAGGGCGTGCGCAATTCATGGGTGATCTGCGTGACAAACTGATCCTTCAGACGGTCAGCCAGCGCCTCACGGGTAGCGTCTGTGAGCAAGAGCAGCGTACCCAGCAAACTGCCATTGTCAGCGCGCACAGCCGAAAGGCGCACGCCCAGAATGCGGTCGTTCACTTGCACGCGCAACGGCTTGCCGATTGGCTCTAGTTCAGCCTCGCCCTGCGGGAGATCGCTTGCCTGTTTGAAGAGCCTGCCTAGGTCGCTCTCCCAGAAGGTGCGCATCGAGCCGATCAAGCGTAGAGCGGCGTTGTTGATCAGCACAACGCGCCCCTCAGTGGACTGCATGATCACGCCTTCCTCAAGGCGGGCAAAAATAGCCTCCATACGCGCTGCGAGGGTCTGTACCTCGCGTAGGCGCGCTGAGAGTTCGCGGTTGGCTTGGCGCAAAGCGCTCTCTTGATCAGGCTCCGGGAGGCGCTGCGGCGGCTTGCGGCGCAAGCCTTGATACAGGCGCTTGAAAAAGCCTTCGCTTGCCCTGCCGAAGTCGTCTACGAAGCGTAGCAAACTCCAGACGGCGTCTTCGCGGGCGTGCGCAGAAGGCAGCTCAGGCGGCATGGCTCAGGACTTAGAGTCGCTCTCAGGAGGCGTGCTGGGCTTAGCGTGTGTGCCCGTCTTGCGCTTGGTCGAGACCTTGACCTTGAGCGGCCTGGACTCAGGCGGCTTGGCGACCTCAACCGTTGACTCGGCAGGCGGCAGCTCAGCGGGCTGTGCAGCAGCTTGAGCCAGTTGCGCCTTGCGCTTGTCACGGACGCCGTAAAGCAGCTGTTGGAGGCGATCCAGCTCAGGGAGCGGCTTATTAATCAGGTGATCAAAGCCTGCGCGCTTCTGCATTTCGGCAATTTCAGCCTCACTGAGCGTGAAAGCGGTCATCAGGATGATCGGGATGTGCTTGAGCGGCTCAGTTCGGCGGATGCGCGCTGCAATTTCATCGCCCGTGTAGCCCGGCATACGGATATCCATCAGGGCAAGTTCGGGCAGTTCCCCTTGATAGCTGCCGCTCTCCACACTATCCAGCCATGCCCAAGCAGCGCGCCCATCGGGAAAGGGCAACGGCTTTTCGCCCCATACGGTCAGCACCATCTGGACAAAATTGCGAATATCAGGGTCGTCTTCAACTAAAAGCCATGTCATGCTGCAAATTCTCCCGATGTTGGGCAGAGTCGCGTATGTTCACTGCCTGCTACTGCCCTTCATTATAGCATAATCCGTTTCGTTGACGCGCAAAAACTGACTATGAGCTGTGAAAAAGCGCTGAAAATCACTCAGCACGTCTGCAGGGCGCTGCAGACGTGCTGGAAGGGACGTTCAGCTGCGCATGGTCAGCGCCATGACCGCCTTCTGGACGTGCAGGCGATTCTCCGCCTCATCGTAAACAATGCTCTGCGGACCGTCAATGACCTCATCGGTCACTTCTAAGCCGCGATCAGCGGGCAGGCAGTGCATGTAGACGGCATGTTCTTTGGCGAGCGACATGCGCCGTGCATCGCAAATCCAGTCGGTATATTTCTTGCCAATGCGCGCCGATTCCTCGTTATCTGTGGTAGTGAGCAAGGCACCCCACGACTTAGGATAGACGGCGTCGGCATCTTTGAACGCCTCATCCATATCGTGCGTAATTTCGAGGCTGCCGCCGCTCTTGCGGGCGTTATCCTGCGCTTGCTGCACAATCTCAGGCATGAGCTTGTACTCAGGCGGATGGGCTAACGCCACGTTCATGCCCAAGCGCGTCATGAGCAGGATCAGGCTCTGCGGCACACTGATCGGCTTCTGGTAGCTGGCGGCATACGCCCAACTGACCGCGATTTTGCGCCCTTTCAGGTTGCGCCCAAAGCGCTCCATCAGCGTCATAGCGTCGGCAAGGATTTGGAAGGGATGATAGACATCGCACTGCATGTTCAGCACAGGCACGCGGCTATACTTGGCGACCTCACGGATGTATTTATTGCCGAAGTTCCAGTCACACTGGCGGATAGCGATACCATCAGCGTAGCGCCCGACGATCTCGCCGATCTCTTTGGCGGTATCGCCGTGCGCAATCTGCGTGGTCTCGCTATCAATGAACATGGCGTGTCCGCCCAGTTGTGCCATGCCCGCTTCAAAGCTGGTGCGCGTGCGCGTGCTGGTGAAGAAAAAGAGCATTGCCAGCACTTTATCGCGCAGGAGGGCGTGCGGTTCGCCCAGCGCACGGCGGCGTTTCAAGTCCCACGCCACGTCAAAGACGGTCTCCAGCTCTTCAAGCGTCCACTCTTGTTCCGTGATCAGGTCGCGCCCGCGTAGATCGGTCTGCATTGTGAGACAACTCCAGGTGTTCAGAGAATGTGTGCGCAGGACATTATAGCGCAGAGGACGCGAGGCGCTCAAAAGGGCTTTACAAGCGTGCGCAAATGTGCTATAGTATAGGCGCACAGGGGGATGAACTAGGCTCGACGGGGAAGGTTGAGCGCATACTGCAAGCCGAGGCGCATGTCCTCGTAAAAACGTGCAAACCAGTAGATGCGAACACTCGCACTGCACCCGCTCTCGCAATGGCTGCCTAATCAGCTAACGCGGAGCCGCTGACCTGAGGGGTCAGCCGTCTGCCTGCTTCGTGGTTCGGGCGGAGCAGCCGCAGGCGTGACTAAGACCGAACTGCTGCGCTATGAAGCTGATAAATAGCGCTTAAGAGCATCAGCTGGCTGCGTAGGCTCTTGTCAGGCTGAGCTGAAGCAGCGAGAGTTAACCGCCTGACTACGCTTGTAGACGTATGCGGGAGAGCTTCTTCGGACCCGGACTGCAATGCCCGGCATCTCCACTCACAAGCGGCGAGGCGACTCCTCGCCGTTTTGTTTTTCGAACCAAATAGCCACCAAGCTGCAGCGCCCTAGACCAATAGCCGATGATCAAGGCTTTATGCGCTTAGTATAAGCGCCGATATCTTCATTGTTTCTTAATGTTTTGTTGCACCTAATTTTCCCAGACGCTGAGCCATGACTCATCTTATTGAGTCAGTTGTGCGCGTCGAAGTGACTGGCACAGCGGCGCGCTAAACAGCGTTTTGCCGCATCAGGACTGTGTAAACACGCCTTGTGAAGCGCCTAACAATGCCCTCTCTCAACACAATCTAGAGTCAGCTTGATCAGCGCACTTCGCTCGGTTCGTAACATGGCTAAGACGCAAAATTAACCGAACAAGCGTGCGAAAATCTTGATTCTGCCCATCACTGCTTGACAGAAAAGGTAGCCTCTCCCATCATATAAGATGGAACTCTTGTTAAGGGCGAGTAAAGGAGTTTTCTCCGATGCAGAAGACGGAATTGGTAAAGGCGATTGCTGAGAAGACGGGTCACAGCCAGAAGGCAGTCGGTGAGGTGGTCAATGCCCTGATGGAAGCCATCACCAATGCCCTGAAAGATGGCAAAAAGGTGACTCTGACGGGCTTCGGCACTTTCGAGGTGCGCGAGAAAAAGGCTCGGATGGGCACCAACCCCAGCACGCGCGAAAAAATCCAAATTCCCGCTGGCAAGAGCATCCGTTTCAGCGTCGGCGCAAAGCTGAAGAGCGATGTGACGGGCAAGGCGCCTGCTAAAAAGCGCTCTAAGAAATCCTAAGCGGCTTGCGACGGCAGCTGGCAGCGCCCGTGTCTCTGGCATGGGCGTTTGCGTTGACTCGGCACAGTGCTATGATCTCAGAGCATACTCTCATCATCAGGAGTGTGACCGTTGCGCAAGACATTCCGCCGAATCGCCATTTTCCTGCTGATCAGCCTTCTGGTAGGGACAGGTATCTTCATCATCTGGGCGGCTACGCCCAGCGGCACGCCCATGCCAGAGGCGCTTGCCGCCCTTGAATTAGACTCAGCCGTTCGAGTAACGCGAGAGGGCGTGCTGGTCTTCACACCACGCGACGCAACGCCCACAGCGGGCTTTATCTACTATCCGGGCGGGCGCGTGCCGCCTGAGGCATACGCCCCAACTGCCCGCGCCTTAGCGGAGGCAGGCTACCTAGCCGTGATCGTGCCAATGCCGCTCAATCTCGCCATTTTGAACGTCAATGCCGCCGATGCAATCATGGAGCGCTATCCTGACATCAAAGTCTGGGCAATTGGCGGACATTCGCTGGGTGGCGCCATGGCGGCGCGCTACGCAGCCCAGAATGCGGGCAAAGTGCGCGGACTCGCGGTCATTGCCAGCTACCCTGAGGGCAATATGGATATGTCGGCGCGGACAGACTTGGCAGTCAGCGTGATCTACGGCTCACGCGACGGCTTGGCACTGCCAGAGCAAGTTGAGGGCGCACGTCCGCTCTATCCGCCTTCGGTCGTTTTTGTGCGCATTGAGGGCGGTAATCACGCTCAGTTCGGCTGGTATGGCAAGCAAGACCGCGACGGCGAAGCGACGATCAGTCACGCTGAGCAGCAAGCCCAGACCAACGCAGCGCTCCTAGCGCTGATGGCGCGCCTTGAATAGCCGCTAGGCGGGAAACCAGACGCTGCCGCCGCCATCCACAAAAATCGTCTGACCCGTCAGGTAGCTACTCAGCTCAGAGGCGAGGAATAGCACCACACGCGCCACTTCCTCCGCCCTGCCAAGCCGCCCCAAAATGATGGTGCGCGCAATCGCCTCGTAGTCGCGGGCGGGCTTGCCGTCGTTTGCTTCGGCGTCCGTGTTGATGGCGCCGACAGCAAGCGCATTGACCAAAATGCCATATGCGCCCAGCTCTAGGGCAAGGTTGCGCGTCAATTGGAGCAGCGCAGCCTTGCTCGCGCTGTAAGCGCCCTTATTGGCAAGGGCAAAGACGCCTAAGTTGCTGCTGATGTTGATGATCCTGCCCCAGCGCCGCTCGATCATGTAAGGCGCGCACAGAGCGCTCAGGCGCGCCGCCGCGATCAAGTTCGCGTTGAGCGCCGCCCACCACTGATCAGCCGTTGTCTCAAGCACGGGCGCGCTCACATTGAGCGCAGCGTTATTCACAAGGATATCCACGCCGCTGAAATGCGCTGCCGCTTGCCGCACAATCTCTGCAGTCGCCTCAGCATCGCACACATCAGCCTGAAAGACGAGCGGCGCTCTGCCATAGGCGGCACTGAACGCCGCCCGAGTCGCCTCGATAGGCATGTGACGGCTGAACAAGACCAAATTGGCGCCGCACGCCGCCAACATATGCGCCGTCGCAGCGCCAATGCCCTTACTGGCGCCGCTGATCATCGCCGTCTTGCCCGAAAGATCGATCAATGCACTGGGAATCACAGCGCCTTATCAGTGATGATGTAAGTGGCAGTCGCAGCGTTCGTTGCCAACGGCACATTGTGCACATTGCAAATGCGCAGCAGCGACTGAATGTCAGGATCGTGTGCCTGCGCAGCGAGAGGGTCTACAAAAAAGAAAACAGCAGCGACCTGCCCTGTAGCGACCAATGCCGCGATCTGCGCGTCGCCGCCTTGCGGACCTGATAGCATACATTGCACGGGCAGACCGCACTTATCCTGAATCAGCCTGCCCGTCGTGGCAGTAGCGACCAAATGATAGTGGCTCAAGCGCTCACGGTGCTGCAGCGCAAAGGCGACCATATCCGCCTTTTTGCCGTCATGCGCGATCAAGGCAATGGTCTGCTCAGGCAAAACGACCTCGCTAGAGTTCCTTGAGCGCAGTCAAATAAGCGTCAAGCGCAGCCTGTAGATCGCCAAGGCGCATGTGCGTATCGCCCAATAGACGGCGCACCTTCGGCTCTTTAGGATGCCGCTCCGCAAGTTGGCGCAAATCGGCACGGACTTCCTCAAGATTCTCCATGCTATCCACCAGCGCCTGATAGCTCTCCAATGCCGTCAAGACCTGTCCCTGTGCCACCTGCTGCCGTGCCTGCTGCAAGCGCGCAGCAGGCGCAACCCTACGAACGGGCGGCGGCTCCGGGACAGGCGGCGGCGCAACCTGCGGCTCAGGCTCAGGAGCGGGCTGCTCAGCAGCGCGCTCCGCCTCATAGCGCTCCACAACGCTCGGATCGAGTTTGCCCGTCTGTGCCAGCCACGCCGGGCGCTCACTGGGCAGGACAGGCTCAACAATAGCAGGTTCAGCAGGCGGCGCGGGCGTCTCCTCAGGCAGACCTTGCGCCAATGCCTCTAGCCAGCTCAATTCCTCAGGCAACTGCGAAGTGACGGGCGCAGGCGCAGCAGGCGACTCCTGCGAAGGCTGTATCTCCAGCAACCAAGACGGAATCTCGCCCTCTACAGCTGGCTCAGTCGGCGGCTCAACAACGGGTTCAGGGCTAGGCGGCGCCGCGACCACGCTCTCAGCGCGCTGCAGCGCCTCCAAATACCACAACGGAATGGTCTCATCGCCGGCACGGCGGCGATCATATTCCTCGTTAAAGTACTCAGCCAGATCGTCCACCTCTTCAGGCGAACTGGGCTTGATCATGCGCTCAATCTCAGACGGATCGAGGTCAAGAGAGGCTTCCGGCACCTGCGGCAAAGGCGCCTGTGGCGGGATGAAATCATCGCTGAAGGTCAGGTCAATCTCCGCCTCTGCGGTCTCAAGCAGCCAAGTGGGCAAGTCTTCGGGCGGGGTAGGCAGCTTGATCTCAGGCTCAAGAATGCCACGCGCCGAAGGCAGGGTCGGGTCTACCACTGCTTCACTGAGCCAATCCGGCAAGGAGGCACTCGGCTCTGCAGGCGGCAAATCGGCAAGGGAAAGATTTTCCTCAGCCTCGCGGGCTTGCATCAAGCTGCCCAGCTGTTCGGTCAGCCACGCCTGTACCTCCTGCGGATCGTTGGAGAGTCCGCCTGCCTCAAGCGGCGAAATGCCCTGCGGCGCGCTGACAGGCGGCTCAGGCGCTTTCTCAGGCGCCGACTCAGGTTCAGTGCTGAGCGAATCAAGCCACGAAAGCGCCGCATCGGGCGTCATACTCTCCACAACAGGCGTCTCTGTGCTCAGATTGCCTAAATCATAGGGCGAAGGCCCGCCAAAGCTGGCAAGCCACGCCATTGGATCGCTCTCATCACCTGCTGAGGCAGTTGAAGCAGTCTGAGTCAGCTCCTCTAGCCATGCAGTCGTATCCTCAGCGCTGCTGGAGGCAGGCGGCTGCTCCAAAGCCCGTGCGCTCGGACTGAGCGTGCTGACGCTGAACGGATCAAACTCTGTGTAGCCGCGCTCTTCAATCACAGCATCGGCAGGCGGCAATGGCACGTCAATATTCGCCGCCGTGACCAACTCATCAGGATTGGCGCCTTGCCGCCGCGCCAAACTCTCCAGCCAAGCCATGGGATCAACGCCGCCCAAGGGATCATCCGCGGTCGGCTGCACTATAGGCTCTGGTGCAACAGGCGTAGGGGCTTGCGCTACAGGCTGAGGCGGCGGCTCAGGCTCTGCCGAAGGCAATAGCACGTCAATGTTCGCCGCCGTGACCAATTCATCAGGATTAGCGCCTTGCCGCCGTGCTAAACTCTCCAGCCAAGCCATGGGATCAACGCCGCCTAAGGGATCATCCGCAGTCGGCTGCACTACAGGCTCTGGTGCAACAGGCGTCGGTGCTTGCGCCACAGGCTGAGGCGGCGGCTCAGACTCAAGCGAGGGCAACGGCACGTCAATATTTGCCGCTGTGACCAATTCATCAGGATTAGCGCCCTGCCGCCGCGCTAAACTCTCCAGCCACGCCATGGGATCAACGCCGCCTAGGGGATCATCCGCGGTCGGTTGCGCCACAGACGCCTGTGCAGCAGGTGCCGGCACCTGCGCCGCAGGCTGAGGCGGCTGTTCAGGCTCAAGAGAGGGCAATGGCACGTCAATATCCGCCGCTGTGACCAATTCATCAGGATTAGCGCCTTGCCGCCGCGCCAAACTCTCCAGCCACGCCATTGGATCAATGCCGCCCAACGGATCGTCTTCAGGCTTGTTAGTGCCTTCGCCATTTGGTGGAGGTGTCATGCCGTATGCCTCTCAATCATGCGCGTAGCGCGTCTTGCGCTCACCAACTCCTGATAAGTTCGAAAAAGCGATCATGCCTAAGCATACTACTGATCACTCAGTCTTGCCAGAGGCTCTGCGCTTCCAAGGCGGCGGCTTCCTGAATGTGAAGGTGAGCGACTCATCCTCAGCACCCTCTTCAGCGCGACTCGGCTGTGCCTGTGTAGTATCGGGCAAATCGGACGATGTTGCAAGTGGCTCAGCCGACTGACTAAAAAGCGCCTCCGCCGAAAAATCAAACGTCTCAGCGCTTGGCTGTGTAGCCTCAGAGACGGGCGGCGCATTCTCATCAAACGCCGAGAGCCAATCCGGGAGGCTGTCAGGCGAAAGCACGCCCGTATCGCCTACAGAGCGCGGCACATTGGCAGCGCGGCGCGCCTGCTCCAGCAAAGCATCGAATGACCGCTCCGCCTCCGACGTTGCCGTTTCATCTATCAAGCGCCCCGACTCAGTCAACCAGTCAGGCGACTCAGCATCGCTGAACAGGCTATCATCCACCGCAAGCCAGTCATCGCCCTCTACGACTGGCTCAGCAGGCGGAGGCGATACAGGCTCTGGCACATAAGGCGGCATAGGGGCAGGCGGCGCCACTGACTCAGGCTCAAAAGCGGCTAACCACTCATCCTCAAGGATGATTGAATCGGGTGAATGAACATCAGCGACACTACTCGCATCAACGCTAGATTCTACGATCTGTGCCACACCTTGTGGCGTGCCTGACATCTCTAAATCGCCCGTTGCCGCGATTTGTGCCTCCAGTTCAGCCAAATCAGCTTCATCCAGCGCCACCTGCGGCGACTCTGGCTCCGGCACAGCGCTCAGACCAAAATCAGACATCCAGCCCAGCGGATCAGCCTCAATTGCCGCCAATTCGTCGGTCTGCAAGTGAGGCGCAACAGACTCAGAAGCTAAGGGCTGCTCAGAGACCTCAAAATCATCAATCATCCAGTCGAGTCCGATTGGCGGCTCTTCGGCGACCACTTCAGACGGCGCAACGGACTGCTCAGTCGCCTCGCTCAGCCAGTCAAGGTCAAAGGCGCTCTCCGCCTCGCTCACCGCCGCCTCAGACGGCGCAACGGGCTGTTCAGGCGACTCGCTAAGCCAGTCAAGGTCAAAGGCGCTCTCTGCCTCGCTCACTGCCGCCTCAGACGGCACAACGGGCTGTTCAGGCGACTCGCTAAGCCAGTCAAGGTCAAAGGCGCTCTCCGCCTCGCTCACTGCCGCCTCAGACGGCACAACGGGCTGTTCAGGCGACTCGCTAAGCCAGTCAAGGTCAAAGGCGCTCTCCGCCTCGCTCACCGCCGCTTCAGACTGCGCAACGGACTGCTCAGGCGACGCGCTAAGCCAATCAAGGTCAAAGGTGGCGTCTGACTCCTCAGCGACCGCCTCAGAGGGCGCAACGGGCTGCTCAGGCGACTCGCCAAGCCAATCAAGGTCAAAGGCGCTCTCCGCCTCGCTCACGGCCGCCTCAGATGGCACAACGGGCTGTTCAGGCGCGCTGCTCATCTCAAACATGCTGAAATCAAATTCCTCATCAAGCGCAGCAGACTCAGGCTGAGCAGGCGGGCTGGCGGTCAGCGTCTCAAAATCAAACGTCTCTTCAGCTGTAGGCTGCTCGGAGGGCGTGAGCGGACCAGTCATCAGCCACGCCATAGCATCCAATGGCGCATCATTGGCAGGCGACTCAACGGGCGATTCATCCTCTAACCAGTCAGGAAGCTCATCACTTGCAGCAGCGGGCTGCTCAACCTGCCAACTGGACTGTGGCATGGGAGTGAGCGGCTCATCATCGGTCAGCCAATGAGGCACGTCAGCGCTAGGCGCTGCAGGCTCATCAGCTAACCAATCGGGCAGTTCCTCCTGAGCCGTCTGTGCCTCAAAATCTGACCAGTCAGGCATGACGAAAGCGGGCGCTGACGGCGTCTCATCAGCCAGCCAATCTGGTAACGGCTCAGTCCGTCGCTGCGTGAGGCGTCCGCCGGAGGGCTTGGCAGGCGACTCAAAGGCAGGTGCGCTGCTCTCCGAAAGGCTGATCGAGTCAATTGAGTCAAGCGAGCTGAAAACCTCACCTATGCCGCTGACATCCAGTGCCAGTGCTGCCGATTTAGCCCGCCAGTCAAGCCGTTCGAGCATGAAGGCATTTTCAGGGACAGGCACGCCCTCGCCATAGACAACTTGCCACGCCAAATACGGATCGAGCGCCTGCAAACGATGGATGAACGGACGCGCATCCGAAGGGCGCTCCATCAAGAGCCATAGCTCCGCCATAATGCGGTTAGCGACCAAATGATCAGGCAGAACGGAGAGCAACTCTAGCGCCACTTCGGTCGCCTCCTCAGGGCGATCATCACGCCAGAGCGCCTGTGCTAGCAAGCCGCGCAAATCATGCCGATCTGGATAGCGCTCTAGCAAGGCGAATAGCTCAGCAGCCGCCTCAGCGTAAAGTCTGCCATTGAAATAGCGGCGGGCAAGAGCAGGCGCGGTCAGTTGGAGCGTGGCAGGCGCCTCGCCGTCGCGCTTGGCATACAGATTTTTGAGCTCCTCTTGCAGGTCTGGGTCTTCGGGAGTTTGCTCCCAGACGCGCTCTAAGTGGAAAATGGCTGCGTCGTAGTTTTGCTCCCTAGCGTAGATTTCGCACAAATACAAATGGGCGTCGCGGTCATCCGGGATAGCAGCCAAAATGCGGCGGAAAACGTCAATGGCGGCGCTGAACTGCTCGCGCTCGAAAAGCGCCTGTCCCAGCAAGCGATAGGTCTGCAGGTGCTTTGGGAAGGTCTCTAGGATGTGCTTACAATGCCCAATTGCCTCATCCCGCGCCTCATTAGCGATCAGCGTGGTGATATCCTGCACATAGGTCTTCAGATTAACTCTCGGCATTGGCTCTTCCTGCCTGCCCCGTGACTGCTCTCACGCTATTGTAGCGCATGGCTTACCATAAAGACAAGCCGCCAAGAAGAGCCATGCGCGGTTAAGTCTGTAAACACAACAGACAAGCAAGTTGTGTGAACCCAGTGGGCGTGCGATCTTGGAAATTGTCAAAGTTGTTTGCTGTGTCTAAAATCAGCGTCGATCGCTCCATTTGGTGGCTTTGATGCGCCAAAGCTGTATAGCTTTGCTTCAGAACTCATAGGAGGTTGGAGATGCTTGCAAAAATTGCGGCAAATCTGAGAATAGGTTGGTTTCTCTTGATCTTCTTTGGTGTGTTTGCGATCTTGCGGGTTGTAACTCTGCCAGACCCTCGCATGGCATTAATAGACTCTGTCGGTGTATTCGACCCATCCACTGGAGAGATGCTTTTGCGCCGTGCATTCATGTTTGAAGTGAAGAATGTAAAAATTCCAACAGGCACGTCAGGTGACTATCCTGTTGCAGGGGACTGGGACGGCGATGGAGTGGATACCATCGGCGTCTATCGCTCAAGTACAGGGCAGTTTTTTCTTAAGAATGCTAACACGGCTGATGCACCAATTGAATTTGAATTTTTCTTTGGTGGCCCCAATGACATCCCAGTTGTAGGCGATTGGAATGGTGACGGCAAAGATGGCGTGGGTGTGTTTCGCGCCGTTGAGACAGGCGGCGTATTCTATCTGCGTAACAGTCTCTCTGAAGGTGAGGCAGATTATGTGATCAACTTCGGTGCGATGGGCGATCTCCCCATTGCAGGTGATTGGAACGGTGACGGCAAAGATGGGATTGGTGTTTTTCGCCCTTCGAATGCCACCTTCTATTTACTGAGCAACATTCAAGGAAGCGGTGCTTTTACGGCTGATATAGAGTTCACATTCGGCGATCCCCATGATGTGCCTTTTGCAGGTGATTGGAACGGTGATGGCAAAGATGGGATTGGTGTCTATCGAAGAGGGCGTATGTTTATTGCAAACAGGTTGACGACTGGAATGGGTGAAATCGAAATCGCGCTTGGCAAACCGGGCGATGTGCCTTTCAGCGGACGTTTCTGGTCGCAGGACTAGGCTCTTGGCGCTGTTGCAACACAAGCCACGACCCTAAACGCCTGTATCTCGAACACAGAGCGACGGTTGTCCAGCAGACGACTGTCGCTTTGTTATCGGCGAGTCTTTGAGCATTCTAACCGTAAGCGAACGGGTATTCTGGTATAGAATCAGGGCGAAGACGCGCCTGACCCCTCTGAAATCCGTTTATTCTTATCAGGTGGCAGCGCGAGGAGTCTTTATCATGAGCGATGCAGCTGATAAGCACGCAAAAATCCTAGTCGTTGATGATGATCCTGAGCAGTGCGCACTGATGGCGGAGACGCTCAGTGAAGCAGGCTATCACGTAGTGAAAGCCGCCAATGGCGCCGATGCCCTAGCGCACTTCAAAGCCGATCCGCCCGATCTGGTGGTGGTGGACTTCGCTATGCCGACTATGAACGGCATTGAATTCGTCAAGGCGATGCGCGCCGTTGAGACGCGCCGTACCCCTGTGCTGATGGTGGCGGGCTACGCCCAGAGTTTCCTTGCCGCTCTTGATTCCTCTAGCGGCGTGGATAGCTATTTGATAAAACCTATCCTGAGGCACGATTTAGTAGCGCGTGTGGCGGATATGCTCGCCGGACGCTTTTAGGAGATTGTTTAGGATGCATTTTGAGCTGACCCAAGAACAACGCATGTATCAGCGCGCTGTGCGCGACTTCTGTGAAGGGGAAATCAAGCCTTATGCCGCCCAAGTGGAGGCGCAGGGCGACCTGCGCTGGGAGGCTATCCGCAAAATGCCCCAGCTCGGCTTGACGGGCATTCAGGTGCCGGAGGAATACGGCGGCGCCAATTTGGACACCATTTGTGCATCTATCGCTGTGGAAGAGCTAGGGCGCGTTTGCGGCTCAACGGCGCTCTCGATCTCGGCACACAACGGACTGGGCTGCGCGCCGATCGTCCGCTGGGGAACGCCTGAACAAAAGGCGCGCTTCTTGCCGCGCCTGACCAGCGGTGAGACGCTTGGCGCCCTAGCGCTGACTGAGCCGAACGCCGGCTCCGATCTGATGAGCGCGCAAACCAGCGCTATCTTAGAAGACGGTTGCTATGTGATCAACGGCACCAAGGCGTGGATCACCAATGCACGCCATGCGCCTGTGATCATCACCTTGACGCGCACGGATAAGGCTGCTGGCACACGCGGCTTCACCCATTTGCTGGTCGAGACTGACCGCGAAGGCTTGATCATCCATCCACCTGAGAAAAAGATGGGCTTGAAAGGCTCATCTACGCACATGATCAGCTACGATGACGTGCGCGTGCCGCGTGAGAACGTGCTGGGCGAGGTCGGGCGCGGTTTCCATCAGACAATGGAGACGCTTGACGCGGGCAGGATCAGCATCGGCGCTCTGAGCGTCGGCATTGCGCAAGGCGCTTTTGAAGAAGCTGTCAAGTACGCTAAGCAGCGCGTCGCTTTTGGCAAGCCGATCAGTGAACATCAAGCGATTCAGTGGATGATCGCTGATGCAGCGCTAGAGATCGAGGCGGCGCGTTTGATGGTCTACCGTGCGGCATGGCTCAAGGATCAGGGCAAGCCGTTCACTAAAGAGGCGGCTATGGCGAAGCTGTTTGCCAGTGAGGTAGCGGAGCGCGTCTGTTTCAATGCAATCCAGATTCACGGCAGCTACGGCTATAGCGCTGAGTTCCCGGTTGAGCGCATGTACCGCGATCAGCGTTTGATGAGCATCGGCGAGGGCACCAGTCAGATTCAGCGCCTAGTGATCGCCCGTCGCGTTTTGCAGGAGATGGGCGGCTGACTCAGCCCTAGAATGTGATACACTTAAGCGTAGGACTCGTCATCTATCGGAGAAGCCTATGCCTACGCTCTTTTCTCAGGTTGTCTGCCTGACTTGCGGTCATCAGATGCTGCCCGATCCCATGCTCGCCAAGTGTGAGCGCTGCGGCGGCGCATGGCTGGATGCGCGTTATCACTATGGCGAGGTGCGCTGGGCAAACGGCTTGAGCGGGCGTCCGCTTTCGCTGTGGCGCTATGAGGAACTCTTGCCGCTGAGCGACTCAACGCAGCGCGTGACCATTGGCGAGGGCATGACGCCGATCATCCGTGCCGAACGGCTCGGCGAGACGCTCGGTCATGAGCACATCTTGATCAAGGATGAGCGCCGTATGCCCACTAATTCGTTCAAGGATCGGCAAGGCGCGCTTTCAGTCTCGATTTTGAAGCAGGCAGGCATTAAAGAGTGTGTTTTAGCCTCTACGGGCAATGCGGCGGCGGCGTATGCGGCGTATTGCGCACGGGCAGGCATTAAGCTGTGGGTCTTTTTGCCTAGCATGGTGCCAGCTGAGAAAATGCGCGAGTTGGGTCTGTACGGCGCTGAGCTGATCAAAGTGACTGGCACCTACGATCAGACCAAAAAGGTGGCGGCGGACTTCGCAGCACGGCGCAACCTGTATTTTGATCGCGGCTCAAAGGGCATTCCGGGCAAAGAGAGCATGAAGACCCTCGCCTTTGAGATCGCGGAGCAGCTGGGCATGGAACACGGCGCTAACGGACGTTGGATAGCGCCTGATTGGTACATTCAGGCGGTCAGCGGCGGCATTGGTCCGTTAGGCGTCTATAAGGGCTTTGTGGAGCTTTATCAGATCGGGCTGATTGACAAGGTACCTAAGCTGGGCATTGTGCAGGTGGAGGGCTGCGCGCCAATGGTGCGCGCCTTCGAGCGCGGACTCTCGCAGGCAGAGCCTGTTATCCCAGAGACGCTGATCACGGTCTTGGCGACGGGCGATCCAAGCTATGCCTATACCATGCTCTACGAGGCGATTCAGCGGCATGGCGGCGCTATGGTCAGTGTGGATGACGGACAGGCATTCCGCGCCATGCGGCGCGTAGCGCGCACGGAGGGCTTCAGCGTTGAGCCTGCCACGGCAGTTGCCTTTGCGGGACTTGAGAAATTGATCGCCACGGGCGCGATTCAGCCGCATGAGCGCGTTCTGCTGAATTGCTCTGGGCATACCTTCCCGGCTGAGAAGCACATCCTTGAGGATCAGTACGTGCTGGAGCTAGAGCTGGGCGCTGCCGCGCCCTCGCAGCAGACCGAAGGACTCGGCGCGGCGCTAGAGCGCTTGGATGAGCAGATCACAACGGTCGTGGTCATTGATGACAATCCGCATGATACGCGCTTGATCCGTCGTCTACTGCAGGCGCATAAGAATTATCGCGTTTTTGAGTCGAACAATCCGATAGACGGGCTAGACCTTGTGCGTCAGCGCCGCCCTGACCTCGTCATTACTGACCTGACCATGCCAGAGATGGACGGTTTTACCCTTTTGGAAACTCTTAAGGCTGATCCGGAGACGGCGCATATCCCTGTGATTGTGCTGAGCGGCAAGGCGCTCACACAGGCGGATAAGGCGCGCTTGAGCGGACAGATCGACTCGGTCTGGCTGAAGGGCAACTACAGCACACGCGAATTGGTGGATCATGTGGTCAGCACGCTGAAGGATCGGGCTGCGGAGAGCGAGGTCGCTGAGCAGCCTGCGCCCAAGCGTGCCTCTGAAGGGATGCAGCCTGTTGAGGGCGCGTTCAAAGTGCTGATCGTGGATGATAATCCGTACGATGCGCGTCTGGTGCGCCGCATTCTGGAGGCGAGCCGCAAATTCAGCGTCAGTGAGGCGCGCACAGGCGAGAGCGCGCTCAAGGCGATGCAGGAGCAGCCGCCTGATTTGGTGATCCTCGATATTATGTTGCCGGATATGGGCGGCTTGGATGTGCTGCAGCGCATGCGCCAATCGGAGCGCTTGCGCAACGTGCGCGTCGCTGTGATGAGCGCTAAAGAGCTGAGCGAAATTGATCGCTCGCGGCTGCTGGACGCCGTCTTTTGGCAAAAAGCGACGCTCGATCGCAAGCGCTTGGTTGAGGCAGTCGAGGCGCAGATCAAGCAGCCGCGTCTCTAGGTTCTCCCTTGCATCAGGGTCACTACCAGCGCGATTAGCGCGAGGATCGCGCCGATACCTTGAAAGATCGGGTCGCGCAGGAATTCGGCGAAGGCGGCGAGGAAGTTCCCCTCGCGGGCAGCCTTTGCGCTCACGCCAACTTCCTGAGCAGTGCCTGTAGCAACAGCAACTGCAGTGGATAGCTCGCGCACCATAGCGATCTGTGTGGCGCCTGGGTTGCCCACAGGCGTGAGCGTGCGCATAGGCGTGAGCGTTGCACCGCTGATCAGCGCGCTGAGCGCTGTTTGCGTCTGTTGGAGCGCTTGTTGTGTCTGCATGAGTGCATTGGGCGTTGCTGTCAGAGCGCTTTGGGCGGTCAAGGTGCGCTCTAGGGCGATGATGGTCAGAGTCAGCGTGTCAGTGCTGGGCGGACGAAAAGAGAGCAGCGGGATCAACAGCACTAGTGTGCCAGCGACGGCAATCCAGCCGCTGCCGCGCAGATTCTGATAGCGCTTGCGCTGTGCTTGAATGCGCACGCCTAAGCCAATGCTCAGCAGGCTGCCAAAGCCGATGATGGCGCCCAGCACACCGCCAAAAATGCCGCTCACGCTCAAGCCGACGCCCGTCCCAATGCCGATGCACGCACCAATCACAACGCCCGCAGGGCGATTTTGCGCATTCAGCAGACTGCCCAGCACGCCGCCAATCACACCGACCACAATGCCGCTTGCAATGCCACCAAACCCGACAATGAGCGCAATCACGAGCGTGAAAATCAGCACCACAATGAAGCCGATCTGTGCGCCGATGTTGCTCTCTGGCTCCAGCTCATCTGATGTAGCGGCTGAGGGGCGTGCAGGGGCGGGCGGCGGCACCTCGCGCCCGAATGCCTTGCGCAAATCCGCTATGAAGGGATCGGAGGGCGCTGGCACGGCTTGCGCCTGCACCTGCGCACGGGCAACGCCGCTATCCATCATGATCAGCACTGAGATGGCAGAGATCAAGCCTGCGATCACCACGCCGTGAAAACTCAGCCACCATAAATTTGTGTTGCCGCTCTCAAGGGCGGCTTGCACCAGTGACCAATTCAGAAGGGCGAACAGATCGCGGTTTGGCAAGTTTGCCCAGAATAAGCCGCCAAACACGATCAAGCCGAGGCTGAGGGCAATGCCAAGAAAAAGCGCACGCATGGTTTTTCATCCTTTGACTACTCGCTTGACAGTCTGCCTGAGTATAACCGTACGTAAGCGCTTGGCACATCAATTGACGGATGCTTTGTAAGTGTTACTCAGACGCTAGATGCTCTTTGATGTGGTGCTGCACGGCAAAGGCGGCTGCCTCAGCCCGATTGGATAGGTTCAGCTTGCTGAGCAGGTTGCTGACGTAATTGCGCACAGTCCCCTCGCCCAAAAAGAGCCGACTGGCAATCTCGCGGTTAGTCAGACCGTCGGCGATCAGTGCCAAGACGCGCATTTCCTGCGAGGTGAGTTCGGCGAAGAGTGCCGCCTCTTTATTTTTCTCGGTCTGGCGCAATTCGCGGAAGATCGCCTCAGTCATGGAGGGATCAAGCGCCGATTCGCCGCGTCCCACAGCCTCAATCGTGCGAATCAAATCATCGCTACCAATGCGCTTCAGCACATAGCCAGAGGCGCCTGCCCGAATTGCAGCGAACAACAGGTCATCTTCAGCGTAGCTGGTCAGCATGACGACCCGCGTGTTGGGCAATTGCTGTACAATTTTCTGGCAGGCTTCCACGCCCAGCATACCGGGCATTCGCACATCCATGACCACGACGTCTGGTTTATGCTGTAGCGCCAATTCAACGGCTTCTTCGCCAGTGGCAGCCTCTGCCACCACGCGCAGATGCGAATGTTGCTGAATTAAGGCACGGATGCCCATCCGAACCACTTCGTGGTCATCCGCAATCAGGATGCGAATTGGGTGAGGCGTCTGGCTCATGGCTTCCTCATCATGGCTCTGATCAAACGGCGCAGCACTGCTGAAGTAGTACACAGCGCTCTCCGATCTCTACAACTTCGGATACTGATTATAAAATAATTGGCATTTGAGCGAAAAGTTAGGGACAAATGTGAGTAATTTTAGGTGATAAATGTCGCTTGCTCTGGGCAAACTGCCTGAGAAGCATTATGCTTGCCTGAGAAAAGCGCACTGTATCGGTGGGAAAATGGCAAAACACGAACAGATGCATAGCAGTGGCAGACACGCCCGCATGGATCGCAGCGAGGAGAAGTTGCACGCACTCAGCGAGGCAGTCCGCGCCGTGACCGCTGAGTTCACGCTTGAGCGCATTTTGAAGCGCCTTGCTGAGATTGCAGCGCGCATGGTCGGGGCGCGCTATGCGGCGCTGGGCGTGCCTGATAGCATGCAAGGGCTCTCCGAGTTCCTTGTCTACGGCATGTCTGAGGAGGAAATCGCGCTGATCGATCATCCCCCGGAGGGACACGGCTTGTTGGGCGTCTTGCTCAATAGTGAGCATCCGATTCGCCTGCCGCGCCTGCAGGATCATCCCAAATCGGTTGGCTTTCCCGAACATCATCCGTATATGACGCGCTTTTTGGGCGTGCCGATCGTCTCAAAGGGACAAGTTCTCGGTTCGCTCTACTTGTGTGATCGGCTAGATGGGCAGCCCTTCACAGAGGATGATGAGCGCATGATCAGCCTGCTGGCAGCGCACGCGGCAATTGCCATTGAGAATGCGCGGCTCTCGGAGCAGTTGCGCCGTCTAGCTGTGCTGGAAGAGCGCGATCGCATCAGCATGGAGCTCCATGACGGCATCATCCAGTCCATTTATGCCATTGGCATTAAGCTGGAACTCATGCGCCTGAATGCGCCTGAACACGCCGAGCAGCTGACCGCCATCAACGTCGATTTGAATCGTGTGATCGAGGATTTGCGGCGCTACATCCGCGATTTGCGCGTCGGAGTGGAGCTGAGTCTGACCCTGCGCGAGCAGATGAACGATCTCGCCAAGCGTTTCCGCGAGGTCTGTTCGGCGCGCTTGGTCATGGATGTCTCGAATATCACCAATTTGAACGAAGATCGGCTGCACGCGCTCCTGCAGATTACCCGCGAGGCGCTCTCGAACATCGTGCGGCACGCCCACGCCACCGAGGTCTACGTAGACCTGCACGAGACGCCTACACACATCACACTGGTCATTTCGGATGACGGCAGGGGCTTCGATCCCAAAACAACGCCGCCCGGAATCGGCTTGCGCAACATCCGTCAGCGCGTCCGCCAGTTAGAGGGGACGGTTGAGATTGAGAGTCGGCTGGGGCGCGGCAGCACCATCACTGTGATGCTGCCGAATGCCGCTGAGCGCTCCTGAGATGGCTCACTTGCGCCCGCTCAGGAGCAAAGCTAACGGATTTTCGATCAGCGTCTTGAGCCGCTTGAAAAAGCGCGCCGCCGGCGCTCCATCTACAGCCCGATGATCGAAGGTCAGGCTGAGGGCAAGGCGCGGGCGGATGACAACTGCGCCGTCATGCGGCACAACTTTCTCCACAATCCGCCCAATTCCCAAGATCGCCACTTGTGGCAGGACCACAATTGGCGTGAACAGGTCAACCTCAAAGGCGCCTAGGTTAGTGATTGTGAACGTGCCGCCTTCCAGATCGGCGGGCAGGCTTTTGCCTGCCTGAGCGCGCTCGATCAGCGCTTTGAGCCTCTGATGGATATCATCGAGGGCGCGCTCATCAGCACTCGGCACAACAGGCACGATCAAGCCGCGATCCGTATCCACTGCCAAGCCGATGTTGATCGCGGCGTTGTGGCGCAAGCCGCTCGGCGTGAAAGTAGCGTTCAGATCGGGATATTCGCGCAAGGCACGCGCTGCAATTGCGATGAAGAGCGCGTTATACGAGAGTTTTTCGCCCAGCAATGCCGAAAGTTGCTCCCGCGCCGCGACCAAATTGACCGCATCCGCCTCTGTGGTCAAGGTGACGGGCGCGACCTCAGCATGGCTCTGTGCCATGCGCCGCGCCGTGAGCGCACGGATCGGCGTGAAGGGCGCAATTTGGGCTGAATCAGCTGATTCAGCTGGCTGAGCTGACTCGGCGGCTTGCGCAGCCAGCTGCGCCTCTACATCGGCACGCAGGATTTTGCCGTCGCGCCCGCTGCCCTGCACAGTTGTGAGATCGAGAGCGTGCGCTTGTGCTATGCGCCGTGCTAGCGGCGTCACAACAGGCGCTTTCTGCAGTGCGGCGCGCACGTCCGCCTCATGAATCCGCCCGAATTCGCCGCTGCCGCGTATAGCGCTCAGATCGATCCCGTGTTGGCGCGCTAGACGTTTGGCGCGCGGTGTGGCGCGCACACGACTCGCCGCTTCAGGCACGGCAACAGCCCCTGGCCCGCCAGAGACGCCGCTCTGAGCAAGAATAGGCGCTGAGTTGGGCGCCGGGTCCTGACTCGGCTCTCCGATCACGCCCACCACAGTGTAGACAGGCACGGTCTCGCCCGCCTTGACCAGAATGCGCGTCAAAATGCCGCTGGCAGGCGCCTCGAACTCAAGCGTGCTTTTATCGGTCTCAAAAATGAAGAGCGGCTCGCCCTCGCGGACGTAGTCGCCCTCGCGCTTGAGCCATTCGGTCAGCGTGGCTTCAGTCATGGTCAAGCCAAGTTTGGGCATCAGCAGGTTAGGCATGGTCTATCCTTGCGATAGGACTTGCAAAATGGCATCAGCTGTAGCACGAAGTTTGATGGGGTCTGCCTCACGGCAATCCGTGAACTGGATCAGCTTCATGTAAGTTGGCAGATTGGCAGTGTAGAGATAGATCGGCAAGAGCGTGTTTTCGGTCTCGCGGTGGCGGAACAGCGCGATGTTGAACTCTTCCTTGCAGACCTTTGAGGCAAGGTAGGCGGGCGAATAGAATGCCACTACCTTGTTGCAGTCATCCAGCGCCTCAAAAATTTGCTGTTGCCAAGCGTCGCCGAGTGTCAGCTCACGGCGATCAAAGAAAATGCGCAGGCTGGGACGCTGTCTTTGCAGATAGTCCACTACGGGCTGCACGTCAGCGCGATTGGCGCTGGCATAGCTGATGAACAAATCGTAGCGATATTGAGCTGTCATCTGCACAATGTTGATCGGCTGTGAGAGCCAACAGCCGAAGTCTTGGCGCAGATCGGCGGCTTTGTGAGCAGCAAGCTCCGCCACGGAGAGTCCGCGCTTGTGCAGCGCTGCGATCAGCGTGGTGCTGTACTCTGTCCCGTAGTAATTGGGCAGAGCTGAGACGATCAGCAAGTCCACAGGCTCAGGCATGGCGGTCAGGTCGCCGTGATAGAGTTCGATGTAGCGCGTGCTGTTGGCGTGTTGCACGCTCAGGCTGTCAAGCAACTGCATAGGTCTAACTCAGGTATTTGGATAAGTCCACAGGCGGATAGCTGACGCGCTCGCCGTATTCGCGCCGTTCGCGCTTGTAAGTCGCATCTACGCCCAGCTTGGCGCCCACGCCGCGCATATCGCAGGCTGGATCCATCTGATGATTCTGTGCGTTCGGCACTACGAACATATCCTGCGCCCAATCCACGCGATTGACTAGCGCCCACAGCACATCAGAGGGATCGTAGATGTTGATATCAGGATCAACCACCACGCACACTCGTGGATTCAAGTGCGCGCCAAAGATCGCCATTGCAGCGTTGCGCGGCTGACCCGAATTTGTCTTCTCCAGCTGCACTACTACCATAAAGCCATTTGTGTAAGGCGGGATATGCACTGCTTTGACCGTCGGTGCAATGTGCTTGACTGCTTTGAAGAGCATCGGCTCACGCGGCAAAACGTTGCCGATGTAAATATGCTCTGACCAGCCCGGTATGATCGTCTGCCAGATGGCGCCCTCTCGATGACAGATCGCCGTCACCTCAAACACGGGACTCTGCCAGACCTCGCCATAGTAGCCGTGAAATTCGGCTAACGGACCCTCCCCGCGCCGCACATTCGGCAAAATGTGACCCTCGATCACCCACTCGGCGTGCGCAGGGATATCTACATCCACTGTGACGCCCCGCGCCACCTCAATTGGCGCGCCGCGAATCGCCCCGGCAATTTTCAGCTCATCATCAGGGTATTTGACGCCTGCTGCGATCATCAGCGCGGGATCGAGTCCGATGGCGATGGCGCACGGCAACGGCTCACCGAGCCGCTCTTTTTTGGAGAAAAAGCGCCCAACATCGCGCCATTCGTTGATGTTCATCCCGAAGGTGCGCCGATCCAGCACCTGAAAGCGATTGTAGCCCAAATTGCCCCGCGCCCGATCTTCTGGATCGTTGCTGACCGTGACGCCGCCCGTGATGAACGCCCCGCCATCGCCTTGTGCATGGTGCGGGATGGGCAGGCTGTAGAGGTCAATCGCCTCGCCCGTGATCACGTGCGCCTGCCACGCAGCGCGCTCCACGCGGCGCGGCGGGATGCCGTTGGCAGGCTCTAGGGCGCCCGCCATGACCGCATTGACCTGATCGGGCGCACAGCCAAGCGCTAGAGCCGCCCGTTTCGGCGTGGCGACTGCGCTAGAAAAGATGCGCTGCTCAGGAAAGCCCTCAATACACTCAAACAGCGGCGCCGCCGCCTGACGGCGCTCTAAAGTCGCCGCCACATTCGCCAATTCGTGCTTCAGGCTGACAGGGCGCGTGATGCGCACCAGCTCGCCATGTGCCTCTAGGACGCTCAAAAAGGATCGCAGGTCGTAGATTGCCTCTGACATCGGATATCTCTCACATAGGACGCTGTTTGGCAGATTATAGCGCGCCCCTGCTCACCTTGCAGGCGCATTCAGATGCGCAGAGGCGAGAGGTACTCAGAGCGCACTGACTCCCTTCCCCTGCTTGCGGGGGAAGGGCTAGGGTTAGGGGTACTAGCGCAGGCGCTCTCTAAGACCGCAAGCGGGAATTCCCCGCTCGCAGTCCCAACATTGAAGTTGTATCGCTCAGACGCCCAAGTCGCTGAATAGGCGCGCCCAGTTCAGGTTCACATCCAAAGACTCGCGGAAACGCACCAGCTTTTCAGGATGTGCGAGGCGCGTCTTGCCGAAGACTTTCTCCACGCGCTCAATGGTCTCAAGGGTATTGTGCGGCACTAACAGGACTGCCACGCCGCGCTCTTCAGCGTGCTTGAGGATGGTTGAGCTGGGCTGCAGGTTGCCCGTCAGCACAAGCGCTGTGGTGGAGGTTTCAAGCGCCGCTGCTTGAATATCGGCGCGGTCGCCGCCCGTGATGACCGCTTTGCGCTGCAGACGGCGGAATTGCTGAGTCGCTGCTTCAACGTTCATTGCGCCTACGCTGAGCGTCTCGATCAAGCCATCATCGCCCACTTGGGGCGTCAGCTTTTTCGCCTCTAGGACGTGGATCAACTCTGCCACGCTGATAGACATCAAGCGTGGGTCGCTGGGCAAAACGCCGTAGACACGCACGCCCTTGCGCTCTAGGAAGGCGCTGACCTTGCCGCGCACTGCCTCTAGCTGATCGTCTGGCACGCTATTGATTACAATCCCAAGCAGATGATCGCCCATGCGCGCCTTGAGTGCGAGAGCATCATCCACCAGCATCAGCGTGCTGCGGAAACGCACCACACCCACCGTCGGCACGTTGAGCGACTGGGCAATGCTCATGGCATTCAAGCCGATCAGATAGCCCTCGCGCATACTCGCGCCGCCTTCGAGGATCAGCACGTCGCGCCCTTCGCTCAGCTTGGCGTAGGTCGCTTTGACCTGCGTCATGTAGTCTTCAGCGGGCGCGCCGCTCAGCACGCTATCAATTTTGGCGTCATCAAGGATGATCGGCGAGAGCAGCTCAGTCGGCAAGTCCAAGCCGAGCGTGCGCCCGACGAATTCGGCGTCTTCATCCACGAGTTTGTCGCCCAGTCGGAACGGCTGCGTGCTGATCGGCTTCATATAGCCGACTTTGCGCCCCATCTCTTGGAGTTTCAAGCCAATGCCGAGCGCAAGCGCCGTCTTGCCCGAATAGGTGACCACTGCGGTTACATAAAGTGCTTTCATGGCTCTTTCTATTCCTTACATGAGATACATTTGGCTGAAAAGGCTGTTTTCCTGCCCTGATTATAGCGCGCCTGTCCGATCTTGCGAACGGCGCAGCTCAGCGTTGCCAGCACTGATTCGGGTGCCTAGATCAGCACGTAGTGAGGCGCAAACGGATCGCTTGCTCACAGGCAGCCTACCACGCCCATACATGACCGTCTGATAATTGCCCTCTGGATGCTGTGCAATACGGCAACTCAGCCCGTCACTGTACAGCTCCACAGCGCGTTGCCACAGACTCGTGGGATAGCTCAGAAGTTTTGGCTCAGGCGTGTAGCGTTTGCCATATGCAGCACGCATATAGCTTCCGATTACGTGGCAGCCCCAGCACTCCAGACGCTCCCGCGTTTTAACGCTATTTAACAGATTTTTGTGTTATGCTTAGCATTGGAAAACGATTAACAGAGGCTTGGCGCATGAAAAACAGGCTAACAGGGACGCAGCTAGGTGCATTCACGGTCGGTGAGCTGATCGGCGACGGCGGCATGGGATCGGTCTATAAGGCGACGCATCCCGATTACACTGAGCCGATAGCGATCAAGGTGCTTTTGTCGCAGTATGCCCAAGACTCCGAGTTTCGGGCGCGCTTCATCCGCGAGGGGCAAGTGCTGAGCGAGATTTCGCATCCGAACATCATCCCTGTCTACCATTTTGGCGAAGATCGCGGCTTGCTCTATTTCGCCATGCGCTATGTGAATGGCAAATCGCTCTATGAGCTGCTGCTCAGCCGCCGCTTCACGCCAATTGCCGCTTGGCAGATCATCAAGCCCATTGCGGAGGCGCTCGACTACGCCCATGCGCGCAACATCATCCACCGCGATATCAAGCCCGCCAACATCCTGATCGAAGTGCAGCGCGTGGACGGCAAGGCATACAATCAGGTCTACTTGGCAGACTTCGGTCTGAGCAAAGTGCTGACTTGGACGGCGCTCACTACGACGGGCGTGAGCGTTGGCACGCCGCAGTATATGTCGCCTGAGCAGGTCATGGACTATCCGCTCACGCCCGCCTCAGACGTTTACTCGCTGGCTGTGGTGGTCTATGAGATGCTTCTGGGTAGGCTGCCGTTCTACGCTAAGCGCCCCGAAGACCTCGCCTTTCGCCATATTGATACCTCGCCGCCCGCGCCTAGCGCTCTGCGCCCGGATTTCCCTAAGCCCTTTGAAGAGGTCTTGCTGCGCGCCCTGCTCAAGGAGCCTGAGCGCCGCTATCAGCGGGCGGGCGACTTCGCCCAAGCCTACGCAGAGGCAGCCCGCCAAGTCGGGCGCGAGCGCTGCGCAATGGAATATTACGTCGGAGAGCCGCGCCACGCCCGTTAGCGCAAGAGCAAAAAGACAATCAGCGCCGCAAGGGCAATGGCAAGGGCAATCAAGAGGCTAGTGATCGCCCTGTTGCCGCTCTGAGCGCGCTCAGATGGCGCCTGCTGTGCGATACCCTGCTGAGCGAGTCCCTCTGGGCGGCGCGAGAGCGTCGGCTGTTCGTTCAACTCGCGCAACATGCCGCTGCCGCTTTTGACGGGCTTCAGCACAATGGGCGGGCGCTCACAATGCGGCGGATTCCAACGCTGCTCTGCCTCTGGCAAGCGCGCTACCGCCGCCTGAAATAGGCGCGCAAACTCGCCCGCCGATTGGGGACGCTCCGCCGGGGACTTGCTCAGCGCGCTCAGCACCACTTCATCTAGCGCAGGCGGCACTTTGTTCAGCTGGCTAGGCGCGGGCGGCATAGCACGCCGATGTAGATAGAAGTAATCGGTCACGCGCTCTGCCTCAAAGGGGCGATGTCCACTCAGCATTTCGCATAGCACCACGCCTAGCGCATAGACATCAGTGCGCACGTCCGCAGGGGAGCCATCTGCCAATTCGGGCGCCATGTAGGGCGGTGTGCCAAAAGCAAACGGTTCGTTGCTGCGCCTGCCGATAGACTTGGCTAAGCCGAAGTCCGCCAAGTATAACCGACCCTCGTTGTCTAGCATCAGGTTCGAGGGCTTCAGATCGCAGTGGATATAGCCGAGACTGTGCGCATAATCAAGGGCGTGGGCAAGATGCGTGAGCGCCTGAGCCGCTTCACGAGGCGAGTACAGGCGCACGTTCAGCCGATCCGCCACTGTGCTTTCGAAATACGGCATGACCAGATAGGCGAGTTCGGGCGAGAGGAAGTAATCCTCTAGTGGCACGATATAGGGATGCCGCAACTGACTCATAGCGCGTATCTCGCGCTCAAACAGGGCTGAGCCATTGAGATCGTCGGAGAGCTGTAGCACCTTGACCGCCATGATCTGTCCCGTCTGCTTGTGCTGACAGCGATAGACCCGCGCCATGCCGCCTTTGCCGATCAGGCTCAGCACACGGTAGTTGCCCAGTTCCTTTGGTCTTGTCTCATCCACTGTTCGGGTCACCCATACGCCCTTTTCGGGCTAATTATAGCCGCGATCCGCTTCCAAGCAGACTTTTTGAGCGTCTGTTACAATACACTCACCGCATTTAGTAGAGCATTCAATGGGTCATGGCGCACAGCTTGCGCGTCGAGTTGAAGACAGGTCATTGCGAATGGCTGAGAAAGCTACACCTCTAACTGTTGCCGAAATTTGCAGACTGGCACTGCCGCTGAACACTCAAGTTCTGGCTGCGCATAGCGCCCTTGATCGCCCTGTGCGCTGGGCGCTCACAGTCAGCGGCGATGCGCCCTTGCCCTACCTCGAAGGCGATGAATTGCTGTTGGTAGCGCCCGCCGAGCAGCCCTGTGAGCCAAGCGCATTCATTGCAGCTTGTCAGCGTGCGAAGGTAGCGGGATTGATCGTGCTGCCGCCCGTTGATCCACTTCTGATCGCTCTGGCGGAGGCAGAGCGCCTGCCCCTAATCGCGCTGCCGCAGGGCAGCCGTCTGCGCGATGTAGAGCGGCTGATCGTCGGCTTGCTGATCGATCGTCAGGGACATTTTGAGCGCCGTAGCGCTCAAATCTACGAGCAGCTGATTGAGATCGCCACAGCCAACGTCGGCTTGGAGGGCATTGCAGAGGCACTGAGCGAGTTCTTGCATAAGGGCATCGTGGTGCAAGATAAATATATGCGTGTGCAAGCCTGCATAGTCCCGCCAGAGCTTGCTAACGACTGGGAGAGTGTGCTGAATCTGCTTAAAGACCGCACCAAGTTGCCACAGGCGCTCAGTGATAGACATCGTTTGCCGCGCCATACAGCCATCACTTACTCCCAGACGTTGCGCAGCGACGGAGTTAGCCGCCTTGTCACGCCGATTGTGTCACAAGGCGTAGGACGCGGCTACCTCTCAGCAGTGACGCGCAGCGCGCCCTTCACTGAGCTAGATCGGCTTGTGCTGCAGCATGGCGCCACCATTTGCGCTCTTGAAATGGCACGGCGAAAGACGATCAGCGAGGCGGAAAAGCGCTTGCGCGGCAATTTTTTGACCAGCCTGCTGGCAGGCGCCTTCACAGAGGCGGAGGCACTCGCTGAGGGCGACCGCTTTCGCCATGATATGAGTTTGCCGCACGTGGCAATGGTCATGGCGTGGCAGGGCGAGCCGCATCCTTCCATGCGCCGCCTAGAGACCCTTGTCAACACCGTGATACAGAACCGCAGGGCGCAGGCGCTGGTTTATGTGCTTGATCATCAGCTGGGTCTATTTTTCGCCGCTGATCCGCGCAACCCAAGTACGCTTGTGGCGCAAGGGCGTGCCTTTGCCGAAGCCGTGATCGAGGCGGCACGGAGTGAGCATCAGCAGGCACGCCTTGCCATTGGGATTGGCAGTGTAGCAGAGCGCATTTCTGAATGGAACGAGAGCTACCGAGCCGCAGAGGACGCCGCACGGATCGCACGCTGCCTGAACGCCGAAAAGCCGCTCTACACAGCCGACCTAGGCATTTACACGCTCCTGACGCGCCCGATGTTACGTGACGATCTGATCGCTTTGCGCGATAAGATGATCGGCAATTTGCTCAACCATGATGAGCGTCAACGCACTGACCTTTTGCAGACGCTTGAGGCATTTTTTGAGTCGCACGGGAATGCTACACAGACCGCTGATAGGCTCAGTGTGCATCGCAACACGCTTTTCTATCGCATGAGTCGCATTCAGGACATCCTGAAGCTCGATCTGAATCAGACCGACGTGCGCCTTGCCGTCCACCTTGCGCTTAAGATACATCGCTTGTTGGGCAATGAAGAGGAGTCACGGGCGCGGCGCGGCAGCACCTAAGATCAGCACTTCCAGCATCTCTTCGTGAATGTGCCCATTGCTGGCAACTACCTGCACACCTTCGTAGACGCCCTCTTGTCGTCCGCGATAGTTGCTCAGCTTGCCGCCGCTCTCTTCCACCATCAGCAAACCCGCGAGGATATCCCATGTGTGCGTGCGCGCCTCCCAGTAGCCATCAAGACGACCAGCAGCTACATAGCATAGCTCTAGCGCGGCTGAGCCAAGCCGCCGCACCGATTGTGTGCGCGGCACAAAGCACGCCCATTCTTCCGTGTTGTTATCAGGATTCACGCGCTTATCGTGCGGAAAACCAGAGGCGACCAGTGCCTCTGCCAGTTTACGAGTCTTGCTGACGCGCAGCTTTTTGCGCCCTAGCCGTGCGCCGCCGCCGCGCAGGGCTGTGAAGCACTCCTCTTGGATCGGATCGTACACCACGCCGACCAGTGGCACGTTGTTGGCATCGCTCAAGGCTATGCTGACCGCAAAAAACGGGATTTGGTGCGCAAAATTGGTGGTCCCATCAAGCGGATCGACGTGCCAGCGATAGTTTGCGGCGCTGTTGCCCTGTATGCCGCCTTCCTCGCCGATCAAGGCGTGATCGGGGTAGGCGCTGAGCAGCATCTGGGCGATGAGCGCCTCCGAGCGCTGATCGGCTTCGGTCACCAGATCAGTGGCGCCTTTGCGCTGTATTTTCAGTTTAGGGTGACGGAAATAGCTGCGCAGTAATTCAGCGGCGCGCCGTGCAGCATCCTCAGCAAGGCTCAGTGCAGCAGCGAGGTCTAGCGGTTCGGACATCTGCAGACTCCAAGTGACAGCCAAGTTCGATTACAATCTAGCAAGGTATCACAGCGGATGAAGAATGTCTATGGCGAAGGCTCGAAACATCATTTTGTGCGGCTTCATGGGGACGGGCAAAACGACGGTCGGGAAGCTGGTGGCGGCGCGCTTGGGCTGGCAGTTTGCCGATACTGATCAGGTTATTGAGGCGCGCTGTGGCAAGCGCGTGAGCGCCATTTTTGCCGAAGAAGGCGAGGCGGCGTTCCGCCAAATGGAGCGCGACCTGTGCAGTGAAATTGCAGCAAGTTGGCGTGGCTATGTGATCGCCACTGGAGGCGGCATGGTGCTAGATGCCACTAACCGCGAGTTGCTCAGGCGTTCAGGCTGCCTGATCTGCCTCGATCTGCCCGCTGAACATCTCGCACGCCGACTCGCAGGCAAGACGGATCGTCCCCTGTTGGCAAATCCGCCCAATGGCGACCTTGTAGCGCACATTCAAGCGCTCTTGACGGCGCGGGCTGAGGCTTACCGCGCTGTGCCACATCACGTGGATACAACCAATCTCTCGCCTTATGGCGTCTCGGAGGCAGTGCTGGAAATTTGGCGGCGCTAGGCGCTACGGCAAGGGCGGCAGCAGGCGCTCTATGGCGGCGCGTTGCGGCTCTAGCCATGGCGGTAGCTTCAGCGCGCTGCCAAGCGTCTCAAGCGGCTCATCGGCTGTGAAGCCGGGATCAACAGTCGCCAATTCTACGATATGCCCGTCGGGATCGCGTGTGTAAATGCTCTTGAAGTAGACGCGATCCATCACAGGTGAGACGGGCAAGCCTGCTGCGAGCAACTTCGTGCGCCATTCGAGCTGTGTAGCACTATCAGGCACAGCGAAGGCAAAGTGATGGGTCTGCCCCGTGCCGATCTGGGCGCGCCGTCCGCCTTCGGTTCGCTCAAAATAGGTGATCGATGTCCCAACTTTGCCATTGTCTACGCCCCAGTACCAGTGTCGTGCGCCTGAGCCGTCACAGTCCTCAGTCATTTTCACAAGACGCAGTCCCAGCAGCCCATTATAGTAGGCGTGCGTACGCTCGAGGTTGCTGCAGATCGCCGAGATGTGATGCAAGCCGTGTTGGAGCGCCATATCAGGCGTGATTGCCTCAAGCGGCTCAGTCCACATTTCAGCGCTAAGGGCGGCTGTATCGCGGTAGCGGGCAGTCAGCTCAGGAGGCGGCACTTGGTGGACTGTGCCAAGGGTCTGAGCAGGTTCATCTACTGTAAAACCGGGCGTATCCGTAGCCAGCTCGATCAAGCAGCCGTCGGGATCGCGGAAGTAGATGGACTCAAAGTACTTGCGGTTGAAAATGCCCTCTACGCGCACAGCATGATCGTGCAGCCAGCGTTTCCACTTGAGCAGTGCCGTGCGATCTGGCACGCGCAGGGCAAAGTGATGCGTGCCGCCGATGCCCGCTGTGCCACGTGGCGCCTGTGACCACTCAAAAAACGTGATAACGCTCCCCACAGCGCCTTCGTAGGTGCCAAAGTAGAGGTGATAGCTCTCAGGCGCGTCAAAGTTGACGGTCTTTTTGATCAAGCGCAAGCCCAGAATGCGCGTGTAGAAATCAATGGTGCGCGCTGCATCCGCGCAAATCAGCGTGATATGGTGCCAGCCTAGAATCATCATGCGCCTTCCGATCGTTCAGTTGCCAAAAAGCGGAGGGTCATGCTCAAGTTGCCCAGAGTCAGCTCATCGCCGTCGTTCAGCAGACATGCCTCATTGGGCTGCAAGCGCTTGCGATTGACATACGTGCCATTAGAGCTATTCAGGTCAGTGACGAAAAAATGCCCGTTGTGATAACTGATCACGCAGTGTTCACGCGAGACCCCGCGCTCATGCCCGCCGAAGCGCGTTAGATCGAAGCGCGCTACATCGGAACTGTTCAGATCAATGCGCCCTAGCACCACCGAGGTACCTTCCTCAAAGATGAGGCGTTCGCTCAGCCCGCGAATGTGAATTTGGAGCGTCCGTTCGTCCAGCGCCAATATCTCTTGAGTCTCCTCTGGGCGGCGGCGCAGACGGATCAGCTCTGGGTTGACGCGAATATGCACAGTGCTGTTGCGCGGATCGAATAGGATCATGCCACACTTGCGGCAGACCATATCGCCTTGAGCACAGGGAGCTTGGCAATTGGGGCATTTCGGATCAGACATAAGACACTATCTCACTCTGGTTTGGCTAACGCTTGGCACGCCTCTACAATTAGTGTACAACAAATTCTGAAGGGAAGTAGGGCGTTTTCATGACGATTGCCGTAATTGGGGCGGGAATCGCAGGCTTGACGGCTGCCTATCGCCTAGAGGATGCAGTTATCTTTGAGAAGAGCCGCGGTTTTGGCGGACGGGCTGCCACACGCTGGCATGAGCGTCCAAGCGGGCGCATTTATGTGGATCACGGCGCACAATATCTCAAGACAGAAGGTGAGACGTTGCGCCGTCTGATGCTGCATGAACTCAGCACGGCTGATCTCTCCAATATCGGGCGCCCCGTCTGGACGTTTGACGCCGATCACGTCATTAGCGAGGGCGACCCTGAACAGAACGCTGCGCCCAAGTGGTCGTATCGGCAAGGCGTCTCAACACTGGGCAAACTGATAGCGCAGGCAGGGCGCTTTGAAGCGCGTCTGCAGGTGCGCGTGGGCAAATTGGCGTTGCGCGCTGACGGGCGCTACGCCCTATACGATACCGAAGGCGCGCATCTGGGCGATTATGAGCAAGTGCTGATCGCCATCCCTGCAGGGCAGGCTGCCGATTTGCTTGCAGCAAGCGACCTACCGAAGACGGAGTCCGTTGCCCTGCAAACAGCCCTTCAAACAGCCGTTTACCGCCGCTGTCTCTCGATCACGCTCGGCTATGAGCGGGCTATCGCGCCGCGTCCCTTTTATGCGCTTGTCAACAGCGATAGGCGCGATCCAATGGCGTGGCTCGCCTTTGAACACGATAAAGTCGGTCATGCACCAAGCGGACACTCAGTGATTGTGGCGCAGATGGGCGAGATGTACAGCCTTGAGCGCTGGGACGCCGACAAAGAGGCGCTTGTGAACGAGGTCGCAGCCCACGTCTCGGAATTGCTGGGCGAACGCCTGACCGACTTTGACTGGTCAGATATCCAGCGCTGGCGCTACTCACAGCCGAATACGCTAGCTGATCCGAATCAACTGAACGGCATCCTGCGCGGCTTGTGGTTCGCTGGGGACTATTTGCGCGGCGGGCGAGTGCATTTAGCCGCTGAGAGCGGCGAGAGCGTAGCCGCCGCAATCCGTGAGATGAGCGCACGCGCCTGATTTTCGTGACCTCTCCGCCGCTACTTCGCTGCTGCCTCTAGCGCCGCCTGACCAAATGTGTTACGTTAGATAAAATACACTTTGTCCAGAGGCAAGCTGATGTCTGCAGAGTTCTACCGCAAATATAAGCGCCACTTTGACGCCTTTTACAAAGCGCGCCAAGCTGATGTTTAGGTGGGTGCCACGCATGAGACGCACACGTGCGAGGCATTCATCGCCCTCCTGCAGCACATTGCCAAAGATCGCGGCTGGCAGCTCATCCGTGAGCGCGCCTTGCCCAATGGCAGACGCCCTGACGTCACTTTTGAGCAAAACGCCATTCCACGCGGATACTACGAGGCAAAAGATTCCAGCGATGACCTCGACCGTGAGATTGCGCGCAAATTCGAACAAGGTTACCCGAAGTTCAACATCCTCTTCGAAGACACGCGCCAAGCCGTGCTGTATCAGAATAACACAAGGATTGACCCCGTCTCTCTTGCGCCTGAAAACGCCCTCGGACTTGCCCGCTTGCTGCAGACGTTCTTCGAATACAGCGCGCCCGACATTGAGCGCTACGATGATGCCCTTGCCCGCTTCAGAGATAATGTGACCGCCCTTGCCAGCAGCCTGCGCAATGTAATTGCAAGCGCGCACGAGCGCCAGCCTGCCTTCCAAGCTGCTTATCAGCGCTTCCACCAAATCTGCCAGACCGCCATTGATCCCGCGATCCGCCCTGAGCAGATTGATGAAATGCTCATCCAGCATTTGATGACTGAGCGCCTGATCCGCAACCTCTTCAACAACCCTGATTTCAGCCGCCGCAACGTGATCGCCGCTGCCATTGAGGAAGTGATCGCTGCGCTCACCTCGCCTGCCTTCAGCCGCGATGAATACCTGCGCGAACTCAACACCTACTATCAGGCGATTGAGGCTGCTGCTGTAGGTCTTGACTTCACCACCAAGCAGCGCGTCTTGAACGAAGTCTACGGGCGCTTCTTTCAGGGCTACAGCACGCGAGTTGCCGATACCCACGGCATTGTCTACACGCCGCAGGAGATCGTCGCCTTCATGTGCCAGAGCGTGATTGACATCCTGCGCGATGATTTCGGCAAGACCCTCGCCGATCCCGAAGTCGTGATCGTTGACCCTTGCACGAGCACGGGCAATTTCATTGTCCAGCTGCTGCTGCGCGCCAACTTGCCGCCGCCCGATCTGCGCAACCTATACCGCGAGCGCCTCTTTGCCAATGAGGTGTTGCTGATGCCCTACTACGTCGCTGCGCTGAACATCGAACACACCTTCTATGAGTTGTTCGGCAGCTATGAGCCCTTCGAAGGTCTGTGCTTTGTGGATACGCTTGAGATCGCCGAGCGCAAGCAGCTCTCCTTCCTGACTGAGCGGAACACTGAGCGCGTCCGCCGCCAAAAAGAGGCGCCCATCACGGTCATCATCGGCAACCCGCCCTACAACGCTTGGCAGAAGCGCGAGAACGACAACAACAGGAATCGGCGCTACCCGATCTTGGATGCGCGCATCCGCGAGACCTACTCCGCCGACTCGCGTGCCACATTGCGCAATAGCTTGTACGATCCGTATGTCCGTTTTTTCCGCTGGGCGGTGGATCGCCTAGAGGGGCGCGACGGCATTGTGGCGTTCGTCAGCAACAACAGCTTCATAGATGGCTACGCCTTTGACGGCATGCGCAAGCACTTGCTACAGGACTTCACGCACATCTACCATCTCGATTTGGGCGGCAACTCGCGCAAGGCGCAGCATGGCGAAAAGATCAGCAACGTTTTCGATATCCGTGTTGGCGTCGGTATCACTATTGCTGTGAGTCGCAGAGCGCATACGGAGCGGCATATTTTCTATTGTGCAGTGCCGGAAGAGGGCAAGAAACAGAAGAAGTTGGAGTGGCTGGCGCAGCATACCCCTATCCCCCTGCCCCTTTCCCCGCAGGCAGGGAAAGGGGAGTCGGAGATCGCCGACGCGACTTCCCCCGCCCTGCTTGGACAGGCTGCCGATGCGACTTCCCCCGCCCTGCTTGCGGGGCGGGGGTCAGGGGGTGGGGTCTGGCGTACCCCGCCTGAACTTTGGCACAAACTCAAACACTTCGCCCGCGAAATGCGCCGCAACCCAACACCTGCTGAGGAACATCTCTGGCAGCATTTGCGCCGTGCTCAGCGGCACGGCGTCAAGTTCCGCCGTCAGCATACCATAGGACAGTTCGTTGTAGATTTCTATGCACACGAGGCGCACCTAATCGTTGAAGTAGACGGCGAAATCCATGAGCGCACACAGGAATATGATGCGCTCCGTACGCAAGTCCTAGAGAGCATGGGCTTTCGTGTGCTGCGCTTCACAAATGATGAGGTTTTCAATCAGACTGTGAGCGTGCTGAAGCGGATTGATGAGGCATTAACTCCTATCCCCCGTCCCCTTTCCCCGCAAGCAGGGAAAGGGGAGTCGGAGAGCGCCGATGCGACTTCCCCCGCCCTGCTTGCGGGGCGGGGGTCAGGGGGTGGGGTTTGGCATACTCCGCCTGAGTTAGGGAAAGAGGAGACAAAGGCTGCTGAGGCATTAACCCCTATCCCCCGTCCCCTTTCCCCGCAGGCAGGGAAAGGGGAGTCGGAGAGCGCCGATGCGACTTCCCCCGCCTTGCTTGCGGGGCGGGGGTCAGGGAGTGGGGTCTGGCAATCCATAACGCCCAACGCCCAGCACAACTGGCTGCAAGTTGCCGAGCTGGACGCCTTCCAGACCTTCCTGCCAATGGGCAGCAAACATGCTAAAACGGACATGCAAGGCGCCCCGCAGACCATCTTCGACACATACAGCGGCGGCGTCAAGACTAACCGCGATGATGTAGTCTACGATTTTCGGCAGAACGTCCTGCTTGAGCGCGTTAAGCAGTTCATCAACGCCTACCGTGCTGAGTTAGACCGCTACAAGCAAGCTCTTGAGGATAAGGAAAGCGCTGCAGACGACATAAACATAGATGACTTTGTGGACTACACGCGCCTGAAATGGGATGGCACTCTCAAGATGCACCTGCAGCGCCAGCGCAAGACCAAATTCGACGCGACAAAGGTGCGCCAGTCGCTCTATCGTCCGTTCTGCAAGCAGTGGCTCTACTTCGACCGCCTGCTCATCAATAGCATCTATCGGCAGCACTACTTTTTCCCCACGCCTGAGACTGAGGCAGAGAATCGCGTCATCTGCCTGACAGGCACAGGCTCTGAAAAGCCATTCATGGTCATGCTGACTAACTTGATCAGCGATCTGCATCTTGTCGGTGCAGGCAGCGGTTCGCAATGCTTTCCGTTCTACACCTATGTTGAAGACGGGACAAATCGGTGCGAGAACATCACGGATTGGGCATTGGCGCAGTTCCGTGCGCACTACGGCGATCAAAACATCAGCAAGTGGGATATCTTCTATTACATCTACGCCGTCTTGCATCAGCCTGAGTACCGTGCGCGCTTTGCCGAGCCGCTGAAGAAGGAATTGCCGCGCATCCCCTTTGCGCCCGATTTCTGGGCATACGCGCAGGCGGGCAGGCAGTTGGGCGATCTGCACGTGAACTATGAGAGCGCGCCTGAATATCCGTTGCGCGAAGTCTGGGCGCTGGGCAAGCCGATGAGCTACCGCGTGGAAGACGCCATGAAGCTGCGTTCGAGCAGCGCGCCAGGCAAGTATGTGCTGGAGGTGAACAGTTCGCTGCGTTTGGAAGGTATCCCATCGGAGGCGCTTGCGTACAAGCTGGGCAATCGCTCTGCGCTGGAATGGCTGGTGGAGCAGTATCGCGTCAAGCAGGGGCGCGATCCGAACGGCTACGGCGATGAGCAGTACATCGTGAGGCTGGTGAAGCGCGTGGTGCACGTGAGCCTAGAGACGCTGCGGATTGTGCGCGAATTGCCGAATCTCTTTTGAGTTGTGCCAATCGGCGTGCGGCGCTAGAATAGCCGACGATCAGAAGAGATGCTGATTGGACGCGATCAAAAGGATTTTTATGCAAGCGTGGCACCTAACTGCAGAGAGTCCGCTCGCCATGCGGTTCGCCGCCGATGCACGCCTCAAACGCACTGATTACACCGATGATCACGCATGGGCGATCGCCTTTGGCGATACGGAAGAGCCGTTTTTAACCTTTCAGACACGCTATGGCGGGCGCGTGAGCCTAGCGCGCCTTGTGCCGATGTGGATCGTTGATGGGCGCACAATTTACACCAGCGCCGCCCTCGCTGAGCGCCCGGTTTTGCGCGCCTTTGCGCCTAGCTACGCCAAAGTCACGGCAAAACTGACCGATTCGCTCAGCCTGACCAGCGAATTGTTCGTTTTTGAGTCGCGTGCAGCCGGGGGACGCTTTACGCTGCACAATCAGGCGTCCGCGCCCATTCAGGTGCGCCTCGATCTGGTGGCACAGGTGGTGCGCGATCAAAAGCCGATTGATATGAACGTCCTGAGCCTTGAAGATGGCACAGAGGCGCTGCACATGGGGCGGGCAGGCGATCTGAATCCAATTTTGCTGCTTGAGAATGCCAAGGCTCCTCCGCCGCGTTTTGTCGCTACGCCGCAGGCGCCTAAGCTGATCGTCACGCTCAGCGTGCCTGCAGAGGGGAGCATCGCTGTGCGCTGGGCGCATAGCAGTCAGCGCGCCACGCAAGATAGCCTCCAGACTGCCTTTTTCTGGCTGCGCCGCGCCGACTGGGACTCCGAATTGCGCCAAATCGAGCGGCTGAGCGCCCAGACGCTCACCTTCGAGACGGGCGATCCCGATCTGGACGCGGCGCTTGCCTTCAGCCAGCATGTGGCGCTGCGCAGCTTCATCAACGCGACGGGCAGCTTGCCGAATGCCTCGTTTGTGGCGGCGCGCATTCCGTCGCGGGGCTGGAGTCCGCGTGGAGATGGGAGCGATCACAGCTGGCAGTGGAGCGGGCAGAGCGCAGGGTTAGCTGCAACGGTCTTGCCTTCGGTCGCTGCTTTTGCGCCTGATCTGGCACTTGGCGCCTTGCGAAATTTCCTCGCCGTCCGCCAAAGTGACGGCTTTATTGATAACAAGCCCGGTTTGGCGGGTCAGCGCGCTAAGCTGTTGAGCATGCCGCTCTTGGCGTCCACAGCGTGGGCGCTCTATGAGCAGACTGAAGATCGGGCACTCTTGGCGGAGGCATTGCCGATCTTGCGCGCTTTCTTCCTGCGCTGGTTCGCACCCGATCAAGACCGCGACCGTGACGGCTTCCCTGAATGGACAAATCTCACCCACAGCACCTATACCAGCAATCCCTTGTTTGCGCGTTTCCAGCGCTGGGCAGCCAACGCGGATATCAGCAAGGTTGAGTCGCCCGATCTTGCCGCGTATTTGATCGCGGAGGGGCGCGCTCTGTTGCGCATGGGCGCGCTGCTGGGCGACTCAAGCGGCACAGAGGCGATCTCAGGGCGTGTAGCACAACTTGAGGCGCATTTAGAGGCGCTCTGGCACGCCGATCTTGGCACTTACCTCTACCGCGACCGCGACACTGATCAGGCAGTGCGCGGCATCAACCTGTTTCGTGGCAAGGGCGATGAGTCATTCGCTGCTAAGACGCCGCTTGAGCCGCCAAACCGCCTGATCTTGCGCGTGCTGGGCGGGCGCGATATCGCGCCGCGTTTCTCCGCCGTGATCGAAGGCGTAGATGCGAAGGGTCAGCATGTGGCAGAGACGCTAACCAGCAGCGCTTTCACGTGGCACTACGGACTGGGCACTACAGTGACCGAAAAGGTCTATGCGCAGGTCAATTACATCAGGTTTGAAGGGCTGATTCGGCTCTTCAATATTGAGGTGGATACCGTAGACCTGTTCCGCCAAAATTTGACGCAGCTCATGGCGCTGTGGTCGGGAGCGCCGAGCGCTGAGCGCGCTGCGCAGATCGTCGCCACACTGACCGATTCGGAGCGCTATTGGCGTCCATACGGCTTGCCCGTCTGCCCGATCAACGATCCTGCTTTTGCCGCAGATAACGACGGCGGGAGCGGCGGCGTTTGGTCGCTATGGAACGTCCTGCTGTTAGAGGGTCTGTTGCGCTACGGCTATCTAAACGAGGCGACCGAGCTGTTCAATCGGCTGCTGAGTGCGCAGATCAAAGCGCTACGGCGCGATCGCGGTTTCCGCGAGGGCTACAATAGCGAGACGGGCGACGGGCTAGGCGATGTAGACGATCTGGCGGGCATCGTACCGATCCACATTTTTTTGCGCTTGATCGGCGTGCGCATCATCAACGTGCGCCGAGTCTGGGCAGGCGGCACATTTGCTTTTGCTCAGCCTGTGACGCTGACCTATGGCGGTTTGCGGGTCACGCGCAGCACTACGGGGACTACGGTCACCTTTCCGAGCGGCAAAGTGGTTGAGGCTGATTCGGCGTGGCAATTGATTGAGGATGAGTTGCCTGAGCCTGCTCCAGAAGTACCTGAGCCTGAGGCTGAGCCGCAAGAGGCGCCCCCGCCGATCAGCATCCTTGAGCCGAGCGATGAGCGCGATGAGAGCAATTTAACGCCCGCTCACGGCGAGCAGATTCCAGTTGAGTCGCAGCGCGACGTCACACAAGAGATTCAGATCAGTCAGATTGATTTCAACGCTGAGTCAGAGGCGTTTAAGCCGACATCGAACGCGCCTCAGCAAGGTGTCATCAAAATCAAGGTGCGCGATGGTCACAAGCGCCCTGCCTCCGACGATCCGACGGCGGAGTAGGGAGAGAGGGCTGAGACGCTCTGTTGAATGGAAAATGCATGGCTTTTGCCATGCATTTTTCTTAGAGCGCACCCAGCCTCAAGAGTTACACACAATCTGGCGAAAGTGACCGCACTCGGAAACCTATACATGACGCGCCCAAAGCGCGCAGACGCCCTTTTCTTTGTAAAAATTGGTCTATAATAGACGCGATCTCAAAGACAACATCTCAGAAGGGGCTTGCCATGCCTGCATTCACGGTCTGTGTGGCACAGATGAACATCAAAGATGGCGATCCGCGCAAGAATTGGGCGACTATGCAAGCGCTGACTGAAGAATCGGCGCGGCGCGGCGCTGAGCTGGTCGTTTTCCCGGAGCTGTGGGATAACGGCTATATGCTGGAAAAGTCAAAAGAGGTCGCCAGTCCGTTGGCGGGCGGACTGTTTGCGCAAGTAGCGGCGCTCTCACGGGCGCAGAAGCTGTTCATCCTTGGCTCTATGCTGGAAAAGCGCGGCGTGGGCGTCTATAACAGCATGGCGGTTTTCTCGCCACAGGCGGGCGTGCTGGGCGTCTATCGCAAGGTGCATCTGTTTGAGCCAATGGGCGAAGGGCAGTATCTCACAGCGGGCGAGGCGCCCCTGAGCGTGGATTTGCCGTGGGGGACGCTCGGTTGTGCCATTTGCTACGATCTGCGCTTTCCAGAGCTCTTCAGGCGCTACTTCATTGATGGCGCCAAGCTGATCGTCATACCGGCGGAGTGGCCCGAGGCGCGCATTGAGCATTGGCGTGCGCTGCTGCGGGCGCGCGCTATTGAAAATCAGGCGTTTGTGATTGGCTGCAACCGAGTCGGCGAATATAACGGGACTCGCTTTGGCGGTCACTCCATGATCATTGACCCATGGGGCGACCTCGTAGCGGAGGTGGGCGACGAAGAAATGCTGCTGACTGTGCGCATCAACACAGACTTGGTCAGCGAGGTGCAGAGCCGCTTGCCCGTGCTAAACGACCGTCGTCCAAACGTCTATGGCATTTAGGCGCATTGTGCGCTCGCCTGAGCTGGGCGCGGCGCTGATCATCGCATGGTTTTGCTTTCTAGCGCTCAGTTATGCGTGCGCTGTGCCGCTGGGCGAGGCGCCCGATGAAGTGCCGCACTTTCTCTATGTGCATTACCTGCTCCAAGAGGGCTTGCCCGTCATTGAGGATAAGGCGACGGTCTTTGCGCGTGGCGACACGCAGCGGTCGCATCCGCCGCTGTATTACCTGATCGGCGCGCTGCTGGTCGCCGATACGACGCGGAGCGATTTCGCTGAGTACATGTCCTTCAATCCGTTTGCTTCAATCGGCATGGTCAGCTATGCCAATCAGAACGTCCATTTGCATCGCCTGAGCTACAGCGGCGATTCGGCAGTCGCGTTTTGGCGGCTGCGAATCTACAGCATTGTTTTGGCGTGTGGCACGATCTGGCTGACCTATCTGGCAGGCAAGCGGCTGTTCAGCGCCTCTCTGAGCTTAGCTGCCGCCTTCCTTCTGGCAAACATCCCGACGTTTATTCACATCAGCAGCAGCATTAACGATGATAACTTGGTCACGTTGATGAGCGCGCTGTGCGTGTACTTGTGTGCGCGGGCGCTCACGGGCGATCAGAGCCTGCGCAACACGCTGCTGATCGGGCTGAGCGCGGGCGCAGGCATTCTGAGCAAGCAGCATGGCGTCGCGCTGCTGGGCTACACTGCTTTGACGGCGCTCTTGGCGCTCCTGTGGCGCCAATGGACGTGGCGTGCAGCAATTCGTTTTGTGCTGATCGCGTTTGGCGCGGCGGCGCTCGTGTCGGGCTGGTGGTTCATCCGCAACATCCTGCTGTACAACGATCTGTGGGCAGCGGAGGCGACTCTCGCGCTCTGGGGACGCGGCAGCCGTCCGTTTTTGCTGGCAGAGTTTGAAGGCGTGTGGTTCTCCTTCTGGATGATTCTGGGCTATTTGAACGTCCGCGGCGCGGAGTGGCTCTTCACCTATGTAGCGCTCTTGACAGCGCTTGGAGTCGCCGCGCTGCTATGGCATACCTTGCGGCATAGGGCGAGTCGGCTGCCCGTGCTTTTTTTGGCGGGCTGTTTCCTCAGCTTGAACGGCGCAATGTTAGTGGTGTTGTTGCGCGCCGCCTCTGGGCAGGGACGTATGTACTTTCCTGTGGCGGGAGTCTTTGCGCTTTTGTTGATGGTCGGCGCCCGTGCGCTGATGGGCAAGTTTACGCCGCTCTTGGCAGTGCCGTTGGCGGCAGCAGCATTGATTGCGCCGTTCACCTATCTGCCACGCGCCTATGCAGGGCTTGAAGTAGCCGAGTCCGTGCCTGAGGGCGCGATTCGGCTCGATGTGCGCGCCGAGACGCTGACTTTGCACGCCTACACGCTCGATCAGCCGATCGTCGGGCATGGCGCGCCCATGCGCTTGACTGTGTATTTCTCAGGCAATCACGCCGAGAATGCGCACTTTTATGCCATTGCCGTCAATCCGCGCACAGGCGAGGGCATCGGTGGCGTAGATACCTACTTGGGCATGGCGCCGACTGATTCGCTCGATCCCAATTTGCTCTATCGCGCCAAATTGACCATCCCAATGCGCACTGACTTGCCGCCTGAGCCGCCGATGCAGGTTCAGGTGCAATTCGGCTGGCGAGTCCCGCGCACGGAGCGCGTTTTGCCCTTGATCAGGGCTGATGGCGCGCCGCTGGAGAGTCTGGTGGTGGCAGGCGCTGTGTTGGCTGATGAGCGCTGGCAGTCGCCGCCCACAGAGCAGACCGCTGATGCGCGTTTCGGCGACTCCTTGCGCTTGCTCGGCTATACGCTCAGCGAGGCGACGTTGCGCGGCGGGGCTGAACTCGCTGTGACGCTCAGCTGGGAGGCGCTCGCGCCGCCCGTGACGGACTATCGGCTTGCCTTCGGCATTCTGGATGAGCGCGATCAGATTGTAGCGCAGGCTGATGGTCCGCCCGGCGGCTTGCCGACCTCCCTCTGGTGGCGCGGCTTGCGCTTTGCGGAGGAACGCCGTCTGCAGTTGCCTGCAGAGCTGCCAAGCGGGACGTATCGGCTATACGTCGGCTGGTACGCTGAAAATGGCGTCCGTTTGCCCCTGCCCAGCGGCGAGACGCTTTTCTTTGTGCCGCTACACGCTGAATAGCGCTATAATCAGGCGCGGACAAGCCACGCTTTGGAACAAATAAACATGACCGACGCTCTTAGCATCCGCAAAGTTGAGACCTCTCAAGACTTCAAAGTCTTTTTAGAGTTCCCGTGGACGCACTACCGTAACGATCCGAATTGGGTGCCGCCGCTCGTCTCTAGCCGCCGCCATTTGCTGGATAAGAAGCGCAACGCCTCGTGGCAGTACATGGTCGGTGAGTATTACGTGGCGTGGCGCGGCAAAAAGCCCGTCGGCACGATTGCCGCCTTCGTCAATCATCGCCACAACCAGACCCATAACGAAAATCTGGGCTGGTTCGGCTTTTTTGAGTGTAAAGACAACCAAGAGACAGCGACCGCGTTACTCAGCACAGCCGCTGAGTATGCCCGCTCACAAGGCTGCGACGCCATGCGCGGGCCCGCCAGCTTCACGCTGAACGATGAATGCGCCCTGCTGATCGAGAATTTCTCCGAGCCGATGATCCTAATGCCCTACAATCCGCCTTACTATCAGCGCCTCGTCGAAGAGAGCGGCTTGGGCTTGGCAAAGGCAATGGACTTGGTCAGCTACATTGCCCGACCAAGCAGTTATCTCGATGAGAATGGCAACATCCCTGAGCGGCTGCTGCGCGTGATCGAGAAAGTCAGCAAAAAGCACAACGTGACCGTGCGGCGCGCCAATGTGAAAGACCTGCACAAGGAAGTCCATCTTTTAGCGGAGATTTATCGCGCTGCTTGGGCAGACAACTGGGGCTTTGTGCCGCCCACAGACGCCGAAATTGACGATCTGTTCACGCAGCTGCGCCCCTTTTTCGATCCGCGCTTGGGCGAATTCGGCATGGTAGATGGGCAAGTGGTCGGCTTTATGTTGGCACTGCCCAACATGAATCAAGTTTTGAAGCGCGCCTATCCGCACCCGCGTGTGCCAGAGTGGTGGACGCTGCTCAAGGCGCTGTGGCACTGGAAAATTCGCCCGAAGATCACTGAACAGCGCATTGTGATGTTCGGCGTGAAGCCTGAATATCAGCGCATGGGCGTGGCTGCCGCCATTTTGTTAGCGCACATGGAAGCGACCATGAAAACGCCCTATCCCGATGTTGATCTCGGCTGGGTGCTTGAGACCAACGCCGGCGTGGATACGCTTGCCAAGTCGTTCAATTGCCCAATCTACAAACGCTATCGTTTCTACCAAATGCCGCTGAGTTGAGCCGATGGGCGATCACAACGAACCGACCGAGGGGCTGCCGCGCAACTCCGATGAGCTGATGGCGCAAGGCGGCGCCGAAGTCAGCGACGTTTTGACTGTTGCTGCCAGCCTAAATGCCAAGACCCTCCGTGAGCTGCTGCGCAATCGCAATTTTGTACCGCTGTGGCTCGGTCAATTGGTCAGTTACTTGGGCGATCAGTTCATGCTGATCGCTGTCCTAGCCACCATTAACAAGTTAGCAGGCAGCGGTAGTTTCTACATAGTGCTGTTAGCGGTCTCACTGGCAGCGCCGCAGATATTCTTCGGGCTAATCGGCGGCGTGCTGGTGGATAAACTTGACCGCAAATGGACAATGATCGTCACAGACGTAGTGCGCGCTATCGCCATGTTCAGCATGTTGCTAGTGGCAGGCGATCCAGCCCGCATCTGGATTTTTTATCCCGCGATCTTCGCCATTGGCACCTCACAAATGCTCTTCTATCCCGCACGCGCCTCAGCGATGCCTGCGCTGGTCAGCAAGCGTAATTTAGCGGGCGCAAACGCCTTGCTAGAGGCAGGTTTCGTAGTGGCGCTGATCTTCGGCTCAGGCGCAGCGGGCTTGCTGGTGGAGCGCTTGGGCGAGGACTTTGCCTTCACATTCAACGGTTTCGCCTTCCTGTTTTCAGCGCTCATGATCCTAATCATCCGCGTGCCGCCGCGTCGAGTCCATCACACCAAAACGAGCAGGAGCAGTTACGGGCAAGTCTGGCGCGAGTTGCGCGAGGGCTTGGTCTACATCTGGCAGACCCGTTCCATGCGCTACATCATGGGCTTGAGCGTGATTGTAGCCGCCGGTCTGGGCGCTGTCATTGCGCTTGTGTTGGACTACCTAACGCTTGAATTGCAAGTGGGCGCGGAGGGCTTTGGCGTGGTGATCGGCATTTTGGGCGTAGGCATTGTGATCGGCGGGATTTTAATTCAGCGCCTCTCGAAGTTTTTACCGACCAATCGCCTCGTTGCCCTAGCGATCTTTCTGCAGGGTGTGGCAGTGGGCGCGTTCGTCTTTCATCCGCCGTTCGGCTTGGTGCTGTTCCTGACCGCGCTGATTGGCTTCAGCCTGATCGTGGCGCGCGCTGTGCTGAGTACGCTCACACAGGCGATCCCGCCTGAGGAATATCGCGGGCGCGTCCAGAGCGCTTACAACCTGATCTTCACAGCGCCCCTGACCCTCGCCATTGGCATTGCCACGTTGCTGGTCACGCTTTTCAACCGCGAAATTGTGATGGGCGGCTTTGGACTGGGTCTCATGCTGACAGCCTATCTCTCAGTGCGCCTGCTGCGCGGCGTAGATGAGGCAATCTACGGCAGCTGACGCCATGACCTGCGCAGTCAACAATCCCTGCGCTAAGAGCGCCTTCACTCAAGGGTCACTTTGTCTACAAAAGCCAAAGAGAGCGTGTAAAAGCTCTTGGCTTTAGGCGTGCCGACTAGCTCCAGCGTGTAGGTGCCTTGCACAGGTAGGAAAAACGTGATCGTGTTAGGAAGGACGCTCTCTGAGTCGCGGGGCGGCGTCAGAGCGCCACTGGGCAGGCGCAAGCGGATATTCTCACGCGGCTGAATTACGCCCGCTGTCCAGAAATTGGCGTTGATCCACAAAATAATGTTCGGGCGATGCACATTCAAGCGATAGCGATGCACAGCGCCAATCGGCAGCGTCCCTGTGCGCATAGCTCGAGTCTGCGTGAAGATATCTTCATCAGAGACAAGATGAGGCAGATCGGGCAGATTTTGCTCAAAACTGAAAAACTGGGCGATTGGCAAGCCGAAAGTCTCGCCTGTGATGGCAACCGTGACTGCGCTAAGCGCCAAGAACAAGGTAATCAGGACTCCGATCACCAGCAGACGGCGCACAAAACGACGCGGTCTTGGGCGCGTAAGCGCAGCGCGGCGCGGGCGCTGATCAGCGCTCAGATGCTGCTCCACTGCCATGCGGCGGCGCAACTCTTCGATCATCAGCTGGGCAGGCACATGATCAGGCTTAAGGGCAAGGACTTTCTGGCAAGCAGCAATAGCAGCGCTCAAGGTAGGGGCAGAGTGAGCAGCTAGCCACCACGCATCAATGTAATTGGGCTGTTGCACCAAAATCGGCGCGATCAGCTCATAAGCCTCAGCGCGCCGATCAGCCTTGATGAGTGTATAAGCCTCTCGCAGCTGTGCCTTGTGTTGTACTCGCAGACTGCCCGTCATAGCTGCCTTGCCTCATCCAAAAGATATTACGGCAATTATAACGAGGTCGTTATACGCAGTCAACGGGCTAGGGCACCACGCCACAAAGCGCGGCACCCTGAACAATGCACCTACTCCAGACGTGGCAGCAGGTCAAGGCGCGTATCAATCAAGCTGACACAGCACGTCGAGACCCAGCCGACCAAGTCCCTGTACTGCACACGGATGAACGTGCCAGCCGTGTTCCGTGCGTAGACGATCACAGTTTCGTTGCGCGGAATCGTGGTGATCAGCGGCGCCCTGAGCAAAGGCTCACTGCGCAAGCGTAGGCGCGTGGTCACTAGCGCTGTGCCAAACGGCTGCCCAAGCAAGGGGAAGCCCGTGCTTGGCGCGATTGTCGGCTGTGGCAGAGCGGCGGCTGTGGCAGGATCGCTGCCGTCAATGCGGCGCGGCGACACGCCCAAGCGCCCAATATCCACTGAGACAACCGAGACCGGCACCCACATCAGCTGCTCACCGCTCACATCAATGGCGATCCACTGTGAGTCGGGCGAGCGATAGAAGGCGAAGTGTTCCTTGCCCGGCACAATGCGCAAATCCATAGGATCGCGCCCCGGCGCACGGAAAAGCTGCGTCTCGCCGACGAAAAATGCTTTCAGGAATGGGGCGGGACGGAAATTCTCAGTTATCGTGACGGGCGCTGCAGCAGGCGGCAAACACGAGGCGTTGAAGGTCTCATCTTTCAGAAGTGCCGTCGGGTTGCCGTTGGCGTCAAGGTCAATGATCTGCAGGCGGATCGGATTAGCGGTCGGCGGACCGTCTACGCCGTCGTTATCGTAGCTCATGTTAATGACCTGCGAACCGATAGTGACGCCCACTTGCCGCACTGCATCCTCTTGATAGAGTTTCTTGCCGTTGCCGTCGAGGATCTGGTAGCGGAAACGGTCAAACCCGCCGCCATCATCGTTCGTGCCGGTGATTGCCACCATCAGCGAGAAATCGCTACAAGTCGCGCCGAAACGTACCGCCGAAACGCCGAGTGCCTGTGCGCTCCCTTGCGGCGGCAAGGTCACCAGCAAGATTGCTGCAATCACAGCTAAGCTCAGGACTTGCTTGATGCGCATGGTGTAGCCTCCTTATACATAGTGGTCTAGGTTTTTTACCGCATCAACACTTCAAAAGTGACGTGCGTAGGCATTCAGCATAGCTCCCGTATAGAATCCGTAGAAAAAGATCAGCGTGAGTTGCCACATGCCACATAAAAATACGGGTAAACGCAAAGGGACGGATCCCAAGCCGATCAAAATCTGCCCCGTGTGCGGCAGGTCTTTCGAATGGCGTAAGAAATGGGCGAAAGTCTGGGCTGAAGTGAAATATTGTTCAGAACGCTGCCGTCGTGCTGCACATTAGGCTAGAATGTGTGTAAAACACTTTGTCTGTACTAGCAAGACTAGCAATGGCAGCGACAATTGGCGCACTCTTGCGCTCAGCACGGAGTATTTTTCACTTCGAGGTGCTGCAAGGCGCTCTGACACAAGCCGCAAAGCACGGCGCTGCGATCAAGGTATTTGAAACGCTGAGCGCTGAGCCAAGTCTTGAGACTTTGCGCACGCTCAGTGGCATCATAGTGATCGCCGACTCGGTCAGCGACGGGCTGCTGCGTTTGCTCCACGCAAGCGCCATGCCCACGCTTCTGGTCGCGCATCGCCTGCCCGATCTGCCCATCTCGCGCTGTGTTGTGGATAACATTCAAGGTATGGAGGCACTTGCACAGCATGTGCTGGTTGAATGCGGCAGACGAGCGCCGATTTTCCTGCGCGGCTTGCTGACTCAGCATGATGGGCGTCAACGTGAGCTAGCTTTTCGGCAAGTTTTAGCCAATATCGGGCTGAGCCTGCCTGAGAGTCGCTTTCTGCGCGGCGATTTCCGTCCGCAGGTGGCAACTGTGTCGCTGCGAGCCTTCCTCGCCTCCGGCGATCCGTTCGATGCAATCATCAGCGCTGATTATGCTATGGCGCTTGCCGCTCTAGAAGTCCTAGGCGAGGCGGGCGTGCGCGTGCCGCAGCAGGTCATGCTGGGCTGCTTTGGCGATAGTCCTGAGGTGCAAGCAGCGGGTATCACGGCGGTCGCTGTGCCTGTATCGAATCTGGGCAAGTGCGCTGTGGATCATTTGCTGTGCTTGATTGAAGGCACGCCCATCCCGCTTGAGATCACCTTACATGCTGAGTTGCACATGCGCCGTTCTACCTGCAGTCAGTCGTCTTCATCTTCGGCATTTTCATCTAGCCCGTAGACCTCAGCGCGATCCCAGCTCGCTTGCGCTGCGATCTGCTTGGCGGCAAGGCTGCGCTTGACTCCTGCCGCTAATTGCTCGCGCAGCGCCGCACGCACCTGTGCTGCTGTCCAGCGGACGCCTTGCGGCTCAGGGGCGCCTTGCACCAGCACGGTCACTTCGCCTCGCGGCGGCGACGCCTCAAATTCAGCGATCAAGGCGCTCAGCGGCGCACGCGAGAAACTCTCAAAGAGCTTGGTCAGCTCAAGGGCGACCACGGCTTGCCGATCGCCAAAGACCTCATGCATGGCGCGTAGGGTCTCGACGAGGCGATTGGGACTCTCATAGCAGATCAGCGTGGCGCGCAAGGCGGCGTATTGGGCGAAAAAGGCGCGTAGCTTGGCAGGACGGCGCGGCAGGAAGCCGACGAACAGGAATGTATCGGTCGGCAAGCCAGAGGCGGCTAAGGCTGTGATTGCGGCATTAGCGCCGGGCAGCGGCACAACCTTAGCACCGAAGGCGAGCGCAGCGCGCACCAGCTCATAGCCGGGATCGGAGATGGTCGGCATACCGGCATCTGAAATGAGCGCGACATCGCCTTGGGCGAGCGCCTCGCGCAGCTGCTCAAGACGGGCTAATTTGTTATGCTCATGGTAGCTGATCATCGGCGTGTTGATCTGGTAGTGATCGAGCAAAATGCGCGAATGGCGCGTATCTTCGGCTGCGATCAGGCGCACTTCGCGCAGAATGCGCAACGCCCGCAGCGTGATATCCTCAAGGTTGCCGATGGGCGTCGGAATCAAGTAGAGCGTGTGCATGGCTTGTCCGCTAGGGAGGCACTATTCGTCACTTTCCTCAGAATGTGTCGCCTCAGTCTCCACAGGTGCGCTGCTGAGCGGCGTCTCGCTCAGGCGGATCGCCACGCGCTGAATGTCAAAGTCCGCGACCTGATAGCCGAGCGCCTCTAGCAACTCATCAGGGCGTCACGTGCTGATCTCAAGCAGCCGCCAATCAGAATAACGACATTTGTTCAACAGCGCCACGCAAGTCAAAGTTCTGAATAAGGTTTCGCGGCATTGGCAGTCGCTCCAAAGCGCGTGGCTCAACTTTGAGTGCGCCACCACCATACGATTTGCCGACAAGGGAAAGGCTCTCTAGCAGCTGTGGCTGTTGCAACAATAGCCACAACTGCTCGATTTTTTCTTGTGGTACGCTTGGCTGAGGATAGACACACAGAAAACTACTCAGCGGCACTACTGGAGTAAGGTTGCGGATGAAGCGAGTATTTCTACGCCCAAGATAGGCGAATAGAAACGGTGGCGGCTGACGCGTTTCCATCTTGTACCACGGTGACCTTTGCGCCACAAGTGGTCTGGTATGAATGTTGAGCGACTCGCCCAGCTTTAGATACTGCTGCAGCGGTTTAGGTAACGACTCAATCGGACTTCCATCAAGGTTTAGCAGCCAAGTCGGGCACTTACGGCGACGCAGTGTCTCAATTGCCTGATCATCAAGAATATTGTTTGGAATGTCCCGTGTCCTGCCGATGGCAGGCTGAAAAAAGGACACAGGCAGGTCAAATCGGGCGATTTGATCATCTGTCAGAAAGAAAAAGTCGTTAGCGCCTGTGGCAATGCCGCGCATGACTGTGAACAGCGCCTTGAAAGGGATAGTCTCATTGGGATCAGGGCGCGCCGCACAGCGTGATAATCCTATTGCAACAGACTCTTTGAGATCGCGCCGATAGATACGCAAGCCACTGGGGTGCTCTTCAAAGCGGCTGGCTATCCACTGAAACAGCGCCTCAGGCTCAGAGGTACAGCGCGCCCATAGAAACTCTTTCTGAGGTGGGCGATTGCGAATCAAAAAGACCACAGGATTAATGTCAACTTTCGGAAAAGGCGAGACCGTGTGATGAAAAACGATAACAGCCTCAAGGGCATAACGTGCAGTCACCCAAGACCAAAAGCGCTGCCCTGAAAGCCCCCCACAGGTATCAGCGGGCATCACAAAAGCCAGTTTGCCTTCAGGCGCTAACAGATGAAGAGCGACCAGTAAAAAGTAATTATGCAGACCAAAGCGACCGTCAAGCGTGAAGCCCAGCTGATTCAGCGCCAAATAGCGCAACTGTGCTTTCAGCTCAGCCGAGAGGCGATGATGCCTAATGTAAGGTGGGTTAGCTACAATCGCTTCAAAGGGTTGCAGTGGCGGATCGCTCAAAAAACTGCTGAGCGTTATATCAGCAAGGTCGCTATCTGTTAGACCTGTCTGCACTGCCTGCGCTAGGGCAGCTGGATCGACCTCCCTGCCTGCCAGATGAACATGCCAGTTGCGCATAGCAGCAAGGCGCTTGGCAGCGCGGAAGAAAGCGCCTGCGCCAACTGCTAGATCGAAGAGCGTTTGCCCATCTCGCTCTAGCACATAAGCAACCATTGCATCAGCTAGCCAGTCAGGCGTCCAAAACTGACCTTTCTGGCGCAAGGTCTCCCGATGGGCTTTAGCGTGACTCATACCAACTCTTCAAGTGAAATAAATGGCAGTTCCGAGACGCCACCAAGCGTTTGAACAAAATTCAAGATAGAGGCGTGTCTTGCTGCATTGAAGATCAACAAATCAGGACGTTTCGCGTCTAGCAAGCCTGCTTTCTCTAAACGCTCAAAATACAGCTCGTAGGCGCGTATATCATCATTGGGCGCCACACCGCTAGGACCATATGGCAGAGCAAAAAAGTGCTCTGTGGCGTTAATGGCTGCGATCAAACGCTCTTCACTCCACACGCCCTGCGACCAGCGCATAAGAAAATCGCTGCTGCGCAGACGACGCGGATTAAGTAAAAAGCCATCCCAATCTATCCACGATAAACTAGACAGAGAAAATTCAAGCCACTCAGTTGAGACTTGCAGCGCCTGTTCGAATAAAGCCACAGATCACTCACTTTCCTCAGGTTGAGGTAGCTCATCCTCTGTAGGTGCGCTGCTGAGTGGCGTCTCGCTCAGGCGGATCGCCACGCGCTGAATGTCAAAGTCCGCAACCTGATAGCCGAGCGCTTCCAGCAACTCATCTGGACGCCCTGTGCCACTGGAGGTGCTGTACAGATCGGCGTAGAGCGCGCCGTCTGCGCCGATCTCAAGAGAGCGGATGAGCGGCTTGAGGTCATATGCTTTATCGCGGCGCGTGCGCAGGAGCTGTGGTTGCGCCATCAGCGCTGCGACTCGCTCCGCCATGCCCGCCACAGCCTCAGGCGCCGAGTCGGGGCGCGGCGTGATGCGAAAGACCGCGCTCTCGACCACAGTTTGCAGGGCGGGCGCACGCAGCGGCACTTCTTCAACTTTCAGCACAGGCAGATCAGGCGGACTAACCGCCATCAGGCGCTCAGGCAAGCCCTCCAGCGGCTCAGGGCGCTCTAGCCAGATATCGAGCAGCTCACATTCGCTAGTCAAGCCCAGCGGCAAGGGCGACGCCAGCTGCATTCGCGGGCGCGCATTGAAGCCTTGTGTGTAGGCGAGCGCCAGCTGGGCGCGCCGCAGAATGCGCTCCCACGTCTTAGCCAGATCGAGGTGTCCGATGAATTTGAGCGCGCCGCGCTTGGCAAAGGTGATGCGCAGCCGCTGCACGGGCTGCGGCGCCTCTGGACGGTCGCTCATGCTCAACGGATGACGGCTAACGCCTTGCCGACTTTCTCAAAGGCGCTCAGCGCTTGCTCAAGGTCGGATTGGCTGTGCATGGCGCTGTTCATCACGCGGATGCGTGCCTTGCCGTGCGGTACAGTCGGATAGCCAATCGCCATGGCGAACACGCCCTCTTCAAAAAGTTGACGGCTGAACTGTTGCGCTAAGGGCGCCTCGCCCAGCATGACTGGCACAATCGGCGTCTGCGAAAAGCCGACATCAAAGCCGAGCATCTTCATCTCACGGCGGAAAAACTCTGCGTTGCGCCACAGACGTTCCACTAGCTCTGTGCTATCCTCAAGGATATCAATCGCGGCAAGGCAAGCCGCCACATCCGGCACGGTCATGGCGCTGCTAAACAAAAACGGACGCGCCCGCTGCCGCAGCCACTCAATGATGATCGGGCTGCCCGCCACCACGCCGCCCACCACGCCAAACGCCTTGCTCAGCGTGCCGACCTCAATATCCACTTTGCCGTGCAGATGAAAATGATCGACAATGCCGCGCCCGCCATGCCCCAGTACGCCTTCGCCATGCGCGTCATCCACCATCAGCAAGATATCGTGTTGGCGCGCTAGCTCGTAAATCTCTGGCAGGGGCGCAATGTCGCCGTCCATGCTGAAGACCCCGTCCGTGACGATCAAGCGGCGCGTCTCAGCCGTGAAAGGCGTACTCTCGATCTTTTGGCGCAGATCGTCCACATCGGCGTGCTTATAGCGCACAATCTCTGCCCGACTGAGCCGTGCGCCGTCAATGATGCTGGCATGGTTCAGCTCATCGCTGAAGATGATATCGCCCTTGCCCACGAGCGCCGGAATGGTCGCTAAATTGGCGTTGAAGCCGCTCTGGAAGGTGATCGCCGCCTCAACGCCCTTGAAAGCCGCAAGACGGCGCTCTAGCTGGATGTGCAAATCCATTGTGCCGGCGATGCTGCGCACAGCCGCCGGTCCGACGCCGTGCGTGTGCATAGCGCGCTCCGCCGCAGCGACCAAGCGCGGATCGTTCGCCAGACCGAGATAATTATTCGTGCAGAAATTCAACACACGGCGCCCATCTACCGTGATCCATGCGCCTTGCGCCGACTCAATCGTACGGATCGTGTTGTACAAGCCCTGCTCGCGCAGCGCCGCTATCTCGCGTTCAATCCAAGCTGTTTTTGTTGACATTGCTCTCAAACGCTCACACGAATACTGCCTATTTTTTCGATAGGCAGTATTCTAGCAGCGCACGCCGAGTCTGTCATGGGCGCCATGGCGCGTGTGAGAGATACTTGTATGCCGAGTCGGGGAAGATCAGCACAATTACGCCCGACTCCTCACGCTCTGCCAGCTCCTCTGCCACGCGCAACGCCGCGACTACCGCCGCCGCAGCGCTAATGCCGACCAGCACGCCCTCCTCACGCGCTAGACGCCGCGCCATTTCGTAGGTCTCATCCGTGCCGATGAAGAGCTGGCGATCGGGCAAGGTCGGGTCGTAGATACCGGGCTGAATCGCCGTCTCCATGTGCTTGAGACCCTCTAGACCGTGAAAAGGCGAGTCGGGCTGCACGGCGATCACCTGTACCGACGGCTTGAGTTCCTTCAAACGCCGACTGGTGCCGACGAATGTCCCTGTAGTGCCAAGGCCGGCGATAAAGTGCGTGATCGCGCCTTCGGTCTGCTCCCAGATTTCAAGGGCAGTGCTGTGATAGTGCGCCTGCCAATTGGCGGGATTGTTGTACTGATCAGCGTAAAAGTAGCGATCAGGCTCGCGCTGGACCAGATCACGCACAGCGCGAATGGCGCCATCAGAGCCTTCTAAGGGATCGGTCAGCACGAGTTCGGCGCCGTAAGCACGCAAGATAGCCAATCGCTCAGGACTAGCATTGGCAGGCACAAATAGCTTGACATGAATGCCGCGCAGCGCGCCAAGCATGGCGTAGGCAATGCCTGTGTTGCCGCTGGTGCTATCCACAAGGGTCATGCCGCGCCGCAGCTTGCCTTCGCGTTCCGCTGTGCGGATGATGTTCAGCGCAGCACGATCTTTCACGCTGCCGCCCGGATTCGTCCACTCTGCCTTGGCATAAATGCCGATGTTCGGCGGTAAATGCGCCGTTACGCGCCTCAGGTGCAAAAGCGGCGTGTTGCCGATGAGCGCCTCAAGCGTGGTGGCTGCACTGACCTGCGGAAAAGTTCTAGCCGTCATTCGGATGCTCACTCCGTGTTCATTCCTTCACTTTGGCAAAACAAAAGGCGCACACCTGCCCAAAAGACACAGAAACACCGCACGTCCTGGCGTGAAAAGCCTCGATAAGCTACCCGCAACGGGCGCTTATTCAGGGACGTACAGCGTCAATGCTTCGGGATTAGGTGTGCGCCAACTAGCCGTATAGGGCTAGGCAGTGCGCTCAGTTCGCTGCGCGCTGAAGCAGAGCCTTACGTCCCTGCCCCAGACACAAGCAAGCCTGCTTTCTCATCATGTGATCAATGCCTCTGCGTCCGTAACGCTTCGTTTGAACGCTGATGAGCTGATCTTAGCGGCTCTGGGCGTGAATGTCAACTGGGCGGTAAAAGATAGCATTGAAGGGCGCCTTGCAGCCTGCTATAATGGCGCACCATAGCAACCCTTGTGCAGCGGCAACCCTAGCAAAGCCCTAAGGAAGTTTTCAGAATGTCCAAACAAGAGCTGATCAAGACGTTTGACGCGCCTGATCGCGGCTTTCCGCCGATTGCAGTCGGCGATACAGTCCGCGTCCATGTGCGCGTGGTGGAAGGCAGTAAAGAGCGCATTCAAGTCTTTCAAGGCTTGGTGATTCGGCATCACGGCGGCGGGCAGAACGAGCTGTTCACAGTGCGGCGCATTGCCAGTCACGGCGTTGGCGTGGAGCGCACATTCTTGTATCGCAGCCCGCGCATTGAGAAGATCGAGGTCTTGCGCCACGCCAAAGTGCGCCGTGCGCAGCTTTACTACATGCGCAATCTGAGCGGCAAGGCGGCGCGCCTGAAAGAGCGCCGTGTGCTGACTGGCACAGCAGCAGGCACAGACGAATCGCAGGAGTAGGGCTGTGAGCCGTCCGCTGATCGGCATTGTGTGTGGTCCGCATTATGAAGATGGCACGCTCTTCTATGGCTTAATGCCCTCGTATGCGCGCTCAGTGGCTGAGGCGGGCGGACTGCCTGTCTTGATTGTGCCAACAGTGGACGAAGCGACGCTGCGCGAGACCTACGAACGCATGGACGCCGTCTTGATGGCGGGCGGCGCTGATGTTGATCCCGTTCACTACGGCATGGAGATGACGGCGCAGGTCTATGGCGTTGACCCGCAGCGCGATCACGCTGAGCTGAGCATGATCCGTTGGGCAGCCCAAGAGGATAAGCCGCTCTTTGGCATTTGTCGCGGCTGCCAGATGATGAATGTGGCGCTAGGCGGCACGCTCTACCGCGATATCCCATCGGAGTACCCTGACTTCAGAGGCGTGAATCACAGCGTGCGTGGCGCTGTGGCGCGCAAACAGCCTGCCCATCAGGTAGATATCTTTTCCAACTCGCGCCTTGCCGCCGCTATGGGCGTGCCAGATGGGCGTCTTGCGGTCAACAGTATGCATCATCAGGCTGTGCGCGATGTCGCACCTGCCCTGAAGGTCTCGGCGCTCTCAGAAGATGGGATCGTTGAGGCAGTTGAGCTACCTCAAGCGCGCTTTTTCATCGGCGTGCAGTGGCATCCTGAAGAATTGCTGGAGAGCGAGATCGAGAGCCGCGCCGCAATGGAGCGCCTCTTCAAAGCATTTGTAGAGGCGGCGCGCCCTAAGGGAGCATGAGCGATCCGCGTCCAATTGGCTTGCTGGATTCAGGCGTAGGCGGACTCTCCGTGCTGCGCGAGGTGCGTCGTCTGTTGCCCGCTGAGCCGCTGTGCTACGTAGCCGATCAAGCCAATTTGCCCTACGGCACGCGCCCTGTAGATGAATTGCGGCAATTGGTCGAGCGGATCGTCCGCTTTTTAATTGCACAGGACTGCAAACTGATCGTAATCGCCTGCAATGCAGCGAATGCAGCGGCGTTGCACTATCTGCGGGCGCAATTCCCAGAGATACCGATTGTGGGCATGGAGCCAGCCGTGAAGCCTGCAGCTGAGCGCACGCGCACGGGCGCCATCGGCGTGCTGACCACGCAAACGACAGCGCAAGGCGCGCTTTATGCTAACGTCTTGACGCGCTTTGCGAACGGCGTGCGTGTGATCACGCAGGTGTGTCCGCAGTTGGTGTGGCTAGTGGAGCAAGGCGCGCCTGAGGATGAATCAGCGCAGCAGATGGTGGCAGAGTGCCTCGCGCCGTTGCAAGCCGCTCAAGTTGACCACATTGTGCTGGGCTGCACGCACTTCCCTTTTCTGATCCCGCACATGCAGGCTATTCTTGGCAGTTCAGTCAGCTTGGTAGACCCCGCACCCGCCGTTGCGCGGCAAGTCCGCCGCGTGCTAGAGGCGCGAGAGGCGCTGAACGACTCCAACTCAAAAGGCGAGGCGCGCTTTTTCACCAGCGGCGCGCCTGAGCAGTTCAGCCGCGTGGCGAGTCGCTTGCTAGGCGCGTCTGTTGAGGCGTTGCCGCTGCGAGTTTAGCTCGCAGCGGCACGCTGATCAGCTCAAGATTGGCAGTCTGGACCGAAATGGCGCAACAAGACGAGCGGATCGCGCCCGGTATTTTCAACTGTGTAGCCGCTGCGAGCCGTCTCATAGGTGATGAAGAATTCGTCTTGGGTCACCTCGCCAAAACGGATGTAAGTGGGCGTTTCAACGGGATGCTTGCCGAGCATACCGCGCCCCTGCACTGCCAGCACGCCACAGGCGCCGTTATCGCGGATGGTGACCTTGCCGCCGGGCTGCACAGTCAGTTGCTTGGCGCTGAAGACATCTTCGCCGCGTGAAAGTCCGTAAATGACCCACTTATCCTCATGCACATCGCTTGAGTCGCTGACTTTGCCGGGCAAGAAGTGCGTCTGGCGCAAGTACGGATTGACGTTTGCGTCCCAGTCAATCAAGCTGATGATGAAATCGAGGTCGTGCGCCTTATCCTTTGGCACATCTTTGACCAGCATGTCGTACGGCACTACCTTGCCTGCCACCACAGACTGGAACATGGCGAAAGTATCCGTCCCCCATTGCACCTCATAGGTCACAAGCGAGCCGGGCGCGTGCAGGATGCCGGGCGGCGTGAACCAGCCTGTGCCAATCGGGAAGTTATACGCCTTTGAGTAATCGAGGATGCCGTTATCGCCAGTATTCCAGCGCTCAAGGCAACGGCGGATATCCTCTTTAGTCGTGCCTGGCTCAAGCCCAAAGAAAGTATAGGGAAAATCGTTCAGGCGCGGATTGTACTGAGGCGGGAAGTAGTACGCCTCTGGCTTGTGTACCTCGCCAACAAGCGCCGCCTTCTCGCTATCGGGATGCAAATGGAAAGGCAAAGCGCCCTGATTATCGAACATCTTGCCCAGCGTCGGGAAGCGCTTGTACTTGTTGTACATTGGCGCGCCGATGATCATCGCGCCTGCCTCATCAATGGCGTCACGCAGTGTGAAGCGCGCTCCATCCGGCGCCAGCACATAGCTCAAGCCCTCGTCATGGGCTGTTTCCGGTCCGTTGGCTGGGCGCGTAGTGGAGCTGAGCCAACGCTCATCAATACCGCCGCGATGCGCACCATAGGCGTACAGATCGCTCTCAGCAAGGCGCAAACGGCGCCCTGGCACGGCAAAAGCGCGTGGCACCCAGCACGGCAACATATGCAAAATGCCGCCGCCTTGTTCCATTGCATTCTCAAGGTGTTGTTTGAGGCTCATAATGACCCGATCCTTTCATGATTCCTGCAAAAGTTGGCTGAACAACTCTGCAAAAGCGCTGAGGATGAAAAAACACGACGTGGCGCCGGCATCCAAATGACCGCGTGAGCGCTCACCCAGACGGCTGGCGCGCCCGATCTTGGCTACAAGGTCGCGTGTGGAGTCCTTGCCGCGTTCGGCGGCAGCGCGCATCTGGGCAAGGCAATCGGCGAAAGGCGCGCCCGATTCTTGTGCAGCCCGATACGCCTCAACAGCTGGCACAAGCGTATCTAACAAGGTCTTATCGCCCACTTTAGCGCTGCCCAAATCCTGAACAGCAGCGAGCGCAGCCTCTAGCATGGCACGGAAGGTCGCGGCATCAATCTCACGCTTATCAGCACAAGCAGACGCCATCTCAAGGAAAAACGAGCCGTAGAGTGGACCCATAGCACCGCCGATCTCGCCCAGCAGCGTACTACCGAGCGTCCGCAGCGCCTCTGAGAGCAGAGCGCCCTCCGCTGTGCGCTCCCGCGCCTTGCTGAAGCCCTTATCCATGTTAATGCCGTGATCGCCGTCGCCTGCGGCGCCATCAAGCTGGCTGAGATAGGCAGCATTGGCATGAATGGTCTCGGCGAGATGATCGAGGACGCGCTTGCCGTGCGCGGCACTGACTGAATTCATAGCACGCTGTCCCTCTATGCCCGCCCGAATTGGCGCAAGCCCATGCATTCTGCCTCAAGGTCAATGAGCGGCTTCAGCTCTTCATCTAGCTTCATGACGGTCACTGTAGCGCCCATCATCTCAAGCGAGGTGAAGTAGTTGCCCACATACGGGCGATAAATGCGAATGCCCTGCTCGCGCAGAATTTGCGCCACCTTGTTATAGAGGATGTACAGCTCCATGACGGGCGTGGCGCCCAGCCCGGAGATCAGCACTACAACCTCATCGCCGCTGTTGAAGGGCAGGTCAGGCAAGATGATATCCAACATCATCTGCGCGATCTCATCAGCGGGGCGCAAATCCATGACTTGAATGCCTGGCTCGCCGTGATGCCCGATGCCCATCTCCATTTTGCCGGGTTCGATGGTGAAATTCGGCTTGCCGACGGCGGGAATGGTGCAAGGCGTCAAGCCGACGCCAACACTGCGCGTGTTGTCAATGGCTTTTTGCGCTGCTGCGATCACTTCGTCAAGCGTGCCGCCCAGCGCCGCTTTCGCGCCGCCGACCTTCCACATCAGCACTTCGCCTGCCACACCACGCCGCTTTTCGCGCTCTTCCTTCGGCGCGGAAGGTACATCATCATTGGCAACGACCGTCTTGACTGTGATTCCATCTGCTTGTGCCATGCGCTGCGCCATCTTGACGTTCATGTTATCGCCGGCGTAATTGCCGTAGAGGCACGCCACGCCTGCGCCGCCGTTCGCCGCTTTGAAGGCGTCATAAAAGGCTTGGGCGGAAGGCGAGGTGAAAATTTCGCCCACAGCGACCGCATCGCACATATTGCGCCCAATGTAACCGATGAAAGCGGGCTTATGCCCAGAGCCGCCGCCCGTCACAATGCCGACTTTGCCCTGAATCGGCGCTTTGACGTAGCGCAGCACACGCGGATTATCCGTCGGCGCGACCAGATCGGCGTGCGCTTGTACAAAGCCCTTGAGCATGTCATCTACCACCAGATTGGGATCGTTAATGATGCGCTGCATGAAAAATCACCTTTCTTTCACTTGATAATGCCGATCTTAGAGCGATCAATCGTGATGAAGACCGCTGCGATCAGCACAATGCCGCGAATGATGTTCTGCAAGTACGGATCAACGCCCATCATGTTCATGCCATTGCTGAGGATTGTGGTCACAAGCGCGCCAATGATCGTGCCTTGTATGCTGCCGACTCCGCCTGTTAAGGGTGTGCCGCCCACTACGACCGCCGCAATAGCGTCCAGCTCCAGATTGGCGCCCAGCTGTGCCGTCGCTGCGAAAACTCGCGCACTTTGTAGCAAGCCCGCCAAGCCGCACAGGATGCCCAGCATAGTGAACATCATGATTTTGACGCGATCGACCTTGATGCCCGTTAACAGCGCAACGCGCTCCCCGCCGCCAATGGCGCGCACTTTACGCCCAAAGACTGTGTAATTGAAGATGATGAACACAATAGCGGTGATGATCAGCGCAAAGATGACCGAGTTGGGCAAGGTGTTCGGTCCGGCAACACGCCCAGAGTACAGATTCAGGAAGTCGCGGTTAGTGATGCTGATCGGAGCGCCCTGCGTGAAGAACAGCACAATGCCGCGATAAGCGACTAGCGTGCCAAGCGTCACCATGAAGGAAGGCACCTTGCCCTTGGCAAAGATCACGCCGTTGATCAGCCCGCAGATCATGCCGACGAAAACCGCCGGGAAGATCGCAAGGACTCCTAGCTCACTGGAAGTTGCCGCTGCTGCTAACGCCGCCAAGCCGACAATCGAACCCACTGACAGATCAATTGAGCCGCCAATGATCACAAAGGTCATGCCGAGCGCTACGACCAGAAGCGTCACAGTCTGTTGTAGGACGATAAACAGATTCTGGACTGTGAAAAAGCGCGGCGAACTCAAGCTGAAAAAGGCGATCAGCGCTATCAACAGCAAGATCGGGAAGTAATCGCGCAGGGAAATGCGCCTAGTCACATTGCGCAGCGCGCCGCCTGCCTCAATAGGTGTATCCATCTCGCAAATCCTCAAAAACTAAATCATATGGCGGATAACTTCTTCTTCGCTGATCGGCTGCGCGCCGCGCTGGAAGGTCTGGCTAATGATCCCTTTGCGCATGACCACGATTCGGTCGCTCATGCCGATCAGCTCAGCAAGGTCTTCAGTTACCAGCAGGACTGCTAAGCCCTGCTCTGCCAGCTGGCGGATGATGCTGTAAATCTGGCTGCGTGCGCCGATATCAATGCCTCGCGTCGGATTATTGAGCAGCAGCAGCTGCGGCGCGACCGCAATACACTTGCCCATCACCACTTTTTGCAAGTTGCCGCCACTGAGCGAACTACACGCAATAGCGGGACTCGCCGTTTTGATCTGGAGTTGGGCGATTAGGTCTTGCACCACACGGCGCTCTTTGCCGTAGTCCACAAAGCCGACGCGCTGCGGCATAAGCGCCATAGAGAGGTTTTCGCGCACGCTGAAGTCCACGATCAAGCCTTCAGCGGTACGGTCGCCGGGCAGATAGGCAATCCCCTGCTGCCAGGCTTGAGCAGGCAAGTGCGCTCGGAAGGGCTTACCGCGATAGGTGATCGTGCCGCGCCAGCCGTGCGCATCGCCCATGATGAGGCTCAAAAGCGCCTCGCCCCCGGAGCCTTTCAAGCCGCCAATGCCCACGATCTCGCCACTGTGCAGCGTCAGATTGACCTCATGCAGTTTGTCGGGCAGCGAAACGTTCTCCAAGCATAAGATCGGCTCTTGGGCGCCATGCGGACGGCTCGGCTTGGGATAAATCTGCTCGCCGATCTCACGCCCCACCATCTTCGCCTCGATCTCCTCACGGCGCAGCACGCCCATCGGATAGCTCCCGACCCATGTGCCGTCCTTCAAGATAGTGATCTCATCAGCGATCTGCTCGATCTCATCCAGATGGTGCGAGATGTAGCCAATCGCCAAGCCGCTGCCGCGCAAAGTATTGATCACGCGGAAGAGCGCCTCCATCTCTTGATTGTTCAGAAAGGCGGTCGTTTCATCCAAAAGCAGGACTTGTGGATTGTGCGCCAAAGCGCGGGCGATCTCGATAATCTTCAGCTGACCGAGATCGAGGTGGCTCAGACGCTGCGTGACCGAGATGTGCGCCTCAATCTGATCGAGGATCGCTTGGGCAGCGCGCCGCATTTTGCGCCAGCGCGTCATGCCGAAGACGCCTGCGAAGTCCTGCATGTGGTTGATGAAGATATTTTCGGCGATATCGAGGGCGAAATTGATCGAGATTTCCTGAAAGACCAGCGCCACGCCCTGCCGCTGAGCATCATTGAGGTCGCGTGGGGCATAAAGACGGCCGTGGAGGTACATCCTGCCACCATACTTTTGAATGGCGCCTGCGCAAATCTTGAAGAGGGTAGATTTGCCCGCACCATTCTCGCCTACGAGTGCGTGAACCTTACCAGCAGCAAGGCTCAGCTGCACACCGCGCAGGGCTTGTGTCGCGCCGAACGATTTGGTGATATCCTGTGCTTGGAGTAAAACGTTCATGAACAATGCGCCTGAAAAAGCCAATTTTTTCAAAAATGCTCAGGGGCAAGTCTACTCTTGCCCCTGAAGTGTGGCAAATGGCTACTTGTCAGTGCTGTAACGCAACTCGAAGGTCGCCCGTGCCTCAGGATTGAAAACTTTGGAGCGCTCCTTCCAGTCGTACTCCGGTAAGCCGTTGGGGAAGTCCTTGCGGAACTGCTCGACTGTGTCTTTGGTCAGCGGCAGCAGGCTCAGCTTGACGTTTGCCTCATCGGCTGGCACGGGCTTGCCATTCAGGTAATCGTACATCAGCACGAGGGCAAAGCCGCCCTGCAGCCAGTGTCCGCCGATATCGAAGAGCAGCTCACCAGCCTCCACAGCGTCTACGTTCTCAGGGTTCAAGTCCATTGCCACTACCAGCACATCCTTGCCGGGCACCTTGCCTGCATTGCGCAGCGCCGCCATGACGCCCGTCGCTGTGCCGCCGTTTGCCGCCCAAACGCCTTTGATATCCGGGTTGCCCTGATAGAGCGACTCAAAGGCAGTCTGTGAGGTATCGCGCACGAAGTTGCCATTCACAGCACCTGCCAAGCGCACACCGGGCGTCTCAGCCAGCGCTTTGTCAAAGCCCTTGCGCCGATCAATGGCGACTGTTGTACCGGGCGTTCCATCCACCACACCGACCACTTTCTCGCCCTGTTCGTTCGGCTCCATTGCCTCGAAGAGCGCTTTGGCCATAGCGTAGCCTGCCTCTTCATCGCTCGGACCGACGAAGGCGATGTAGTTCGGGAAGTCAGGGCTTTGCGGGTCAATGCCGGGGATGTAAACGTCGGTCATGATGACCGGGATGTTCGCGGCAAGCGTATCGGTCAGCGTCTTCAAGCCGGACTCCCAGTATGGCACATGGATCAAACCGTCCACACCGCGTGCGATCAAGTCCTCTACGCCCTTGAAAAGCTGATCGGGCTTGTTATCGGCGTTCACCAGCACGATCTCAATGCCAAAGACCTCCGCGCCCTCGCGGATGAAGTCCACATAGCGATTCCAGAACTGCGCGTCAAGCGTCGGCACAGTTACGCCAATGGTGAACTTCTTCTCTTGCGCCTGCGTCACGCCAACAGCGCTCACCAGCACGAGCGCCATCAACACCAGAAAAGTCACGAACTTCTTACCCATAGCTAAAGGTCTCCTGTCAGAATAGATTTTTGAACGGACGAAAAGCGACTGAGCGAACCGAAAAACGCCTGTATTTCTTGCCTGTGCATCACCTCCTTTGTGCTCGCACTAAAATAGCAGATAGCCTTGCGCACTCTGAGCCAGAGTCGCTTATGCTGATGCAATCTTCAGTTATCTCAGGCGTGCCCTAGAGCGTGAAAGAAGCGCCGCGCTCTTGAACGAGCGTTGAAATCTCTTGGGCTGCCTGCTGAACGTAGCTAATTAGGCGCGCCAAGCGCTCAGAGTCGAGGTAATCAGCGATGTGACCCGTGATACCAACCGCTGCCACAGCGTGTCCGTTAGCATCGCGGATGGGCGCTGCTACACAGCCGATACCACGTGCATACTCTTCAAAGTCCAGCGCGTAGCCTTGCTCACGGACGCGATCCAGCTCTGCCCGAAACTCGTTCAAATCAGTCAGGCTATTCTCGGTCTGCGCTGGTAGCTGGGCGTGCTGCAGGAAGTATTCGCGTTCCTCTGGCGGCAAATTAGCGACCAACACCTTGCCGCTAGCGCTGACATTGATCGGCAAGATCGTGCGCAACGCAGCGATGATGCTAACAGGATGCGGTGGCATTCGCTGATCAATGTAAGTGACGCCAAAGCCGCGCAGAATGCCCAATTGCGCTGTCTGCTCACTTTGCAGTGCGAGACGACGCAGAATCGCCGATGCCTCCGCTACCCAGTCGGCTTGACGATCCATTTGGCGAGCCAGACGGCTAATTTGATCGCCCAGCATGTAGCCGCCGCGCCCTTCACACAGATAACCACGACTGCACAAGTAATTGACTGTGCGGTACGCCGTCACCATTGGAATGCTCAAGGCTTGTGCGATCTCTTTTACGGTCATCGGCTTGCCTTCGCTCGCCAAAAACTCAAGGATATCAAGCGCCTTTTCAAGGGCAGGGATAACTGTCACTTTGCGTGCATCACTGCGCATAAACGCGAACCAACCTTTACAAAGTCCATCGCTTCACATCTCAGATTATACAGACTCCTTTCTTGCATGAAGCACTATTTGGCACAGCCACAGCTTTTTCACCTATGAAAAAGCTGTTTCATATAAGATACTACAGCGAATTGATCAACTTGTCAAATCGTTTCTGCAAAATTCTTCGGAGCCGCATTGACTCGCCTCCCAGACTGCTCTACACTTTGTGCGGAGCATTCGTAGCGCTCTTGTAATCTGCCAAGTGTGCATTCAGAAATAAGGTTTTGCTATGACTACACTCCACCTGTTGCCACAGCCGCAGCAGTTGACCTTCACTGAGGGTAGCTACAGACTGCAGAGCGGCAAGCTGATCAGCATTCCCTCGCCGATCTTCCTGTTCACAGCGCAACGCCTGCAGAGCGCCCTTGCTGAACGCGGCTTACACTGGGGAATCGTCATTGGCGGCGACTCAGAGCAGATCGGCATCCGTTTGCTGCGCCAAAGTGCGCCCTCTGAGCTAGAGAATGCCTATCAAGTCCGCATTACCCCTGAGGGTATCACGCTGATCGGCAGCCAGAATGCCGTGACGCTCTGGCACGCTGCGCTCACCTTGATCCAGATCATCCAGCAGAGCGCCGAGTCGCTCTCATGCTTGCACATTGACGATCAGCCCGACTTTCCGCGTCGCGGCGTGATGCTCGATATCAGCCGTGACCGCGTCCCAACCATGCAGTCGCTCTATGCGCTGATCGATCTGCTGGCAAGCTGGAAGATCAACGAGATTCAGCTCTATACCGAGCATACGTTCGCCTATCAGAAGCATCCCGCTGTCTGGCAGCACGCCTCACCCATGACGGGTGAAGAAATCCTCGCCCTTGACCGCTTCTGCCGCGAACGCTTCGTTGATTTGGTGCCGAATCAGAACAGCTTCGGTCACATGCATCGCTGGCTGATGCATCCGCAGTATCGCCATTTGGCTGAGGTGCCTGAGGGCTTTGAGTTCAGCCTCGCTCTCACGCCGCGTCCCTTCGGACTCTCACCCGCAGTCCAAGAGACTTTGCCCTTCCTTGCTGGGCTGTACGATGAACTTTTGCCGCATTTTAGCAGCGCATATTTCAACGTCGGCTGTGATGAGACCTTCGATCTGGGCAAGGGGCGCAGCAAGGCGCTAGTAGAGGCACAAGGCGTCGGGCGGGTGTACCTCGATTTCCTGAAAAAGGTGGCAGAGCTGGTGCGCGAACGCGGACGCACCATGCAATTCTGGGGCGATATCATCATTCAGCATCCGGAGCTGGTGCCAGAGCTGCCCAAAGACGTGATCGCGCTTGAGTGGGGCTATGAGGCGGCGCATCCCTTTGAGGCGCACGGCGCGCTGTTCGCTAAATCGGGCGTGCCGTTCTATGTCTGTCCAGGAACATCATCTTGGCAGAGCATGGTCGGGCGCACCACCAATATGCGCGGCAATTTGCAAAATGCCGCTGAAAACGGTCTGAAGCACGGCGCACGCGGCTATCTGATCACGGACTGGGGCGATTTCGGTCACTGGCAACCGCCAATGGTCAGCTATGCGGGCTATGCCTATGGTGCGGCGCTCTCATGGGCGTATGCAGCCAACAAAGATTGCGATCTAGCCACGTTGCTCAACCTATTCGCCTTCAAAGATTCAAGCGGCAAGCTGGGAAATCTGGCTTTGGAGATCGGCGATGTTTATCGTATGGTGCAAGCGCCGCACATCAACAGCGCGTTGATGGTGCGTGCGCTGTTCACCCCGCTCCCGAAGATTCGGGAGGGCAAGCTGCTATGGCGCGAGCCGATCCAGTACAATCCTGAGGAGGTGCGCGCTGCTATGGCACAGATGGAGGCGCTCTCAGCGCAGCTAGACGGCACAAAGCCCGCCGATCCGCTCATCTTGCGCGAGTATCGCACAGCAATTGGTCTGTGGTTGCACGGCTGCAAGCGCCTGCTCAAGGCGGCGGACGACTCAGCCTACAGTGATGCGGCATTGGCGGATGACCTGCGTCCCTTGATGGGCGAGTTTGCCGCCAATTGGCTAGTGCGCAGCCGTTCAGGCGGCTTGGGCGATAGCCTAGCGCGCATGGCGCGTCTGTTAGCGGAATATGAGAGCGCTTAAGCGCGAGCAGTGTCACACTCAAGATGTACGCAAGCAGCACGGAATCCTCTTGTTTCTGCTGCTACTTCCGAGGACTCGCGTCACGCCTTGAGCCGCAACTGCGCTCTCTACATTGCAGAACGAGTGGATCGGATACTTTCCGATCCGCTCTCATTTCTCAGAAGGCTCTAACGCCTTTCCGATCCATTTGTGCTACGCTTTACCTCTAGAGACATTCGCTGAAGGGAAGTGAGTTGAGACCTATGCTACGTCTGAGTCGCGCAGTATTCTCTGCGCTGATCCTTATGGCTATGATTTTCGGCATGGTGCTGGGCAGTTTGCTCTCGGCGCCGCCTGCCCGCGTGCAAGGGCAAGACTTCACAGATGACGAGACCATGCTCTTGCAGCGCATCTACGCACAGGTCAATCCGTCAGTTGTAGCACTAGAGGTGCGCGTGCCTGCTAACGCCTCGCTGCGCAGCATCATGCCTTTCATTGATCCGAGCCTGCCTGTTGAGCCGCGCTTCCGCATTGCGCAAGGATCGGGCTTCCTCTACGACCGTAACGGTCACATTGTGACCAACAATCACGTGGTGGAGTCGGCGGATCGCGTCACGGTCATCTTTGCTGATGGTCTGCGCCTGCCTGCCACTATTGTTGGCACGGCGCCAGACGCTGATATCGCTGTAGTGCGCGTTGATCCCGCTCAAATTTCATACCTAGACCCGTTGCCCCTAGCCGACTCGGATCAGGTGCGCGTCGGTGAGCGCGCCATTGCCATTGGCAATCCGTTCGGCTTGAACAACACGATGACTCACGGCATTGTCAGCGCCGTGGGACGTTCGCTGCGGCAACAGCAGTTCAGCATCCCGCAGATCATCCAGACCGACGCTGCGATCAATCCGGGCAACAGCGGCGGACCGCTTTTCAACAACCGCGGCGAGGTGATCGGCGTCAACACAGCCATTCGCAGCAATGTGGAGCAGTCAGCCGGCATCGGCTTTGCCGTGCCGAGCAACATTGTGCGCCTGATGGCTGATCAGCTGATCGCTAATGGCAGGGTTGAGCATTCCTACTTGGGCATTACAGGCACTACGCTGACCTCAAACATTGCTGAGGCGCTTGGCTTGGATATGCGCACAACGGGCGTCTTGGTCAGCAGCGTTGTGACGGGCGGACCGGCTGCAGCTGCAGGTCTTCGCGGCGCCACTCGTGAGCTGAGCATTGACGGCGAACCCGTGCCTGTGGGCGGCGATATCATCACTGAGATTGACGGCATGAAGATCAGGGTCTTTGAAGACCTGCTGGGCTACCTCTTCACGCGCACCAAGCCGGGCGATGAGGTCACGCTGACCATCTTGCGCAACGGCGAGACCCTCAAAGTGACCGTGCGCCTCGCCCCACGCCCGACTCAAGTGCGCTAAGACTTGCGCACGCGCAAAAAGCGGGACGCTCTGCGCGTCCCGTTTTGCATTACAGCGTTGTGTTCTCGCGCTCTTGCAGTGCCAGCAGGGTGCGGCGCTTGACAGCATCGCCGAAAATCGAAATGCCACTGTTCAGGACGATCAAGCCGAGCGTGCCGAGTCCGAACCAGCGCCAGAACGGCTTGCCCTTGCTCTTGGCGATGATAGCTTGCCCTGTCAGGCTGAAGCCGAAGCCGATGATCGTCAAGCCGATCGGCGCCATCCACCACCATGCATTCAGATTGTTTTGCTCATGATTCATGCGGTCTTGCTCCAGAATTCTACTGTTCAGCAAAGCGCCATTGGCGCATGAGCGCATCCATCAAGGCGACACGCGCAGGAATGCTGCTGATCACCACTTGTTCGTGCGCGGCGTGCGCGCCCTCGCCCAGCGGACCCAAGCCATCAAGCGTGGGAATGCCCAGCGCTGCCGTGATGTTGCCGTCGCTGCCGCCGCCACTGCCTTCCTCAGGCAGGTCAATGCCCAGTTCCGCTCCGATCGCCCTCAGCTGCTCGTAGCTTTGGATCATGGTGGCGTCGCGCTCCATTGGCGGGCGCTGAGCGCGCTGAATCACCTCGATTTTGGCGCCCTCTAAGACAGGCGTTAGGCTCATCAGCGCCTGATGGACGCGCTCTGCCTCCGCTTGCGTTTTGAAGCGCACATCCACTTGGGCTGTGGCGCGCTCTGGGATCACATTGCTTGCCGTGCCGCCCTGCACAACGGTCACTGAGACCGACGTGCCAAGATCGAGCCGATTGAGCGCCGTGATACGCAGCGTTTGATGTGCCAGCTCCACAACTGCGTTGATGCCTTTCTCAGGCGCGTTGCCAGCATGGGATGCCTTGCCCGTCACGCTGACCTGATAGGTCGCAATGCCTTTGCGCCACGTCTTGACCCCGCCATTGGTCGCGGCGAACTCCATCACGAGGCACAAACCCGCCTGACGAGCGACCTCTTCAATGATCTCCCAGCTGTGCAGACTGCCCGTCTCTTCATCTGTGGTGAAGAGCGCCCAGATCGGGCGATTGGGGAATTCGCCGCGCGCTTGCAGCCCCTCAATGGCGCTCAGCACCACGCCGATACTCGCCTTCATATCCCAAGTGCCGGGTCCGATCAGACGGTCGCCCGCGATATGCACGGGACGTGCCGTCAAGGTGCCAAGCTGCCAGACCGTATCAAGGTGCATTAGGAATACGATCGGTTTGCCTGAAGCCTGCGCGTTCCACTTGGCAAGGAAAATATCGCCGACGGCTTGGCGCGGAAAAACTGTGATCTGCGCGCCGAGCGCCTCCAGTTTTTGGCGCAGGAAGGCGCCAAGGGCATCTACCGCTTGCTTCTCTGAGGTGGGCGTCTCAAAGTTTGCTAAGGTGCTGATCAGACCGACAATATCGTTCAAACGCGCTTGATAGAAGTCTACAAGGGCGTGCTGCGTCTGTACGCTCACAGTGATTGCTCCGATCCGTATACTCTTAAGGCTTCGTATATATAAGCATAGCGCGATTCGGCGATTCGTTCTAGAATCGCCCAGCAAAACCTAGCGATGCAGAGACCTTGCTCATGATCATCAGCCGTGAAGCGCGTGAAGAACTGGAAGAGCAACTCTTGGCGCCCTACGCCACGTTCAGCCGCGCTAGTCAAGGGCGGCAACACGCCGAACCGCCTGACCCTTACCGCACCGCCTTCCAGCGCGACCGCGACCGCATCCTACATACCACTGCTTTCCGCCGCCTTGAGTATAAGACTCAGGTCTTTGTGAACTACGAGGGCGATTACTACCGCACGCGCCTGACTCATACGCTTGAGGTGGCGCAAATCGGGCGCAGTTTGGCGCGTGCGCTTGGCGCCAATGAAGATTTGGTGGAAGGCATTTGCCTTGCCCACGATCTCGGTCATTCGCCCTTCGGTCATGCGGGCGAGTACACGCTTAACGCGCTCATGCGCGATCACGGCGGCTTCAATCACAACCATCAGACCTATCGGATTGTCACCGTGCTGGAGACGCGCTACAAAGGCTGGCAGGGCTTGAACCTGACCTACGAAATGCTAGAAGGCATTGCCAAACACGAGACCGAATACGATCTCAGCGCGGTCACGGGCTACGATCCGAGCTTGCGCGGCAGCCTTGAGGCGCAGATCGCTAACATGGCGGATGAACTCGCCTATAACGCCCATGATCTTGATGACGGCTTGCGCTCAGGCTTGATCGTGCCTGAGCAACTGACCGATCTCGCGCTTTGGCAGCGCGTCACAGCCGATGTTGGCTGGCAAGGCGGCAAGCTAGATGATGTGACGCGCCACCAGATCATCCGCCGCCTGATTCACATTGAAAATCTAGACGCCATTCAAGCGACTGCAGCCGCCATTCAAGCCAGTGGCGTCCAGACGCGCCAAGATATTCAGCGCTTGCCTCACAATGTCGTGGGACACTCCGAAGAATTCCAGCGCATGAATCGGCAGCTGAAGGATTTTCTCTATCAGAACTTGTACTCGCATTACCGCGTGGTGCGCATGAGCGCGAAGGCACAGCGCTTCCTGACTGACCTGTTCAACGCCTTTGTGTCTGATCCGCGCCAAATGCCCCTTGAGGCGCAAGCGCGCATCGCCCAAGATGGTGTGCATCGCGCTGTGACCGATTATCTCGCAGGCATGACAGATCGTTACGCACTACAGGAGTGGCAACGCCTCTTCGATCCCTTCACACGGACTTAATCAATATGCCTGACCTGCAACATAGCGTCTTTCATCGCATTCGAGCCTATTTTCCCGCCGATTGGCAACCGATCACCTGCAGCAAAGCTACTTTGATTGACTTCAGCCATGCCATTGAAGATATGTTCATTGTGCATCGGCTGCATGGCGTCTTGTTCACAGGCTTTCAGGAGAGCGCTTATTGGCGGCGCGAGGTTGAGCGCTACCGATACCTCAGCCAGATCGCTCAGCAGGTCTGTATTTTTGCCGGCAGACCGCTCCCGCCAGAGTCGAGCTACCGCGAGGTGCGCGTCACACTGCCTGATGGCAGTCCGTTACGCCAAGAGTGGTTCGTGATTGGCTTGACGGAGCATTTCTCGATCCTGTTGGCGGGCTTGGATAGGCTTGAGGCGGCTGAAGATGAGGCGTTACGCCGCTTCGAGACGCTCTGGACGTTCGATCCGAGCGTGATCAGCGATGTTCTGGGCGATTTGCTAGATATAGTGCGCCAAGAGCGACCTGATAAAGCGGTACAGGTTGAAGAGGCTGTGCAGCGCTTTCCGCCGCGCCCGCCCGATGCCCACTACGCCTCCCTGCTCATCCAGAAATTTCTGGGACACTTGGAACAGCAGCATTTGCTGGCGCACAAAGCCATTTTTCACCTTGATGCGCTTGTAGAGACGCGCACGCGCCAACGCGACGCCGCACAGCGGACGCTAGAGCGTGTGCTGCAGCAGCTCACCAGCGCCGTGATCGTGCTGAACGAGCGCGCTGAGGTTGTGCTGAGCAACGACGTGGCGCAGCTGCTCTTGCAAGGAAACTGGGATTCCAGCGGCGAGCATCTTGCGACGCTGCGCTACGCCCTTGCCGAATGTACACAAAGGACGGCGATCTATCAGCGCGATTTGGTCTTGGGCGATATGATCCTAGCGCTCTCATCTTCCCGCCTTGAGAATGAAGCGGGCGAACCGCTGACTGTTGTCGTCTTGCACGATCTCTCGCAGCTGTATCTGTTCGATCAGACGCGCCAAACCTTGCTGGAGACCATCTCGCACCAGTTGCGCACGCCCCTGACCGTGCTGAACAACACGGTCTATCTGCTTGAGCGCGATCCGATGCGCCTCAATGAGCATCTGAGCGCGCTGCGCCTCTCGCTTCAGAAGTTGGTCAGCTTGGTGAACAACTTGCTGGAGGTAGCCGAGACCCAGCTGTTCGCCGTCGGCTTTTTGCCAATCTATGTGCATGACGTGCTAGAGCATCTCATGACGCATCTCGGCACGCAGGCGTGGCATCAGCGCGTGCGCGTGGAGAATTCGCTGCACACGCGCCTGATCGTGCAGCTTGACCTCAAGCGCTTCATCTTCTGCCTGCTAGACGTGCTAGACGCTCTGCAGGAGCGCCTCACTGAGGATCAGCGCATTCTTGTGCGCATTGAGATAGTCGGCACGGCTGAGCCGAACCTGTGGCTTCTCATCCGCTTTTTGGATTCGGGCGAGGCGCTCCCCGATCCAGAGCCGTCGGCTCTGTTGCGCATGGCAGGTCAGCCCGTTCAGGCGCTCTCAGGGGCAACGCGGCGCGCCTTACGTCTGAGTCTAGCGCGCCGCATCGTTGAGCAGTATGGCGGGGAGCTGATCATCGAGAATTTGCCTGAGCAGGTTCGCGTGAGCATCCTGCTGCCTGCCAAACGCGGCTAGGCTTGCACGGATTGGACGCTTGGCAAGCCCAGATGCTGTCCGTAGCCCTGCGCGATGAGCAACTCGGCATTCAAGATGGCGCCACCCGCAGCGCCGCGTACCGTATTGTGCGAGAGCGCCACGAATTTCGCGTCCAGCACATTGCAGGCGCGCAGACGCCCGATGGTGGTCGCCATGCCGCGTCCGTTATCGCGATCAAGGCGCGGCTGCGGGCGATCTAGCCCGTCGTTATAGATCAAGACCGAGTCAGGCAGGCTAGGCAAGTGACGCGCCCAAGCGTGCGGCTGAAAATTCGCCCAAGCCTGACGGATCGCCTCAAGGCTGGGCGGAGTCTCAAACTTCACTGAGACCACAACGGTATGTCCATCTAGCACAGGCACGCGATTACAGCTGGCGCTGAAAGTCGCTTGCAACGGCGCGATTTGATCGCCCATCAGCTTGCCCAGAATCTTGAGCGGCTCGCGCTCAACTTTTTCTTCCTCACCGCCGATGTAGGGCAGGATGTTATCGAAAATATCGAAAGAAGGGACGCCCGGGTAGCCGCTGCCGCTGATCGCCTGCAAACTGACCACCTGAACTTGCCGTACGCCGAAAGGCAGCAGCGGCGCCAAGGCGACTGCCACAGGCACAGTGGTGCAATTGGACATCGTGACTAGCGCGCCGCTGTAGCCGCGCTTGCGCCGCTGCACCTCGATCAGCTGCACGTGATCGGCATTGAGTTCAGGGAGCAGAAGTGGCACGTCCTCTGCCATGCGGTGAGCGCTGGTGTTTGAACTGACCAAGTGTCCGCGCTGGGCGAGGGCAGGCTCAAGACTCTGGGCGATCTCGCCGGGCAAGGCGGACATGATCACGGGCGAACGGAAGTCGGCGTCTAGCGGTTGAACGGTCAATTGGGCAACTGAGGCAGGCATGGGCGTGGGCAAAAGCCAGCGACAGGCTTCAGCGTATGGTCGCCCGACGCTGCGCTCAGAGGCGGCGACCTCTGCCACGCGAAACCATGGATGCTGCTCTAAAAGTTGGATAAAACGCTGACCAACAGTCCCTGTTGCGCCTAAGACGGCAACCTCGATCATGGCGATGCTCTTCCTAGCTCTCTGGGAACGCGATAGATAGAGACATCATTATACACGGCTGCAGGCGCTTGCAAGCCGAGTTCGTTCAAACACACAGCGCCATTGAAAGGCGTCTCTTGGCGGGTCAAAATGTAGCGGACGTTGTAGCGCGCTATGATCGCACGGCAATTTTGACCTGCGTACCATGCCTGCACGTCGCTCAAGCGCTGCTTGCTGTTGATCGTATCGTAGGGATGACCGTATACAACGCGCATTGCCGTGCTAGTGGGCAACCACAGGCTCGGCAGCGGCTCCGCCAAGACCACAGCGCCGCCTTCGCCTGTGTTGTTCAGCCAACGGAAGGCATCTACGTAGCCTTTTGGCATCATTAAGCCGCCTTCTTCGCCACGAATTGGATCGTTAATGCCGATCATTGGCATAATCGCCATCAGCACATTGCTCGGCACCATAAAGACGAAGAGAGCTACCAAAGCTGCCTCGCGCCACTTTGCAGGGATACGGTCAAACCAGAAGTCTTCAAGGGCGCGTGTGGCAAAGTAAACAATTGGGATGAACATGCCGATCACGCTGCGCTGCGGCATGGGCAAGGGCAAATACAGAATGATCGCGTTGACGATCAACCAGATCAGCATGAAGCGGTCGCCGTCGCGCTCAAAATAGCGCAAGGCACGCCAAATGCCGGGCAGCGCTACGATCAGCGGCAAGCCGAAGCCGAATAAATAGCGATCAGGCGGCAAAGGCGCGATCTGATTCTGTGCGATCCATGCGCTAAGGGGCGTCGCAGCCGTCATCAGCGCAAAATAGTAGACCAAGACAGGCAGCGCAGGCAGGATCATCAAGCTGACCCAGAGTATCTCTAGCTGTGGTAAGCGTCGCGCACGCACAGTCAAGATGATCACATATATCACAAGCGCGCTGGCGATTGGCAGCCAGCCGTGCGGCAAGACGATCACCAGTGCCAGTGAGATGAGCGCGATGCTCAGCCCGCCATTGACCAGCGAAGGCGTCATCTCAAAGCCGGGACGGAAAACAGTGATGTAGGTGGCGGCGATCAGCGCGATCAGGGTAATCGCAAGCGGAAAGTGCGGGTTGGCAAAGATCGAGAGCAGCGGAATCGCCTCAAACAAGTTGAGATCAACGGCAAGTTGCGTCTGAGGCGTCTCGGGCGCCAACATCAGCGCCAGCCAGCCCAATCCTGAGCCAACTGCCAGAATGCTGAAGAACAGCCGACGCGGGCGCAGGCGGTGCCAGATGGTCGAGCCAAGATGGTAGAAAGCCACGAACATGGCAAAGCTCATGGTCAGGCGGGCGAGATGGAAGATGGTCAGTGCCGAAAGCCCAAGCGCATTTGCCAAATGCCCCAAGACCAGATAAAAGCTGTTCAAAAATAGACTCGGCGTAGGCTCAGGCGTGTGAGTTAGTGAGGAGAGCCACGCGCCGCGTATCCCTTGCTCAATTTTGGCAATGTAGACGGCGCTATCGAGTGGTGAGTGCAAAATGCCCACGAAACGATGCGTGGGCTGAGTGTTCAAGCTGATAAATGCCCACAAGTAGGGCAAAACCGACGCCGCGACAAGCAATCCTCCGAAAATGATCATCCAGCGCCATTCTGTGCCAGAGACGCTGGTCGCTGCTTGCTGCTGGGTCAGGATAGTTGCTGTTGCATTGTTACGCTGCACGCTTTCATACTCCCATGCTGCGCTTGCCGCCTCTTGCCTCTATGATAGTCCATTCTGAGGCGCGCCTAGGTAACGAACTCAAAACAATCTGCCTTTCAAGAATAACTTTGTGATGCAAGGCAAGCGCCCTAGCAGCGCAGCGGTGAAGACACTTTCGGTTAAAACCTATGCCACAGCTGGATGAGCTCATGGCAAAGCTCACTCAAACTGAAACAGGATGGGATCGTCTGCGATACCAAGTGCCGCAGTTGTGGCGGCGCACTAGCACCTTTTCTTTTCGGAAAATATGATACAATTTACCCACAGGTCGTTTCTGCGTGACGGGAGAGTCGATCATGCGCCCTGTCTACCGCTTATTGGTCTGTGTGCTTGCCTGCGCGCTCGCCTTCGCCGCTCCGACCCCGCCCGTTCAGGCGCAAGGCGGCAGCCGCACCTACGTGGTGCAACCCGGCGATACACTTTTCAGCATTGCGGCGCGTTTTGGCGTCAGCCTGAGCGAACTTGCCACCATCAACGGCTTTTACGATATTCATCGCCTTTTTGTTGGGCAGGTGCTGATCTTGCCCGCCACCGCAGTTGTGCCTCGCCCTGTGACGCCTGCGCAGCCCGTAGTGCAGCCTGTTCCAGTGCAGCCCGTCTTTCCGCCCGGCACCACCGTCACCACTGTGACCACTTTCACAGCCTACACAGTGCGGCGCGGCGATACCTTGGCTGTGATCGCAGAGCGCTTCGGCACAACGATCGCGGCAATTATGGGCGCTAACGGCATTCGCAACCCGAATCGCATCTTTGTCGGGCAAGTTTTGAATATCCCGCGCACGCGCACTACAATTGTGCCTGCACCACGCGCCGTTGCACAACGCGGACGCACTTACGTAGTCCAGCCCGGCGATACGCTCTTCCTGATCGCGGCGCGTTTCCATCGCAACGTCTACGATATTGCGCGTGCCAATAACATCCTAAACTTGAACCATATTTTTGTCGGTCAAGTGCTAGTTATCCCGTAAACTTTTAGTGCGTGAGGTGCTGGGCGTTGATGGCACGGGACTCAGTTGAGCGCTTCTATTCAGAAATGCCGCTTGTGTTAGGTCATCGTGGCGCGAGCTATGATGCGCCTGAGAATACCATTGCCGCTTTCACGCTGGCGCGCCAACAGGGCGCCGACGGCGTTGAGCTAGACACCATGCTCACCCGCGACGGCGTGCCAGTTGTGATTCATGATTTCACGCTAGATAAGACCACGAACGGCAGCGGCTTGGTCAAGGAGCATGACCTACGCGCTATCAAGGCGCTGGATGCCGGCAGCCACTACGATTTTCAATTCCGAGATGAGCGCATCCCGACGTTGGATGAGGCGTTTGAGGCGCTCGGTAGGGAGCTGATCATCAATGTGGAGCTGAAAACTATCGCGTGGCGCTCAGACGGCTTGGAACTGGCTGTGCTGAACGTGATCCGCCGCCACAACGCCGCTAACCGCGTGATTGTCTCATCCTTCAATCCCTTTGCCTTGCGCCGTTTCCGCGCCCTTGCGCCCCATATCCCCATCGGCTATCTCTATGCGCCTGAAGAGCCGATCTATCTGCGCTACGGCTGGTTCATGATCGGCTGCCCGCATGAGGCGCGCCATCCGCATCACAGCCTTGTGGATGAAGGCTTCATGGCGTGGGCAAAAGCAGCGCGCTACCGCGTTCACGTCTGGACAGTTGACGATCCGCAGCGCATTCGCCAACTGCGCGATCTGGGCGTGGATGCAATCATCACCAATCGCCCGAACATCGCCCTTGAGGCGCTTGGGCGGCGTGTGCGCGCCCGATGAAGCACTTTCGTCTAGCACTGATCGGCGCTCTAATCATTTTGATAGCGCTTAGCGGGGCGCTCTGGGCTGATCTATCAGCACAGGGCGCGCTGTGGCGCGCTTTATACAGCGTCACAGGTGAGCAGGCGCCCTTTGCACAGCTGTATGCTTTCCTAGACTATCTGGGCAACCTCTCGCGCCGAATGCCCTACACAGCGGATGATATCCCTGTCGCCTATACGGTCGAAAATCCGCTTGGCGTCAACAGTTTTCTAGAGCTAGAGCCAGAGCTGAGCAAGCGCGAATTGCAAATGCGCATGATCGCTGAGGCGGGCATCGGCTGGATTCGCCAAAAGTTCACTTGGCAGGATATCGAGATACGCGGGCGCGGTAACTTTGTTGATGATCGCAACGACCTCGACGGCGACGGAATCCCTGACCCAATTGATGCCTGGGCGAAGTACGATCACATTGTGGATTTGGCAGAGCAGTATGGCGTGCAAATCTGGGCGCGGCTTGGCACGCCGCCTGCGTGGAGTCAGCCTGAGGGCTTGCAAGGCACCTTCGCCCCGCCCGCCGACTTTCAAGACTTTGTGAACTACGCTGTAGCGGTCGCAGAGCGCTACAAGGGGCGCGTGCGGCACTTCCAAATCTGGAATGAGCCGAATCTCGCCTTTGAGTGGGGCGATCAGCCCGTTGAGCCTGAGCGCTACACAGAGCTGCTTTGCCGCACTTACCGCGCTCTGAAGGTGGTTGATCCGCAGATTGTGGTCATTAGCGGCGCCCTAGCGCCCACAATTGACCTGAGCGGCTACAATTTGAGCAGCTTCGTCTTTTTGGAGCGCATGTACGCCGCAGGCGCTAGGGATTGCTTTGATGTGCTGGGCGCGCAGGGCTACGGCTTGTTCTCCGGACCGACGGATCGGCGACTGCGCATCACGACCATCAACTTTGCGCATGTGATCTGGCTGCGCGACATGATGGTGGCACACGGCGACGCTGAAAAGCCGATCTGGATCGGCGAAATGGCTTGGAATCCCGTGCCTGATGATCCCAACATCCGCGACCGATTGACCTACGGGCAAGTCACAGATGCACAAGCGGCGCAATACGCTGTGGATGCTTACGAACGAGCGCGGATAGAGTGGCCTTGGGTCGGCGTGATAGCGTATTGGTTTTTCAAGCGCCCTGATACCAGCGAGATCGATCAGAGCTGGTACTATTTCCGCATGGTTGAGCCTGACTTCACGCCGCGCCCTGTCTATTTTGCCATTCAGGAATATGCGCAGGCGCGCTTTGGTCAGCGTCGCTGAGCGAAAATGCGCTATACTAGGGCTGTGCGGCATGAAAGGACGAGCGCATGGAGCTACACACACTCGAAGGGCAGCAGATCGGGCAGTATAAGCTGTTGGCGTGGCTAGGCGAGGGCGCGCACGTCCATGCGTATCTAGCGCGCTCCGCTGAGACAGGCGAGTATCGCGTTTTGAAGCTGTTGAAGTCCAATTTGACAAGCAGCGAAGAGACCCTAGCGCGCTTCTACCGCGAGGCGCAAGCCGCGCTCGATCTCGATCATCCGAACGTGGTCAAGGTCTATGGCTATGACCGCGAGGGCGATCTGCTCTACTTGGTGGAGGAATTCTACGAGGGCGGCAGCTTGATGGATCGCCTCAAGGCGCATCCCGGTCCGCAGCCGCTTGATTTTGTGCTGCGCACGCTCGAAGATATCGCCAACGGTCTCGATTTTGCCCATCAGCGTGGCATCATCCACCGCGACCTGAAGCCTGAGAATATCCTCTATAACCGTCAGGGCAGAGCGGCGCTGAGCGATCTAGGCGTGACCAAATACGCCGATGAAGCGGAGGCGCGCTCACGGCAGGGGCTGCTCTTCGGCAACCCGAACTACATGTCGCCTGAGGAATGGCAGAGCAGACCGATTGACGCCCGCACGGATATCTATGCGCTCGGTATCATCCTGTTTGAGATGTTGACAGGCGAGTTGCCCTTTGAGCCAACTAAGACAAGCAGCATGATGTTCGTACATCTGCTGCACCTCGTGGCGACGCCGCGCTCGCTGCTGCAATTGCGCCCTGATTTGCCGCCTGCGCTTGAGGCAGTCATCAACAAAGCTATTGAAAAAGACCCCGAACAGCGCTACCAAACAGCAGGCGCCCTCGCAGTGGACTTCAAAGCGGCACTGGCTGGCAGCACACTTAATTCTTTGGAAGGATCGGAAGGAGAGGCTACCGTGAACGCAAATGAGGCTTTCGGCAAGACAGCTGAGCGCGTTGCTGCTCAGACTACCAGCGCACCTGAGGTCGTTGTGGTGCGCCGTCCGCTCTCGCCTGTTCTGTTAGCTGCGTTTTTGGCGGCGCTACTCGGCTTGCTCTACTTGTGGTGGCGGGCGCAGCAAAGCCCTGAGACGGAGGAAGAGACCTACACGCCGCTATAAGCGCTGAAGCCGCCATCTACAGGCACAACTACCCCCGTCACAAAGCGCGCTGCATCGCTGGCAAGCCAGATCAGCGCGCCGATCAGGTCTTCGGGCGCGCCGAAGCGTCCCATGGGCGTGTGCGCGATGATTTGGCGTCCGCGCTCAGTCAGTGCGCCGCTCTCAGGCTCAATTAATAGGAAGCGATTCTGATCGCCCAAGAAAAAGCCGGGCGCGATAGCATTCACGCGGATGTTCGGGCTGTGCTCACGCGCCATATAGACCGCTAACCACTGTGTGAAGTTGTTGAGCGCGGCTTTGGCGCTTGCATAGGCGATCACGCGAGTGAGCGGCGTGAATGCCGCCATTGACGAGATGTTGATGATCGCGCCGCTGCCTTGCGCCGCCATGGATTGCCCAAAAACCTGCGCCGCCAATACGCTCCCCAGCCAATTCAGGTTGAAAACGTAGGTCAGTGCCTCTGCAGGCAGATCGAAGAAAGTGCGCTCGTTTGGCGTTACGGTCGCTTGGGGCTGATTGCCGCCCGCCGCATTCACTAAGATATCCACACGCCCCAAATGTGCGACGATCTGCGCTGCCGCCTCACTCAACTCCGCCTTATCAAGTACATCAGCAGGGATGCCAAGTGCCTGCGTACCTGAGGCTTGCAGCTCAGCCGTGAGCGCCGCTAATGGCTCCGGTCGGCGCGCCAAAATCGCCACACTTGCGCCCGCTTGTGCCAAGCCGCGCACAAAAGCGGCGCCAAGCGCGCCCGTGCCGCCCGTCACCACTGCCACTTTACCCGTCAGATCGAACATCGCAACGCACCTCGTAGACAATGATGAACGGCGGATAGTCTAGCTCGCGCTGGATAGGACAACGCGCCAAAAGCGCACGCAGCGTTGCTTCTTCCTCAGGCAATGTGCCGCCATAATAGACTACGCGCAGTGTCCCTTGATATTCAGCTAATCACGCGGCGATCTCAGCGCGGCTAGAACGCTGAATGCCCAACACTTCCCAAGTGCGCGGATAGAGCCAACTGCGCGCCTCAGTGAAGATGAGCCGCGAATTCGCCATCAGCTCAGGCGTGTAGTAAGTCATGGGAAGATAGGCGCCATCATGCAGATAGAGGATCGGGATTCGCTCTGGTTCGGGCAGAGCGCGCAGATCAGCCGCAACTTGACGGAATGGCGGGCGTAGCAAGTCCGGCGGCGTGTAGTGTGAGACCAAGCCGCCCAGACATATGACGATCAGGGCGGCATACAACCAGCGTGACGGTGAGTAGCGCGGCGCGTATGCCACTCCGCCTGCCAAAGCGACCACCACAAATGGCGCTACCATGCCAAATGAGCGCTCTGAATAGATCGGCGCACGAATTGAGATAATCAGCGCGCTGAGCAACGTGCCAAATACAGCTACAAGGCAAAAGAGCCATGCTGCGCGCACCTCAGGCTGCTTGACACGGCGCATATCTAGTGCGTTGACTGCCAAGAGCAACCAGACCGCCACCACGCCCAGCGGAATCAGCGCCTCAGGCAGAGTAACAGCGAAAACCAAGAAGCCAACTGAGAAGACCGGCGCCAAAGGGCTGGGCGGACGAATCCAGAAGCCATCGAAGACAGCGTTGGTCTGGCTGAGAAAGGTGAAGATTTGCGGCAAGTAGAGCAGGGCGATCACGATGTCCGCGCTGAGCCAATGGCGCCATTTGGCGCGCATCGGTGCGTAGCCAAGCAGCCAGAGATGTAGTGCCGCTAGGGTCAAGCCACAGATGTAGTGCGTATACAGGCTGACCGTTGCGCCGATCACATAGAGCAGCCAGCCGTAGCGTCTACCACGCCACAGCGCTGCTAGTCCGACACCTGCCCATGCTAACGCTGTGAAGCTAAGCGCATATTGACGGGTCTCTTGCGCGTAGTAGACTTGATATGGTGCCAAAGCTGCCAAGATGAGCGCCAGCAGCGCTGCACGCCGATTGAAGAGCAAGCGCGCCAAATGATAGCAGGCAGGCAGTGCCAAAAGCGCGATCAAGACTGAGAGCATTCGCAGCGCCACAACGCTCTCGCCCGTTAACTGCACCCAGAGCCATAGCAGCGCAAAATACAGCGGCGGATGGACATCGCCTGCCACACCATTCTGGAAAAGCGCGATCGGATCAAACAGATGGACAACGCGCTGGGAGAATACCTCGTCAAACCACAAGCTATGAATGCTCAGTCCGTAGACGCGCAGCCATGCACCGATGATCAGCAGGGCAAGCAACAGACGCAGTGGCTGACGCTGAAAGCGCGACATCTGATCACCTTGTTGTGAAAGTCTTCAAATGATCGTAGAGCGCATAGAAACTAGGTGGCAAAGGCGGATTGTACACCTGCGGCAAAAGATATTGCGAAATGCCAATGCGCAAGAAAAGACTATAGCCAATTGGCGAGACCAGACTATCCATTGGGCTGCTGAATGGATGTTGGGTGTATCCTGCGAGCGCTTGACGCGCTTCGGCATAGGCTTCAAAGTCTTGCCGAACGTGGGCTAAATAAGCACGGCACAGCCAACGCCAGCTCTCTCTAGCGGCTTCATCAGGCGGAATACGCTCCACTTGCTGGCAGGCGCGCTCCGCTCGAGCGACCTCACCGCGCTCAAGCGCGATCACAGCGTCAATCAGGAAAAGCAAGGCAGCTCGCTCAGTCCCGCGCACAAGCTGCCATAGCGCCTCCGCAGCGGGTAGGTCGCCATCTCGTAGCAAACGGGCAACAGCGTCAATCGAGGGCGGAATCGCAACTGACTGTGCAAGTTGACGGCGTAATGGCGTCTCTTGCCAAGCAGGATAGAGCGCAGCAGAAGGCTGCACAGTCAGAGCGCGCTCAAAAGCACGGCGTGCCGCCTTTTGATCGTCTAGCTGCTCATAAAACGTGCCAAGCCCAAAGTGGAAGAGCCACGCTTGTGGCGCTATCTCGGTAGCACGCTGCATGGCGCTCAATGCAGCACTATGATCGCCCGCCTGCCAGTACAGTGCCGCCAAATTTGCCCAAGCAGCCGCATAGTTCGGCTCTTGGCGTATGAAGCCCTGATAGGCTTCAATGGCGGCGTGAGGCGTGATCTCGCCCCTAGCGGCTGCGACGCCTAGGATGTGTCCATAGTAAAAACGATAGAGCGAGAGCTGCGGGTCAAGGGCGATGGCACGCTCAAAATGGACGCGACTCGCCCGCCAATCATCCCGACCGACGCCAGACTGCAGCGCAGCAAGGTATTCTCCATTGGCTAGATTACTCCATATGCCAGTCGCATAGAGCGCTATGACAAGGGCGGGTATGCCAATGCTGTTCAAACGCGCCCGCCAAGTGCCTGAGCATACAGGCTGTGCAGGAAAAAGCGCCACAAGCACATTGATGAGTGTCACAAGCGCAATAACCACTGTGAAGATGGTGAAATCGGTCAAGTGGCTGACAAAAGAGGCACATAAAGCCGCTGAAGCGCCAATCATCAACACGCGCTGATCGCCTCGCAGCGTTTGCCATTGCTTGCGTAGGCTGACTAGTAAAACAATCAAGCTGAGTGCCAGAGCTAGCAAGCCGAGCGCGCCTAATTCAGCTGCAATGTTGAAAAAAGCGCTGTGCGCGTGTGGATGAATTTGACGCGGTGGCACTGAACTCAAACGCGCTAACTGGCTGCCAAATGTAAATAACCCGCTACCATTCAGCGGTTGTTCCTGAAAAACTTGCCATGCCACCTCATAAATGTAAGTGCGCAGATCGAGCGTACGGCTTGGGTCGCTGAACGAACGCACGCCCAGAATAATCAGCACACCTACAATAGCTAGGCTTGCCAGGCTGAGCAAGCCAACTAGCGCCTTAGCGCGTGAGAGTGCCTGCCATACGCCGCGCAGCCCACTGAGACTGAGCAACCCAGCGTGAGCGAGCAGCAGAAGACTCGAAAGTGCAATGGCAATAGCCATACCGAGCCAGTGGCTACGACTGTAGGTCAAAAACAAGAGGCTGAGCGCAAGGAGGCAATGTCCCCCTAAAACGAGGCGCAGCCAGCCTTTTCGCACAGTTAGCCCACGTGCAGCACTGAGCGGAATGATCAAGATCAGGAAAGCAGCCAGCAGGTTTGTGTTCCCCAAATTGGCAACTGGGCGTGGCAGAGCAGGCAACTGTTGCCCCTCAGCAAGCGCCTGCAGCACTTCCAGTGCGAATTCTGCCACTTCGCGCAGAGCAAAGGCAAGTGGCACAAAGCTGCTGATGATCAAAGCATCCACTAGCACACTGCGCGATAGCGCACGATTGGCTAGGCTATCCCACAGGACGCTCCAAACGACTATGTACATGCCAATGTACCACATGCCAATAGCGCTGCGGCGCCACATATCAGGATTTGCCAACGTTGAGACCAGCACAACGGCAAGCCACAGCCATATCACAGCGTCCAAAGGCGTGCTGTGCCAGCGCCATTTGCCGCGCCAACGCGCCACTGCCCAAGTGATAAGCGCAATAGCACCGAGCGCTAGTGCTACATTTTTGAAGCGCACTTCTATCGGCGCAGCAATACCCGCAGCGGCAGCATATAGGCTCAGGAGCATTAACAGCGCCCAAGCCAAGAGATTAGCACGATCTCGCATGGCTACTCTGTGAGGCACAGCGCTCAAGCGTCTAAACTCTAGCGCACTTCAATCGGCAAGACCCATGCAACTACGCGCCCAGTAGCGCGGCTCTGGGCGCAAACGGCAATAAAACGTTCGCCGCTCGGCATATTCTCAAGACGTATGGCGAAGCCGTTGTTCACATGACTTTCATCGAGTGTGGCACTCACTCTGAAAAAGTTTCGCCCTATCTCACCGTTGATGACGTCAACGACATCTGTGCGAGGGATAAAAGGATTGCCTGTGGCAAGGATGCGCCCGCCTTGAGAGGTGCAGTTAGTGCCTTCAAAAATGGTTATGCTGGAGATACCAGCGCTGTTATCCGTAGCACGGGTAAGCCCGTCAAACACCCAGCCGCTTACCTCAAAGCTGCTCTCGACTGCTAGAACTTTCTTCTGCTGATCAACCCTATCCGCTGACGGCTGATCAAGCCACATAACCAGATTGTTAAGATAAGCTGTTTGATTATCCTCAAGTGCAACAGCAGTCGAGATAATCCAGCCGTAGACCGTCTCACCGTTAGGACTTGGGATAGCAATATTTAGCCAGTAACGGTCAGGTGTGTCCCGTAGCGGATCGTTAGCATCTGAAATCCCTTTTTGAGCGATAACAAAGACTGAAGTGCCATTGAATACTCTAGTAACTACATCGTATTGTGGCGATGGTCCGCGTCGCACGTTCACAGTTGTTGTGCTGCGAATAGTACCGCGCAACCTACGGCTCTCGTCCACAGACGGCATAGGGGTTGGTGTAGGCGTAGGCGTAGATGTTGGCGTGGGCGTGAGGGTAGGCGTTTCAGTGGGTGTGGGCGTCTCAGTGGGTGTAGGCGTGGGCGTGAGGGTCTCAGTTGGCGTGGATATGGGTGTTTCAGTCGGCGTAGGTGTGTCTGTGAGAGTGGGCGTGAGCGTAGCCGTCGGCGTTTTGGTGAACAGCGTAGCTGTGGCTGTGAGATCAGCGCTGATGCGTGTCAGGATGATAGCCTGCAAAGTCTGCTCAAAGGCGACGGTCTGTGTGAGGGCTGCTTGAGCAGTCTGCGTTTGCAAAAACGCTTGCGCCTGAGCAGTCTGGGCGGCGGAGGTAGCCACTACCGCTGCTGTTTGCGCTAAATCGGGCGTAGCTGTTGCGGTCTCAGTGGGCAAAATGATGATCACACTTTCCGCAGTTGGCTCAGGCGTTGGGGTAGCGGTTGGCATCTCCATTGGCACGGGCGTAGCTAACTGAGCGATCTCAGTTGGCAGCTCAGTTGGAGTTGCAGTTGGGCTCGGCGGCACAAGCGTAGGTGTCTCAGAGGATGTGGCAGTAGCCAGCAGAGCGACCTCGGTTGGCAACTCAGTTGGCGGCTGTGTGGCAGTAGGCTCAGGCGTGGCAAGGAAGATGACAAAAACGGTTGGCGTGGGAGAAGATAGCGCGGCGCGCTCTGCCTGATCGGTCTGAACAGCGGCAACGGTCTGCGTCGCTATGGCTGCTACCCGCAACATCTCGTGAGTGGATGTTTGATCGAGATCAGCCTGCAAATTTTGTTCTGCGCGCTCTATTAACATGGTAATGGTGCCAATGCCAAGCACGATCAGTGCGAGCGCCACAAGGCTTACAACAGCCAAGAGCGGCAAGCGGCGGCGGGTTTGGGGCTGCGGCTCACGGACTGGCTTCTCATCTTGTTCTTCTGCGCCTAGCGACGATATGACAATGCGCTCAGCGGGCGACATAGCCGGAGATGGCGTGGCAGGTACAGCCGATAGCGCAGGGCGCTCAGGGAGCGGAAAGGTGAAAAAGCCTGTGTTGCGCCCTCGCTCCTCAGATTGCTCCACAACCGCCTGAAAGGCTCTAGCGAACTGCCCAATCGTGTCATAGCGATCTTCGGGGTTTTTAGCAACGGCACGCTCAATCACCCTTGAAAGCTCAGGCGGGGTATTGGGGCGCAAAGTGTGGGCAGGGGGCGGCACCTCGTTGATATGCTTGTGCATCAAGGCATAGGGCGCGTCTACGGGCACCTCAAAGGGCATTTTGCCCGTCACAAGCGTGTAAATGACCAAGCCCAGCGCATACTGGTCCACCTTAGGTGTCAGTGCATCGCCGCGCCACTGCTCAGGCGCCATGTAAGCGACTGTACCCATTGAAGTGCCGGGCATAGTCACTTGAGAGGCAATGTCCATAGGCTTAGCAATGCCAAAATCCACCAGATAGGGCGTGCCGTTGGCATCGAACATGATGTTGCTAGGCTTGATATCGCGGTGGATGATATTTCGGCTATGCGCATGATCGAGAGCGCTGCCGATCTTGGTCAGCATGTCAGCAATTTCGCTGAGTGAAAGCAATGTACTGCCCGTAGCGCGGCGCTCGCGCATACGGTCACTTAGGGAGCCGCCGCGCAGCAGGCGCATCGCTATGTAATTGACGCCATTTTGAGTGCCGAAAGTGTAAATTGCCACAATGTGTGGATGATCGAGGGAGGCAGCAATTTGCGCCTCACGCATGAAGCGCTCAACAAACTCCTCTTCCATGGTAAACTGCTGCAGCAAGACCTTGACGGCTACATTGCGTTGAAGGTTTGCCTGGTAGCCCAAATATACCTCCGACATGCCGCCGCGCCCGATCAGCTCTTTCAGCTCGTATTCGCCGAGCTTCTGCCCAATCAGACTTCGACCACTCATGAACATAAGGAATTCCCCAGTCGCCCAGCCTTGCTATTGTCTCTGTCACTGAATGTACTTGATTATATCAAGTCTGATCGAGAATGCATGATAGTGCCTCAAAACAGATCGAAACAGCCCCTTGATACCTCGTTATGCACAAGAAAAAGCAGTCAGATGGGTCTGACTGCTGTGAAGGCACTCGCGCTCTGGGTCGCAGAGCGCGAGGCTGTGTGTGGAGGATGACAGGTCAGTTCAGGCTGGGCAAGCCCTCGCCGCCCTCTTGGAGTTCCTTGATCGGGTCAACACCGAAGTACTTGCGATAGATTTCGGCGTACGTGCCTTCCTTGATCACCTCTGCCAAGCCCGCGTTGATCGCCTCGATCAGCTCCGTGCATTCAAGGCGCACGGCAATGCCGTAGTACTCCACTGTGAGTGCCTCGACCGTGATCGCCAAGTTCAGCTCTGGA
>PGTK01000006.1 GCA_002794705.1 Candidatus Thermofonsia Clade 1 bacterium
CAAGCCGCTGAAAAGATTCTGGAACGTCGAGAAAAAGCTACTGCCTTGCCGCATCTGATCAACAACGCGCTTCATATTTCTACCATTTTTGGCGTAGCGTGCAAGGGCAATTTGAATAAATAGCGGGTTGCCACCAGTAAACTCTGCCAGAAGTTCGCGGTCCAGATCGCTGAGCGTGGCACGCGCTTGGATACCCTCAATGTGCCTGACATATCGAATAGCCGCCTCGAGCTCTAGCCCGCGAATGGGCATGTAGTCAACGAAAGGGGCGCTTACTTCCACACGGGAGGTGATCAGGATGCGGCTAGTGAGCGGCGGCGTGGGCTGAACCAATGGGCTTAGTTCGTGAAAAAAGCGTTCAAGTTGATCGGGGGTCTCCATGTTATCCAGCACGAGGCAGTAATGCCCTTCTCGAAAGCGCTTGGCGCACAACTGCGCAAGATTAGTGAAGCGCAGCCTGAGATCGTCCCATTCAAAATGCTGGATCATGCTGTTGTAAATCGTTGAGGTGGTTAAGGGCGGTAGATTGGTGGGGCGTGGGTTGCCATTGCCATCTACGTACATGCTGCGATCAGTCACCCAGTCAAAAGCGCTGAACAGCCCGCTATCCACAGCGCGGCAAATCGTGTGCCATGTCAGGTTGGTCTTGCCATCGCCTGCCGTGCCGACTACGCAGACAATTGGCACTTTCTTGTCGGTGAGCCTGTTGATCAGCTCATCTATCTCGCGCTCGCGCCCGATAATCGGATAGTAAGGGCTAGGGAAAACGCGCCGATAGAGCTGGCGGCGCATCTCATTAGCACTCAGCCATTGTGATTGCGACTCGACATTCAGCAGACTCTCAATCTCTTGAGCGCTAAGTTCAGCGAACGGCTGCGCACAGACTGCTGTTGAACGTAGAAAGAGACGTGAGTGATCGACGAAGTTAATGCCATTCAACACAAGACGCTCTTTAGTTTGTGCTATGCGCTGCAACACACCTATAGCGCACAGCGCCTCGTCGCGTTGTTGGATCGGACTAGCACTCAGCCACCGCCCGAACTTGTCATTAGTGATCTCGCGCATAAAAGTGTGCGGGAGTTCGTGGACTAACTCGATGAAACGACGATGATGCTCAGCGATACTTTTTGAGGAGTCGTAGAAACCAACCGCCTCGCACCACTGCTTGAATGTCCATTGCTCAGTTGGCTGTTGTTCAGACATAAAGCACCTCGCGCCTAGCATGTCACTCCCTGTCCGTAGAGTAAATCAGGTCTTGTAAGCTGTCAACCGAGTTGGTGCGGCAAAATTTGCGTTTTATGACGCACGCATGAGGTTACAAAATGGCATACTTTTAGCATATACTCCCAATTGAAGATAGTGCCTCGCTGCGTTTGGCGGCAAAGGAGCATTCCCCATGCAACTTCAATGGATCGGACCAGAGGACTATGGCATGTATAAGGAGCCAATGGCAAGCGCCTATCTGCGGATCGTGGCTTTATTTCTCATGGCGGTAGCACGCGCATTTAGACCATCTTACCAATGGCTGAATGCAGATGTGATACATGTGCTGCATAACTACGCTTGTTTTCGTCGTTTCTCTCTTGAGAAGATAATCAGCTTTTTGCAAGACCAGGTAAGCTCATTGCGCCTCAAGGATGTGGATGAGCACCTTCGGCGAATCGCTCTTCTAACTATCTATCAGCAGCAACTAGAGGCGATACAGGGGGCGTTCGATCTACTTGCTCAGCACAACGCAATCTGCGAGGCTGCTTGGGAGATGTTACATCGCATGGCACAATTCTTTAACCTGTCCATTGACGATCTAGAGGGGCTATACGGCAAATACTTCAGCGACTAACCCCCTGCCTGTGCTATACTTGACTAGGCAGCTACGGCATTTGCCGTAAAAGAGTGACAGTGCCGCCTGCCTAGCGACCTGATGATCAGACCATCCGCTCTAAGACGCTCAATCCTGCTAATAATCGGCGCGCTGATGCTTGTGCCGATCATCAGCGCTGTTTTCATCTACAGCTACGGACAAGTGGATCGCGCTGCGCCTGCCGACGCCATCGTGATTCTGGGCGCAGGCACACGGCGCGACGGCACGCCCTCTTATAGCTATGCGCGGCGCATTCGGCACGCGCTCACGCTCTATGCGCAGGGCTACGCGCCGCGCCTGATCTGCACGGGCGGCTACACACAGCGACATCCCAAATCGGAGGGCGCAGCCTGCGCTGAAATGCTGCGGACGTATGGCGTGCCTGAGAGCGCGATCTTCTATGAAGAGCAGAGCCGCAATACAGAGGAAAACGCGCTCTATACCTACCAGATCATGGCGGCAAACGGCTGGCAGAGCGTCTTGCTGGTCAGCGATAGCTATCACCTCTTCCGCGCTGAGGCGATGTTCCGTGCGCACGGCTTGACGGTCAGCAGCAGCCCCGCTCAATTGACAGGCGGCGCTTTGCCGTGGCAATCGGTGGTTCGCAACATGATCCGTGAGACGGCAGCCTTCGCATGGTGGCAAGTGCGCCGCTGGTTCTAGCCGATCACGTTGCGCAGCACGCCGATCCGCTCAATTTCCAGCTCAACTACATCGCCGTGCTGCAGCCAAGGACCTTCGCCGCCTGTCAGCTCCAGCAAACAGCCCGTGCCGACTGTTCCACTGCCGATCACGTCTCCTGCCTCAAGCGTCACAGCCTGTGAGGCACGTGCGATCATCTCGCCAAACGACCAGTACAGGTCTGCCACATTGCCGCGTGAGCGCTCCACGCCGTTAATGCGCGCCACCATCTGCAGATTGAAGACACCGTGACGTCCCGTGCGCCGATCTTGTAGCTCATCGAGCGTCACAATGCACGGACCAAGTGATTTGGCGAAGTCTTTGCCTTTGGCCGGTCCTAAGCCGACGCGCATCTCAAGGCGCTGCACATCACGGGCTGACCAATCGTTCAAAATAGTGAAGCCGAGAATGTGATCCTCCGCCTGCTCAGGCGCGATATCGCGCCCTGCCTTGCCGATCACAGCCGCGATCTCCAGTTCGTAGTCAAGAGCGGCGGTATAGGGCGGATACGGCACTGTGTCGCCGTCGCCGCAGAGCGTGCCGTAATATGTGTAGTAAAAGACGGGCATGGTGTACCACTCCGGCGGCACCTCGCGCCCGCGCACAGTGTTTGCCGCCTTTACGTGCATCTCGAAGGCATAGAAGTCGCGCAGGGTGCGCGGCTTGAGCGGCGGATGCAGCAAACAGCGTCTCAGCGGGAACAGCCGCCGTTCATGTCCGCGCAGAATTGGCGGCGCGCCCTGCAGACAGGCGGCATACATAGCGCGGATATCTTCAAAGGCAGGCAAGCCGCGCCAAATGTAATCTGAGAGCGTGCCGCGCTCACTCTCGCCAATCTCGATCACTTGATCGCCCAGAATCACGCCAAAACGCGGATAATCTGGCTCATCGGGCAACTGGGGCGAAAACTCAACCAGACGCATCAAAATTTATCCTTTCTACTTTTCCGATCCAAAGCGCGCACTAGTAACAAACTCGCCCAGAGCGCTATCACCATATCCAGCGCTTGATCGGCGCGCACGCCGAACCAGTACGGCACATATTCCGCCCGAAAGCCGCTGATCAGCGCCATGCCAAGCGCATAGAGCGCCAAAAGCAGCCATAGACGAGCGCCGCTCAGCCAGTTGCGCCATGTCAGCAGCAGCGCAAAGATGCCAAGCGCGCCCGCATACGCCATACCCAGCACGGGCAAGTTCAGGCGCGGCGCCAGCACGCCATAAATGTCAAACGACTCGACGGCAAGCCATGCGGGATAGTCAGCCAGTGTGCGCACCTCAATGCCGTAGCCGCACGTCGACTCAGCGCACGCCTGCCATGTAACCATTGCTGCAATTGGCAGGCACAGTGCAAGGGAGTCGTGCAGGTGTGCCGAGTCGAGGCGCCGCCATTGCGCCACAATCTGTGCGCCAAACACACAGCCGATCAGCGCGCCGTGCCAATTCAAGCCGCCGCTGCTCAGCGACCAAATCTCGCCCACATGCTCTGAAAAGTACGCCCAATTCAGCGCTACATGACCCGCTCGCCCGCCGATAGCGCTGCACAATGCCATAGCCACGACCGCGTCCAGATGGGCAATGGACTGCGCCCTGCCTCGCCATACGATCAATGCCGCGCACAGCACAACTCCAAGCCCGATCCAGAACGTGAAGGCGCGAATCTCTAGCCCGCCAAGCTGCACTACGATTGGATTCATGCCGCAGCGCGCTCAGGCTTGTCCCTGTCCCACTTTGGCGCGCAGATACGCCTCCATGAAGTCATCCAGACGCCCATCTAGCACTGCGCCTGCATTGCCGACCTCATAATCGGTGCGATGATCCTTGACCAGCTGATAAGGATGCAGCACATAAGAGCGAATCTGGCTGCCGAAGTTCACGTCCACATGCGCGCCCTTCAGCTTGGCGAATTCTTCCTCTTGCTTGCGCCGCTCAAGGTCGAGCAGGCGGGCGCGCAAGACCTGCATGGCGCGTTCACGGTTCTGATTCTGGCTGCGCTCATTCTGGCAGGTCACTACGATGCCCGTCGGCTTGTGGACAATGCGCACAGCCGTCTCATTTTTCTGGACGTGCTGTCCGCCGGCGCCGCTGGAGCGATAGGTGTCAATTTCGAGGTCTTTTTCGTCAATCACGATGTCCGTGATCTCGCCTTGCACATCTGGCACAACTTCTACGAGCGCAAAAGAGGTGTGACGGCGCTTGTTGGCGTCAAAGGGACTGATGCGCACAAGGCGATGCACGCCGCGCTCAGACTGCAAATAGCCGTAAGCGTAAGGTCCCTTCACAGTCATAGTGACGCTCTTGAGGCCGGCGCCCTCGCCTTCCATCTGGTCAATGATCTCGACCTGCATGTTGTGCGATTCTGCCCAGCGCAAGTACATGCGCAGCAACATCTGCGCCCAATCTTGCGATTCAGTGCCGCCGGCGCCTGCGTGAATTGAGACAATGGCATTCTCGCGGTCATATTTGCCGCTCATCATCGCCTCAAACACGCGCTGATCCACAATTTTTTGCAGCGCCTCAACTTCGCGCTGCAAATCTTCGGCAAGGCTCTCATCGCCCAGCTGTGCCAGCTCTAGGGCGTCGTTCAGACGCGCCTGCAGGCTCTGCCACTCATTGATTTCCTCGCGCAAGGCAGCAAGGCGCTGCATGGTCGCTTGCGCCGTGCGCACGTCATCCCAAAAATTCGGCGCATTGGACTTTTCCTCCAGCGCCGCCGCCTCTTGACTCTTTGCCGCTAAGTCAAAGACGCTCCATGAGCTGCTGGATCACGCGCTGCATCGCATTCAACTGACCGATCAAGGCTTCCATTGACGGATAGTCTCCCTGTGTGTGACTCATCTTTTTTGAACACTGCGATCATAGAGGAATTGGGCGCGCTTGTCTAGCGCGATTTGTCGCAGGGTTAGATTAGACATACTACATGCATAACTTTTCGACGAAACTAATTTACTTCGATAAGCTGACTTGTAGACAAGTTCTTATTTGATTTTTTCTGCTTGACAAAAAAGTAAGGCGTGTTATGCTTTATAGAGAAAACCATAGCCCATAAGAGAGGTTAAGATGTCAGGAGCAGGTTGTCCAAGCTGCGGTGATAATACACCAGGACTACAGATATATCGGTGCAAAAAATGCCACAAGTTCTACTGTATTAAGGTAGGCCTTCTAGGTGGGTACATAGCAGGATGCAGCAAAGGTGGCTGTCCCTACTGTAAAGCATGGGACGGAGAGCTTATACGCACAGTTAGATGACCTTCGTGGCGCGTAGGGTATCTTGCCTACGCGCCGCGCTTGCGGAACAGAATGCTCAGTAACAGCGCGCCGCTGAGGATAAAGCCGATTGTGCTCAGAGTCTGCTCGCCGTTGATGTACAGGAGCGTGCTGGCTAACGTCACAGTGGCGAAGATCAAGCCGCTGTTCAGCTGCCCTAGAGTCGACTCAATGCGCGTGACCTGCCTGCCCAAGTCGCCATCTGGGCGCACCTGAACTACCAAGTCGCCGCGTTCGGCGCGAGTCAGCACGGTATCGGCGAGGGCGGGCAGGCGGTAGGCGCGCTGAGCGAAGTCGCGCACGGATTTGAGCGTCGCCTGCACGAAAAAGTTGCCGTTCAGGGCGCTACGGCGATTCTCAGCCTGCTGTTCGTTCAGCAGACGTTGCGTGTACGGCTGCATGGCACGCCATGGGTCAAAGCGCGGGTCGAGCCCGGTACACATGCCGCTCAGGATGCTGATCGTACGGCTGAGGTAGATGAAATCCTGCGGCATTTGGAAAGGCATGGACATGATCAGGTCGCTGAACTCCAGCGCCACGCCGGACATCTCCTCAAAGGGGATATCCTTCAGCTGATTCATATCCAAGCCCCAGACCTTATCAAAGACGGCGCGGGTCGCCTGTTCTAGGCGCTCGGTATCGGCGTCGGGCATCAGCACGCCCAGATTTTTGTAGCTCTCCACCAAGCCTTTGGCGTCCTGCGTGATGACGGCGAGCAGTGTGGCGCGCAGACCGCTCACCAGCTGCTCGGTCAGCTTGCCCGTCATGCCGAAGTCAATGAAGATCAGGTAGAATTTGCGCTTGCCGTGCGGCGCGCCCTCCTGATGCGCCTCCGGCAACGGATAGATGAAAATGTTGCCGGGGTGCGGATCGGCGTGGAAGAAGCGGAACTCGAAAATCTGGCGCATGTAGCAATCAATCAGGCGCGATGCCACTTCGCGCCGATCGATGCCCGCCCGATCAATGGCTGCATAATCGTTCAGCTTGATGCTGGTGACATCTTCCAAAGTCAGCACGTAGCGCGTGGTATGCTCAAGGTAGACCGACGGCACATAAATGCCCATGTCATCAGCGAACATGCTCTGAAAGCGCAGGGCGTGATCCGCCTCTTTCAAATAATCCAGCTCTTCCCACAGCACATCGCTGAATTCCTTGAGCAGCATCGGCACGTTAGCGCGCCTGCGGATCGGCTTATAGCGCATGGCGAGGTGTGCCACCACATTCAGCGCCGCCAAATCGGTCTTGACCGTCTCCACAATGTTCGGGCGCTGCACTTTGACCACGACTCGGTCGCCGTTAGGCAGCTGAGCGCGATGCACCTGCCCAAACGAGGCTGCCGCCACAGGCTCTGGATTGAACCACAGGAAGCGATCCTCGATCTTGCCCAGTTCGCGCTCAATCGTGGCGCGGATGTAGCTGAAGTCCACAATGGGCACTTGATCCTGCAGACCTGCCAATTCGTTCGTGATCTCAGGCGGCAAAACGTCCACACGGCTAGAGACGAACTGCCCCAGTTTGATCATCACGCCGCCCATATCCACAGCCATAGCGCGGAAACGCCGCGCATAGTGCCGCCAACGCGCCGATCTGCCACGCGCTACGAAACGCTCGCCCATGAAGCGGCGGATCACCACCTCCCACAGGATCACGCGCACGAACAGCAGCGTGAAAAAGACGACCGTGCGGCGGAAGCGCCCGCGCCGCACCTTGAAGGCTGCATCGCGGCGCGGATCAACTTGCGCTTCAGCCCGCAGACGCTCCCGCGCCGATTCTTCCTCACGCGAGTCGGGCATGGGCGCGATCAGGCGCTCTAGGCGTTGACGGGTCTCAAGGCTTGGCGACGAAGTGAATGCTAAGGGCTGATCCTTCAAACTTGGCATCCTCGATCTCTAGTTTCCACAGGGCGTGCGGCAGCACAATGTTGCGGCGATACGGTCCGACGCGCAGCGTGATCTCATCAGCGGAGCGGTACAGGTCAAGGTCTTCTTTGTTGGCAAAGGGCAACGGCACGCGCACCTGATAGCCGCCATTTTCTAGCGGAATGATCTGATGAGTCTGTCCGTTGAAAAAGACCTCGCTCGGATTGCGATCCCCGTAGAGCGCATCAGCGACGCGGCGCAAAGAGTCGACGCCGTTCACGTCGCGCTCCAGAAGCGGCGCCTTCAGGACGAGCAACTCGCCGAATGCCTCCGCGATCAAGCCCATATTCTCGCGCTGCAGGTCTTTCCATTGCTGGAAGTACGGATCGCTGACCGAATCAGGGATGACGCGGTTGCACAAGACGGCGTCTACCACGTAGCCGTACAGATTCAGGTAGGTGTAGGTGCGCTGCGTCTCTTTGATGACCATGCGCTCAGGGTTCACCACAAGGCGCATACTGCTCATGTTCGGGTCTGCCAGCAGCGCACGGACTTTATCCAGAGTCTGGAAGAGCTGCTCAACAGTGTTGAACGCCTCTTCATCGGGCAATTCGGCGCGGAAGAGCGGACGGGCAATCGGGCGCAGGAATTTGGCGGCGCCGCGCGTGAGAGTCAGCACGCGCTCAAACCACCAGCGCGTTACGTCGGGCAGGCTGAGCAGACGGAGCGTCTCAGCGGTAGGCGCAGCATCCACTACCAGCACGTCATAGAAGCCGTCGCGCACGTATTTATCAATCCAGAGCAGGTGCGCGCCCTCTTCAAAGCCGGGCAGGATGGTCACTTCCTCCGCCACAATATCTTCGACGCCGCGCTTGGTGAAGAGCGCCACCATGTACTTCTGAAAAGCGCCCCAGTACTTATCCATTGAGTAGCGGGCGTCCACCTCTTGCGCCCACAAATTGGGACGCAACTCCACGGGCTCCGGTCCGATCTGCATATCGAGTGAATCGCCCAGACTGTGCGCCGTATCCGTGCTGATCACAATGGTCTTCATGCCCATTTCGGCGCAGCGTAGCGCTGTGGCGGCTGAGATGCTGGTCTTGCCGACGCCGCCTTTACCCGTATGCACAATAATTCGCATGGCTGCGTAGACTCCTCTTGCTGTATGTGTATGCGGTGGGGCAGGGCGCTGAGCAAAAGTTTAGCACAAGTCAACACGCTGTGCCCACCTTGTATCCTAGAGGTAATACGCCATGTAGCACAGCTAGGTTGCATCAGAGAGACGTAAAAAGGCAGGCGAGGAAATACCTCGCCTGCCCGCGTGAGTGTCTCTCAGAGCAATGGCTTATTCGCCCGCTTCATCATTGCTATCTTCATCGCCATTTCCATCATCGGCGTCATCTTCACCTTGATCTTCGCCGTCATCAGCACCGTCAGGGTCAGCCTCATCCTCGCCGAAGTCCCCCTCCTCTTCTAGACCCCATGTGTCATCCCACTCATCAGCATCGTCGAAGTTTTCCATGAAATCACGGTCGAGATCGAAGAGTTCGAGCAGGGCTGCGCTGAGCGGATCGAGCGCGTAAGTCTCGGACTCCAGCAAGTTGCCGTCATCATCGTAGTAACTGACAGTCACTGAGTCGTCCCAGTTATCAGGATCGAACTCAGCTTCGCCTTCAGCGCGCAAATTGATGGCGCTCGCGTAGAAAATGCGGCTGTTGCCTTCGGAGTCAGTGCGCGTGATCAGCGCGCTGTAGGCGCCGCTGCTGCCGGAGGCGCGCAACTGACCGCCTTCCATCAATCGCAGGCTGAGTGTACCGCCGTTGCCTGCCAGATTGTAGCTGAAGTGCCGTCCGCCTGCGGAGACCGTGTTCAGGACATTCAGTCTGCGCCCTGAAGCTGACTTGAGCGTGATTTGATCGGGTTTAATTTCAACCTCAAGGCTTTGGCTCAGGTCTATCTGGCTAGCCGTGATGACGTTGCCTTGCTTGGCGAAAGTGAAGCTAGTGACAGGCTTTTCGCCACGTGCGCGGCTGATCTGAGCGCTGTATCTGCCGCTGGGCAAGATGATCGTCGGCGCACGGCGCGAGCCGACTGTCCGTCTGCGCTGATTGGTCACATGGCGCACTTGGGCGTCGGGAATGGTGTTGCTGTAGCTGCCATCTACGTAGCGCAAGCTACGCCCTTGCTCATCCGTGATGACAATGTTTGCCTCGCCATTTAGCGAAAAGCTGATCGGTTGCTTAGTACTCATTTTTTCAGCAGGGATGTAATCGCCGCAATAGCTGCAAGTGAAGCTCTCCTGATAGCGCGCCTCAAGCGGCACAACCATCAGCGAGCCAGTTGAGGCATCGCCTTCGTAGAGCTCAGGTGGATCGTTCGGATTCGCTGCTGTGTTGTAGCGCCAAGTGTTGGCTGCAACGTCAATTTCGATGGCACGCTCTTCATCGGGGAAGTTGTTATCGTAGATCAGCACATCGTAGCGCGTATCGCTAACTTGACGCACGGCATAGGGCGTCACAGCGTGACCGCCAGAGCCATCAGGCTGGAAAAAAGCGAGGGTAACAAGGTAGCCTTGCTCAAATGACTCAATCAAGCCCTCGACCAGCTCAACAGGCGTGACAGGAACGCGCGCGCTGTGCACTTCGTCCATAACTTGCAACTGGAACCAGTAAGCAATCTCACGCTGCAACAACTTGTTGTTGCGCAGGCGCAATTTGTTGACGCTTGCCGCGCCAAATTCGCTTGAGCTGAGCGTGTTTTCAAAAAAGACGAGGCTCGCAACTGCCATGCCCTCGCAGTGACCGCCGTCCATGTCGGCATTTTCTTTCTTCATGAAGGCAGCGGCAGGTGCTGTTAGTTTGCAACTGCCATCGGTCTCGACTTGCCCAACGCAGACGCGCTCCGCACCGAAAATACGGATCATCTCAACAGAGGTCAGGTTAGTCGGATTGTCTTCATTGCCGTAATTCTGGAAGGAAAAGCCATCTGTTTCGGGACGGAAGCCGAGATCGGCAATCAGATCGCCGCGAGCCTGAAATGGCGTCGCTGTCAGCGGGAGAGCCAATGCAAGCATCAGCACCCATATGAGTGAAACTTTGAGAGAGCGGTGTAACATCAAATTTCTCCTCTGATCGCAGGAAAGGCAGGATCACAACCTAGAATACATTTGGACAGGTTTATAAGCAAGCGCACTGCAATATTTTTTGAAAAAATTTACATCTTTTGGCGATCCAATTATTTTGTGCCGCCTGTCAACGTGAATTTAACCGCTCAGCCTCTAGCGCGGCACTGGATTTTGACTTATAATTTCAGGTATCAAGCCCGAAATCAGGCGCTGATGCACTGTGTGTTGGCGCTAGACGCCGCGTTAGGCTCAGATAACTGTTGCATAGGCAGGCGCGGCAGTGAGCAGCGTGGGAAGCTACGCAGAGAGGAAGGGTCGTTTTGCAAGGGCGTGTCCTTTTATTGAACGGCAGCACGTGGGAGCCTTTAGCCGTCATCTCGATTGCACGCGCCATCAGCCTGATCATGGCGGGCAAGGCTGTCGTGATCGAAGAGACGGGACGAGTCCTGCGCACTGTGAACGCCACGTTTGCCGTGCCGTCGGTGATCGCTTTGCGCCGCTACATCAATGTGCCGCGCCGCAAGGCACACTGGAGCCGCAAGGGCGTGCTGATGCGCGATAACTACACTTGCATCTACTGTGGCGTGCGCGTGGGCGACGTGGTGCGCGGCAAGACGCTCACCAAGATGGACTTCACAGTGGATCACATCATGCCGCGTTCGCGCAACGGCAAAGATAGCTGGACGAATACGGCGTGCGCCTGCTACGGCTGCAACCATCGCAAGGGCAACCGTCTGCCCAGCGAGGCGGGCATGAAGCTGCGCTGGGAGCCGAAGACACCGCGAACCAGCTACCTTGTCATCGCCGTCGGCAGCGGACCGGACGCTTGGAGACACTACATCGAACTTGACGCCGCCAACAATCCGCTCGATGCTGAGTAGCAGGGACTAAACACGAAAGTTTTAGTCCCTGTTTGTTTGTGAGCTATCGCGCCATTGCTGCGCTCTGTGCGGCGCGCTAGAATGGCGGGCATGATCAACCTTCTTTTCAGCACAATTTATACGGGTATTGGCGGCGGCGAGTCGTTAACGTTGAATTTGATGGGCGCGCTCGATAAGGCGCGCTTTTGTGCGCATTTGCTCACGCCGCGCACGGGCAAATTCCCAGAGGCGGCAGCGGCGCTCGGCGTTCGGACGCACATACTGCCTTTTCGCGGCAGCAGCACGTTTTTTTTGCCCGCGCTCTGGGCGCGCCTCCCGATTGTGGGGAAATTGCGCGCATTTTTGCGCCAAAACGCCGTTCACGCCGTCATCAGCGACTATCACAGTCTGCCTTTTATCGCCCCTGCGGCGCGACGACTCGGTATCCCTGTCATTTGGAACGCCATGGGCTGGTGGTTCCCGATCTACGTTTGGCAGCGGCACTTTTTCAGCCGCGAGGTCAGCCGCATTGTGGCGATCAGCAGCGCTGTGAAGGAAAAACTGCTCGGATCGCCGCCCAAGCTGCCGCCCGAGCTGATCCGCGTCCATATTCCCGGCGTGGATACCGCGCAGCACTATCCTGAGGCGGTCAGTGGCGCGCCTGTGCGCACACACATGGGCATTCTGCCTGAGACTCCCCTAGTCGCCATGATCGCACGCTTTCAGGATGTAAAAGGGCATGATGACTTCCTAGATGCCGCCAAGCTGATTCGGCGCGCCGTGCCAGAGGCACGTTTTGCTGTGGCGGGCGAGAATGTTTTCGCCGTCTCGAAAGATGAGGCGTACAAGCAGCGCATTCTGGCGCGTGTGCGCGAAGATTCGGAATTGCGCGAGTCCGTGACATTCTTGGGCTTCTGGCACGACTCCCGCGAAGTGATCGCAGCGGCTGACGTGATGGTCTGTAGCTCATGGTTTGAGTCGCTGAGCATGGTGGCGCTGGAGAGCATGGCAATGGCGCGCCCGATAGTCAGCACGCGAGTGGGCGGACCGTCTGAGACAGTCCTAGACGGTGAGACGGGCTATTTGGTGCCGCCCCGCGAGCCTGCAGCATTGGCAGAGCGCGTGATCGCCCTCCTGCGCGATCCTGAGCGGCGCAAAGGGATGGGCGAGCGCGGCGTGGCGCACGTCCGCCAAAATTTCAGTGCAGAGCGCTACGCAGCCGATATCAGCGCCCTGATCGACTCGGCGCTTTGCCCAAGGGCTTGACAAACGCCTCTGAAAAGCTCTAAACTGAGCCTGAGAAAATTATATATAATTTTCGCCTTGCCGAAGAGGAGCCTTGTCATGAGCCGTACGCTACAGCGCCTTGTGCGCACGCTGTTGTTGTTCAGCCTGATCGGCGCCATTGCCTTGAGCGGCTTTGCCGTGCAAGCACAGCGCCCGAACGTGGTCACCATGGCTTTCACCCAAGAGCCAGATAGCCTGAATCCGATGTACACCACGCAGTACTTTGCGGGTTTGGCACGTTCGCTCTACCTGAAAGGCGCATGGGACTTTGACGACAATCTGAATCCTGTGCCTGTGCTTGCCGCTGAGATTCCCTCTGTTGAAAATGGCGGCATCAGCGCTGACGGGCGCGTGATCACCATCCGCCTGCGCCCCGACGCCAAATGGTCAGATGGGACGCCCGTCACTAGCGATGACTTTGTCTTCACAGCCGAGATGTACGCCTCTGAGAAAAATAGTCCGCTTGGGCGCGGCGTGTTCAGCAAGTCCATTGGCGCTGTGGTGACCGCGCCCGATCCGCAGACCGTCGTAGTGACCTTCCCAGAGCCGTACGCGCCGTGGGCGGCGAACCTGTTCGGCGCGATCCTACCTGCGCACGTGCTGCGCCCCGTCTTTGAGCGAGACGGCACGCTAGATCGCGCTGCGTGGAACACCAATCCGACGGTTGTGAATGGTCCGTTCCTGCTCAAGGAATACGCACGCGGGCAGTTCCTGCTCTTTGAGCGCAACCCGAACTACGTCGGCGGCGTCCCTAAAGTTGAGCAGATTTTGATCACCATTGTGCCAGATGAGGCAGCGCAGGTCGCGGCGATTAAAGCCGGCAACTCCGATCTGGGCATTTTCCTTGCGCCCGCCGATGCGCTCGATCTGCAGGGCAGCGCGCCCGTCGAGATCATCACGGTCACCTCAGGCTATAACGAGGGCTGGTTCTTCAATTTGCGCACGGGCGAGAATGCCGGTCATCCCGCCTTGCAAGATGTGCGCGTGCGCCGTGCGATCAGCCTCGCCATTGACCGCCCAGAGCTGATCGAGGGTCTGCTGAACAATTTGCAAGGTCCTGCTGTGAGTTTCTGGGACGGCACGCCCTACCAAGACCCCACGCTGCAGCCGCCTGAATACAACCCCGAGAAAGCCGCCGCCTTGCTGGACGAAGCCGGCTGGACGCTTGGACCTGATGGAATTCGCGCCAAAGATGGCGTTCAGCTCAAACTGCGCTACGCCACCAACATGCGCAGCCTGCGCCGCGATGCACAGCAGGTGATCCAGCAGCAGCTCTTGCGCGTCGGCATTGCTACGGAGCTGATCAACTACGAGAATCGGCAATTCCTTGCCAGCTACGAGAATGAGGGTCCGATTGCACGTGGTCTGTTTGATGTGGCGCAGTGGGCGATCAGCCCACAGTTCCCCGATCCCAACACCAGCCGCTTCCTGATCAGCGAGATCGGCACAGCGGAGAATAACTACGTCGGCGCGAACTGGTCGCATGTGCGCGATGAGGAACTGGATGCACTCTTTGCCAAGCAGCGCACAACGGTAGACTTCAATGAGCGCGTGGCGATTTTCCACCAGATCAGCCGCATCGTGACTGAGCAGGTCTACTGGATGCCGCTGTGGCAAGATAGGGACATCTGGTCAATCCACAAGCGTCTGAGCAACGTGCGCATCAGCGGCGCAACCGCCTTCTGGAACGTAGTGGACTGGGAAGCCCGATAAGATGAGCAGCTATGAGGCAGACGGCAAGTCTGCCTCATACTTTTTCACTTTTTCTAGCGCGCTGGTTCACAAGCGCCTCTATCTGTGATACAATCCATTGAGAAATTCGCATACCTACCTTCGGGAAGGAGTCCTGCGCGTAAGCCTGAGTCTGCTTGGCGTTGAAGAGAGCGGCGAATGTCCGTTCGCCGCTGCCTTGAACGCCAGCGCTCAAGGCTATCGCGCTCAATCGTTATGAGTGAGACGCCTCTGCAAGTCATTCCATTGGGCGGGCTAGGCGAGATCGGGAAGAACATGATGGCGTTTCAGTACGGCAGAGACGTGCTGATCGTGGACGCCGGCTTGATGTTCCCCGAAAACGACATGCTCGGAATTGACTACATCATCCCCGACTTCCGCTACCTGAGCGAACAGCACGGACTGCGCGTGCGCGGCATTCTGATCACGCACGGGCATGAAGACCATACCGGGGCGATCCAGCACGTGGTCAGTGCGTTTCCCGCACCGATCTACGCTACGCCGCTCACAGCGGGCTTGATCGAGGTCAAGTTGCGCCAAGCGCGTCTGCTCGACCGTGTGACGCTCAACGTCTTCAGGGCGGGCGATAAACTCGACCTCTCGCCGTTCTGGATCGAGGCATTCCACGTCTGCCATTCGATCCCAGATTGTGTCGGTTTTGGTATCAACACGCCGCTCGGCTTGTTTGTGCATAGCGGCGACTTCAAATTCGATCCGACGCCCGTAGATCGCTGGGTGACCGACTACGCCAAACTTGCCAGCTTCTCAGCACGCGGCGTGGTGGCGCTCTTTTCGGATAGCACCAACGCTGATCGGCGCGGCTGGACGCCCTCCGAGAGCGTGATTGACGCCGCCTTTGACCGCGTCTTCCGTGCCGCCAAAGGGCGCGTGATCGTCTCCACGTTTGCTTCGCTGATCTCCAGAGTGCAGCAGGTGGCATGGGTCTCGGAGCGCTACGGGCGCAAGATCGCCATTGTCGGCGCGTCAATGTCAGAAAATGTGCGCATGGCGATTAAACTGGGCTATCTCGACCTGCCCAAAGAGTTGCTGATCAGCCCGGATGAGGCGCGCTACCTGCCGCCGAATCAAGTCACCTTCCTTGTGACTGGCTCACAAGGCGAACCGAGCGCCGTCTTGAATCGACTCGCCACCAACAATCACAGCACGCTCAACATCCAAGCGGGCGATACCGTGATCGTCTCAGCGCACCCGATTCCGGGCAATGAAGAGACGGTCAGCCGCACCATCAACCGCCTCTTTCAGCGCGGCGCGCAAGTGATCTACGATCCGATAGACGCCGTGCATGTCTCTGGACACGCCAGCCAAGAAGAGCAGAAACTCATGCTGAACTTGGTGCGCCCGCGCAACTTTGTGCCGATTCACGGCGAGTTGCGCCATCTCAAGGCACACCGTGAGCTGGCATTGCAAGTCGGCATCCCTGATGAGCGTATTGCTGTGGTGGAAAATGGCACTAAGCTGCTCTTCTATGAAGACGGGCGCATGGAGATCGGCGAGCGCGTGCCGGGCGGCTACGTCTTTGTGGATGGCAACAGCGTAGGTGATATCCACAGCGGCGTGATCCGTGAGCGCGAGGCGCTCGGACGCGACGGCGTGGTGGTGCTGAGCGCCGTGATCGAGCGCGGGAGCGGTAGGTTACTGTGCCTGCCAGAGATCAGGGCGTATGGCTTTGTCACCTCTGCAACAGGCAACATACTGCTGGAAAGCGCTGTGCAGACGGCACGCCGCGTGTTAGAGCAAAACGGCGGTAATGCACAGAGCAAGCGCAATCAAGTGGAAGACGCGCTCAGCAAGCTGTTCTATAGCGAAACGCACCACCGTCCCAAACTGTTTGTGACGGTTCATGAGGTCTAGGCTTGCGAATGGCGGACTTGCCACGCTGTGATCAAGCCTTGTACGTGCGCAATCACAGCCTGCGGATCGAGGTTGCTGGTGTCAATGTAGTGCGCGTCTTCGGCGGGGCGTAACGGCGCGACCTCGCGCTGTGAGTCGCGCTGATCGCGCTGCTGGAGCGCCTGCTGCACGGCTTGCACATCGCCCGCGCCGCTCTGCTGCTTACGCCGTGCAGCGCGCACCTCAGGTGAGGCGTCTAGGTAAATTTTCAAGGGCGCCTCAGGCAAAACGACCGTGCCGATATCGCGCCCGACCATGATCACGCGCGGATGTTGCGCAGCAAGGCGTCTGAAATTGGCGTTCAGCACTTCGCGCACGCCGCGTACCGCCGCCACTTGCGAGACAGTTGCCTCAACTTCAGGGCTACGCAATGCTGCTGTGACATCCTCACCATTCAGCCGCAAACGATAGAAAATGCCCTCCCTGCCATCAGACGGGACAAGCTCGATCTGCAGCTGCTCAGCTAAAGCAACTAGCGTGTCAGGGGCGCTAGGCGGCACGCCTGCGCGCAGCGCTGCTAACGCCACAGCACGGTAGAAAGCGCCGGTATCCACCAGCAAGTAGCCGAACTGCGCGGCAATGGCATGAGCGACAGTCGTCTTGCCCGAACTGGCAGGCCCATCAAGCGCAATGATAGGTGGCAAGTTCACACAAGTCTTCCTTGATTGATCTTATGGCGCGTTTGGAGTAACGTTTCGGCACGGCGGCTCTAGCAGCTGAGCTACTTCTGAAAGGTTAATCATAGCATCAGCAGCTTGCAAGGTATAGCTGATTGTGCGCTCTCGGAATAGAGTTTTAGCGTAGTTCGGGGGCGGGCGGCGCGTCTCACGAACAGTGAGCTGCTCTATGCTCCCATCTAGCGCTAAGACGAGAGTCGCCACAAAGCTGATCTGCACGCCCTCAGCATCTTGCGTGACAAACTCAGCACGGTATTGCGGCTTACCGATTTCAGGCGGCGCAACGCGCCAGGTGGTCAGGAGATCAGGCGGCGCAATGCGCCCGATCAGCGCGTCTACATTCAAAGTCGCCAGAGCGCCGATGTTCGCAGGGCTAAACGGCTCAGCTGCACAAAGCGTCTGAGGCGGCAATCCGACGCCTGTGTGATAAAAGACGCCGTTCAAAGCGGTATAAAAAGCGTTCCCTTGCTGATAGAATCGCTCAGGCAGCCAATCACGGAAAGCACCCACCTCAGGATCGTCGCGCACGCCGATCTCAAAGCGCCCCATAGGAGTCGGGCTATTCTCAGCCAGCACACGCAACGAAAGCGCGCCACGTGCTGTCCGATTCTGCGGCGTGATCGCCTCATAATCAGCGGTCAGACGGTAGCGGAAGCGCGTCCGCTCTGCCAAGCGCACGCCCTGATAAGTGATGTTAGCGATGGGCGGCACAGTCGGCATGACCACAGCTGCAGTCGGCATGAAAGGCGGCGCTTCAGTGATGATCGGCGCGCCGAAGGGCGCAGTGGCATCGGGCGTGAGCGGAGTCGGCGTGGGCGGCAAAGGTGTGGGCGTGGGCGGCGCGTTTGCTGCCAAAGTGACAGGCGGCGTAGGCGTGATGGCGCGTGCAGCCTCAAGAGCGAGACGCGCTGCGCCGATCTCGCTGTTGAGCAGCGTGTCTAGCTGTGCCACTAAGCCCGCAGGGCCGCCTTCGGGCTGCAGACGCTGATCGATTACAGCGAGGTCGGTCTGGGCGCAGATTTCAGCGTGGAGCGCACGCAGAGCGCGGAATTTGGTCAGCGCCGCGTTGAGGGTCTCGAAAATACTCGCCAAGTCGGGCTGTGTGCGCGCATCTTCAGGCAAGAGCGCACGTGGCGCCACGCGACTCTCAGGCAGGTTGCCACAGCGCGGCAAGCGACGGAGCGCCTCAACGTTAGCCTGCAAATCGAGCAGCGGTTGCCGAAAAGCGGTCACCTCAGCGCTCAGAGCGTCTAAGTAATTCTGCGCCTCGATGATCAAAGCAGCACGACTAGTGGCAAGCACAGGCGTCGGTTGCACAGCGATCAGCTCAATAGGACGTGCGCCGCTCAAGCCGCGTATGATGACCAACAGCAAGTTGAGCGCGATCAAGACGGCAAGGCTGATAGCAAGTGGCTTGAGCAAGCGCTGCGGCGACTTCGGCGCCTCCTCAAGAGCAGCAGCAAGAGGATTCTCAGCAGCGGCACGCTCCTGCTGAATCCGCCGATAAATGCGCAGCGCTTGTTCGGCAGCGCGCCGAACGGACTCATCCTCATTCTCATCGAGATAAGCATTCACAAGCGCATCAATAGCGGCGGGATCGCGCAAATCGCCCAGCCGCTTCGCCGCCTGACGGCGCTCTGCAGCGCTCTCCGCCTCGCTCAACTGCATGATCAGCTGATCGCGTTCGCTCTCGCTCATCGCCCCCTCATCTTTCTCTCAGCGCACGCGGAAAACGCAGGTGCCTGTGTTAATTTCCTCAGCGCCGCCCGGTCCAAAAGAGGAATCGCCATCTTCAATGCGGCGCGACCACGTCAGACGATAGTTGACGCGGTACTCGCCTGTTTCTAGTGTCCCGATTGGCACAAACCAGCGCACCTCAGGGCGACCGTTCGGCGCACGAGTCAGCGCTGTGCGATAGTTATTGTAGTCCTCCAGCTTGCGTACCACCTGCCATGCATCGCCCTCACGACGTTCCAACTGCACCTCATAAGTAGCTGCATCGAGATGATCTTGAATTTGCTCAACTGTGCGCGCATACCACGTCCAATAGATGCTCAAATTCTGGTTCGGGCGGAAGGTCTTATTTGCCTCAGCACGGAAGGCGGGTAGGTCGCAGTAGGCGAGGATATCTGTGAAGGTCGGTGCGCGCGCAGGGATAGTCGGAGCAAGAGTGGGCAGGTCAATAGCAGCGCGGGGCATAGCCGCGCGGGCGGTCAGCTCAGCGGTAGCGAAAACAGGCACAGCCGTGCGCTCTGGCACGGTCACCAGTTCACCTAGAATCCAGCCCTCGGTGCCGTCCTCTAGCACCACGTTATACCAAAGCAGATCGCTGCTGATGCCGATCACAAAAAGCGAGGCGCCGCTTGGCACAGTGCGCAAGGTATCATACTCTGTGCCCGGACCGGCGCGCAGGCGCACAGAGGCATTCCGATTGTTTACAGCGCCACGCACAAGCACAGTTGGCGTGGGCGTAGGCGTAGCGGTCTCCGTAGGGATGAAAGGCGTCTCAGTGGGCGGCAAGGTGTTGGTCGGAATGAGCGTGCTAGTGGGGATCGGCGTGGCGGTGAAGCGCGGCGTCATGGTCAGCAGCGGCGCAAGGGTATTGGTCGGCACAGTTGGCACGGCGACGATCTGAGTCGGGAACGTTTGAGCGTTCAAGCCGCAGGCAGAGAGGGCAAGCGCAGCAATCAGCCCCAAGCCAATGCGGATCGGACGATTCAGGAACATACACAGAGACAACAGCCATTCCTCCGCGTCGCTAGTGAGAGATCAGCGACGTATTGGGCAATTTTTAATGCGTTCGGGCGCGCCGTACGTGCTAAGATTCACCATATCCAGAGTGGCGCGGCGTAAGATGATCTGTATTGTAACGAGTTTTAGAGCGAAGGAAAAAATTTTATGGATGCAGCCGAAAAACAGCTGGCAGCCCGTGAGCGGCGCTATCGCCTTGTGCTGCTGAGCAGCGCGGCGCTCATCCTCGCGCTGACAATCGGCATGTGTGCCAGCTTTGTCGCTGTGGCGCCCAGCATATGGTATCCAATGGAGGCGGCGACGCGCATTGTGATCGAGATCACGGGCACGGTAGAGCGCATTGGCGGTATGCCCATGCCCGCCGACGCTGTGCTGATCCGTCATACTCTTCGGGAAGGGGGCGGCATTTTCGAATACACCACGCAACACAGCCCTGAGCAGCTCTTCAGGTTCTACTACTATCTGCTGGTGCAAGTGAACGGCTGGCGAGCAGGCACACAGCCCCTCCTGACCGATGATCGCGCCGAGTTCCGCTTCTATCTGAATAACTTGCCGCGTCTGACCATCATCAAGGCATTTTGCGCCGCCGAAACTTGCACAGTCACAGTAGACTATTGACAGGGACTTTCACAGCGGGCTGAAATACGCTATACTTACCGCCGATCATGTGCGGACAAGGATAGCGCGCTCTGAACATGCTAGATTACGTACCCGTCTTAGCAGTCGGCTTTGCTGCATCGGTCGGCTTGGCGCCGCTAACGCGTCAATTGGCGCAGCGCATCGGCTTGGTGGATAAGCCCAATGCGCGCAAAGTGCATCAAATGCCGATTCCGCTGATGGGCGGTCTCTCGATCTACCTCGCCTTCCTCTTGGCGCTGCTGATGTTCGGCAACCAGCCCGCGCACCTCAATGAGCTGATCGCCATTGTCATCTGTGCCAGCTTTTTGACCTTCGTCGGCTTCTGGGATGATCGCAAAGAGCTGCGCCCACGTAGCAAGTACGCCGCGCAGCTGATCGTGGGGCTGTTTTGCGCTGCGGTCGGCTTGCGCGTGGACATATTCGGCAACCTGCCCCTCGATCTTGCCCTGACACTCCTGTGGTACGTCGGGATCATCAATGCCGTCAACTTTCTAGACAACATGGACGGCTTAGCCGCAGGCATGGGCGCCATTGCGGCTTTCTTCCTGTTCCTGCTCGCAGCATTGCAAGGGCAGACGCTTGTCTCAAGCCTTTCGGCGGCGCTGTGTGGCGCGCTGATCGGCTTTCTGATCTACAATTTCAATCCTGCCAGCATGTTCATGGGCGATATGGGATCGCTGCCGATTGGCTTTCTGCTGGCTGTGCTGGGTCTGAAGCTGCGCTTTGCCACGCAAGTGCCAGCTGCCAGCTGGATGATCCCGATTCTGGTGCTAGGCTTGCCAATCTTCGATATGACGCTCGTGGTGTTCACACGCCTGCGCGAAGGGCGCTCTCCTGCGCAAGGCGGCAAGGATCATACCTCGCATCGCCTTGTGGCGATGGGCTTGCATCCGCGCCTTGCCGTGTTGACCCTCTATGTGGCGTGCATCCTGCTGGGTATTTCAGCGATTTTGATCAGCTTTGCACCATTAGAAGCAGCGCTTGTGATCGGCGGCGGCGTGGGCGTAGTCGGACTGGGCAGCTTCATCATCCTAGAGATTGTGCGCATTAAGCAGCAGCGCAAACTCAAAGCACAGGCACGGCTCTCACAGAAGGGATAGCGCACAAGCAACATGGCAACCTACTTAGTGACAGGCGGCGCAGGCTTCATCGGCTCTCATTTGGTGGACGCACTCCTGGCGCGTGGCGAGACCGTTCGCGTGGTGGATAACTTCGCCACAGGCAGCCGTGAGTACATCCAATCCGTGCGCGACTGCATCACATTCTACGAAGTGGACATCGCTGACCTTGAGGCGCTGCGCGAGCCAATGGCAGGCGTAGACTACGTCCTGCACCAAGCCGCGATTCCCTCTGTGCCGCGCTCAGTTGACGATCCCGTCCTAACGCACGAGGCGTGCGCCACTGGCACGCTGAACGTGCTGATCGCAGCCCGCGATGCGAGGGTCAAGCGCGTGGTCTATGCCGCCTCCTCTTCCGCCTATGGCGACATCGAAGGCACCTACAAAAGTGAGGATATGCCGCCGCGCCCGCTCTCGCCCTATGCGGTCGCTAAATTGGTCGGTGAGCAGTATTGTCAGGTCTTTTACACGGTCTACGGCTTGGAGACGGTCGCGCTGCGCTACTTCAATGTCTTCGGTCCGCGCCAAGACCCCAACTCGCCCTACTCCGCCGTGATTCCGCTTTTCATGAAAGCGATGCTGGCGGGCAAACAGCCGACGGTCTTTGGCGATGGCACCCAGTCACGCGATTTCACGTATATCGAGAATGTAGTGCAGGGCAATCTGCTGGCTTGTCAGGCGGATAAGCGCGTGGCGGGCAAGGTGATCAATCTCGCCTGTGGCGAGAGCATCAATCTGCTGGACTTGATCGCGGCGATCAACGATCTGCTTGGCACGCATATCACGCCGATCTTCGACGCGCCGCGTCCCGGCGATGTGAAGCACTCTTGCGCTGATATCCGCCTCGCCCGCGACCTGCTGGGCTTTACGCCCGTTGTCTCATTTGAGGAGGGCCTGCGCCACACTCTGGCGTGGCTGAAGGAAGCTAATCTTTAGACTTGGGAGAAACCTCATGGGATTGTTCACGGGGAAGAATGCGCTCATTTTCGGCGTTGCCAACAAGGACTCGATTGCCTGGGGCATCACGCAGGCGCTGCACGCCGAAGGCGCGACCATCGGCTTGAGCTACGCCAATGAGAAACTGAAGCGGCGCGTCGAGCCGTTAGCGGAGTCCATCGGCGTCACTTTTCTGGAAGAGTGCAACGTGCTGGATGACGCCGCTCTAGATCGCGTTTTTGCGCGCTTCGGGGAGCGCTTCGGCAGGCTAGACGTGCTTGTCCATGCGGTCGCCTTCGCTGAGCGCGCCGATCTGGAGGGCGAATTCGTCAACACAAGCCGCGAAGGCTGGAATACTGCGCTTGGCATCAGCGCCTATAGCCTTGTGGCAATGGCGCGGCGGGCGCGCCCTTTGATGACCGAAGGCGGCGCGATTGTGGCGCTGAGCTACTATGGCGGCGAAAAGGTCGTGCCGCATTACAATGTGATGGGCGTGGCGAAGGCAGCGCTAGAATCGAGCGTGCGCTACCTCGCCTTCGATCTGGGCAAGTACAACATCCGCGTCAATGCGCTCTCGCCCGGTCCGATCAAGACGCTCTCAGGTGCGGGCATTCCCGGCTTCCGCGAGATGCTGCGCTACAGCGAACTTGCCTCGCCGCTGCATAAGTTGGTTACACCTGAGGACGTGGGCAAGGCGGCGCTCTGGCTGTGTTCAGATTGGGGCAAATTGGTGACGGGTCAAACTATCTATATTGACGCCGGCTACAGCGCTATGGGCGTGCCATATGGCGTGCTGGAGGCTGTGCGCGCACAGACTCAGGAGCAAGAATAGCATACCCGCCTGCAGGGTCTTGAGGCTCTGCAGGCAGCTGTAAAAGGGATTAGCTGTGCATGAGAAGAATGCTGTACGCTGTCATTATCCTTGCCTGCCTGCTCGCGCCTGCTCTGACTGCCTTTGCCACTGAGCCGTATGGCATCGGCTTATGGCCGGATGGCTTGACATACGTTTTGACAGCACAGGGTATAGCGCAAGGCAAAGGCGCAATGATACTGGGCGAGTATCCCCTTCTGAGTTGGCCGCCCTTCTATCCTTTCTTGATTGCTGCCGTGCAACAACTGAGCACAACTGACTCCATGGCTGCAGCACGCCTACTCAATCTTTTTTTATATCCGATTATTGTTGCCCTTACTGCGTTTTTGCTCAAGCAATATGCTGACAACTTGACTGTTGCGGCATTTAGTGCAATCGCTATAGCTTTATTTTTCCCAGTTTTCAAAGTCTCGCTCTGGGCGATGAGCGAGATGCCCTTTATTGCGCTGACAGTGTGTCTATTTGTAGCGATCAATGCTTACGTTGTGCAGCCCACTTTCAGACGCCTGATTATTCTCGCTCTGTTGACGGCTTTGTTGTGCTTGACACGCTACATAGGCATAGTAGCTTTTGGCACCACTGCTTTATTCTTGCTTATTTTTCACCGGCGCCGCAATGCGTTTACGTCACATATATTGCGAATAGCTGCATATAGCACTATATCGCTACTTCCGTTAATAATTTGGGCGGCACACAACTTCATGTTGAATGACACACTTTTTTTCGCTCGTCCAGCGCCGATAGAGACGCTTGCTACAAGTCTGATGCGCATTGCTACTGTACTGACAGTGTGGCTGATCACACCGTTCGCCACTCAAAGCATGTTGGCGCTTGCTGTAATAACAGCATTTCTAGCATATGTTGCTGCTCTACTGCGTCGCTACTTGCGCTTTTTTCTAGTAAAAATGACCCAAAAGCAAACGTGGTTTTTCCTTTATATCTTACTTTTTACTTTTTCTTACCTTGTATTCATAACAACAGCATCAGCAACCAGCGCTTTTGAGCCATTGAATGAGCGTTTGTTGGCACCATTATCTATCTCGTTACTGCTGCTTGCTCTCCAGATAGGTTTAGTTTTATTTGAACTGCTTTGGGCAAAAGGCGAGCGGCAGATTTACGCTTTGCTACTTGCCACATTCACTTGGGTTATCTACAGTGGCATCAGTTCATTCTCACTGGCTTCTCAGGCGAGGGCAGAAGGTCTTGGATACTACAGCGAGTTCTGGCGTAAAAACACTTTGCTGGCTTCACTGATAGAGTTTGATGACCTAGAAAACTGCGAATTGTATTCTAACGAACCCAATGCTATATATCTTTTTCTCAACCGCAGTTCTCATTTAACTCTAAATAAAACTTATTATGGTTCAGCGGAGATCGCTAACTTGCTAAATGACTCATGGCTGCTTGGTACAGAAGGCTGCGTGGTATGGTTCGCAGGTGTCAAGCACAATTTTTTGTACACGCTCGAGGAGCTCAAGACCACCGCTGAATTCACGCCGCTGATTGAGCTGGGAAGCGGCGGCGTGTATAAGGTCAGGAAGCGCGCTGAACCCTGACCTTTGCAAAACTTTGACATCCCAAAAAGTGATTTTTGGCGTATCATAGGCTAACGCAAAATCGCAGCTTTAGAAGGAATTTTTCTGTGGCACGCATCCTAATCGCAGAAGATGAGCGCGACATCCGTGAGCTGATCGAGCTGGTGTTGACGCACATGGCACAGCATGAGGTCATCAAGGCAACGAACGGCGCTGAGGTGGTTGAACTTGCGCCGCGAGTCATGCCCGATTTGATCATGATGGACGTGCGAATGCCGCGCATGACAGGCTACGAGGCGTGCGCCGCGCTCAGGCAGATGGAGGCAGTTAAGGGTATCCCGATTGTCTTTCTCTCTGCTAAAGGGCAGGAATCTGAGATTGACACGGGCTTGCAAGTCGGCGCGGATGATTACATCCTGAAGCCTTTCGCACCTGATGAGCTGGTCAAGCGCGTCAACGAGATTCTGGAGCGCTTTGGCAAGCTGAGCGCCTGAAACAGACGCTCCACACAATGTAGAGCGTCTGAGTGTGCCTATCTCACTCGCTTGGGCGCGCCTCCAGCGTCACTTCGACCTCCATACGCCGCGACCCGCGATAGATGGTCAGCTTGACCACATCGCCGGGCGACGTATTGGTGACCAAGTAGGCGATCATCTCATCAAATGTGCGGATCGGCGTATCGTTAATGGCTACAATGATATCGCCGCCCAGCCGAATGGAGACTCCGCGCACGGTCACGCGCCGCGTGCCGCCGCGCAGCCCTGCCACGTCCGCTGGAGAGCCGGGCACCACGCTGGCGATGATCACGCCGTAATCCACTGGCAGATTGAACTGCTCTGCTAACGCCGCGACTGTTAGGTTGCCGTAGCCGCCAATCTGCGGACTGATCGACTCAATGCCTAGCCAAGTGTAATCGGCACGCCCTTTCTCGATCAGCTGAGGCACCACGCGCTTGAGCGTATTGACTGGCACGGCAAAGCCGATCCCCTGAAAGCGCCCCGTCTCGCTGCGGATAGCCGTATTGACGCCGATCACTTCCCCGTGAATGTTCAAAAGCGGACCGCCTGAGTTGCCCGGATTGATCTGCGCGTCTACTTGGATGATTGCGGGGTTCTGGAAGGGCGTGCGCGTGCGCGGACTGATCATCCGCGCTGAGTTTAGCGTACGCCCAGTGGCGCTGATAATCCCTGTTGTCATGGAGCTGACCAAGCCGAACGGGTTACCGATGGCGATCACGCTCTGCCCGACTTGCAAGTTGCTTGAGTCGCCCAGCGTGACGGGTACAAGGCGCTTTGGATCAGTCCGCACCTTGATCACGGCTAGATCGCTGAATTCATCCATGCCAACCACTTCGGCGCGTGTCTGGTAGCCATCGCGGAAAGTGACGATGATTTCGCGTGCATCGTAAATGACGTGCGTATTGGTGACAATATGCCCTTCGGTATCTAGCACAAAGCCTGAGCCGCTTCCATCGAATTCGTCGGAGCGTGTGCGCGTCACGACCTCAATGTTGACCACCGACGGATCGACGCGGGCATAGACGTTGATCATCACCTGCTGCAGCGCCTCAGCAGCAGCAAGGAAGGTCTCTGGGAGGGGCGTCGGTGTGCTGGCTAGTAACGGCTGTGAGCTGCTGACCGAGTGAAACGCGCCCTGGCGCACAGTCAGCGGCTCAGTCGGAGCGTATGACGTGCTATCTTGCACACCGATCAGCCAAACGGCGCCCAGCAGCGCCACAACAGCAATGATTCCCCCCAGTGCAGCTGTCAAAGGCGCTGCACGGCGTCTCCGCGATTGATTGAACATACCGATTCACTCACCACGAACTCAGAAACGGTCGGGAAGGGCAGCGGCTCAGCGCCTGCCGCGCAGACTAGCCAGCTTTTCGAACAGCGCCAGCTCTTCGCCTGTTAGATCGGTCGGGACTTGGATCAGCACGCGGGCGTACAGGTTGCCATACTCGCCGGGCTGCTTCAGACGCGGCATTCCGCGCCCGCTGATGCGGAACAGCTTGCCACTTTGTGTCCCCGGCGGGATGCGCAGCTTGACCTCGCCATTGAGGGTCGGCACGCTTGCCTCGCCACCAAGCACAGCCGTGTAAAGCGGCAACTTGAGGTCTGTGTAGAGATCGTCATCACGCCATTCAAAGAGCGGATGCGGCTTAATCGAGACTACCAAATACAAATCGCCGTTCGGACCGCCTGCATAGCCCGCCTCGCCCTCGCCTTCCACGCGGACGCGCATTCCGTCGCGGGTGCCAGCGGGAATGCGCACAGTGCGCCGACGGTTGCCGCGAGTGATGGTACGCTCAGTGCCGCTGTACGCCTCTTCAAGCGTCAGCTCGATGGGCATTTCCACGTCTTGCCCGCGAATGGGCTGCCGATAGGTCTCGCGCGTCCGCCCGCCGCCGAAAATGCTGGCGAGGAAATCGGCGAAGCTGCCCTCGCCGCCGAAACCGCTGAAACTGCCGCCCGTGCCGCCGATATCGCTCCAATCAACGCCCTGTCCGCTGCGCCACTGATGATAGTGGCGACCGAGCTGATCGTAACGAGCGCGCTTCTCAGCGTCGCTCAGCACTTCATATGCCTCGTTGATCTGCTTGAAGCGCGCCTCCGCCTCTTTATTGTTCGGATTGCGATCCGGGTGATAGCGCCGCGCCAAGTTTCGGTAGGCTTTCTTGATCTCCTCCGCGCTGGCACTGCGGCTCACGCCAAGAATCTTATAGTAATCCTGTTTCATGTGTTTACGCGCTCCCATAGAGAGGTTTCTAAGAATATATTGTAGGAGCGCTTTTGGACAGCGTCAACTTAGAAAAACATCAGCAGCCGCCTGCGAACAGGACAGCTGCTGATGTGACGTGCGCCTAGCGGCTGGCAAAGCGATAGCCGACGCCGCGAGAGGTCAAAATGTACTCCGGTCGCTGTGGATCGGTCTCGATTTTTTGGCGCAGGTAGTGAATGTAGAGTTTGAGGCTGTCAATAGCGTCGGCATATTCGGGACCCCACGCCTCTTTGACCAATTCTGTGCGCGTGATCACGCGCCCGGCGTTCCGCACCAGCACGCCCAGCAAGTTGAACTCTTTGGGCGTCAAGTGAACCACGCGATTCTTGACCTTGACCTCGCGGTTCAGGAAGTTGACGCGGAATTGCCCGCCATCGAAGACCAATTCCTCTGAGACAGCCGGTCCGGGCGAGCGCCGCAAATGCGCACGCACACGCGCTACCAACTCATCATTGTCATACGGCTTGATGATGTAATCATCGGCGCCCATCTCCAAGCCTTTGACCACATCGCGGATTTCGCCACGCGCCGAGATGAAAACAATCGGCACGTCCGAGAGTTCGCGTAGGCGGCGGCAGACCTCCCAGCCATCCATATCGGGCATCATCACGTCCAGCAGCACGAGGTCAGGGTGAGCGCGATAGGCTTTGCGCAGCCCTTCCTCAGCGCGGTATGCCTTGATCACTTCGTAGCCACGCCGCTCCAACAGAATGCTGATCAGCTGGACTGTGGTCTCGTCATCATCAATGACCAAAATCTTCTCTGGCATAAGCTCAACCTGCCTCTACAGCGTGCGGAACGTCTCAAGGATGGTTTCTAACTTTACTCTAGCCCATGATAAGGGGTATGCGATAGAATGTCAAGCGTGTGCGTGTGAAAAGCTGCAGCTCTATCTGCGCTTCGTGCTGAGCGCCGCCGAGTTGTGCGCGGGTAAAATTCGGTATGTGTCAGGCAGGTTGACCTGTGCAAGGTGCGCCTTGCACGGGTCATGGCTTAGTGCGCTGCACAAGAGCGCACCTTCGCTTGTGAAAAAGCGCGCTCTGTGCGCTATACTTTCAGACGTTATCTAGCTCAGCATAGCATCGAGGACGTTTTGGCACAGCGCACACGCCTAGCAGCCATCATAGCCGTACTATTGGCAGCAGCCACCTTACGCATCATCGGGCTGACCACGCTGCCGCAAGGCTTCCGCGATGAAGAGATTGTCCAGCTGGAGATCGCTGCTCTTGCGCGCAGCGGCGCCATTGCCTCGTTTTACAATGTGGACGATCCGAATGGCGGGCGCGAGGGCTTATTCGCCGTGCTGCACGGCTGGCTGAGCCTCCCCTTTGGGGCGGGACAGCTACCCTTGCGCGTGTTCGCGGTCTGGTGCGGCTTATTGAGCCTCGCGCTGATTTACACGCTAGGCAGGCGGCTGTTTGGACACTTCGCGGGACTGGTCGCTGCTATCGGCATGGCGCTGACCTTTTACGCGATCATTGTTGGGCGCTCGATTACGCGAGAGGCACTGACCCTCCCGCTGATCACGCTTGTCTTGCTCCTGATTGCCGCCGCCGTGCATTTGCGCCGCCAAATTGCGCCGCAATCGCCTCGATTGGCGACGTACGTCCTACTTGGTCTTGCCCTTGCGCTGACGGCATACGCCCACTGGATCGGACTGTTCCTTGTGCCGCTGTTCATCGCTTTTGTGGCGTATTTGCGCTTGACGCATCAACCGATCTCACGGCGCGTGATCGGTTATAGCCTGTTCAGCCTGCTGATCGCGCTGATCGTCGCCATTCCCTACATCGGTGCAACCCTACGCGCCTTCCCGATTAGCAGCTTGAACACGCTCTGGCTGAGCCGTCCCGAAAACATCGGTGATTTTTTGAGCGGACTCTGGCAGGCGATCGGTGGAATTGGCGTGTATGGCGATCTCTTGCCACAGCATAACATTCCCGCAGTGCCGCTGTTGAATCCCGTCGGCTTTGTGCTGCTCTTGATCGGCTTGATTGAGGCGATTCGGCGCTTCGGACGCGCTCCCAGCTACGCTTTGCCGCTTCTCGCGCTGATCGTCGGCTTGTTGGCAGATTCTTGGACACGCGGCGCGCTCAATTTCAGCCATCAGCTCTTGGCATTGCCCGCCATCATGCTTTTGATGGGCGCTGGCGCCGCTACCTTCGCCAATTTTTTGCGCCTTGCTCTACCGCGCCCTACCGCCGACTCACTGATCCTTTTCGGCACTGTTGCCCTGACTGCCGCCACCTTTTTCGCCTCCACTGACCTGCTTTTTCGCGTCTGGGCGAACCGTAACGACGTGCAGAGCGCCTATCGAGCGCGATTGGGACATCTCGCCGCCTACTTGGATCGCACTTATGACGATCTTTCCACGTCAATCTGTACCTATGCGCTTGACTGGCGCTCCGCCGCTCAAAATGCTGAGCATCGCTTTGCGGCGCGCCCGGATCCGATCCTGCTAGACTGGATGTTGCATCGCCGCGATCTCGATCTGCGCTACAGCAACTGTCTGACTGCATTGGTGCTGACTCGCGGCGGCGAGCCACAGCGCTACGCTTTCGCCTATCCCTCAGCGCGGGCGCGCTTGCCTGAGCCATTAGCGGCTTGGCTGCAAAATGCGACCAACGTTCCCGTCTCTGGCTTGCCCAGCGGCAGCGTGCTGATCGTCAATGCGGAGCAGATCGTGGCGGATGACTTTGGGCAGGTCATTTTGAGTCAGGTCTGGTGGACGCCTGAGGGCAGTCGCGCTCAGACTGAACCTGCGCAGTTGCCGCTGCGCATGGGCGGCTACCTGACCTTCGAGGGCTACCGTCTGTTGCCAGAGCGCGAATCCTATCACGGCGGCGAGACGATCAATTTGATCACCTATTGGCGCGCTGATGGTGAGCAAGTGCCTGACCTGCGCCTGTTTGCGCACGTCTCGCGCAACCCGGATATCGCGCCTGCCCTGCAAAATGACCTGCTGAACATCGAAGCCAGCTTGCTGCGCGACCGCGATGTCTTCATCCAGATCATTGAGTTGCCCTTGCCGCCTGATTTCCCAGAGGGCGAGTACTTCCTCTCTATCGGTGCGTACAGTGAGCGCGACGGGCAACGCCTGCCCATCTATGATGGCGAGACGCCGCGCAGCGATAGGCTCTTTCTGAGAAAAATTCGCGTCGAATAGGCAGATCGGCATGTTTGAGCTACTGTTCTTAGGCACCTCTGCCTCAGCGCCCTCTGTGCATCGCGGACTCTCTGCCCAGCTGGTGATTGCGCGAGAGCATCGCTTCCTGGTTGATTGTGGCGAAGGCACACAGCGTCAAATCTTGCGCAGCCGCGTCGGTTTCAAGCGCCTGAACCGCATTTTGATCACGCACGGTCACCTTGATCACATTCTGGGCTTGGCGGGCTTGCTCTCTACGCTAGTGCGCTGGGAGAGCCTTGACGCTCTGGAGATTTACGGCAGCCGCTGGGCGCTTGAGCGCGTGCAAGACCTGATCTACCGCGTCGTTTTTCGCAATGAGCGCCTGCCGATCCCGATCCAACTGATCGAAGTGCAAGAGGGCGTCTTTTTTGAGACCCGCGACTTCACGGTCAGCGCCTTCCCCGTGACTCATCGCGGCGCGGGCTGTTTCGGCTATATTTTTCAGGAGAAAACGCGCCGTCCCTTCCTCCCTGAAAAGGCAGATGCGCTAGGCGTCCCCTTTGGGCCTGAGCGCGCCAAATTGGTGCGCGGCGAGCCGATCACGCTCTCGGATGGGCGCGTAGTGCAGCCCGATGACGTGCTAGGCGCCGAGGTGCGCGGCGCACGCTATGTCCACACGGGCGATGTCGGGCGCACGGACAACATCGTGGAATACGTCCGTGACGCGCACGCGCTAGTGACTGAGGCGACCTACCTCAGCGCGGATGCAGACCTTGCCCAGCAATTCGGACACATGACTGCGGCTGCGGCGGCGCGCCTCGCCGCTGAGGCGGGCGTCCAGACCTTGATCCTGACCCATCTCTCGCGGCGCAGCCGTGAGCGCGACGTGCTGGCTGAGGCGCAAGCGATCTTTCCGAATACGTACGTCGCCCGCGACTTCGACCGCTTCAGCATAAACAAAGAGCGCGGCGTGACCAAGATCGTCCCAGAGCCAACGGAGAGTCATGCCGCGCCTGAAGCTCTTGAGGAGGATGAGCCGCTTGAGCTTTAGCCCTGCTCGGGCATCAATCGCTGTGAGCGCGAGTCGTTGATTTGGCGCGCCTTGCGGATGAATTCTTCGACGGGCATCCCGCCTAAATCTTCGCCGCTGCGCAGGCGCACTGAGACTGCGCCCGCTTCTACGTCGCGGTCGCCTGCGATCAGCATGTAGGGAATTTTTTCGCCTTGTGCTGTGCGAATCTTGGCGTTCATGCGCTCTTTGCCGTCATCAACATCGGCGCGCAAGCCCGCCTCCAGCAGCTTGGCAGCCACCTCGCGCAGATACGGCACGTGCCGATCTGCCACAGGGATCAAGCGGGCTTGGATCGGCGCCAACCACACAGGGAAAGCGCCGCCGAAATGCTCGATCAGGATCGCCACAAAGCGCTCCAGACTGCCAAAGGGCGCTCTGTGGATCATCACGGGGCGATGCACCTGATTATCCTCGCCCATGTATTCCAGCTGAAAGCGTTCGGGCAGGTTGTAGTCCACTTGCACAGTGCCGAGTTGCCATTCGCGCTTCAGCACATCGCGGAAGAGGAAATCGAGTTTCGGTCCGTAGAACGCCGCCTCGCCCTCTGCCACGTAGTAAGGCAAGCCGAGTTTATCGGCTGCGTTGATGATCGCTTGAGTCGCCCGTTCCCACAGCTCTGGTGAGCCGACGTACTTTTCGCTGTTCGGATCGCGTGTGCCAATCCGCGCCCGAAAGTCGTGGAAGCCCATCAGGTCAAAAATGCGCTGAATCAGGCGCACCACGCCGATGAATTCTTCCTCAAGCTGCTCAGGTGTGGCGAAGATGTGCGCGTCATCCTGCGTGAAGCCGCGCACACGGGTCAGACCCGTCAATTCGCCGCTCTGCTCATAGCGGTAGACCGTGCCGAACTCCGCAAGGCGCAATGGTAGATCGCGGTAGCTGCGCGGCTCACTGCGATATATCTCAATGTGGTGCGGGCAGTTCATCGGCTTGAGCATGAACTCTTCATCCTCAAGCGTCATGGGCGGAAACTGGCTATCGGCGTAGTACGGGTAATGACCGGAGGTGCGATACAAGTCCACTTTGGCAATGTGCGGCGAGACCACGGGCAAATAGCCGGCGCGCAGCTGCTCAGCGCGCAAAAAGCGCTCCAGCACATCGCGCAGGATGGCGCCCTTCGGCTTCCAGAGCGGCAAGCCCTTGCCCACCAACGGACTGAAGGTGAAGAGTCCCAGCTGCTCGCCCAGCTTGCGATGATCGCGTGCCTTCGCCTCTTCCAGCTGATGTAAGTACTCTTCCAATTCAGCGGCGCTCTGCCAAGCTGTGCCGTAAATGCGCTGCAGCTGCGGACGCTTTGAGTCGCCGCGCCAATAGGCGCCTGCAATGCTCATCAGCTTGAAAGCGTTCGGATTCAGCTCACCAGTGTGCGCCACGTGCGGTCCACGGCACAAATCCTCGAAGGTATCTTGCCGATAGGTGGTGATGACGGGCGTCTCAGCGATTTTATTGCCGTTTTCATCGTAGCCGCCGCGCTCCAGACCATCAATCAGCTCCAATTTATAGGGCTGATTGGCGAAGAGTCGGCGCGCCTCCTCAGCGCTGACCTCACGGCGGATAAACGGATGGTTGCCGCTGATGATGCGCCGCATTCGCGCCTCGATCTCTGCCAGATCAGCCTCAGTCAGCGGGCGTGGCAGGTCAAAATCGTAGTAGAAGCCGTCTTCAATGGGCGGACCGATGGCGATGCGCCCCTCTGGGAACAATTCCAGCACGGCTTGCGCCATGACGTGCGCCAGCGAATGGCGAATCCGATAGAGTTGGCTCTCTTCGTAACGTTCGGACATATCCCCTCAATCTGTGCAGATGCTCCATGCGCCGATCGGCAGCGGCACAGAGACGCAAACGATCACCACACGCTGACTCACAAGCGCGTGCGCCTCGCTTTGAGCTATTCGTCTGCCTTGCCGCCTACTGGCTGAGCGCCATATCGTCTTCGGTCAGCAGATCAAGCGGCATGCACGGCGTAAAGACGCTCTCGAACGTGCCAAGCGTGATCAGATTCTCAATCGTATCCTCAACGGTCTCTGCCAGCAAGTTCTCTACGATCACGTGCGGCGTCTCCATTGAGATGAAGCGGACAGGCAAAAGCTGCGCCTCATCCTCTGCCACCTCACGGCTGACGTACATCTGCCGCTGCAGGAACGGTATGGTGACGAAATGGGCAAGCCAAGTCTGCCCGTCGTAGGTCTCGACGATCACATCCGTGCTATCCTGATAGGGATCGAAGCCCTCAGTCCCACTCTGCTCGATCCAAACGCGCTTCAAAAGCATAGCCCGACTCCATAGTTTTGATTCACACAAAAATCCCGCGCCCAATTGGGGCGAGGGATCCCATCGCGGTTCCACCCAACTTCAGCCGCGAGTCCTAGCCTCGCAAGCTCTTTCTTGCCCTGTAACGGGAGCGCCCGAAGCCGACTACTGCGCGCACAAGCGCGGTTGGCCGCTTGGCTCACGGGGGGTTTTGGCTGCGGCGTGCTGAAAGCGCTTTCAGTCGCGGCGCTTTCTCCCTGTTCAGCAGACGGCGCGTCAGCTACTCGTCCCGATCATCGCCTTTTTGTTCAATTGTTGTCTATAGCGTATTACGAAAATCAAACTTCGTCAATAGTGCAAAATGCCACGATAGGCTCAATCTAACCACTTGCTCAGGATCGTGGCAAGCGTCCCATCAGCCCACATGGACTCTAGCGCAGCGTTGACCTTGCCTGCCAGTGCCAAATCGCGGGCGCGCAGCACAACCCGATAGCCCTCCGCGTAGATCGGTGTGGCGGCGATGTCCAAATCTGAGTCATTATGAGCGCGCAACCACAGCCGCGCCGTCAAATGATCCACCAGTGCCGCCTCTGCCCTGCCCGCTGCGACCGCAGCAAGGGCTGCGCTTGGCTCAGGGTGAGGCTGAACCTCAAGCTCGCGCAGACGCCGCCGCCACAGCCGCGCCTGCTCATCGCCGATGCTCCCGTACTCAACCGCAAGCCGCTTGCCGTCTAAATCGGACATACGCTGATAGCGCCCATGCCGCGAGACCAAGAAATAGCCGCCATCAAGGTACGGGCGCGTGTACAGGAAGGTATCCGTGCGGAACGGATCGAAGGTCAAAGCGGAGATCAGCGCGTCCACAATGCCTGTGTGCAGCGCGTCATACAGCCCATCCACGCCCATCGGCGCGACCTGTAACCGCAGCCCAAGCCGTTGCGCGATCTCAAGCGCAATATCTACATCCAAGCCGCTGATATCCTCGCCATACATCACGGCGAACGGCGCGTAGCTGGTATCCATGCCCACAATCAAGACGCCACGCGCCTGCACGCGCTCCCAGCTGAGATCAGGGCGAAAGTGATAGCGTCCATAGCGCACATTCTGAACAAACAGAAAAGCGAGGCACAGCGAGGCGACCAAACGGCGCAACGTATGGAAAAATGCCGCGTTGCGCGTCGGATAGCGCCCGATCACGGCGCATCCTCCCAGCCCCGCGCCCAGCGCTGGACTTCCTCATAGATCGGGCGCGGGCGAAAATCAATGGTCACGAAGGCGTAGCCGTCCATGTAATTGCGATAGAGCGTGGGAGCGCGAAAGAACCAGAAACACAAGTGACGCACGGTCCGCCACGCGGACTCAGTGTAGCGCAGTGCCTCTAGCGTGTAGGCAATCCGCTGGCTAGGGCGCACGGCATTGACCCAGCGCGGATGATCGTTCCAGCTGCTCTCAGTAATGTAGACGGGCTTGTCGCCGTCGCCGAACTCGCGCATGATCTCCCAAAGCAGCTCAAAGCGGCGGAAATTCAGGCGATCAGGCGCAGGCGGATCGTCAGGCGGGAAAGTGAAGCCGTATGTATGGACAGCTAAAGCGTCGAAGTAGGCGCCGCCGCCCGCTGCGTACATCCGCCGCAGGTAGATCAGGTCGCTCATGCCGTTAGCGCCCTCTTCAGGCTCAAGGGTCGGGGCAAGTGCGGCGCCCAGAATTTGCACCTCCGGATTCGCCGCGTGCGCCGCCTCGTAGATCATCTTCAGGAACTGGACATATTCCTCAGGCGTCACGCGCCGAAAGCCCCACTCAAAATACAGATTCGGCTCATTCCACGGGATGATGCGCGTCACAACGCCGCGATAGCGCGCCGCAAATGCCGCTACGAACGCCGCGTAGTCGCCATAGCGCTCAGGCGCTAGGTAGTTGAGCGAGGTCGGTTTCAAGCGCGGATCAGGGCGCGCCCACGCAGGCACGACTCCTAGCCGCGCAATGACGGTCAAGCCCTGTTGACGCGCTAGGCGGATGATCCGATCGGGATGATGCCAATCGTAGACATCTTTGCGCGGCTGTATGTATGCCCACGGGAAAAATTCCACAATGGCGGGCGCGCCCATCTCACGCACCATGCGCAGCGTCCGCCAAATCTTGATATCTTCGACTTCATCCACAAGGCGTGTGTGCATACACAGGATCGGATGCTCAGTCTGGACGCTCTGAAGCGGCTCTGGAAGAATCCGCTGGCGGGCAGGCGCAAGATTGAACAAAATGGCGGCAAAGAGCGCGCCCCGCAGCCATATGCCGCGCCGATCCCACAGCCAACGCGCCGCCCGTCCCGCCTGATACGCCCACGCTGCGCCTGAGTCAGCCGCGTGCATTGTCCTCAAGCAAGCCGTAGAGCATGAGATCGATCATGCCGTCTAACCAGAGCGACTGGGGCAAGAGGCGCATGGCAAAACGCGCCGCTTGCGGCAAAGCGCGCTCCGAGACGATGTAGCCGATCCACATGGCGATCAGCGTGCGCCCGATCACAGCGTCTGAGACGGGACGCAATTCATCGTTCGCCTTCATCCTGCCCAGAATCTCGTTCGCTTTGGGGAGGATCGCAGCGCTCAAGTTGCTCAGGAATGTACCGTTGTTGCTCTGCGCGTCAATGATGGCGAGTTCGAAAAAATCCTCATGCCGCCGCGCCACCTCCACAAGGCGGTGCATCATATCGCGCAGGATGTCAGCGGCGCTCTCGCCCCGCACAGCGTCTAGAGCAGCCTCCAGCTCCGCCTGTGGCGAATAAGCGCGCAACATCGCAGCCAGAAGTTTCTCCTTATCGCTGTATTGGCGCTGCACAGCCGTGAGATCGAGCTGGGCATGACGCGCAACCTGCTCTAGCGAGGTCTCAGCGTAGCCGTTCTGGACAAAAACCTCGCGTGCAGCGACAAGGATTGGGTCGCGTGGATCGGGCGTGCGTCTGAACATAGCCTCTAGCGCTTGCCGCCGCGATTCGCGCCCAAGTCGCTGATTTGCCGCAATAGCGCAATGGCGGCAAGGCTCAAGCGGAAGAGATCAGCAGTGCTGATCGGCTTGGGCGGCTTTCCGCCGTTATTTTCTTCGGCGCTGCGCGTGTAGAAATGCGCCGAAAGGAAGCCCAGCAGCGCGCCGATGGCGCCGCCGATCAAGTAGATGGGCATCTTCCAGTTGCGGCGCGGCGCAGGCACGATCTCAGTTGGTGGCGTCGGTCTCTCGGTCATGCTCGCTCTCATCATCTGACTCTGGGATACGAATGGCGCGGAATGGCGCACTGATCAAGCGCTCCAATGCGGCATAACGGACGTTCAGGGCAATCACGAGCTGCACAGCGCGCTTAGAGAGCGCCTGCGTGCCTAGATTGACGCGCCGTGCCACGCGATGAACGCGCCCAAGCGTGTGGCGCGTCCCCTTATAGGCGCGCCGTGCGCCGTAGGCAAACACAATCAGCAGAATATACGGTAAAAGACATAAAAGCGCCGTCGGGACTGTGATCAGCAGCGACATGAACGCCGCTACCGTGCTGAATTGCCCGGCGCTCAGCGCCAATGCAAAAAAACTTGGAATGATCACGATCAATGCGCCCATCAGCACAAGCGGCAACGCCACGCGCCAGCGCACTGTGCGCTGATGCGCCCGCACGCCACGCGCCAGACGTTGCGCTTCAGGATCGGGCAATTGACGGCGAAAAAAGCGCCTCACAGGCAAAGAATCCTTTCACAGCGGGATTGTAGCACAATTTGCCTGAGGCGGACCTATCTGTGCGCTGCCGATCAGCTGTTTGAGTCACGGTGCGCCCTGACTGAGCCGCTCCCGTGCCAAAAGAGCGCGTATTTTTCGTCAAGCGCTGTGCCAAAGCCGAGTCCTTCGAAAAACTCAGGTGTGGAGGTCACCACCAGCACTTGGCGGATGTTGAGCGCCTCAGCCGTCTGCGTAGCAACTTTGACCAGCGCCGCGCCGTAGCCCTTTCCGCGTGCTGTCTCAGAGACGACCAGTGAGCGCAGCTCAGCGATTTTTCGGCTGTAGACCTCTAAACAGCACGTCCCGACGATTTCGCCCTCTTCAACCGCGACCCACCACGTCGGCAGCAATTCGCGGATTTCTTCATCAGTGCGCGGCAAAACCTTATCAAGATTGGCGTTGATCAAGCGCTGAATGGCAGGGATATCGCTCTCTGTGGCGAGGCGCACTGCACTCAGCGCAACTAGGCTTGAATCTGAGAGTGGTTGCATGAGATCAGTTATTGCCAGCTGGCACGATAAGTGCGCACATCAAGCCGATTGCCCTCAAGGTAGCGCCGCACTGCCTCAACAGGCGCTGTGGCACGGAACAAGATCACAGCGGTATCCGCACAGTCCACAACGGTCAGCTGAACGGACTTAATCACGTCGCTGACGGCTGCCACATGGTCAGCGACCAGCTCCATAGCCTCGTAGACGCGCCCCTGAAGCGCCCTGCCCGCATTGCCACAGACTGTCAAGCGGAAAACATCGCCTGCGCGATCCGCAGCCGTCTGTTCAAAGCCACGATCAGCCAGACTCTGTTGAGCGTTGCGCAGCGCCTGCGTAACTGCATCAGGCGCGAGGCTAGGCACTACCACAAGCACCAGAGCGCCCAGCACGCCGATCGCAATCAGCAAACTGAGCAATGCCCAAACAGGCGAACGCTTATTGGCACGGCGCTCCGCCTCGAACGGATCGTAGGCAGGCTGCTCAGGCGCAAGGCGCTGCGGCTTGGTGCGGCGCGGACGCTCAGGCGCAGGCTCCAGAGGCTCAGTAGGCGCTGCAGGCTCAGCTTCGCCGTATGCCTCTTCAAATGTGGTCGGTTGCGGCTCTTTCCTACGGCGTCCGCGCCTGCCGCGCTGTTTTTCCTCCTGCTGAGCGATCTGCCCGACAAAAGCAGGCTCACCGCCAAAGATCGCGTCTAGATCGGCGTCAAGATCAGTCTGCGAGCGGGCAGGCTCAGCCGCATCTTGTGCTTCAGGGGCAACCTGTGGCTCAGCAGAGACTTGAGACTCAGGTGAAGCGCTAAAAAGCGCGTCAAGATCAGCCGGCGACTCAGCGACGTAAGGCACGGGGGACGTGGGCGCATCCCAATCGAGGTCGCTGGGCATCTCAGGAGCGCGCTCACGGGTCGCTGAGCGCGGCTCTGGGCGGACGCCAAATAGAGCGGTCAGATCGTCATCCTCTGTAGCCGTGACTGGCACATCTACGCTGGCTCTGCCACCGAAGAGCGCGTCAAAATCGCTCGATGAGCCGCTCGTTTCCGCCACTGACCACGCTGTCGCACCGAAATTATCTTCAGCGGGCATCCAAGCTGAACTAGTTGCATCTGGAGTGGGCGACCGATCGAGCAGATCGTCAATGTTGAAATCGCTCATATCGAAGGCAGGCTCAGTGGCTTGGCTCGGCGCAAACTCTGGATATTCCGCGATGAGCTGCTGATAAGCCTGCTGTGCCTCAGCGTGATCAGGGCGCAAGCGCAGCACATTGTTGAGCGCATTGGCGGCATCGGCGGGCTCACTGACAGCATTCGCCATCAGCCACCACGCATCGGCATTGTCAGGAGCGTTGCTGAGGACGCGCCGCAAGATGGTGAGCGCTTGATCCAGACGCTCTTGCTGAATATAGGCATATGCCTGCTTTAACTGATTGCGCACTTCGTTCGCCATGCGCCAAGCCTTTCTCCGCACACCAACACATGCCGCTCTTACAAGTCATTATAATGAGGCGCGGCGCTTTGTGCAACCGCTCAATCTTGTAGGGCGCGCTGTGCCGCCGCCGCCAAAAGGCGACCGCCAACCCGCGCCGCCACCTGTGCATCCTCAACTGACTCCACCAAGACAGCTATTGCTAAGGCGCGCCCGTCGGGTAGGTCTACAAAGCCGATCAGCCAGCCGTTGCGCCCCTCCCCAGAAAAAGCTAGACTGGCGTGCGCATAAAGCGTGGCTTCAGGCGGCAGATCGGGCATAGCAGCCGCTTGCGCACTCCCCGCCAAGACCGACTCGCGCAGAGCGGCGCGCATTCGTCCCGCCGCTTCACGGGTCATGGCGGCGCGCTCTAGCGGTAGACGCGGCAGCACCTCCCACATCTCGGAGTCGGGGGCGCGCAGCGCCTCTGCGATGTGAGGCGTCACAAGATTGCCGTGATTGGCGATAGCGCTCGCCACAAGCGCCATTTGCAACGGCGTGACGGTGAGATCGCCCTGCCCCGCGCCTGCCTGTAGCCGATCTGCTGGATCGTCTAGTGCGTTGAGCGGCGTACTACGCGCATCAACCACCACAGGATAGCCGTCTAAGCGTGGGGCGCTGAGCAAGCCGAAAGCGCTGATCTTCTCCTGCACCTCAGCGGGATAATCAACGGCGAATTCGGCGAACAAACGCGGACAGCCCCGCGCCAAAGCGCTCTGCAGGCTCTCAATAGGGTCAGGCGACTGAACGACACACGGTATGGTCAGTCCATTGACGTTGATCAGCTCATGGGCTGCACTGAAATCCTGCGGCTGCATGGCGGGATTTGCCAACATCGCCGAATAGATCACCAGTTGCAAGGCGCCGCCCATCTGATAGGTGCCTTGCAAGGCGCGGTTGAGCAAGGGCGCGCTCGGATCAGTGCGCAGGCGCTCCCAATCGGCGTCAAGCGTGTTCGGATTGTAGAGCGGCGCGCTGTAGAGCGCCCAGAGTGCGCCGCTCGGCACCTCAAGCAGCACAGCCGCGCCGCGATAGTTGCCGAACGCCTGCTTCGCCACTGTTTGTAAGTGCGCGTCCACTGTCAGGCGCAGATCGTCGCCACGCGGCGGACGGTTAAGCGCTTCATTCAGCACAGCCGCCCAAAAATCTGAGCGCGCTGCGCCGCGCAAAGCGCGATCGAAGGCGAATTCCGCGCCGCTGCTCCCATAGATCAGACTGTAATAGCCCGTGACGCTAAACGCCGACTCCTGTGGATAGACTCGGCGCTGCGCCACAGCGCCTGAGAGCATCCGTCCGATTGGCTCAGAGCGCGCCAACACGATTCCGTTGCGATCCACAATGCTGCCGCGCTGAATAGCGCGCTCAGCCTCAATGCGGCGCGGATTATCGGCACGCGCCTGCAGCCCGTCGCGCTCGATCACGCTCCACTGCGTCAGACTCAGCGCAACGACCAAAAAAGCCAGCAGACTGCCAATCGCAACGTTCTGAAAACGCCCGCTCATGGCTGCATCACTTCACAGCGCGCCGCTGCGATCAGGTATAAGCTGCTATCATCTGTCAAGAGCGCGGCAAGTTGCCCTTCCGCCGCCCATGCCAGCGATAGCCCTGAAGCGCTGAGCCTGACCGCACTGTAGGGCGCGCCCTCCGCAAAACACAGCAAGCGTGCGCCCACTACGATCAGCGTCTGCGCCCCATCAGGACTCCACGCCACGCCCCGAACCGACTCGCCTTCCTCCAATGGCAAGTAGAGCGGCACGTAACGACCCGTCTCACTTTGCCACGTGAAAACTTCAAAAGGCGTGCTAACGCCCAGCTGATCGTCGGCTAGGCTCTGCAGACTGAGCGGCGGGCGCATCTCGGCAAGGTAGCGCCGCTGCAAACTGCCCTGAATATTGTAAAGCGCTAGGAACCCCTGTTCGTAAGTGCCACGCAGCGCGCCGCCGACGGCTAATCTATCTGCCTGCCACGCCAAAGCCGTCACCACGCCCTCAGCTGACCACTCATGGCGCGCTACAAGCGGCTCAACCTGCCAAACGCGCACACGCTCGCTCTCAGCGCTGGCAAGCCACGCGCCCTCAGCCTGCCACGCCAAAGCGCGTATCGCCCCGCCTTGAGAGGTGCTGCATTGCCGCGTAAAATCCACCCCTGACCACAAGCATACCCGCCCCTCAGCATCGCCTGTGGCAAGCAAGACGCCCTCAGGTTGCCACGCAAGCGCCGTGAGCGTGGCGCCCGCGCCCTCTAGGACTGCCAAAAGCTGCTGAGTCTGCCCATCATGCAGGCGCACCTGATCCGCAATGCCAAGCGCGATCAGGTTCAACGAAGCGCTCCATGCCATCAGCGCCCGACTCTGGGCATGGCTAGGCGTACCATTGCCTAGCACGCCGATCAGCACCAACAGCGCGCTAATCCATCTCATAGCCGCCATCAACGTTCAGTGCTTGCCCCGTCAAATAGTCCGACTCCGGCGCACACAAAAACGCGACCACGTGCGCCACGTCTTGGCAGGTGGCAGGGCGGCGCAACGGCACTTTCTCATCAACGCGCTGCTGCAGCCACGCGCCTTTGGGCAGTCCGCGCCGCTGTTGCCCCTCGATCAGGTCTATGTAATCCCACATAGGCGTCTCAACCAAACCTGGGCAGACCGCATTCACGTTGATGTTGTAAGGCGCAAGGCGCAAAGCAGCGCTCTGTGTGATGTTGATGACCGCTGCCTTCGAGGCGGCATACTGCGGCGCATTCGCCCTACCGCGCCTGCCCGTCACAGAAGACAAATTGACGATCTTGCCAAAACTGCGCGGCGCACGTCCCGCTGCTTTGATCTGCTCCGGCACCTGCGCGATCATCTGGCGCGCCACGCTCTGCAAAGTGAAGAATAAGCCCTCGACGTTTGTGTGCATCAGCCAGCGCCACTGTTCAGGCGTGATCTCCATCAAGTCCACGCGCTCATTGACGCCCGCGTTGTTGATCAAGATATCAATATGCCCGAAGTGCGCCGCCACAGCCGCGACCATATCCCGCACTGCCTGATGATCGCCAACATCCAGCACGTAGACTTGTGCCTGAGCGCCCAAAGCACGGACTCGCTCCGCAGTGCGGTGCGCCGTCTCAGGATTGATCTCCGCGATCACAATGTGCGCGCCCTGCTCGGCAAAGTGGAGCGCGATTGCCTCGCCAATGCCCTGACCTGCCCCTGTGACAATCGCCACTTTATCTTGGAAGCGTCTCTCCATAGCCCTCTCAGCGCCCTTTCGGAGGTTGTGCTGTGCTAGTCATCGTCATCACTGGCGTGTTGAGCGCTCGATCCATCGCTGAGGTCATCAAGGCGCAGCCACGTCTGCCCGACGCGAAAGAGCGTGTTCGGCGCAATGGGATAAGGCTCTTCGGGGATAAGACGCTCGCTGTGTAGCCCGACAAAAGTGTAGTTGCGGCTTTTCCTATCCACAAGGAAGAAACGATCCGTGTGTGGCTCGTAGATCAGGTGCGCGTGATTGCGCGAGACCTGCTGATCATGCCCAATGTTGACGTGCACATTCGAACCACGCCCAATGGTGATCGTCAGGGAACTACTGTTGCTAGGCACCTCCCAAGAGAGCGTCCGACCGTCTAGCGGACCGCTCATATAGGTAATCGAGATCGTCTGGCGCATAGGGATCACTCACGAAAGTTCGCTTTGAGCTTCTGACGTGCCTCACGGCGCTTCAACTCGGCTTTGACATAGCCATGCTTGAGACTGAGCGCCTGATTGAGCGCTCTGATCGCCTCAGGGTAGTTCCCATCTTCGATCAGCACCTCGCCGTAATTGTACCAAAGCCAAGCGTTTTGACGATCGCGCTCTAGAGCCTCTCTGAACGCCTGTAACGCCTCTGCCCGTCTGCCGAGCGCCGCATAGACCAAGCCCGCGCCCACCCAAGCCTGCGGCAACTCCGAGTCGAGGGTGCGGGCTTGGGCATACGCCTCAAGCGCCTCTGTGTAGCGGTGCAGACGGCGCAAAATCTCGCCTTGCTGCGCCCAAAGCCGTGCGCCCTTGCGCGGATCGGCGTTGGGTAGCGCCAAACCCTCCACACAGATCACGAGCGCTTCCTCATGTCTGCTCAAGCGTTGCATCGAGCGCAACACATTCAAGCGATACCAAACGACCTGCGGCGCACACTGAAGCGCCTGCTCATAGGCATTCAGCGCCTCTGGAATGCGTTTGAGGCGTTCTAGGACTTTGCCGCGCTCATTGTGCGCCCAAGCCAGATCGGGCGCAAGGCTGAGCGCACGGTCACAGGCGGCAAGCGCCTCATCATAGCGCTTCTGTCTGCAAAAGATCGTGGCACGGCGCGTGAGTGCCTCAGGCGTATCAGCCGACTCCAGAGTCGCCAGCGCCTCCTCAAACTGACCCAGCGCCAGCTGAGCCTCTGCCAGCTTGGTGCGATACCACGCCTGATCAGGCTTCAATGCCAGCGCCCGTTGCCACGCCGCGACCGCCTCAGCGTGGCGCTGCTGCAGCAGCAAGGCGGCGGCGCATTTTGCCCACAGCCACGCCTGATCGCCGCAGCGCGCTAGGGCGCGTTGAAAGCAACTGAGCGCCTGTTCCGCCTCGCCACTGCGCAAATAGGCAATCCCTAGCCGTGAGAGCGCCTTAAAATCTTCGGGGCGCTGCGCAAGGGCAGCTTGCAAGGGCGCAATTGCCTCTGCATGGCGCGCTAGGGCAAGGAGCGCCAAACTCTTGCCCATCAGCGCCTCCACGTGCTGGGGCTGACGTGCCAACACGCGCTCATAAGCCTCAAGCGCCTTTTCAGGGCGATTGTAGTGCCTGTGAATGCGCCCAAAACGCAGCCAGATGCCAATGCTCTCAGGGCGCAACCGCTCAGCCTGCTCAAGGGCTGTGAGTGCCTGTGCCTCATTGCCATTGGCGAGATAAGCATCGGCAAGGCGCAGCCAGACGGTCAAATGCTTAGGCGAAAGGCGCGTTGCCCGCAGGAAGGCGCTAGCCGCCTCAGATCGGCGCTTCAGGGCGATGAGCGCCTCGCCGCGCCCGATGAACGCCTCGCTCAGCTCGTGATCCAGCTGCAAAGCGCGATCAAAAGCGGCAAGCGCCTCGTGTGTTTTTCCCAAGCGCATGAGAATGCGCCCGCGCAGCGCATGGCTCAGCGCATGATTCGGATCAATGTTCAAAACCTCTTCTATCTGCGTATGGGCTGCCTCAAATTGACCCAAAGCGAACAGCAAACGCGCATGATTGTAAGCCGCCCAGATATCGCCCGGTCTGAGTTCAGCTGCCCGCTGATAAGCGGCTTGCGCCTGCGCATACTCGCCAAGCCGCTCATGGACAATCCCCTTGTTGTACCATGCCCATGCGAAGGTCGGATGGCGGTTAAGCGCCTGTGCGAAGGTCTCAAGCGCCTCTGGATAGCGTTTGAGCTGGCGCAAAACGCGCCCCTTACGCGCCCAGACCCAAGCTGAATGCGGATCGAGCGCGAGCGCTTGATCGTAGACGGCAAGCGCGTCGTTATAGCGCCGCAACTCGCTCAAGCTGTAGGCTTTGTCCATCAGCTCATCGAGCTGCATCTCAGTTGGACTGTTCTTCAATGGCGGCTGCTTGCCCGTCAGCGCCTGATAGCAGGCTGCTAGCTCAGTCCGCAGCTCTTGCCACGTCTGAGGGCGCGCCTCGCGTGGCACTTGCAAGCAGCGCAACGTGAGCTGGCACAGGTCAGCGGGCAGTTGCTCAGCAAGGGCGTGCGGAAAGCTCACAGGGCGACTGTGCAACTCGCGCAGCGTTTGCAGATTGCTCGCGCTGCCAAACAAGCGAATGCCCGTCAGCATCTCATAGAGGATGATCCCAAAGGCGAAGATGTCTGCCCGCGCATCAAGCGAGCGCGGCGTGTACTGCTCAGGCGCCATGTAGGCAAGAGTCCCCATGACTCTGCCCGCCTCAGTCAGGCGCGCCTCAGAGGGGCGCTGAAGCTGCTCAGACGAGAGCAGCGGCATCTCCTGCGATTCAACTAGGCTATCAAAAGCGCGCCCAAGCCCAAAATCAGTCACCTTAGCCACAGTATCATGGCGCACAAGGATGTTCGCAGGCTTCAAATCGCAGTGGACAAAGCCCTCTTTCTTGGTGACGGCATGCAACATGCCATCACAGACATCTAGGGCGATCTCAAGGCTGAGTTGTGGCGTTAGACGCTTATGCCTGATCCAGCCGCGCAGGTCGCTACCTAAGCCCTCAGCGCCATCTATATACTCAAGGATGATATGTGGGCGTCCGCGAGAGCGACTCTTGCCAAACGAGGCGACTTTATAGGCGCGCACAATGTTGGGATGCTTATCCATCTCCACCCAGAGCCGCGCCTCATTCTCAAAGCGACGTTTCGCCGTCTCATCGCTCAGATAGCGCGCTTGAAAGGTCTTGAGCGCCACGAAGGAGTCGGTCTGCTCATCAAGGCAGACGTAGATGATGCCCATGCCGCCTTCGAGGATGTTCTGGACGCGATAGCGCTCCCCGATCACATCGCCGCGCTTGAAATCATCGCCGTTGCCCATGACTATCGGCGCGCCCTGATCGTCGTCTAGCGTCGGCGAGGTGGCCGTTCGATTGAACGACTCTGAGAGCGCGGGCGAAGTGCCGTATTCCGTGCCTGCCTCATCTGACTCGTCTTCAAATAGCTCCTCTGCCTCAGAATCGAGCCAGCTGGGCGGCTGCTGCGCTGAAGGCTCAGGGTTGGAAGGCATGTTAGCGCTCAGAGCGGCAGAATACCACTGAATCAGTTCGAGGGCGGCGGCGCGCACCTGGGCGCTCAAGCGATCTGCAGGAATCTCTGCCACTGCCCACAGCGCCACGCTGATATTGTTGGCACTGGGCGTGTTGTGTGCCACTGTGACCGCCCAAGCCGCCAAATTCGCCTGAGCCACGCCCGCCAGCGCCTGATCTGTGGCTTGTCTAGCGAGTCGGGCGGCGCGCTTAAAGGCTTGGAGCGCCTTCACGACGTAGAGAATGCTCAGACGCTCGCCCTCATAGGCGCGCTGGGCGCACAGATCGCCCAGTGCAAAATAATCGTTCGCCTGTGGCGACGGACGCCGTAAAGCGATGCGCCCTAAGCGACGAATGTTAGGATCGGGATCAGTAGCGAACAGATCGGTCTCATCTTCAGCTTGCGGCACAGCCAACAAAAGCTGCTCATCAGCCGCTGAGAGGCGCTCAGGCTGAATCCCAATTTGAGGGGCGTGTAAAAGACACATCGTTCAGGCTACTATGCCTCGCGGCTTGCTAAATGCGATTGTACCCTGAAGGTCAGGTGCGCTTGATCAGCTGAGATATCCACATAGACTACGCCGTCTTGCATTGCGGGCTGCTCCAGCAATTGAGCGCTCAAGGGGCGGATGAGCAAGCGCTCAATGGCTTGGCGCAACGGACGTGCGCCGTGCGCAGGATCGTAGCCGCGCTGCAGGATAAACGCACGCGCCTCAGGCGTCAAGTGCAGCTGCAGGCGCTGATCGAGCAAGCGGGCGCGCACACTGCTCAGCTGCAGGTCAAGGATTTGCTGCAGCGTCTGGTCTGTGAGCGGATTGAAAATGATGATATCATCGAAACGGTTGAGAAATTCAGGGCGGAAGTGCCGCTGCAGCGCCGCCTGATAATCAGCTGAGACCGCGCCCGTGCTGGTGAAACCGACGCTGCCGCGCCGCAGCTGTGCTGTGCCGACGTTGCTGGTCATGATCCAGACGGCATGGCGCGCATCCACTGTAGTGCCGCGTGCATCAGTCAGCCGCCCCTCATCAAAGACCTGCAAGAATATATCAAAGACCTGCGGCGCCGCTTTCTCGATCTCATCTAGCAAAACGACACAGTACGGATGACGGCGCAACGCCTCTGTCAGCTGACCGCCGCGCAGGGAGTCCTGATAGCCGAACGGCGCGCCGATCAGCCGCGCTACCGTATGCTCATCATAAAACTCGGACATATCAAAGCGCAGCAGGGCGTTCTCACTGCCAAACAGGAAGGCGGCAAGCGCCTTTGCCAGCTCTGTCTTGCCGACGCCACTCGGACCCAAGAATAAAAAGACGCCGATTGGACGATTCGGGTTGGATAAGCCAGCACGGCTGGCACGCACAGCGCCCGCCACTGCGCTAATCGCATGATCCTGACCGATCACACGCGCCCGCAGCGTCTCTTCCATACGCGCATACTTGCGCCGATCATCTTCGGTCAGCTGCCTCACGGGAATGCCCGTCCATTCGGATAGCACCTCAGCGACTGCCTCCGCTGTGACAAGGCGCGGCGCATTGGGATCAGCGAAGGCGCCCGTCTGCGTGACCACACGCGCACATGCCTCATCGAGCAGGTCAAGCGCCTTATCGGGCTGACGGCGATTGTGCAAATACTTGGCAGAGAGCGTCACAGCGGCTTGGAGCGCCTCGCTCTGAATTTGCACGCCGTGATGCTTAGCGTAGCGATCCTGAACACTAGTCAGGATGAGCAAGGTATCCGCCGCCGAAGGCTCACCGATCTCAATCGTGCGGAAACGCCGCTCTAGGGCGGGGTCTTGGGCAATGGCGGCGCGATATTCCTCATGAGTGGTGGCACCGATGCAGGTCAGCTCACCGCGCGCCAAAGCAGGCTTCAGGATATTCGCCGCGTCAAGGTTGCTATCTACCGTATCGCCCGCGCCCACAATGGTGTGAATCTCATCAATGAAGAGGATGATCTCAGGATGAGCGCGCACTTCATCCACAATGCCCACTAACCGCTCCTCAAACTGACCGCGCAGACTGGTGCCTGCCAAGAGCGTTCCGATCTCGATCTGCACAATGCGCCGATTGCGCAAGGGCGGCGGCACGCTCCCTTGCACAATGTTATAGGCAAGTCCCTCTACAATCGCCGTCTTGCCGACTCCAGAATCGCCCAGCAGGAGCGGATTATTCTTTTTGGTGCGCATGAGCGTGCGCGCCATCATGCGCAATTCGCGCTCACGCCCAATGACTGGGCTGAGTCGGCCTTCCTGCGCTAGTTTTGTCAGATCGCGCCCGTATCTATCCAGAAAGGGCGTCTCGCTGGATGAATCGGAGCTGAGATATTCAACCTCAGCCTGATAGATCGAGAGATCGTATGCATCGCTGAAGGCGTCGTAGTCGGCATCCTGTGACGGCTTGGTCCTAGTCAGCTCTTCCTGCACGAGTCTGAGCCACGACTCAAGGTCAGCGCCAATGGCGCGCAGGCGGCGCATCGGGACGCCTTGTCCCTCGCGCAGCAGAGCGTACAGGATGTGGCGCTCATCAATAACCTGATGATTGTGCTGGTCAGCCACTTGAATGGTCTGGCTGAGGACGCGATAGGCACGCGGCGTGAACGGCAGCTCGGAGGGCGGGTCTTGCTCAGATTTGCTTATGCCGGCGTCGTGCCGAATTTCGTTGCGCACGCTGCGCGGATCGAAGTCATTGGCGAGCAGCAAGCGCTGCGCAAGACTGCCCTCCACCTGCATGAGCGCAATGTAGAGATGCTCAGTGCCGATGAAATAGTGATGAAGGCGCGCCGCCTCATCGCTGGCAGCGCGTAACCAGTGGCTGCAGCGCTCTCTGATCTCTTGCTCGCTGATCTCTGCGGAAGACACGCCCGAACCTCGCCCCTGATCGCCGAACGTCTAAAAATTTGAGTAATGGTAGAGCGCGACTGCTGATGCACACAACGCATTGGCATCTTTAGCGCTCTGTAACCGATCCCAATGCTTTCTGAAGGCGATTATAGCACAGTCTCAACATGGCGAATTCGAAAAATTTTTGAAAATGCGCCGCGCAACAGCGCGAGTCTCTGTCACGCGGCACGTGCCTCTCACAGCTTTTCGCTGATAGACTTCGCCTGTGTGAAGAGCAGCAAATAGTCCGGCCCACCCGCCTTGCTATCCGTGCCAGACATATTGAAGCCGCCAAACGGATGCACGCCCACTAGCGCGCCTGTGCATTTGCGGTTGAAATACAGGTTGCCCACGTGGAAAAGGCGCCGCGCCTGCTCCAGACGCTCGCGGTTCTGGCTGTAGACCGCGCCCGTAAGACCGAACTCTGTGCCGTTGGCGATCTCAAGGGCGTGCGCGTAGTCATGGGCGCGGATCAGCGCTAGGACCGGTCCGAAGATTTCCTCTTGAGCAATGCGCGCATTCGGCGGCACGTCGCCGAACACAGTCGGCTCGATGAAATAGCCGCCCTCAGGCGTGACCTTCGCCTTGCCGCCGCACAGCAGCTTGCCCTCCTGCGTGCCGATCTCGATGTACTCAAGGATTTTCTGCATCGCCTTCGCGTCTGAGACCGGTCCTTGGTCGATCTCCGGCGCCTGATCGGGCGCGCCAATGGTCAGTTGGCGGGTTTTTTCCACCACACGCGCCGCCACCTGCTCATAGACCGAGTCAACGATGATCGCACGTGAGCCAGCTGAGCATTTTTGTCCCTGAAAGCCAAAGGCACTGACCACAATGCCCGTCGCCGCCGCCTCTAGGTCGGCGGTCTCATCCACTACGACGGCGTCTTTGCCGCCCATCTCAAGGATAGTCCGCTTGAGCCACAGCTGACCGGGATGCACCTTTGCCGCACGCTCAAAAATGCGAATCCCGACTTCCTTGCTGCCTGTGAAGGCAATGAAGCGCGTCTTGGGATGATCTACGAGCGTATCGCCGATGGCGCCGCCCGGACCGGGCAAGAAGTTCAGCACGCCGCTGGGCAAGCCCAGATCCCACAGAATCTCGCAGAATTTGTAGGCGATCACAGGTGTGATGCTGGCAGGTTTCAGCACAACCGTGTTGCCCGCCACAATCGCTGCGCTGGTCATGCCGACCATGATCGCAGCGGGAAAGTTCCACGGCGGAATCACAGCGCCGACGCCTAACGGGATGTACTGCAGCTCAGATTGCTCGCCGGGGATAGTGTAAAGCTGCTCACTGGCATTTTTGAGCCGAATGGCTTGCCGTGCGTAGTATTCCAGAAAATCTATCGCCTCAGCCGTATCAGCGTCCGCCTCCGCCCAATTCTTGCCGATCTCAAAGACCATCCAAGCGCTGAACTCGTGCTTGCGGCGGCGCATTTCGGCGGCTGCGCGCAGCAAATAGCGCGCCCGCTCTTCAATATCCACATATTGCCAGTGTTTGAATGCCTCAGCCGCCACCTCAATGGCGCGCTCAGCATCTTCTTTGCGTCCCGCCGAGACCGTGCCGACGATCTCAGCTGGGCGCGAGGGGTTGAGAGACTGGATCGTATCAGGCGTGTGCAATTCGTTCGCGCCAATGCGCAACGGATAATGCTTGCCCAGCTGACCGCGCACATACTCCAGCGCTTGCTGAAAAGCAGCGCGATTGGCGGGCTGCGCGAAGTCGGTCAGCGGCTCATTTTTGAAATCAGGCAATTTTGCCATTGTTAAAACCTCTCTTAGTCTAGAACAACTGTCCGTCATGCCAGATTGTATATAATTATAGCGCACGGTTCGGGAGGCTTTGCAAATGCGCGCTCTGCGTTACACTACGCTAAACAAGTGTTCAAAGCAGGCAGGCTATCATGCAACGACGGCACTTTCTTCACCTCTTGGGCTTGAGCGCGCTGAGCGCAGCCCTTTCACGCCGAACAGCACGTGGAGCGGAATCCGTGCTGATTGTGGGCGCGGGCATGGCGGGCATCAGTGCAGCGCGGGCGCTGCAGGCAGCTGGACTCACAGTCACATTGCTAGAGGCACGCGATCGCTTGGGCGGGCGCATCTGGACCGATGATGCGCTTGGCGTCCCGCTTGATATGGGCGCGGCATGGATTCACGGCGAGCGCCGCAATCCGCTGACGCCACTCGCACGCGCTGCAGGCATTCGCACCTTCCCAAGCGATTTTGAAGCCATGGCGCTCTATACGGGCAACGGCGAGCGCTTGAGCGATGATCAGCTTGAGTCGGCTGCTGAAAGGGCTGCTGATATCCTCAAAGAGCTGGAGGCGGCTAAGGCGCACCATTTGGTGAATGACAGTACGTCCATTGCCGAGGTTCTGGCTACGCTACTGCCCGAATATGCGCTGAGTGGCGCGAACAAACGGGCTGTCTTGTGGCTGCTTGCCAGCGAGATCGAGCTGCAGTGGGGCGCAGACGCTCATGACCTCTCCCTTTTGGCGTGGAATGAGGATAGCAATTTCGGCGGCGACGATCTGCTGCTGCGTGAGGGCTACAGCGCGCTGATCGCTTTCCTCGCCCGCGACCTTGACGTTCAGCTGAACACGGTCATCAGCGAAATTGCCTATGACCGCACAGGCGTAGCGCTCACAGCGACCGACGGGCGCACCTTTGAGGCGGACCGCGCCCTGATCACCTTGCCAATTGGCGTGTTGCAGAGCGGCGCGGTCAGGTTTACGCCCGCCCTGCCTGAGGCAAAGGGAGGGGCGCTAGGTCGGCTGCGCATGGGGACTCTAAACAAGGTCGCTTTGCGCTTTCCACGCGCCTTCTGGGATACCGACCTGCATCGCTTCGGCTATCTGGATGAAAGCACTGCGGAACTCTTCGAATTCTTCAACCTGCACGTGCTGCATGGGCAGCCGATTTTGGTCGCGTTGGCACGCGGCGACCACGCACGCAGTCTTGAGCGTCTTGCGCCTGAGCAGGCTGCCGCTCGCGCCTTCCAGACCCTTCAGCGCGCCTTCGGCAGAGCTATCCCAGAGCCAGAGGCATTTGCCGTCACAGCTTGGCATAGCGATCCTTTTGCCCGCGGCGCCTATTCGCATGTGCCGCCCAATGCGCGCCACGCCGATTACGACATCCTAGCGCGTCCAGTGCAGAATCGGCTCTTTTTCGCGGGCGAAGGCACGCTCTCCGATTATCCCGCCACGGTTCACGGCGCGCTGATCAGCGGTGAGCGCGAAGCAAAGCGTATCGTAGGCTTGGCAGAATGAGCCAAGAGTCGCATCTAGCGCGCCTTGCGCCGCTGATCCTCTTCTTCGCTTTCCTAGCGCTCTACATCAGCACGGCGGCGCGTGGCTACATCGTAGGGGGCGGCGCTGAGGCGGAATCAATGGAATTGCAGCGCGCCGTGGTCTATAACGGCATTGCGCACGCCACCAGCTATCCCGCTTATGTGATCCTCGCGCATTATTTCACGCACCTTGGCGCTGTGCTGGGCGATGATCCGTTCACGTGGGTCACATATTTTTCCTCACTGACCGTGGCGCTTGCGCTTGTGATCGCTTATTTTTTGCTGCGGCTGTATGTGAGGTGGTACGCAGCAGCGCTGGCTGTGAGCATCTTCGGACTGAGCGGCGTGCTGTGGCACATCGCCACCATTGCCGAAGTGCAGGGACTGCACCTCCTGACTGTGATGGGCATTCTTTATCTCGGAGCGCTCTACACGCGGCAGCCTGAGCGAGTCGCTTATTTGGAGGGCGCAGCGCTGCTCTTCGGACTAGGCTTAGCCAATCATCGGATTATTGTGCTGTGGGCGCCCAGCATCGCGCTGATCGCACTAGGCAGTGGCGCGTTGCGCCGTTTGCAGCCTTGGCAGTATGTGCGCCTTGCCGCCATGCTCAGCTTGCCGCTCTTGTTGTACTATGATGTCTTTTTCAAGGTGCCGGCTGGTGTGGTCTATGGCTTAGGCACGACCTTCAATCCGCCGATTAACGCCTACAATGCGCTGCAGATCGTCTTTGGCTACGGGCAGGAGGGCTTGCTGATCTCGCCTTTGCCCGAACTGGGAGCGCGCATTGCGCTAGTGGGCGGCTTCCACCTTGAGTTTTTCACGCCAATTGGCGTTATGTTGGGCGTAATAGGCTTAGCGCTCTTCATACGCTGTGCGCCGCTCTATGGGATTGCGATCCTGATCGGGAGCGCGCTCTCGTTCGCCTTTTTCATGACGTGGCGGCAAGATCACAAGGCGTTTATCTACTATGGACAGAGCGGCTTTGCCCTGATCGTCGGTTTGGCGCACCTAGCAGACCTCACCGTGCGCTTACCGCGACTCGGCAAGCGGCTGAGTCTTGCCTTGCCGCTTGTGGCGCTTATCCCGCTACTTTTTGCGCTTGGCTTTCCCAAGAATAACCGCGCCATTGATAGGCGCGGCGCTGAGTACTTCGCAGCCTATGCCAGCTTGCCGCCTGAGAGCATCGTCTTCACAGGCGGCTGGAGTCCTGACCATTGGATCGGCTTGGAGGCGGTCGCAGCGGGCTATAAAGTCGGCTTGTTCTATGACCGTGAGGCGCCGTTCATCGCCGCTGTTGCCGACGAACGGCGGACTCAAAACATCTACCTCTCGCACTGGATGCAGATGTATCTAGGGATGCTCTCCGGGCAAAATCCGCTTTTGGAGCTAGGCATGGGCTTTGGCGGCACGCACACGCCCTTCGTTCAGGTCTTGCCGCGTGGCGACCCGCGCATAGCCGCTGAGGCGGAAACAGCGACCAAACTGGAGCAGATGGCGGCGCCCGGCATCCAACTTTATAGCTATCATGCGCACGCCGATCAGCATGGCGCTTACTTCACGCTCTATTGGCGCGTTGTGGGCGAGATTCCTGAGCGCTTCATCCCGTTTGCGCACCTGCGCACAGTCGATTCGGCGGGCAACACAACGGGATTGATCGCCCAGCGCGATTATCCCGACCCCGTGCGCGGCTACTACCCGACCACAGCTTGGCAACAGGGCGAGGTCATCCGCGATACGGTCTTTATCGCATGGGCAGAAGACGATTTGCCGCCCGCTGAGTCGTTGCGCTGGACGTTCGGCTTCGTCTCGCCTAGCACGGGTCAGCGCACGGGCGAGATTTTCCTGCCCTTCAGCGTTGCAGCGCGCCCCTAGCGGGCGTTATGCGTTAAAATCTCGCTGCAGATGAACTTTTTGGCTAAAAAAGGCAGAACTTTATGACTTCTATCGGCATTCTGGGCATTGGCACCTACTTCCCTGCCCAAATCGAGACCGCCGCTGACCTTGCGCCGCGCACAGGCATCCCAGAGCCAGTCCTGCGTGAGAAGATGGGCATTCGTCAGCGGCGCGTCGCAGCGGCACATGAGACCGTCTCTCACATGGCGACTCAAGCTGCCTTGCGCGCCCTAGAGAGCGCTAAACTTGCGCCTGAGCAGATCGATCTGGTCATTTCGCACGGCAGCGAGTACAAAGATCACAACGTCTGGAGCGCCGCCGCCAAGATTCAGCACAACATCGGCGCGCACAACGCCTTCGCCTTCGATCTGTATGCGCTGTGCGCCGCTGCGCCTATCGCCATGCAGGCTGCCCGCGGCATGATGCTAGCTGATCCCTCGCTGCGGCACGTCTTGCTTGTGGCAGCCAGCCGCGAAAACGATCTGGTCAATTTCCGCAATGAGCGCGTGCGCTTCATGTACAATTTCGGCAGCGGCGCAGGCGCCATGGTCCTCAAGCGCGACGCCGAACACAACCCGATCATCGGCATGGCGGCGATCACCGACGGCAGCCTCTCTGAGACAGTCACGCTCAGCCGTGCGCCTGAGGCAGTCGGTGACGCTGCTGAACACGGCGACCTATGCGGACGGCTAGAGGTCAATCAGCCTGAGTACATGGCGGAGCGGCTGGGCGCGGTCTCACTGGAGAATTTCGTGCGCGTGATTCGCGGTGCTGTGGAAAAAGGCGGCGCGTCGCTCTCAGATGTGCGTTTTCTGGGCATTACGCACATGAAACGCTCATTTTACCTTGAGATTTTGAAGGCAATCGGGCTGAGCGCTGAGCAATCGGTCTATTTGGAAGATTACGGTCATGTGCAGAGCGCCGATCAGGCGCTTGCGCTGCAGCTGGGCTTGGCGCAAGGCAAGATCAAGGCGGGCGATCTGGTGGTGTTGGCAGGCGCAGGCGTCGGCTACACTTGGAGCGCCGCCGCCATTCAATGGACACAACCATGACAGCCGATCACAACGAAATTTTTGAGCTGCTGGGCGTTGAAAAAGGCGCACTGACCCTTCAGCGCGTTGAAATCTCGCTATGGGGGACGGAAGTGCAGCTGGATTGTGCCTACGAAGGCGATCCCTTCCAGCTGCTCTTCGAAGAGGTGCGCTCGCTGCAATGGGACGTGCGCGGCTATCCTGATGAGCGCGACGAACACGCCGATATCATCGGCATGTTCTTGGGCGAACGTGAGCATCGTGAGGCGGCGATCATCGTGACCGATGTCTGCGAGATCGCCATTCTCTACGGCAACATGCTGCTCCTGAAGACGTGGTGAGTGCGCTGCGAAGGCTCTCACAGCGCACTCACGCGATCGCCTAGCGGATCGGCGCCACGGCGACCTCAAAACTGCCCGTTGTGCCGCCTGTCAGCGCGCCGAAGCGCGTAGCAATGATGATATAGCGCCCATCCGCAGGGATGACGGCGTCAATGCGTGCATTTACATCGTTGGGCGCAGCATCATCGTTGAAGGCGATCTGCACGCCGCTTGGATCGAGCAGATAGAGCGCAGGATCGAGCGTGCCGCCTGTAGCGCGCATCGAGATTCGGACGCGGTCGCCTGCCCGCGCTTGGAAAGTGTAGACCGTAAACGGGCTGACATTATCCACGCTTCCGAAAGTTGGGCGTCCGTAGATGAGCGCCTCCGCCACATCAGCGCGGTCACGCACATCGCCGATATCGCGTAGCGCCTCGTTAAAGAAGACCGCGCCACGTCCCGCGCTGACCGTCCCATCAGGATTGATGGTGAAAGTAGTGACGTAGAGCCGCCCATTGATATCAGGCTGCTCCTGCACGCTCAGCACCTGCTGACCGCGCACATTGACGTTCAGGGCGTAGGTGGGCAGGAGAGTCTCGCCGCACAGGTTGCGCAGCCAGACCTGTACCTCATACGTGCCTGTCAGCAGCCGATCGGCTTGCCAGACGGCGTACGTGATCGGCGCGCTAGTCGGATTATTGCAGTTCAGGTTATCCTGGCGCGCCAAAATGCCGCCGCTGGGCGTATTGCGCACGTCCGAGAAAAGCGACCGATTTTCAGGGTCACGGACAAGCAAGCGCACGTCGGCGCGGCTGTTCCACGTCAAGCTGATGTTCATCGCGCCGACGGGCAAGCCCGCCAAACCGACTTCGCCCGCAGGCTGAGTCGGTGCGATGATGGGCGCGCCGCCCTCAGGCGCGACGGGCGTCTGTGCAGCGACAAGGGCGCCCGTGCCGCTCAAGGTCAGCTCATAGTTGCCCTCCGTGCCGCCGATATTCTTGCCGAAGCGCGTGGCGATGATCACGTAAGTGCCATTCACGGGCAAGAGCTGATTGGCGATCAAGGCGTTGCGCGTCTCTGGACTAGCATCATCGTTTGAGGCAAGCACGGCGCGGTCAGGTCCGAGCAAGATCAGCTGCGGATCGAGGCTGCCGCCGTCCACTGCATTCATGGCGATGTTCACCACCTGCCCTGCCACGCCCTCAAAACTCCAAACGTCCACCTGATTGTTGCGATCAATGCGGCTGCGCACACTGGTGCGCCCGCCAAGGGGCTGCGGCGCGCTGATCTGGGCGGCGAAGGGCGTCAAGTTCAGCAGAAGCGGATTGGCGCCGCCCTGCTGCACGCTGACCGCCTCAGGCGACTCAAGAATGAAGCTGGCGACGTACTGATCGTTCAAATTCAAGCGTCCCTGAATGGGAGGCTGAGCGCGCCCGTTGACCGTGACCGTGACTGTGAAGTCCACAGGGGCGGGCGGCTGACGGCAAGCGCGGTTATAGTAGACCAGAATCTCGTAGCTGCCAGCAGGCACGCGCCCCGGCGCCCAACGGATCGTCTCAATGGGACTAGAGACAGTGTTGGTGCAGCCATTGTTGACGTTCGCTAGTAAAGTTGCGCCACCAGCGGCTGTATTGCCCCAAAAGACCGAATTGCCGATCGGATCGCGCACTTCCAAGTCGAGATCGTCAATGGTCGCCCAGCTGAGCGCCACGCTCATGTTGCTGACAGTGATCGGCGCGAGAGTCGGCACGGGCGTGGGCGAGGCGAGAGTCCCTGCGCTCAAGCTCAGCGTGAATTGCCCTGAGACTGCGCCCTGTGCGCCGCTGCTGCGCAGCACAGTCACATAGTAAATGCCGCTAGGCAGGCTCAAGTTGCTCAAACTGACCTCGGCGCCGCTCAAATTGGCATTCTGCGCGAGCGGCTGTCCGTTTGCATCGGTCAGGATAAGGGCGAGAGTCAGCTCAGGCGTGTTGCTGACAGCGGTCAGTGTGAGCAGCGCTCCACCAGTTACCTCAAAAGTATAGGTCTGGGCGAAGGTCTGTTCGCTGAGCGTCCCTGTGACGCTCCCGCCGACAGTCAGGCGGCGCGGTGTGCCATCTTGCGCCAATGCCAAGCCCACTGAGGCAAAGACGAACAGTGCCGCCAAGCCAAGCGCCAAAAAAAGCCGCGTGCGGCTGATCAAGAGCCGTTTTTCCAAGTGTAAGTCCCTCCTCAAGCACACACAGCTGCGTGCGAAAGTTGAGTCTACCTTATCGGGACGCGCTTGGCAATTGCGCCTCGATCGTGTCTGGATGCATATAGGACTGGTCAGTTGGCTTGACAACAAGGCTTGCCCGATCTACAATTCAGCAAGCATTAGACAAAAAGTAGACAAGCGCTCCTCAGAAATGCGGCGTCAACTCGAAGATTATTCTGATGAACCGATCTATAACATGAAAGCGGTAGAGCAGCAGACGGGCATTTCTGCGGCAACACTGCGCGCTTGGGAGCGGCGCTACCTGCTGATTGAGCCAAAACGGACGCCTAGCGGCTATCGGCTGTACTCTGACCGCGATATCGCCCTGCTGCGCTGGGTGCGCCAACAGATGAACGACGGCTTGACGATCAGTCGCGTGGTTGCCATGCTGGAGGCGGCGCGGCAAAACGGCGAGCCAATCTACATCGAGCCGCATGAGGCTATTGCACCGACCCTCCGCCAAACGCCACAGCCGCCCTCTGACTTCGTCGCGCCGCTGGTGCAAGCTCTGATCAGCCTTGATACCGAGCGCGCCGATGAGGTGATCGAGCAGGCATTTGTGCTATACACCATGCCGACGGTCTATGTGGAGGTGATCACGCCCGCCCTGATCGAGATCGGCGAGTTGTGGCATCGCGGCGAAATCTCGATCTCAATTGAACACTTCGCCACTACCTATCTGCGCGGCAGGCTACTCGGTCTGCTGCAGGCATACCCGCATCGCAGCGATATGCCGATGATCATCATCGGTTGCGCGCCCGGCGAACGGCATGAGATCGGCGCCCTGATCTTCGCTGTGATGTTGCGCCAACAGGGCTTCAATGCCGTCTACCTAGGGCAAGACGTGCCAGTAGACGACGTCGTGCATACAGCGCTCCAAGAGCGCGCCGCGATGATCTGCATGTCCGCCAATAATCCCGCCTCCGCGCTTGCCCTGCGCGAGGTGCAGCCGCTCCTAGAGCGGAGCAATGCGAACAATCTGCCGCTGTTCGGCTATGGCGGGCGCGCCTTTGACTCCGACGCGAACCTGCGTCAGCAAGTCAAAGGCTACTATCTGGGCAGCGACCCACGCGATGCCATCAACCTGATTCACAATCTGTTGCGCATCCAGCGCAACGGCGCCTGATCACCTGCGCTTCGCCGCGATTGCCTCGATAGCCGCTGTGATTTTCCCCATGCCGATCAACGGCTCAGCGCCCAAATGCAGGCGGATGATGCGCCGTCCGCGGCTCTGGAGCGCCTCATAATCGCCTTCAGCCTGCGCTTGCTTCAAAATGCTGAAACTATAGGGCATGTTCGGGATCGGCAACGGCTCAGGATCGTCCATAGTCAGCTGAATGAAGACGCCTTTATCGCAGCCCGCCTTGTGCAACTGACCTGTAGAGTGCAAGTAGCGCGGACCGAAACCGAGAGTCACGGCGCGCTGCAGCACATGCCGCAATTGCCGCCGAAAGGTCTCCAGCTGAGCGACATACTCTGGGCGCGGCGGCAAGTACGCTAGCAAGCCGATGTAATCGCCTGAGCGCGCCAAACGCAAAAATGCCGCCAATAAGCCGCTCAACGGACTGGTCTCAAAGGCTTGTTGAGTGCGCAGCTGCTCCAAAAGCGCCGCCGTTACCTCATCAGCAAACAAGCTGATCCCGTCTTCGCTGTAGGCAGGTGCGCTCTGCGGCAAAGCACCTTGCTCAACGTACGTATCTAGCAGGCGCTGCGTATTCTGCTTGCTCTCCTCCACAGCCGGCTCATCAAACGGGTTGATGCCCAAAACCATGCCGACCGTTGCCGCTGCAAACTGCCAGCGGAAGAATTCCGCGCCGATATCGTAGACATCGCGCAGATTGAGCGTCACAATGGGATGCCCCGCCTCTTTGAGCATCTGCACAGCCTGATCGGGATTGTGCGGACTGCCCTCAAGGCGCAAATAGACGAACAAGCGATCATCATCGTAGTCATGGGGCAAGCCGACGGTGCCACCACTGATGGGGATAATGCCCTTATCCTCTTTGCCGCTGCTCTCCGCGATCAGCTGCTCTGCCCATGCGCCAAACGCGGCGATCTCAGGGCTGGTGAGCAGGGTCAGCTTATCCAGTCCGCGCCGCGCTAGGACGCCCATGATCGTGCCAAGCCACAAGCCGGGATGATTGTTGCCCATCACGTTTGCGCCACAGGCGAGCGCCATTTCCGCCGCTCGATCCATGATTTTTTCGAAGTCCAAACCGAGCATGGCAGCTGGCAACATGCCGAAATAGCTCAAAGCCGCGTAGCGACCTGCCATATCAGTCGGATTGTAGTAAATGGCGCGGAAACCGAGCCGCCCCGCCTCTTCAGCAAGGCGCGTCTCAGGGTCAGTGATGGCGATGAACTGATCGCCTGCTTTAGGGTTATGCTCCGTACAGCGCTGATAGAAGTGATAGAGCATGGCGAGGGTCTCAAGCGTGCTGCCGGATTTGCTGGCAACAATGAAGCACGTGCGTGCCAGATCGATCTGCACCTCGACATCCCGAATGGCAGTCGGATCAGTGCTGTCAAGCGTGATCAGAGCGGGGAAGCCCGCTTGCTGCCCGAAGATGCCGTAAAGCGTCTCAGCTGTGATGTTGGCGCCGCCCATGCCCAGCATCACAATGTGCTGCCAGCCCTCGCGCTGCGACTCAGCCCGTGCAGCGCGCAGCACCTCTCGATCAATGCACCCATCAGTGGGCAAGCGCAGCCAGCCCAGCCGAGTCTCGATCAGCGTCGCTGCCTCAGGCGAGTCTGTCCACAGGCTGGCATCGCACGCCCAAGTGCGCGTAATGCTCTTCCGGCTGCGCAAGCGCTGCAGCTCAGTCTCAACAGGCTTCTGGTACTGCCCTAGCACCAGAGTCTGGCGGCGCATGAAGCCGCTAGAGAGCAGCTTGCGCTTGCCCTCCACACGGGCGATCAGCTTGGCGAACGCCTCGCTGTACATCTCTTCAGCATCGCTGAGCAATTGGCGCGCCACCAAGTCCAGATCAATGCCGACGGCAGCAAGGCGCACTAGGATATCCGGCGCCTCGCGCAGCGCCGCCGTGCGCGGCATGGCGTCCCGATCGTAGTCGGCAAGATGATCCAGCATCGGCGGCTCAATCAGCAAAAGCGCCTCAGTATGACTCAAGCAATCAAGGTAATGTAAAGGTGCTTGCAAAGGACTGATCGGCGCGATCTCTGTCCAGAGGAGGCGCTGCGGCAAAGCACCTTGCGCCCGCAAACGGCTGAAACGCTCGCTATTGAAAATATCGCGGCTGCGCCGATAGACATTGTTAGCGTTTGCCACACCGATCTTGCCCAACAGCTCTGCATTGGCAGAGACGCGCGCCAATTCGCTACGCGCTTGCGCTGCACGGATATTATTCTGCAGTTGATGATCTACCACGGCGTCTAAACTGCTGACATGGAAGCCGACCACAGAGATCAGCTCGCCCAAAGGCAGATTCTCAAAGGCACGGCGCTCCAGAGCGCGCAAATAGCACTCAGCTGCTCTCTCATACGTCGCAGCGCTGTAGACGTGCGTAAAGTGGATGTTCACGCCCTCATAAAGCAGCTGCTCAATCACGGTCAGCAGATCGGGCTGGGCAGGCAACTTGATCAGGACGTTCGGACGATCAATCGCCTGAAAGAGCCGACGGGCTGCCTCAAGGCGCTCCGCAGGCGACTCAGCGCGCAAAGGCGAGAGGTCAACACTGACTACGCCACTTGCCCATTCAGGCACAAAACGCGGACGCAGCGCATCAGCGGCACGGCGTGCATCCTCAACAAGCAGCGCTTGAAAGCAGCTGTGCGGATCATCGGGCGTGGGTTGCTCAAGGGCGGCATCATAGGCATCGCCTTCGCCAATGGCGCGCTCCAGACGGGCGAGGTGCGTTGTGAAGCTGCTGGTAGGCAGGCGCTCTAAGGGCTGCGCGGCAAGCAGGGCGTGCGTCAAATCGTGATACCACAGGCGCCGCCCCTCAGGAAAGCGCGGCGTGTCAAACGCATCGTGATCAAGCATCTCAAAAACTCCTCTCTAAGTTTCTAAAGGTTAATTTTCGGCGTGAGGCGCTCAAAAGCGCTAATTTAATCCCACATGCCGATTGTCTCAATCAGCAAGCGCCCTTCCTCACAGCGCGGACAGCGCACCCAAGCCCGCTGAATATCGAACAAGCGACTATCACCAACGCTCACCAACTGGACGTTCGCGCTGCCGCAGTACGAACAGCTGGTGACGGCTTGCGGCACGTTCTCATCAAACGCCTCTAGCGCGGCGCGGAAGAGCGGCAGCAGATCGCGGGCGCGCTCATCGCCGATGATTGCGTCCGCCTCCATTTGGATCAAGTCGCGGCGGGCTGTGCGCAAGGCGTCTTGGGTCTCTTGCTCAGTGTTCGGCACCAACACCGAGACCAACTGATGACATTCGCCACAGATTGCCAGCGCGTAATGGTTGCGCAGGAACATCGGATCAATGCCGCTATTGCCTTCGTGCAGGTCAGCGTCCACGTGATAATTACAGACCGGGCATGGATGCGCCCTTAGCAGTCGTCCCATTGCTGATCCCTCGCTTGTGGTGCTTTGGCGGCGGGGCAAGCCGCTCGGACTTGCCCCACAAACGCGCTACTGACAGCCCTCTAGCGCGCTACAAAATGTCTCGCAGACCTGCGGGCTAGAGGCGGCATACATAATGTAGAACTCGTTGTTATCTTTGCGCAAAGTGTACATATTGGCGCAAAAACCGTACTCTGAGATACCCTCTGCGCCCATGAGACCGGGCGCTACAGGTATGGCGCAACCGATCAGGGTCTGTGGATCGGTGATCTTGTTGCGGTTGACGATCATGATCAAGCCCGACTTGAGCGGATTCTCTTGCTGAATGTAGACTCGTCCCTCGATGGCGCCTGCCCGCTGCAGACAAGCTGTATAGTTGCCAATTGCGCCGACCGCCGCCGCAAATTGCACCTGACCGCCCGCTAGGGCTGCGCCTGCGCCCGCTTTGGTAAGCGCGTCGGTGATATTGAGCGTATTCTCAACGGTGTAGCCGCTCAGACGGGGCAGCAAAGCAGCCGTGCTTTCATCGCGTGGCACAACCGTATCACACGCCGCAAAAATTAACATCAGCGCCACGCCTGCCACCAGACGCGCCTGCCAAGTCCACCTATGCTTAGACATGGGGTGTTCCTTTCCTGAACTCAAGCTGCGCTCATTGTAACACATCCTCACAGTGCGAGAGCGCTGGTATGCTGCCGCGATCGCAGCACCAGCGCGCCAACGGCTGTGGTATGGCGTTCGGACTGTAAGGTGAGCGCGCTCAGGCTCAGGACTCGATGATCTTATCGTCAATCAGCTGCTGGCGGACTTCCTGCCCGCGCGGATCGAAGGCGAAAAAAGGCGCGTGCAGCTGAAATTCCATGTCTAGCATGGCGCGCCCTGCCCGATTTTTCTCAATGGTGAAGACCACCCAATTGCGGAATTGCTGCGCAGCATACGGATTGAACGAGATGTGATCCTTCGCCAAAATCTGATACTTGTTGTTCATGATCAGGGCGATATCGCATTCGTAATCAAGGGCAGAGCTGCCGCGCAGATGGAACAGGTGCAAGCGCTTCGCCTTCAAGCCCTCCCGATCCGCAGCTACAATCGAAAGGACGGGGATATTCAGCGAAAGCGCGATATCCTTCAAGCCCTCTACCACAATGGTGATCTTATCTTCTTCGCTCTGGGCATGTTCAGGATAGATCGCCACTTTTTGTAGGTAGTCTACAAAAAGCGTTAAGTTACCGCCCGTGGCCTCAGCAAGGCGCGCCGTCATCTCGCGGATCGCGCTCAGCGTCGTGACTGCTGGACTCGCCTTGACGATGATCAAGCGGTCAGCGTATTTGTTCAAGCGCGCTAACGCCATTGAGGTCTTGGGATGCTCGCGCAAAATGGTCTGGAGCGAGCCTGCCTTGCTGGTATCGCGCCCGAGCAGCTCGCGGGCGCGCTGCGAGATGATGATATCGAACAAATCCTTGAGCTTTAAGCCGTTGCGCGTATCCACCTCAGGCGGATTGACGCTCTCAAGGCACAGCAACCGATTCATCAAGTGAGTCTCGGTATGCTCATAGGAGATGTAGAAGGCGAATTGCTCTGGGCGCATGGCGATGTTGCGCGCCATCTGCAGCGCGGCAATCGTCTTGCCAATGCCCTGCGCGCCGCCTAGCAAGACCAGCTCCGTCTTGCGCAAGCCGCCGCCGATCAAGCCGTCAAGCGGATCGAAGCCCGTCGGTTGCGGCATGAAATCCGAGAGGTCGCCGCGCACCACTGAGTCGTTAGCGTCGTTCAGCACTTGCGCCAAAGTGCGCGGCATGTGCTGTGAGGGTCGCTGCGCGGGTGGGCGACGCGAAACTCGCGCTGGGTGAGGCGGTGGCTGATTTTGCGGCGGCTGAACAGGCGCCTGCGGACGCCCAAGCCGTGCCACAGGCTGACTCTCAGGGGGCGCTTGAGGCTCTGCTGGCTCTGGCGCCGCCTCTGGGAGATCATCTGGAAGACGCTTAGTGACCATCGGTTTTCGCCCGCCCGCTCAAGGTTAGAATTTCCTGAATTCCATATAGTCTACAGCGAATTGAAGCACCATGCAACAGGCACGGTCAACAGCCAAGTGGCTAGTCTTGCCCTAGCCCAGGCAGACTAACCTGTGTAGCGTGCCGCACGAAGTCCAGTGATTTGAAGCGCTCTAATAGCTCGTTAGACAACGGCTGATCGAGGGTCAGAACGGTCAGCGTCTGCCCGCCTTTGGTGGCACGTCCCGTGCGCCACGCCGCGATGTTGATCCCGTTTTCGCCCAGCAGCGTGCCAACTTTGCCGATCACGCCCGGCACGTCGTAGCTGCCGAAGATCAGCAGCACGCCGCTTGGCACGAAGTCACTGCGGTACTCATCAATCTGTACGATGCGCGGCTCGCGCCGATTGAACAGCGCGCCGCTGATCACTTGCCCGCCGCCGCCCTCCCAATGCACCTGACACGAGACCAAATTGGTGTAATCCACTACATCCAAGCCCTTGGTCTGTGTGACATGAATGCCGCGCTCCATTGCTACCAGCGGCGCGTTGATGTAATTGACGCCCTCGCCCAGCACAGGCGCCAGCATCCCTTTGAGCAAAGCGACCGTCAGCGGCTTGACCAAGCCGTCTAGCTCCTCGCCCTTGTACTCAACAGCGACGCGCCGAATGCGCCCGCGTGCCAGATAGTGGTGCAGCGCGCCGATGCGCTCAGCCAGCTGCAGATAGGGCTGCATGGCGTCAAAAGCGCGACCGGGCATGAAGGGCATGTTGACGATGTTGCGATAATCCACGCCGAAGAGCGCATCACAGACTTGACGGGCGATCTGAATGCTCAGATCGCGCTGTGCCTCTAGGGTAGCATCGCCCATGTGCGGCGTGTGGATCACATTCGGCAAGCCGATCAGCGGCGAATCGGTCGGCGGCTCATTCGCAAAAACGTCCAGTGCTGCGCCGCTCAAGCGTCCGCTGCGCAACGCCGCCGCGAGCGCCGCCTCATCCACTACGCCGCCGTGCGCAACGTTGATCAGCCGTGCGCCCGCCTTGATGAGACGAAACGCCTCCGCATTGAGCAGATTCGCCGTCTCAGGCGTGTAGGCGCAATGCAGACTGATGAAGTCGCTGCGGCGCAACACCTCTTCAAAGCCGACCAGCTTGACGCGCAAATCGCTGATTTGCGACTCGGCGACATACGGATCGTAAGCGATCACGTCCATGCCAAAGGCAATAGCGCGCTCTGCCACGCGCCGTCCCACGCGCCCCATGCCGATGATTCCCAGCACTTTGCCATAGAGCTCTGTGCCGATGTGCGCCTGGCGCAGCCACAAGCCGCGCTCCAGCTCTGTGTGTGCTGTCACTACTTGGCGTGCCAGTGCCAGTATCAGCGCGAAAGTGTATTCGGCTGTGGAAATGGCATTGACGCCGGGCGTGTGCATGACCATCACGCCACGTGCCGTTGCTGCCTCGATATCAATGCCCGCCAAGCCGACTCCCACGCGCCCGATCACCTTCAGACGTTTGGCGTGCGCTAGGAGTTCGGCGTCCACTTGCAACTCATCGCGGATGATCAGCCCGTCTGCCTCACTGATCACTTTCAGCACTTCGGCGCGATTGGGCGGCAAAATGCGCACCTCAACGCCCTCCGCCCGCCGCAGGAAGTCTAGTGCCTCACCTGTGAGTGTGGTTGTGACGAAAATTGTGTATGGCACGCCGATGCACCTCTCAAATAGCGACCTCAACCCATAATGGCAAGTGATCCGAGCCGCCTGAATCAGGCAAGACACGCGCCTGAAGCGCTTGAATGCCCTCGCTGGCAAAGGCGTAATCAATGCGGAAGAGCGGCGGCAGCCAGCCGAGCGGCAAGCCATTGGTCAGCTCACGCGCCTGTGGATAGCGCCAAGCTGGGAAGGTATAGCCCATGCCCGCGCCGACTCGACGGAAAATATCGTAGTAGCGCGCCGTGATTTGACGGTAGGCTTCGGCTTGATCGGTCATGTTGAAATCGCCCAGCAAAAGGACAGAGCGCTTTTCGGCGGCAAGGCGCGCCATGATCTGATCGATCTCCCATTGGCGCGGACGGGCGTCGAAGAGCTTGCCGACCATGCCCGGATGCACGGGATGCACATTGTAGAGCGCAATCTGGACGCCGCGCACGTCAAGCGTCGCCCGTTGATGTCCCAGTGCGTTGACCACGCCCTCATGCCGCCAATACAGCACGTCGCTGAGCGGAAAACGGCTCAAAAGTCCCTGACCGGCGCTAGGGAAAGCAGGATAGGGCTGCAAACTGCGATAAGGATACTCATATGCCAGCTCTTGCTCAAGACATTCAGCGGCGCGGCTGCCCAGCTCCTGCAGCGCGACCACGTCGGCATCTGCATTGCGAATCACGTTCAAAATCGGCTCAAGATGCATATCTTCCTTGTGCACATTGTAGGTGAGCGCAGTCAGGCTGCGCGGCGAACGAATCGGCTGCGGCGGGCGCGCCATGCGCCACAGCTGCCCGCCATAGTGCCGCAGGAATTCAGCCGCCAAAGGCATGAGCAGAGCGGCTGCCCGCCAACGGCGCGCCAACAGCAGCAGCGGCACACTGATCACGGCGGGCTTCAGCAGCAAGTGCAGCAGGCTGTTCAGCAGCGCCACAGGCGGCAAAGCGGTCTCTGGCAGGCGCTCGCGGTTGCTCAAAAAGGCGACCAGTAGAAAGCTATACAGGCTCAGCGGGCGCGGCACGGCGCGGCGCGGCGTCTCAGACGCAGATCGGGACATCTGTGAACTCTCCGTTTCTCTCAAACGGGCTTACCAAGCGGAATCGAGAATAGCGTGTAGCTCAAAGTCGCTCAGGGCGACTGGATTCGCCTTCATGCTATTGGAGGCTTTAGCCTTCTGGACAATTTCAGCGAACGCCTCGCGCTGCACGCCCAGATCGCGCAGGCGCGGCACGTTCAGGCGGGCGCACAGCGCATGAAGCGCCTCTACCGCCGCCTCCGCTTCAGGCGACTCAGCGTCCAAGAGCAGAGCGATCTCCTCAAAGCGCATCAGCCGATCGCGGGCGAAGGAGTCGTTCTGAGCGCGCAAGGCACGGACGTTCGCCGCTACGCCGTAAGGCAGCAAACAAGCGCAGATTGTGCCGTGCGGCGCGCCGAACATCCCGCCAATGGGCGCGGCAAAGCCATGCACCACGCCCAGACCTGCATTTGCCAATGCTATGCCGCCAAACAAGCTGGCATACGCCATTGCCTCGCGTGCCTCTGCGTCGTTGCCGTCGCTGTAGGCGCGTGGGAGCGCCCAGGCTGCGTTCGTCATCCCCTCGCGGCACAGCGCGTCCGTGATCGGATTAGCGCGGCGGCACACAAACGGCTCAATCAGCTGTGTGAGCGCGTCTAAGCCGCTGCTGGCGGTCACGTGCGGCGGCAAGCTATGCGTCAAAGTCGGATCGATCAGGGCGAGGCGCGGCAACATCAGCGGCGAGCGCAAACTGACCTTCACACGCTGCGCCTCCGCTGTCAAGACGGCGTTACGAGTCGCCTCTGAGCCTGTGCCGGCTGTTGTGGGAATGGCGATGTAAGGCAAAGGCGCGTTTATGAGCGGCTGTGCCTTGCCGACCACCTCAAGGTAATCGAGCGGATCGCCCGCGTTAGTGGCAAGCGCCGCAATTGCCTTCGCCGCGTCCAGAGCGCCGCCACCGCCAATGCCGATTACGAATTGCGCCTCAAATTGACGCGCTTGGGCTGTACCATCACAGGCTGTCTGCACGCTTGGCTCGCCGCTGACGCTGAAGACGTGATAAGCGATGTGCGCCTCATCCAAAAGTGCGAAAAGCGGCGCCACACGGCGCGAGTCGGCGCCCGTAACGACCAGAGCGCGCCTCCCGAAAGGCTCAACAAGGTTCGGTAGCTCACGCAGCGCGCCGCTCCCAAAGACAATGCGCCCTGCGGTCATGAACTCAAAGCGCTCAAGCATCGGGATACTTCCACAGCGCCTGATCGGGGAAAATCGGCACGTAGCGCACGCCGACTCGCGGCTCTGCCAGCATCTCAGCAACAGCATCGCGCCAAGCAAGGTAGTGAGCGGTCTCGCGGTGCGCTTGTTGCGCCTCAGGCGAATAAAAGACCTCGATCAGCATAAAATGGGTCGGATCATCTTCCTGTTGGATGAAATCAAAGCGGGCAATGCCCGCCTCTTGCACACTGTTACGGGCGTTCTCAAGCGTGGCGGCGATGAACGCCTCCACATGCTCAGCTTTGACGCGAATCGAGACCAGTGCAACGATCATGCTGTATCCGTTCCATGTGATGGGCAGTCTGGCTAATACTATACGCAAAAAGCTGAGCTTTGGCTAACAAAAGTGGCAAGCGCGGGCAAAAGCTGCCACAATCAGCGTGCATCAACGGTTTTCAGAGAGGTATACCCATCATGCGGCGTTTTCTCTTCGTGGCGCTGGCAGCAGCGGCTGTGATTGGATTGGTAGGCTTGGCAGCTCCGAGTCTTGCGCAGGGCGATCCCACAGCGACGCCCTCAGCAGTGCGCACCTATAGCGATCTGCCTCAAACGACCACTGTGGCAGGCTTCCCTGTCTTGGGATCGCCCGAAGCTGACCTGATCATCGCCGAGTTCTCGAATTTCTCGTGTCCCGGCTGCGCGATCTATCGCCCGACGGTCAAGCAGATCATTGAGGCGCACGTGCGCACAAGCAAAGCGCGTTTCATGTTCCTGCCTATGGTCTTTGGCTTGGGCGACGATCCCTCCTTCCTTGCGGCGCAAGCGGCGCTGTGCGCCGGACGGCAAAACGCCTTCTGGGAGATGCACGACGCGCTCTTCGACCAGCACAACGCGCAAGGCGCCCGTAGCTTCACGCCCACCACGCTGCGCGCTGCCGCCGAACGCCTCGCCCTTGACGCCGATGCGATCCTCGCTTGCGTCGAAAAAGGCGAGACGCTTGAGGTCATTTTGAGCGCGGCGCGCTTCGCCGAGCAGACGGGCATTCAATTCACGCCGACTGTCATGTGGTCAATTGATGATGGGCGCACGCTGCAGTGGTTCACGCGGGCAAACGGAGAGCGCTACGATAGTAGCGTGCCATTTGAGGAGGTAGATCGGCTGGTAGCGCGCGCTGTCAGCGGCGAACTGACAGCCGCTATTCAAGCCACTGGCACTGCCTTCGCCCAAATCACCCCGACTGCTATCCCCACTAGGACTGATCCGTTCGCCAATCTGACCTATGAGCTATGGCGCAGCAACGACGGCATTCTCTCGCTAGAATTCCCGCGTGGCTGGCGCGCTCAGGTCAATCCGCAGTCGTTCAGCCCGATCTCGTACATCTTCACACCTGTGGATGACGAGTCGCTTGGCGTGGGCGTCCTAGTCACGCCGACTCAGCATCTGGGCATCCCCGATCTCCCGCCTAGCACGACGCCCGCCGAAATTGCACAGCTGGTTTTCGGCGGACGCGAAGGCGTGCAAATCCGCGAGGTCGCCGCCGGGCGCAATAACGAGTATCGCGGCGTGAGCGTGCGCCAGACTCAGGAAGATGTCAATCCGCGCACAGGGCAACGCCTGACCATTGAGCGCGACCTCTGGATTCTAGCGCTCGATCCCGTCACCTTGATCGTCATGCAGGGCGTCAGCGCAACCGAGTTCTGGGAGAATACACAAAGGGTCTTTGAGCAAGCGACCAAGACCATTCAAGTCGAGCGCGAGAGCGCCCTGGTCGCCCTTGATCGCGTCTTCAACCCGACTCCCACCCTCACCCCGACCTTCAACGCGACCGCTGACTTCATTGATCGCGGCACAGCCGTAGCGCTGCAATTCGTGCCCTTCCGCAGCACAGATGGCGCCATCAGCTTTGAGGCGCCGCAGTCATGGCGTGTGGAGCCGAACTTCAATTCGAGTCCTGTTGCCTACAACCTGTTGCCGCCTAGCGATCCGATCAACAACAACATCGGTCTGACCGTGCGCACGGTCAGTTCGCTGGGCGTGGCGAACGTCAGTGAGAATGCCGACGCCCTAACGCTGATGAACATTGTCTTCGGGCGCGAGCCGAACCTAACCGTTGAGCCTGTGACGGCGGGCGCGCTCAAAGGCGGGAGCGTGGTACAATATCAATCCGTGGCGGATCGTGTCAACGGCGGCTACATTGACCTTGAGCGCCGCGTATGGCTGCTGGACGTGGCGCCCGGCTATGTGCTGCTGATTCAAGCGGTCAGCGCGCCTGCGCAGCGCGTGCAGGTCAACGCCGTATTTGATCGCCTGATCCAGACGCTGACCCTTGACACAGCGCTCAGCGTAGCCGCTGTTGAGGCACGTCTGAATGCGCCGCCTGTCACGCCTACGCCCGTCCCGACTGTGGCAGGATTTGCGCCCGTCTCAGTTGGCGAGGGTGCTTGTGTCGGTGTGAAAGACCCTGAGAATGTCGCTGTACCTGCTGATGGCAAAGGCAAGCAGTACAGCGCGCCTGAGCAGGTCATCAATCCTGCGCACACCTATTGCGCTATCCTCACGACCGCCAAAGGGCGAATCGTGATCCAGCTCTATCCGCAGGTGGCGCCGCAGCACGTCAATTCGTTTGTCTTCCTCGCGCAGCGCGGCTTCTACGACGGCACGACCTTCCATCGCGTGATTCCGGGCTTCGTGGCGCAAGGCGGCGATCCCACAGGGACTGGCACCGGCGGACCGGGCTATCGCTTGCCCCTTGAGGTCAATCCTGCCCTGAAATACGACCGAGTCGGCGTGCTGGGCATGGCGCGCACCAGCGACCCGAACTCAGCGGGCAGTCAGTTTTTCATCACTTATGTCCCCTTGCCCAGCCTCGATCCGAGCGCCCAAAGCGCGGGCTACACCATCTTCGGACAGGTGGTGGAGGGCATGGACGTGGTTGAACAAATCACGCCCCGCGATCCCAGCACGGCTACAAGCGAAGGCGATGTGCTGATCTCCGTCCGAATCGTTGATTTGGGCGTCCGCTAGGCATAGGTTGCAGCGCTGTGATGCTCTGAGTCGTCACAGCGCTGCTTCTAACAGCCGTTGCCGCTAGATCGTGTTATCCTCGTGATAAATGCCGAATTCAGCGCGGAAAACGTCCATGATCTCTTGCAAGGTGGCGTAGCTGCGCGCCGCCTCTAGGATGAAAGGCATCAAATTTTGAGTGCTGCGGGCTGCCTCGCGCAGTGCCGCTAACGTGCTACCGACGCGCTCGTTATCGCGCTCCATGCGCAGCTGCTGCAGACGCGCCACTTGCCGATCGTAGCCGTTTGGATCCATCTCTAGGATCGGAATCTCGATTTTAGCGTCGGGATCGGCGTACTGATTCACGCCTACAATCACCTGCTCACCGCGCTCCACTTGGCGCTGAAAGGCGAAGGCGGCATCGGCGATCTCTTGCTGGAAGAAGCCGCGCCGAATGGCGGGCAGTACGCCGCCCAGCTCCTCAATGCGGCGGAAATAGGCATAGACGGCTTTCTCAGTCTCTTCAGTGAGTTTTTCGAGGAAGTAGCTGCCGCCAAGCGGATCAATGGTGTTCGCCACGCCGCTCTCATGGGCGATGATCTGCTGTGTGCGCAGGGCGATCGTGACTGCTTTTTCGCTGGGCAGGGCGAGCGCCTCATCCATGCTGTTGGTATGCAGCGATTGCGCGCCGCCCAACACAGCCGCAAGCGCCTGAATTGCCACGCGGATGATGTTGATCTCCGGCTGCTGCGCTGTCAAGCTGACCCCGGCGGTCTGGCAGTGGAAGCGCATCAGCCATGAGCGCGGGTCTTTAGCGCCGAAGGTCTCGCGCATTTCACGCGCCCAGATGCGCCGCGCCGCCCGTAACTTGGCAATTTCCTCAAAGAAGTCGTTATGCACATTGAAGAAAAACGAGAGGCGCGGCGCGAATTCATCAATGTGCAGACCGCGAGCCAGCGCCCAACGGACGTACTCTAGACCGTCGGCAAGGGTGAAGGCAAGTTCCTGCACAGCGGTACTGCCCGCCTCACGGATATGATAGCCGCTGATGCTGATGGTGTTCCACAGCGGCATGTGGCGCGTGCCGAACTCAATCGTATCGGTCACAAGGCGCATAGAGGGCTCAGGCGGGAAGATGTACTCTTTTTGCGCCGTGTATTCCTTCAAAATGTCGTTTTGGAGCGTGCCGCGCAGCTGATCCATTGGCACGCCTTGTTTTTCCGCCGCTGCGATGTAAAACGCCCAAATCACAGCGGCGGGACTATTGATGGTCATGCTGGTGGTCACTTCGCCTAGCGGGATTCCCTCGAAGAGAATCTCCATATCGCGCAACGAACTGACCGCCACGCCGCACTTGCCGAACTCGCCGAGCGCCTCAGGCGCGTCGGTATCGTAGCCCATGAGCGTGGGCAGGTCAAAGGCGACCGATAGACCCATGTTGCCCTGCTCAAGCAGGTACTTGAAGCGGGCATTGGTCTCTTCAGCCGTGCCGAAACCGGCAAACATGCGCATCGTCCAGAGCTTGCCGCGATGTCCCGTAGCGTGAATGCCGCGTGTGAAGGGATATTCGCCCGGAAAGCCGAGATCGGTCATGTAGTCAAAATTGGGCAGATCGAGCGGCGTGTACAGGCGGGCAATTGGCTTGCCAGAGGTGGTGATGAACTCATTGCGGCGCTCAGGCATTCGAGCGAGGGTCTTGTGGAGCGTGGTCTCTTCCCAGCGATCGCGCTCTTGTGCCAGTTCCTCTAATTTTTTGGCGTCAAACATCGGATGTAGCTCCCTGCTAAACTAACAAGTGTTCGTTTGATAGTCTCTCTAATTGTAGCAACAATCAGTGGAACGACTCATGTTAGAGCTATGGCAGTCTGCATAGCGCAGGCGCGCAGGACGGGCTATAATCGCGCTCATGCCCTATCCAACTGCCCTCAATTTGCCGCACGGCAGCCTATCGCTGCCTATCTTCCTGCCCGACGCAACTCGCGCCGTTGTGCGCAGCCTCGATAGCGCCGATCTCATCGCCTGCGGCGTGGAGGGCTTGGTGATGAGCGCCTTCCACCTGATGCAACAGCCCGGCTCCAGCACAGTTAAGGCGCTGGGCGGTCTGCACGCCATGACTAACTGGCAACGCCCGATCATCACGGACTCAGGCGGCTTCCAAATCTACTCGCTCATCCGCCAAAATCCGCGCATGGGCAGCCTGAGCAACAAAGGCGCGACCTTCCAACTGAGCAGCAACGGACGCAAGGTCAACCTCACGCCTGAAAAGAGCATTCAGCTGCAAATGCGCTTCGGCGCCGACGTGCTGATCTGCCTTGATGACTGCACGCATGTGGACGATCCACCTGCTGAGCAGGCTGAATCCGTGCGGCGGACAGTGGCATGGGCAAAGCGCTGCAAAGCCGAGTTCACACGCTTGTTGGAGAGCCGTAAGGGCTCAGCCTCGCGTCCCCTGCTGTTTGCAGTGGTGCAAGGCGGCGGCGATCCTGCCTTGCGCAAGGCGTGCGCTGAGGAATTGCTCGCCGTTGGCTTTGATGGCTACGGCTATGGCGGCTTTCCGCTTGATGGCAAGGGCAACTTGCTGCGCGAGATGTTAGCGCTGACCCGCGAGCTGATCCCGCCTGAGTTCCCAATGCACGCGCTCGGCGTCGGACAGCCCGTCAATGTGCGCGATTGTGCGCGGCTAGGCTATCAACTTTTCGATAGCGCCATGCCCACCCGCGATGCACGGCACGGCAGGCTCTACCATCTGACCAGCACGCAGATCAGTGGCACGGGCTGGCTTGAGTACCTCTACATCGGCGATGCTAAACACATCAAGACTGCACTGCCCCTCGATGAGGCATGTGACTGTCCGGCTTGCCGCTTGCCGCTTGGCTATTTGCACCACCTCTATAAAATCAAGGATACGCTCTTCACGCGCCTTGCCACGCTGCACAACTTGCGCACCATGACCCGCTTGATTGCCCTGTTGAGGCAAACGCCATGAGCGAGGCGCTTGAGTCGTTAGTGGCAGATGTGCTTGCCACCAGCAAATACGCGCATATCGCGCCTGATTTTGTGCGCAAAGTCGCTGCTGAGCAGCTGCGCCGATATCCCAAGCCTAAAGAGGCGCTCAAGGCAACCAAAAATAAGTTGCATCAGGTTGCTGCTGCGTATTTTGACAAAATGGCGTATCAGGCATGGCTGACACAGCTTGCAAACGCGCCTGCAGACGGTCGCCGTGCGCTTTGCCGTGCGATCATGGCGCACCATGCCAGCACACGCGAGCGTCTCGCTATCCTAGACGAGCTATACGCCGCGATCATCGCAAAGTTGCCGCCTATTCGCAGCGTCCTAGACCTCGCCTGCGGACTCAATCCGCTGAGTGCGCTCTGGCTGCCCGATCTAACCCATTACTACGCCTACGATATCTACTGCGACCTAGCTGATTTCCTGAACGGCTTCTTTCGGCTGATCGGTGTGCAAGGCGGCGCCTACGCCCAAGACGTGCTGAGCAATCCGCCTGCGCAGCGCGCCGATCTCGCCCTGCTGATGAAAGCATTGCCGTGTCTGGCGCAGTTTGACGCTATGGCAAGCGAGAGGCTGCTCGATCAGCTGCAGGCGGCGTACTTGGTGGTCACTTTTCCCTCGCGCAGTCTGGGCGGACGCGCTAAGGGCATGGTTGAAAACTACTCAGCGCGCTTTGAGGCGCTGATCGCGGCGCGCCACTGGAGGGCGGAGCGCCTGCTGATGGCAAGTGAGGTCGTTTTCATTGTGCATCGGGCGGCTGGTGCTGCATAAAATACTCATACTCCTCCAGAACGATGTCGCTTTCTCCGTCCATGCGCAGGCGTCCTTTATGCAGCCAGAGCGCTCGCTCACAGAGCATCCGTACAGCGCTTGCATCATGCGAGACGAAGATGATCGTGCGTCCTTCGGCGCGCAGCTTCAGCATGTGGTCTACACATTTCTTCTGGAAAGCTGAGTCGCCAACTGCCAAGACCTCATCAAGGAAAATGATCTCCGGCAAGACGTGAATGGCAATGCTAAAGCCGAGGCGAGCGCTCATGCCGCTAGAGTAATGTTTGACGGGCGTATCAATGAAGGGGCGAATCTCGGCAAAATTAATGATATCTTCAACATACGGCTCGATTTGGTGTGGCATCACGCCGTGAAAAGCGGCATTCAGGTAGATGTTCTTGCGCCCTGAGAGTTCCATGATAAAGCCCGCCTGTAAGCCGATCAGCGAGGCAAACCGACCGTTCACACGCACGCTACCCTTCGTCGGACTCATGATGCCAGAGAGCAACTTGAGCAGCGTCGTCTTGCCTGAGCCATTGCGCCCGATAATTGCCACGCTTTCGCCGCGCTGCACGCTAAACGTGACGTTTTGCAGCGCATAAAACGGCTGTGAGACAGTCTGTTGGCGCAAAGCGCGCCGCAACAGACTGAGCGCCTCATGGCGCAAACTGGGGCGGTACTCCATGCGCGCATACTGCTTGTACACGCCCTCCACCTGAATGATCGGCTTTGTAGCGCCCTCAAGCGCCGTCTCGGACTGATTTTCAAGTGTGATCATGCGAAATCTGCCAAACGCGACTCATTTGCTTTGAAGTATGCGTAACCCATGTAGAGCAAGGTCAGGGCGACCACCAATGGATAGTAGAGCGAGAGCGGATCAGGCGCCCGCCCGTAGACCGTCACATCGCGGAACGCCTGCACGATCAAGCCCAGTGGGCTGATGAGGAAAATGAAGCGAAACTGCTCCGGGACGTTCTGCACAGGATACAGAATCGGCGTGAGATAGAAGAGCAGCTGCATCACCACCGACACCAACTGCGGAATATCGCGGATCATCAGGCTCAAGCAGCTTAGAAAGAACATCACGCCGAGCGTGAAACACACAAGGATGAACAGCAAGAGCGGCAGATACAGCCACATGACGTTCGGATAAATGCCGTTGAGCGCATTGACGATCACGAAGGCTAAGAACGTGAAGCAGAAATCCACCAGACTTTCGCCGATCACCAGCAGCACAACGATCTCACGCGGAAAGTTGACCTGATTGATCAGCCCCATCCTGCTCAGGATCGCGCTCATGCCGCCGAAGATGCCACTGCTGAACAGCTGCCACAGCACTAAGCCTGCCAAGAAAAAGACAATGAAGGGCACATCGTAGTTAATGCGCAAAAATTGCGAGAAAGCCAGTGCCAGCACGCTACTCATGGCGAGAGGCAGCAAAATAATCCAGAAAATGCCGACCACGGTCTGGCTGTAGCGCGATTGGATGTTATATCGCAGCCACAAGCCCAGCAAAGCGCGATTGTGCCATAGGCGCCATAGGTGCGTGAGGAGGGTGCCGCTATCTTGCTGCGGATTGATTCGTGAGGGATAGACAATTGCGCACACACCAACCGCCGCCGCCGCCACACCAAAATAGACCAGTTGTAACTGGGAGAGGTCAGGTAGCAACCACAGCGTGCCTAGCACAATCAAGCCGATGCCCAGAATCAAGAGGCGGAATTGTGAGCGCGGCGTCAGCCAGCGGCGCAAGGGCGTGCGCGCTGTCCAGCTGGCTATCAGGTAGGCAAGTGCTTGCCCGCCTGCAATAACGAGCAGAAATAACGGGGGCTGTGCCTCATATTCAGGTCCGAGTGTGTTGCCCCACGGCAAGCGCAGGCGAATTTGAACAGCGATCAGGTGCGCGCCGATCAGGATCGCCACGTTTGCCGTGTACTGCAGCAGACGCAAGACGTTTAGTGGCAACCTGAGCGACTCTGAAGCACGTTGTGCAATCGAAATAGCCATTGTTCCAGCTGAACCACTGATATCCTACAACGGCTACAAATGTACACTTGTGAATCAACTTTCACAACTATCTGATGGGCTGCTCATCGGTGGCATTAGCAGGACTAGCAGCCTGCCTGAGGGGCGTACACAAGGGCGCGCTCTCACGCCAGCATAATCCGCCAGCAGGGGATATCCAAGCCGCTGTGCATGAAGCCATAGCGCTCATACAGCCGCTGTGAGCGCACATTGCTTGCCTGCGTATTGACGCTGGCTGCCAACACGCCGCGCTTGATGAAGCTCTCCAGCAATTCGCTCAGCAAGGCGCCGCCCACACCGCTCCCTTGCACCTCCGGCAGCACGGCTAGGCGCGCTAGATGTACGCTCTCGCCGTGCAGTGTGCTGATCTGATAGCCCACAGCGCGCCCGCGCTCTTCGGCAATGGTGAAGCTGGCAGCTGTGCGCGCCGCCTGCCATACAGAGCCTTCGTCAAGCGCCCAGAGCGGCGAAAAGGCAGCCCGATCAATGGCAGCCGCTGCGCTTGCCTCATACGTTTGCGCGTGGCGAATGCGTAGGTCTGGGCGTGGCGATTCAGGCACTTCAGCGCCCCTGCGCCGCAGCGTGATAATATCCTCAATGTGGGTGAAGCCGTACGCGCTCAGCAGATCGCTCACCCAGTCATGCAGGGCTAGAGCGGCTAACTCCGCGCAGCCGAGCGCGATCAAGCGCAGGCGCAAAGCGCACCACAGCACGGCAAAAACGTCCTTGGCAACGTCATTAGAGGGACTAGCTGTGCGCAGGGCGATCAGGCGCAGCCACGCCGCGCCGCTCAAGGGCGGCGTGGCTGCAATGGCGCCGATCACGCGCTGTGCCTGCAGCGCGAGGTAGATCGGCACTTCAGGCTGCACGATCCACTCTTCCACGCTGTGCCAATCGAGGTGAACGTGCAGCCAGACGGCGGGATCGTCCACCAGACTGAGCAGATCGCGCCGAAAACGCCGCGCATATGGCACGATCTCAGTGCCTAGCCCGACCATAGCGCCTTATGCCTCATACTAGCCCGCCCAATCGCGTAGGTACAGGAAATCGTGTCCGATGCTGCGCCGACTCAGCTTTGCCACATTCGGCATGGTGCGCTTAAAGTGATTCAGGCGCACGCGCCGCCACACGCGCTCCACAAATGCCAAATCAAAGCCCTGCGCTGCGGCTTCCTCAACTGTGTAGCGCCCATCTACCAGCAAATAGAGCAGGCGATCTACTTCGGCGTAGGTGTAGCCCAGTTCACCTTCATCAGTCTGTCCCGTCCAGAGATCGGCGGAGGGCGGCTTGTTGAGGATGCTCTGTGGCACGCCCAAAGCCCGTGCGAGCTGGCGCACCTGCGTCTTATACAAGTCTTCGATCGGTTGCAGCGCCGCAGCGCTATCGCCAAAGAGCGTGGAGTAGCCCAACAGCACTTCAGTCTTATTGCTAGTGCCGATCACCAAGCCGCGCCACGCCGCCGATTGATCGTACAGCACGATCATGCGTTGGCGCGCCATGATATTGCCCTTGCGTACGCTATCCATATCCGGGAACAGATCGATCAGCGGCTGCACCATCGGTGTGATATCAATGGTCAGCGAGGGCAAGCCCAGTTGATCGATCACAGCCTGTGCGTCGCTCAGACTCTCAGGTGAGGAGGTGCGGTAGGGCATTCGCACGGCAAGCACATTCTCGGCGCCTAGCGCCCGCGCCGCCAAAAAAGCGACCAATGCTGAATCAATGCCGCCGCTCAAGCCGATCACTGCCCGCGAATAGCCGACTTTAGTCACGGCGTCTTGGATGAAGCCGACGATGATCTTGGTGGCAAGATCGGTGTTGATCTGCAAAAGCGCGTCTATGTCCACGCGTTGTTGTGGCTGAACAAGCGTCGTCACCATAGGAGACTCCTCTAGCGTCCGCTAAAGATACGATCAGGCGATTCGTTCAGGATGCGTGCCAATTCGCGGGCTGTGAGCGCCGTGCGTTCATCACGCAGCAAGGGCAGGCGCGTGCGTGTGCGCCGAATCTGGTTGAGATCAATGGTGTGGATGCACAGAGCAGGCTCATGCATGGGCGCAGCACAGGCGATCTCGCCATCAGGATCGATGATCGTGCTGCCGCCCCAGAAGTTCAAGCCATCTTCGTAGCCCACGCGATTGCAGTGCAGCACGTAGCTGGTGAACAGGCTGCCGTACGCCTGATTGACCAGCTGTACCCAACGTGCCGAGCCGAGCCTATCTGAAGCGTCCAAGCCGCGCCCGGGACTAGCGCTGTGGAACAGGAAAACATCAGCGCGGTCAATCCAGAGCAGATAGGGCGGCGAGGCGTGCCAGAAATCCTCACAGATCAACATGCCGAAGCGCCCGAAGCGCGTATCGAAGGCGCGGACTGAGTCGCCCCAGGCGAAGTAGCGCCCCTCATCGAACATCGTATACGTCGGCAAGTAGACCTTGTGATGGACATGCACCACCTTGCCGCCTGAGAGATAAGCCGCTCCGATGAAATAGCGCGCCCGCCGATCCGTATCCACAAAGCCGACCATCAAGTCCATGTCGTAGTCGCCGCTTGCCTCTAACAATTGGCGGAAGATCGGGTTATCCGCCGTCGGCTGCATAGCGACCTCATAGACTAGGTCTTGCAGATTGTAGCCCGTCAGCGAAAGCTCTGGGAAGAGCAACAGCTGGGCGCCATGTGCCTTTGCCGCTGCGATCTGCTCAAGGTGCTTCTGGAGATTTGCCGCGACATCGCCAATTTTCGGATAAATCTGTGCTAAGCCAACCGTCAGATGCATGTTCGTGCGCCCATCTAGAGTTTACATCGCAATTGTATCATATTTTTCTAAGGAAAAGGCGATAGTGTGCCTGCATGATGGCAGTCTGCTGTGAACGGGCATATTCAAGTGCAGCAGCACATGACCGAAATTGCTAGAGCGCGGATTGGGCTACTTGACAAGCCACTGAATTTGATATCCAATGCGAAAGGTGATCCTAACCTGAACCAATAGGTGCTTAGCCCGAAAGGCTGAAAGGGCTTCCACATGATGGCGTTCAAGCCGCGTTTATCGTTTCTATCAGTGATTTTGGGCGCGTTGCTGGCTGTGAGCGCCTGCAGCGGCGCCCCCGCCGAGTCGCCCGCTCCGCCCGTGACAGCAGCTGCCGAGACTCCCGTAGCTGTTTCACCTACACTCGCTGTGAGCGTAAAAGTTGAGGATTTAGAGCGCGCTGCTGAGATCGGTCGGCTAGGGCGTGGCAAACTCTCAGAGGTTGCCTATTCGCCCGACGGGAGACAACTCGCAGCAGCCAGCAGCGTAGGCATCTGGCTCTACGATCTGCAAAGTCAGGATAGCGCGCCACGTCCATTAGAGGGACATGCAGGCAAGGTCAATGCTGTAGCGTGGTCGCCTGATGGTCGTTTGATCGCCTCTGGCGCGGATGATAAGCGCGTGATGCTCTGAGAGGCGGCGACAGGCGGGCTGCAAAAGACGCTCGACGCAGGCACGCAAGGGCATTTAGACCGTGTGAACGGCGTGGCGTGGTCGCCTGATGGCAAACAAATTGCCTCAGTGAGCGGCGATGGTAGCGCAGTCATCTGGGAGGCTGAAAGTGGCGCATTCGTGCGCACGCTGCGCGGACGCATGGGCAGTCTGAGCGATGTCACGTGGTCGCCCGATGGTCGCTTCATAGCAGCTGGCTCAAACAATAACTTGGTGCAGGTCTGGGATGTTCAAAGTGGCGATATGCGGGCATTCGAAGGGCATACCGGCGAGGTGTACGCAGTCGCATGGTCGCCTGATGGTCGCACTGTTGCCAGCGGCGCCTATGACGGCACAGTCCGACTGTGGGGCGCCCGCTAGAACAGGCGATAGCACAGGCAGGCGTGCGATAGCCCGCTTGCCTGCTCGTGAAAACGCGGATGCACTGCTCCGCGCCTGAATGTGCTACAATTGCACGCAGAGCAATGCACCATGCCGAAGGAACGTCCGCCTGTCTTGATTTGCGCGCTGTGTGGCAGGCAGGTCGGCCATCTGAGCCGCCATCATCTGGTGCCGAAGTCCGAAGGCGGCACAGAGACGGTTGGGCTGTGCAGCGCCTGCCACACCACGCTGCATAAATTCTTCACAAACCGCACGTTGGCGCGCCACAAGTACACCATTGAGGCGCTCCAGCAAGACCCCGACATTCAGCGCTACCTAGCGTGGGTGCGCAAGCAGCCCGATCGCCGCATCACGGTCAGGCGCAAGCGCGATCGCATCTAAGCAAGCGCACAGCAAGTGCCACACGCAAAGAATTGCCCAAGTAAGCCTCAGGCGGCACGGCGCGTCCGAAAGCTATAGGAAAATCCGCTAACTGCAAAGGAATGCAAGCCATGTCGCTCATCCAAGCCCAAGACCGCGAATACCTGATCCGTGAGTTCAGCCAGCTGAGCCAGCCCGTCAAACTCGTGTTGTTCACTAGCGCGCATGAGTGCGAATACTGCACTGAGACGCGCCAAATCGCCACAGAGGTGGCTGAACTCTCCGCCCAGCTGAGCCTTGAGGAACACGATCTAGAGCGTGAGCCTGAGATCGCGGCTGAATACAAGGTGGATAAGACCCCGGCGCTCGTAGTCATGCGCGGCGGCGATCAGCCCAAAGATTACGGCATTCGCTATTACGGCATCCCAGCGGGCTATGAGTTCAGCTCGCTGATCCACAGCATTTTGATGGTCGGCAAGGGCGAATCGGGCTTATCGGCGGGCGCGAAGGCGTGGGCGGCAACACTCACACAGCCGATTCACATCCAGGTTTTCGTCACGCCCAGCTGCCCGTATTGCCCGCAGGCGGTCTTGTTGGCGCATCGTTTTGCCCTCGAGAGCGACCTGATCCGCGCCGATATGGTCGAGGCAATGGAGTTCCCCGATCTGGCAGAGCGCTATCAGGTGATGGGCGTGCCGCGCACGGTCATCAACGAGCATGTGCATATCGAGGGAGCAGCGCCTGAGCAAATTCTGCAGGCAAAGTTGCAAGAGGCGATTGCATGAGGGCTAGTCAGGCAGCAGAACGGGGCGAAAGCCGATTGAGTCTAGCTCAATAGAGGGGATGTTCTGGTAGCGATAGAAGGTGTTGACCTGCCTCCCCTCTGATGACCAAGCGCCGCCGCGCAGCACGCGCGGCGCGGCGCCATTCAGGTGCGTGGCGTCGCTCTGCCATTCGGTCAGGCACCACTCCCAGATGTTGCCGTGCATGTCTAAAACGCCAAAAGGACTCGCGCCACTAGGATAGGCGTCTACAGGCGTGGGCGCGCCAATGCCCGATTCTCGCGTGTTGCTGCGCCTGGGATCGAAGTGCTTACCATAGGGATAGCGCCTGTTATCATCGCCCTGAGCGGCATGTTGCCACTGTAGCTCAGTGGGCAGGCTTACGCGCTTGCCCGTGCGATGACTCAGCCACAGGCAGAACGCCACAGCATCGAACCAGCTCACGCACGTGCGCGGCATACGGTCGCCCAGAACAACCGTCGGCTTGGGCTGCGGACGCTTGCGCCGCCACGCCATTGCCTGCAGCGAGTACGTCCACCAGCGGATATCGCGGTAGCCGTCGGGTGCGTCCAAAAAGACCTGATATTGGGCATTGGTGATGGGCGTCTGGGCAATTTTGAAGACGCCCACAGCGAACAAGCCGCCCCCAGAGCCGGGCGGATTATATTTGCGCGGATCAGAAGCGTCTTCAATGAAAACATGCCCTTCCGTCACGGCACACCACGCAAAATTGGGCAAAAAGTCGCTCACATCAACCTTGAATGTATTGGTCTTAGGGCGCGGACGCAGATGATAGGCAAGGTCGAGCGGATCATCGGTATATTCAGGGTAATCGCGGCGGAATTGCGCCCAAGCTCTACAGGCTAAGTCCAGATTGACGTGGCGCAAGGCGGCGATCTCTTCGTAAGCCTCTTGTGCCTCTTGGCGGCGGCGCTGTTGGTACAAGCTGTGCTGCGCGTGTTCGATTACAGCCTGCAGCGAAAAAAAGCGCGGCTGATAGCCTTCGGCGGCAAGCGCCTCCAGCAGCTCAAGGGCTTGCTCGTAGGCTTCATCGCGGATCAGGGCAAGTGCCTCTGCAAAACGCAGCCCGGACTTGCGCTGTTGCGGGCTGAGCATCTGGCGCGGACGCTCAGCTGAGTTGCTCTCAGCAAGAGCGTGCAGCACGCTGCTGATCATGGCTTGGTGCGGCTTATGCACAAAATCATGGATGTGCAGTCGGCCAGGCGAGATGGTGATGGGCAGGCTGTTCAGATCGGTCTTGCGCACGAGGATCGGCACGATGATCGGGCGGCTTTCGGGCGGCAAGCCGGCGGCATGATCCAGCTCAATGCGCGAGCCGCTGTTCACCTTGATTGACTCAGGCGAGATGGCGAAGATAAAGTGCGTACACTGCTCAATGCCCGCCTTGATCTCCTCCCAATAGGGCATATGTCCGCTGATATGCCAGATATCTAGCCAAACATCATGCTCAGCGCGCAGCAAATGCTCGGCTAACATCAAGATAAAGGGGCGATCTTGTGAGTTATAACTGAGGAAAACTCGCGCCATAGAGTGCGCTTTCAGGGAAAGAATTTTTACATTGCTTTTATTATGCGGCAAAAGCCATTTTAGCGCCTATGGCAAAAATTAGACGTTGTCACTTTTGTGAAACATTTGAAACTTCCGTGAAGATGGTTTAAGCCGCCCAAACTGCCTCCGAAAATGCCTGCGTACGCACTGCCACTTTTTATGGTACGATAAAGCTGTTGCGGATAGATGTAGGAGGCGACCTCCATGCAGGCGATTCTCACTCTTTTGCTGCTGCTCGGCTTGGGCGTGCTGGGTTTTGTGGTGGCGGGCATCCGCTATGTGCCGAACAATCGCGTAGGCATCGTGGAAAAGCGCTTTGCCCTCAAAGGCTCGGTCAAAGCTGACTCGTTCATCGCGCTAAACAGAGAGGCAGGCTATCAGCCCAATGTGCTGCGCGGCGGCTTGACGTGGCTCATGCCAATTCAGTATAAAGTCCACTTGGTGCCACTGGTGACCATCCCACAAGGGCAGATCGGCTATGTTTTTGCCCGCGATGGCATTCCCCTAGCGCCCACACAAGCGCTTGGATGCGTGGTCCCTGAAGGCAAGACCTTCCAAGACGTGGAAGGCTTCCTGAAAAATGGTGGGCAGCGCGGTCCGCAGCGCGAGATATTGCGCGAAGGCACTTATGCCCTGAATCTGGTGCTGTTCGTTGTTTTCACAGAAGACGGTCTATACTACCTGCCGATCAGCCGTGAGGAAGAGGCAGTCTTCAAGCGCATGGGCGGCTTGCTGCGCGAGCGCGACGCCTTCCGCCCGGTTGTGATCAAAGGCTCAGATGATAAGATCGGCATTGTGACCGTCCATGACGGACCAGCCCTTGAGCAAGATGAGATCATCGCGCCCGCCGTCGGCACGGATCCGAGCGATCCCACCACCTATCACAATAACTTCCAAGACCCCGAAAAATTCCTGCGCGCAGGCGGCAGGCGCGGACGCCAACTGCAGGTGATCGTCGAAGGTACGTACTACATCAATCGCCTGTTCGCCACTGTTGAGCTGATCAACAAGACCATTGTGGAGGTCGGCTTTGTGGGCGTGGTGGTCTCGTATGCAGGCTCACGCGGCGGCGATGTCTCCGGCGAGGAATACAAGCACGGCGAACTCGTCCAGCGCGGCGAAAAGGGCGTCTGGAGCGAACCACTCATGCCCGGCAAGTACGCTTTCAATACCTATGCCGGTCAGATTATCATGGTGCCGACCACCAACATCATCCTGAAGTGGAACAAGGATGAAATGGGGACGCACCGCTTTGACGAAAATCTCTCCGCCATTGAGCTGATCACCAAAGACGCCTTCGAGCCAGTCTTGCCGCTCTCGGTAGTCATGCACATTGACTACCGCAAGGCGCCGCTGGTCATTCAGCGCTTCGGCGATATCAAAAAGCTGGTGGATCAGACGCTTGACCCGATGGTCGCCGCCTACTTCAAAAACATCGGGCAGACCCGCACCCTGATCCAGCTGATCCAAGAGCGCAGCCAAATCCAGCAGCAAGCCTCCCAAGAGATGCAAGAGCGTTTCGCCCACTACAATCTGGAGTTAGAGGAAGTCCTGATCGGCACGCCCGCCTCCTCCACCTCTGACCGCAAGATCGAGGAAATCCTCGCTCAGCTGCGCGACCGTCAAATTGCCATTGAGCAGATCGAGACCTACAATCGCAAGCAGCAAGCCGCCGCCAAAGAGCGCGAACTGCGCCAAGCAGAGGCAATCGCCAAGCAGCAGACTGCCCTCACGGAGTCTGAGATCAGCATCACGATCCAGAGCAACGAGGGTAAAGCCGCCTATCAGCGCTCTTTGCAGGAAGCCGCTAAGATCAGAGCGCTTGCAGAGGCAGAGGCAGAGCGCGACGCCCGCATCGGTATCGCCCGCGCCATTGCCATCGAAGAGCAGGTGCGCGCCTACGGCGGACCGCAGTTCCAGGTCTTGCAGCAGGCGCTGGATCGCTTCAGCCAAGCTGTGGAAAACGCCGGCATTGAGATCGTGCCGCGCATGGTAGTGACCTCAGGCGGCGGCGAGCAGGGCGGCGGCACCTACAGCGCCTTCGAGGGGCTGATGATGCTGTTGCTCTCCGAAAAGCTGGGCGTGCAGATGAGCGATAACATCGCCAGCAACGGCGCCGCCTCTGAGGAAATTCGCCGCCTGCGCGAGAGCATCCTCAGCAGCATGAGCCGCCCGACGCAAGGCGCGCCAAACGGCGGCGAACACACTGCAGCGCAACCTGCCGATCAGCGCAGCTAACTGACCAAAAGGGCAGGCGCAATGCCTGCCCTCGCTATTCATTAGCTGCGTTGCGGCGAGTCGAGCTTGCCGTCGGTCACGTCCGCCGCCAAATCGCCCACGTCTTTGAGCGCCAAAGCGATTTGCCGAATGACGTCCGCCGCCTCAGCCGGGAGCGCCTGATACGCCAACTCCAAAGCCCGCTTGTTGGCGCGCAAAATCGCCAAAAATGCCGCAATGCCGCCCGCCGTCACCAAGCCGAACGCCGCAAACACCAAAATCACAGCCGCGCTGACAATCGTTGCGATCGCCTGAACATCCATGCTCTCCATGACTTTTCTCTCCTCTTTGAACTCAGATTCGGACACCACCTATGCCAGCATCAGGTTTCTCTTTTCACCATGCTGACAATTTCCCTCAGAATGCGCTTGAGCAACGGATCGCCCAAGCCCTCAATCAGCTCATCCAGACTGCCCTCGATGATCGGCACGCTGCGCTCTTCAGGCGGCGTATATGCCTTTACACGGCTGCGCACCTCAGCAATTTGTTCTTCTGAAATGCTCAATGCGCAATGCACAACCGTGCGGTAATCGCCGTAATCGCCCGTTGACACGCCAAACACAGCCGCGATGTCCGCCAAAGCCTCTGTGAGCGCCTGTGCCTCCACCTCTTTTTCAAAGTACAGGTCGAGCCTGTCCGCCTCGCGCCGCTCTTCAAACGTTCGCTCTTCAGGCGTCTGCTCATCCATCACGCCCATCACGCCACCTCCATCGCCCAAAAGACCACAGGGCTGTTCACAGCGCGCAGCGTCGCCGTGCCGGAAGTAGCGCGCCACACGGGGCGAAAGGTATGCGAACCGACCGTCAAGCCCATGACAAGCGCCGTGTAGGATGCAGGCACGTGAATAAAGCCTGTGGCTGTGTGCACCTCTAACAAGCCGTTTGACACAGTGGTGTAGCGGTTGCCATCTACCGTGAAGTCAAAGCAATAGAACGGACCCGAGTTGACTTCAGCCACACCCGAAAAGCCGACCAGCACTGCGCTCCCTGAGATGGTCAAGGTGATGCTCAAGTTTGTCGCGTCAATGTCCACGAAAGTGGTGCTAGTCGTCGTGTAGTTTGAAGACGCTACGCGGATGATCCGCTGATGAGGGCGGCTGAGCAAGTAGTTCATGTTATCCCGCAGCTGCTCATTCAGCTGCGTAGCCGTCACCACTTGCGCCGATACCCATGTTGTGGGCGTCGTCCAAGGCATATTTCACACTCCCAGTCTTGTCGTCTCGTCCAACTTGCCGTAAGTAGCATCGCCCAAGAGCCAGAACGTCACGTCTTGCAACGGGCGCACGCTGAACTCCACATTGAGCGTCTTGTGCGCGTCAAGGGCGTAGCTGATGCCCGTCACCAGGTACTTCTGGTTCGTAATCATCAGCTGATAGTCGGTCACTGTGATGACATCGCCGATGTCGATGCTCACAATCGGCACGTTCGCGTCCAGATAGCGCTGATTTTCGAAACTGAGCCGCCGTATGCGGTAGACAGGCTCTAGATAGCGCCCGATCAGATACTCTGCCAGACTTTCAGCGTAGAGCTGCTTGACGGGCAAAGGCAGATTGACCGATAACTCTCGCACGCCGTATTTCGCCTGACTTGCCTTATCCTCGCGCACATAGCGCACAGGCTCATAGGAGACAATCGCCTCGCCGCGCAATTGGAAATCCTTGATGAACAGCGTGCCAAGCGCGCTATTCTCTACCGTCACCTCGATGTCCGTTGCGGAGCGCGCTACTGCGAACTTCAGCACATCTGGATGTAGCGGATGAGCCGTGTAGTCCACGCCCGTGCCGTCTTCCCGCTCGTTTGCCGTGTAGTCCACAAACGGCTCAGGCGGCAAGCGCAGATTTTTTGCCGCCGTAATGCGCCCGCGCGCTAAGTCCACAAACGGCACTTTGACGACCGTTGTGCCGTGCGGCGGCATGTCCTGCGTAATGCCAAAGCGATTGGCGCCCTCAGGCGGCTTGTTTGCAGCCCCCCACCTGCCCGGCGCTCGGATCACGCTGTTCATCTTTGCCACCACGCCTGAAGCAAGCGTGCGGCGCGGCGTACAGCTCACCACCACGCGATTGTAAATCTCCTCGATGCCATAAGTTGCCTCATGACTAGCGTGATGATCGTCTGTTTTGGCAACAGGCGCCGCTAAAGTGCGCTCATTGGCATAATACCGATTCTTGAAAACTAAAGTGCCATCACGCGCCTGCCAAAACATGCCGCGCTCGCTCTGGACGACTTGCTCTATGGCGCTCAAAGCATTGGTATCGTCCTCGCGCCACTCATCCGCGGCAATGTCAAACACCTCCGCGCCCGTCTCAAGACTGAGCGCGGGGTAGTCAGCGCCCGAGACGACGGCAAAGCTGTCAATGAAGAGCGCCGCGCTTGTCTCAGCGATCGGCATAGTGTTTGCCCACGAGCCTTCTGTCACAGCGCTCAGCCAAATGCCCAAACCTGGGAAAGGAAGTGAGCTGTTGGCAAGTCCCGTCAAGTCTGCGCGCAAAAAGAGCGCAAATTCCGCATAGTCGCCTGGCGTGTACTCGCCGTTATAGTAGACTGCCCAGCCCAAGCCCATGCGCTTGGTCTCATGGTCAATGTTCACGCTCAGCGGCACACTTGCATCAATGATGAGCGTGTCCCAATTCCAGACTTTGAGCGTCCGCGCAAGGTAATCGAAAGCAACCACCAAGCGGTTCCAACTGCCAAACGTCACTGCCCCTACAGCGCTATCTGCCTCCCAGACGCCCGCGATAAAAACTCGGAGGTTACCGTCTGGATAAAGGCGCATGAGAAATAAGCCGTCAGTGGAAAAATCCACGCCGTTGTTCCAGCCCACAATGGAGCGCTGTCCGACTGAAAATGCTTGAGGTCTGACCATCACATGCAAACTGAAACTTCGGCGGCGCATGTCAATCGGCGGGATGCTCACACCTTGCCCGAACACAAGCGTTGTTGTCAGACAAGTGAGCGGCTCTTCGCTGTAGATTGGCGAGCTGGTCACGCCAAGCGTAGGACTGCCAAAATAGGTGGCATTCCGCTTGTTCTCGCCGATATCGAGCGCCTCTGTGCCGTTTGTCTCAGCAAGACGATAGTAGCGCACAGGGTTGCGGTCTCTGATCCAGCCCGTTGTGCCGCGATTGTACCATTCGGCAATGAACGATTTCGGCTGCTTTGTGCCGGCAAAGTACTTTTCGCCCTCGCCCTGCCCGCCGTTGATAGCGCTCATCAGGTATTCAAGCTGCAGATAGCGCAACTGCGCGGGATTGGTCGCGGCAGTGGTCAGGCGCTTCACGTCGTTCGCCTGCACAGGCGTCTCTTTGAAGCGATAGGTCACGTCGTCAACCGTCACTGTGTCATTTTCAGCGATTTGCGCCGCGCCCAAATACTGCAAGGGACGCTTGTGAAGCGTTTGGCGGAACGCCCGCGCCGTGATGACGCGAATGAGCTGGTCAGCTCTCACATCCTCTTGCAAGGGCAAGGTGATGTTGGTTGCTTGCAGGGTGCTGAGCAGGTCTTCGCACTCGATTGTTGCCTCCCGCTCAGCATACTGCCCGCTTGAGAGCGTGAGACGGCGCATCCGCCCTACGAACACGGTTACGCCGTCAATCTTCACCTCTACAGGTTTGTTTGGCACAATCAAACCATAATGCGGACTGCTCAAGTTGTTCGGCGTGAAGCGTCTATCGCTGTTATCAAGGCGGAGGTAGCATACGCCGGGCGCCGCCATGCCCGCCATTGGCGTGTGAATGCCGATCCGCACATACAGGCGCTTGAGGAACGGCGTCAAGTTCAGCGGCGCGTTGTTGGCTAGAGTCAAAGTGACCTCAAACATGCGCACCTCTCAATCCCAGAGCGCATCATCGGCAAAGAGCGGCGCGCCGTCGCTCTGGAAGGTCAGGCGCAGCAGCAGACCGCCGCCCTGCGGCGCACTGACCCGCCGCTCCGCCACGATCATCGGATAGCCCGCCTTCGGCGCGCCGCTGAAGTTGCCCACCACGCCCCAGATCAGCTCCCCACGGGCGCCCACGCGCAGACGCGGCAAGGCGCTCAGGGCAAAGGGGACTTGCGCCCGTGTGAAGAAGCCCTCCCATGTGAGCGAACAGGCGCGCACGCCGATCAGCACGCCCCGCGCTGCTGCGTTGCCGCGCGTGTTGCCGTGCAGCGTCACGCTCTCGCTCATCTCAAAGTTGGTGCGCGCCGCCGAAAGGACGAGCGCGCCGTCTGAGTCGTGCCATTCGGCGTAGATGGAGCGTTCAGCGTAGCTCATTCGCGCACCTCATCTGTCCGCAGGAAAGGCGCAGCGCGCACGCCGCTGAGCTGGCGGAAACGCATTGCCTGCGCCGTGCAATGCTCATACTCCTGACTCGCCTTCAAGCCGTGTCCGCCTGCCCAATCGAGGCGCGCCGCTGCGAAGGCTGCTTTCTGCTCCCAGATGCTGGCTGCCGCGCCGTACAGATCGTAGTGACGGGCGTCTATCGTGTAGGGGAGACCCTCCTGATCGTCGGCAAAGACCACGCGCCGCGCCCTATAGTTGATCGTGAAGCCGCTCGTGAGCGCCGCGCCGAACGAATCGCGTATGGCAAAGCCGCTATCGGGCGCCGATTCCTCGATCCAGACGCCCAGTGCAGTCGGAAAGGCGTATTCGTAATAGCGATAGGCGCCATCAATGAACTGGGGCAGGGCGATCAGCGGCGCGCCGTAGAGCGTCCGCCGCGTGGCGTCTAGCTCCGCCTGCAGCATCTCATCTGACCAGTAGGTGAGCGCGCCGACGATCAAATCTGACTCGCCAACAGCGCACAAGGCGCGCAAATGCGCGATCAGCGGCACCATACCGAGCCGTGCCGTCATGCTCTGCTCCTTTCGCTAAAAATGGACGAGACTCCTATCCCCGACCCTTTCCCCGCAAGCAGGGAAAGGGAGGCATATGCTTCCCCGCCCTGCTTGCGGGGCGGGAAATGAGGGGTGGGGTCTTAGCTAGGCAGCGTGGCAAGCCCGATCAGCTTAACGCCCATGCTCGGGCGCCAAACGCCGTGCGCAAACCACAGCGAAAAGTTCAGCTCCAGCGCCTCACGCGCCTCGTTGCGCTGCGGACGCATATTGAAGGCGCGCCGCTCATCGTAGGCGAGGGCGAGCGGCGAGTACATCGCGCCGACGGCGTTGTCATCCTCCACAGCGATGCTGGGCGTGACCACAAAGGTGACTCCGCCGATCAGGCTCGCCACAAAATACGTCGAGACCAGCGCATCCTGAAAGGCGGGCGCCTGCTGAAGCTCCGTGCCGCTCAGCGCCGCGCTCTCCACAAGGCGCAGCCACTGATAGGGATGCAGGGCGCAGAAATATGGGGCAGGCACTTTGGCGTTATGCAGCAGCGCACGCGCACGCAGGACATGCGCCCAAGTCAGCGCCGAATCGAGCGCGCCAAAGCTGCCGCCCGTCAGATCGGCGAAGTTCGAGGCGATCTTGGCGTCTACAAACTCGGCGAAAGCGGCGCCCATCTCCAGCGCCACGTCCACGCGCACGTCCTGTGGATCCGTGGCGATGCGCTGATCGGTCAGGATGACCTGATCGGCGTAACGCGCCGGAGTCAGCGTGCTGAGCGCCGTGCGATTGAAGGCGGTCGCTGTGACGCTATCGCCCTCGCCAAAGGGACGCACGTTCGCGGCGCTGTAGAGCGTCGCCTTGCGCGGCGCCATGCCGCGATTCTCGCTGAAGACGGTCACAGTGCGCACAAGGGCGTTATTGGCGCGCAAGGTGAAGTAGGCGCCCTCGTAGATATCCTCGATCAGCGCTGCGATATCGCTGTACTTCGAAAGAGTCATCGCCTAGCCCTCCTGATCCATTACTCCCCATCACTCCAACGGACGCCGCCGCGCCCAAACGGATTGGCGCGCCCGCTGCGGCGATCGCGCAACCAGCTCAAGTCAGGCGCAGCAGGCTCAGCGGCGTGCGCCGCGCTCACGGACGTTTGGCGCGGACTCTTCAAAGCGCGGGCGAGCGTCGCGGCGTCTTGTGCCAGCTGATCGGGGTCTTCGGCGCGCAAGAGCGCGATCAGCTCTTGCGGAATGCCGTGCTGCGCCGCGAGCGCCTCGCGCCGCGCCTTTTCCAGCTCCGATTGCAGCTGCGCAATGAACAATTCCTGTGTCTCTTCAGGATTTGGCATCTCAGCCATGTGCGGAACGACCTCCTAACGTGAAAAACGGACGAATACCCCACCCCTCAGTCCCCGCCCCGCAAGCAGGGCGGGAGGCATGTTTCCCCCTTTCCCTGCTTGCGGGGAAAGGGCAGGGGATAGGGGTCTGGCGAAAAAAGCAGGGATTACGGCAAGGCAACCGGTAGCGGGTCTGCCCACGTGACGCGGATCGGCGCCGTGAAGTCTGCCTCGCCTGCCAACATGCGCAGGGCTTGGCTGAGCGCGATCACGCCGATCTCATAATTGCGGCGTAGCTCTTCGGTCTTGAAGAGGGCGTCCATGTAGAGCGTGCGCACGCCCAAATTGGTGATGTGCCGCCAATCGGCGACCGTGCCATCAAGCACCACCACGCGCTGCTCAGCGAGGAAGGCACGGGTCAGGAAGGTGACGGCGTTTAGGCTGCTCGCTAAGTCGGTCTGCATCTCCAGATTGAAAACCTTAGCGTCCGCCTTGGGGATCGTCCAGAGCGTGTTGATGGCAGTTGGCGTGAGATCGCGTGCCTCAAAGCCAATGCCGACTGTGCGCGGCGCCGCGTGATAGCGCAAAATGCGCGCTACATCGCTCATCAGCTTATTGACGCGATCGTTCAGGGCAAAGTTGTTGATCTCCGCCTGCCCATAGAAGCCGTTCGGCGTTGCCTGATGCTGCCAGCTGATAATCGGCGGCAACGGATAGCTCCATACGCCCGTCTCAAGGCGCTCCCAGCCGCCCCCGTCTTCCCGCCAAGTGTGGATCAGCCACGCAGACTCGGCGCGCACCACCTCCTGACGGTAGCTCAGCCGCCCATGCGACCAATGCACCTCGTACCACAGCACCTCTTCATAATCATCAGCCCGCCAAAAGGCGATCACGTTGGCGGGATTGAGCGCGATCAGGCGCGGCGCTGAGTCGGGCGCCTCGGGCGGCAGGGCGCGCACAAAGACATGCCCACTCAAGCAGCCCTGCCTAGCAACCTTCGCCAAAAAACGGGCGCCGCCATTCACCGCCCAGAGCGCCTCCAGAGCCGCCGCCCGCTCGGGCTGCGTGGGCAGTTCCAGAGTCGGGAAGCGCGGCATCAGCAGGCTGACCGTGCGATCAATGGCTTGGCGCACAAGGTTGATGACCACATTATCATCGCCCTCTTCGCCTTGAGCGCGCAAATGGCGCTTGTGCAGACCGTTGTAATAGTCGTAGGCGCGCCCATAGGCGGCACGACGGGCGCGCAGCTCGGAGTCAGCGGCGGCACGCAGGTCAGGATCGTCGGGTGCGTAGGCAAGGGCAGGCGGCATTCTCACCTCACTTTCGCTAGAGCGGCTGAGTGTGAGACAGCTTAGCACAAATGTTCGAAAATGTCAAGAGTCAAAAGACCCCCAACCCCGACTCTTCCTCCGCAAGCAGGGGAAGGGGGTTATCTGCTCCCCGCCCTGCTTGCGGGGCGGGGACTGAGGGGTGGGGTTAGACCCCTATCCCCTGCCCTTTCCCCGCAAGCAGGGAAAGGGAGTCAATTGGCGCGTGGTGGGGAAGTGCTACCACGCTAACATGGCGGGCGTCTCTAGCGCCTCGCGCAGGTCGCGCAGGAAGTAGGCGGCATGGGCGCCATCTACCACGCGATGATCAGCGCTGAGCATCAGGTTGAGCATCGGCTTCAGGACGGGTTTGCCCTCCTGATCTGGCACGAATTGCTGGACGATCCGCCCAACTGCCAGAATTGCCACCTGAGGCGGATTGATGATAGCTGTGAAGCGATCCACGCCGAACATGCCCATGTTGCTGATGGTGAAGGTGCCACCGCTGACCTGATCGAGGGTCAATTTGCCTGTGCGCGCCAACTCAGCCAGACGATCTACCTCTTGCTGGATCGCCTGCAGCGAGAGCCGCTCAGCGCTGTGGATGACAGGCACGATCAAGCCGTCATCAAGCGCCACAGCCATGCCGATGTTGGCAGTGTTCCAATAGGAGATTTCATCGCCTTCAATGGTGGCGTTCAAGGCGGGATGCTTGCCGAGCGCCCAAGCGCACGCCTTGATCAAGAGCGCGGTCACGGTCAGTTTGGCGCCACGTGCCTTCAAAACCGAGCGCAGGTGCGCCACGGCGCTCATCTCAGCCGTCGCCTCTAGGAAGATGTGTGGCGCGGTCTGGAAACTCTTCTGAAGGCGCTGCGCAATGGTGCGGCGCATCCCTTCAAGGCGCACCACACGCCGATCCAGTGGCTCTGAAATGGGCGGCGGCGCTATGGGCTGCGTATCGCGCTTGCCAAGCGGCTTGGCGGGCGCTTGAGGGACTTCGACTGTGTGAGCGGTCAAGGCGGCTTGCACGTCTGTCCCCTGCACGCGCCCGCGCGGACCTGTGCCGTGAATCTGGGCGAGGTCAACGCCGTGTTCAGCCGCCAGACGGCGCGCTGCAGGTGTGGCGCGCACCTTATCCAGCGCCTGTTCTACGTCGCGGCGCGTGATCTTGCCGTCGCGCCCGCTGCCTTGCACGGCAGTCAAGTCCAGATGGTTGCTCTCGGCAATGCGGCGCGCTAGAGGCGTGGCGGTTGGGACGCTCTGTGCCGTGCTAGTCGGCACAGGCGCTGCAGCCTGCGCGACCTCATCCTCGCGCAATAGATAGCAGATCACCTCCGTGACTGGCACAACATCGCCCGCCTTGTACAGAATTTGGTGGACGATTCCATCTTCGGTCGCCTCGACTTCCATATTGACCTTATCAGTGGTCACTTCGCAGAGCGGATCGCCGCTGCGGACTCGGTCGCCTTCGCGCACCAGCCACTGGACGATCTCACAGCTCTCTAAGGTGAAGCCGAATTTCGGCATGATGATCGGCACGGGCATGGCTCAATACTCGCCTTTCACCAGTTTGCGCGCCTCGCGCACAATGCTCTCAACTTGCGGCACGGCATAATATTCCAGCTCGCGGTTGTACGGGATCGGGATATCTAAGCCCGCCAAGCGGCGGATCGGCGCCTCTAGATAATCGAACGCCTCGCTCCCTGCAATGCGCGCCACGATCTCGCCGCCGAAGCCGCCCATCTCAACTGCCTCATGCACTACGAGCGCACGCCCCGTCTTTTTGATCGACTCGATGATCGGCACGTCATCCAGCGGCTTGAGCGTGCGCGGATCGATCACCTCCAGCTCGATCCCCTCTTTAGCCAGTTCCTCAGCCGCCTGCAGCGCTCGCACCACCATGATCGAGGTCGCCACAACGGTCAGGTGCTTGCCCTCGCGCACGATCTGGGTCTGGCTGAGCGGCACGATGTAGGGCTCTTCAGGCACATGCCCCTTGGTCTTATAGAGCAGCTTGTGTTCTACGAAAATGACGGGGTTGTTGTCCAGCACGGAGGCGCGCAACAGACCCTTAGCATCGTAGGGCGTGCTGGGCATGACCACTTTGAGGCCCGGCACATGCACAAACCAATTTTCGAGGCTCTCGCTGTGCTGAGCGGCTGCGCCCGTGCCGCTGCCGCCGGGCATGCGCAGCACCATCGGCACGCTCGCCTTGCCGCCAAACATGAAGCGCACCTTCGCCGCCTGCAGCACCAGCTGCTCCATGCTCAGCGTGACGAAGTCCATGAATTGAATCTCGCCAATGGGGCGCATGCCCGTCAGCGCCGCGCCGATGCAAGCGCCGGCAATGCCCGCCTCTGAGATCGGCGTATCAATCACGCGCTCCGCGCCGAACTGATCGATCAAGCCCGCCGTGACGCCGAAGGCGCCGCCATACACGCCGATATCTTCGCCGATCAAGAAAACGCGCTCGTCTTCCTCCATCAGTTGGCGCAAGCCCTCGCGGAGCGCCTCAGCGTAGGTCAGTTCGCGCACTTCAGGCATAGACACCGTCCATAATATCGGCAACGTTCGGGGCAGGACTCGCCTCGCTAAAGGCGACCGCCTCATCAATAGTGGCGATAGCCCGATCGCGCATGTGTGCCGCTTCTGTCTCGCTGATCACGCCCGCCATCAGCAGCAGATTGGTGAAACGCAGGATCGGATCGCGCCGATCTTGCCACTCGCGGACTTCCTCACGGCTGCGATAGGCCTGCTTATCGCTCTTGGAGTGTCCCTTATAGCGGTAGGTCTTTGCCTCAACCAGAGTCGCGCCTTCGCCGCGCCGCGCCCGCGCTGCCGCCTCGCTCACAGCGCTGTAGACCGCTAAAACGTCGTTGCCATCTACTGTGACGCCCGGCAAGCCGTAAGCAGCCGCCCGCTGACTGATATTCTCGATCTTGAACGCCTTTTCCACAGGCATGGACATGGCATACTGGTTGTTCTCGCACAGAAAGACTATCGGCAACGCCCAGATAGCCGCCATGTTGAGCGCCTCATGGAAGGCGCCTTCGTTCGCGGCGCCATCGCCGAAGATCACAAGGCAGACCTGACTGGTGCGCCGCATCTTGATGCTCAAACCGACTCCGACGGCAATCGGGATGCCGCCCGCCACAATGCCGTTGGCGCCCAAGTTATTCGACTCGACATCGGCAATGTGCATGCTGCCGCCGCGTCCGCGACAATAGCCCGTCTCTTTGCCCATGAATTCGGCCATCATGCGATTGGGATCGGCGCCCCATGCCATGCAATGTCCGTGACCGCGATGATGGTTGAGCAGGTAATCGCCCTCTTGCATGGCGTTCGCCGCACCGACGGCGGTCGCCTCCTGCCCGATGGAGAGGTGCATGGTGCCATGCACCTTGCCCTGCATGTAGAGCTGCTCAGCGCGCTCTTCAAAGGCGCGGATAGTGTGCATCTCTTGGAGCATCATCTTCAGCGCCTCTGGACCGAGGGTCTCGATCAGATCGTGATAGCGCTGAATCAAGTCCTGTGATAGTTGAATCATGTGCCGAGTCCTCATCCTTTGATACGATTTAAGCGCCCTGTGCGCGCTGGCGCAGCGGCGGCGCGAACGGCAATTTGCTGAAAAAGCTCTCGAAGTCAAAGGCGACCGCTACATTGCGCGTCAGGATGCGATACAGCTCGCGCAGGAGCGGCAAGGCGTCCGCCTCGATCTTGCCCTGCGCGATCATGTGCTCAATGGCAGGCATGACGGCAAGCACGCAGTCCACACCTTCAACGGTCTCATCAGGCATCTCTTCAACGGCATCGCTGTAGGGCTTGCCCATGCCCAAGAGTCGTCCCATGCGCGAGTTGCGTCCGCCCTGTGTGGTGACGTACAGATCGCCGGCGCCGGGCAGGCTGAAGACGGTCTCCAAGCTGCCGCCCAGCAACTGGACAAGGTAAGCAGTCTCTGCCAAGCCCTGCGCGAAGATAGCCGCCGCATAATTGTGATTCTTAGCAGCGGCAACATCCGGCGGCAAGGTCTCCAGCACGCCCTGCGCAATGCCTGTGGCTAAGGCGTAAGGATTCTTGAGCGCCACACAGACTTCCACGCCGATCATGTCGGTTGAAGTCCAAATGTGGTAGTAGGGCGTGGCAAAGACCGCTTGCAGGCGCGGCAAAATCTCGGCATTGCGCGAGACAAATACTACTGAAGTGTGGCGGCGCGCCGCTAACTCGCCAGCGATGCTCGGGCCGCCAATGGCAGCGTAATGCACCTGATGACGGATCGGCTCAGGCAGCCGCGAGGCAAGCACATCAGGCAGCACCATCAAATTGCCGTCGGGCGTGCTCTCCAAGCCCTTGGTCGCCATCAAGATGATCTGCTCAGGCTGCAAATGCGGCGCAATTGTCTCAGCAGCCCAATGCACGCCCCGCGAATTGACGCCTAAGACCACGATCTCCGTGCCGCGCATTGCCTCCGCGATCTCGGCATGATAGAATGGCTGCACATTGGGCGGGATCGGGCGCTTCAGCTTGGGATGAAAACCCGTTTCTTTGCAGCTTCTAATGATTTCCTCATCAAGGTGTGTGCCCGCCAGCCGAACGCTATGTCCGTTATCTGCGGCTGGGAAAGTGAGCGCTGTTCCCATCACACCTGCGCCAAAAACAGTAATCGTGGTCACTGGATGCCTGCCTTTGCTTAAGCACTTTGCACAAATGTGAGTTTTTTTCACATTTTACCAGATTGTAGGACTGGGCGGCGCGCTTGTCAAGCAGAGCGTAGCCCCTAACGATCCTATCAAAAGTGACGAAAGGGCAAAACTTGACAGGATATTTGAACTTGATTATAGTTAGCACAATGGTGCAGCTTATGCACGTTTGTGAAACGCCGTCACTTTAGACAGCGCAAGTCAGGCAAAAGTAGCCTTTAGCATTTTGCGAGGAACGGCATGGCGCGTCCGAGTATTGCCTTAACGCCTTTAAGCAGACAAGCAGAGATGACCACAAAGCAGCGGCGTGGCTTCTTCTCAGCCAACAATCCGTGGCTGTGGGTCGCGCCGGCTGTGATCATCTTGCTGCTTTATAGCATCTTCCCGCTGATTTTCAATATCCTTGTCAGCTTCCAGAACTTCCGCCCCAGCACAAGGGCGTGGGAGTGGGTCGGCTTCCGCAACTACGAATGGATGCTGTTCGGCAATCCGCTGGTGGGCGATTTCGGCAACGCAATCGTCATCACAGCGGTCTATACGATCATTGCGCTGGGTGTCCAGTTGACCCTCGGTTTGTTCATTGCGCTGTTGCTGGACGCACGCCCGTGGTTCGGCAACATCATGCAGACCTTCATGATCCTGCCAATGGTCACGGCGCCGGTCATTGCGGGCTTGATCTTCCGCCTGCTGCAGCACTCCGATTTCGGCGTGATCTCATGGCTGCTCTACGGCGCAGGCGTCCTGACTAGAGAGGAGCCGCTGCTGGGCGGCACGGGTCAGTTTGCGCTCATAGCCGTGCTGATGGTCGAAATCTGGCAGTGGACGCCGTTCTTCGTGCTGATCATCCTCGCCGGTCTCAAGAGCATGCCGCACGAGATCATCGAGGCGTCAATGGTAGACGGTGCCTCGTGGTTCCAGCGCCTGACTCGCATTAAAATCCCGATGCTGTTCGGCGTCTTGACGGTCGGTATCCTCTTCCGCCTGATCGAACTCTACAAAACCTTCGATTACATCATGGTCATGACCTCAGGCGGTCCTGGCGGGCGCACCACCACGCTCAGCTTCTACCAGTACACGATCACCTTCCAGAACATCCGCTGGGGCTACGGCGCAGCGATTGGCGTGTTCATCCTTGTGGTCGGCTGGCTTTCGGCGTTCGCCTACACCAAGATTTTCCGCGTGAAATGGTAGGAGGTGCGGCATGGCAGTAGGGGCATTGAAAAGCACGGCTCAAACGGATTGGCGCGCCGCACAGCGCCGTCATCATCGCAACAAATTCTTGAGCAAGCTGTTGCTCACGCTGGTCTCACTTGCAGTGGTAGGGCTATTCGTCTTTCCAATTTTCTACTGGTTTCGGCTCTCGATCACGCCCTATCGCTACGTCTTCACTTTGCCGCCTCGCCTCGACTTTCCAGAGATCACCCTGGCGTGGTGGCGCGTGATCTTGGGACAAGCAAGCTACCAAGATACCATGCGCGAGCAGACGGGCACAGCCCTTGCGGCTGGCGTCGGTGGCGGTGGCACGCTCGGCTACGCCATGATCCAGCCGATTGCCAACAGCCTGTTCTACGGACTGACCAGCACAGCTATTGTCATCTTCGTGGCGACCCTTGCCGCCTATGCACTTTCGCGCTTCAATCCACGCGGCAAGCAGAATCTGGTCTTTTTCATCATCTCAACGCGCTTCATGCCGGCAGCTGCGGTCGTTTTGCCGCTCTCATGGCTCTATCAGCAGCTCGGCTTGACCAGCACCTATTTCGGCGTGATGATGGCGCACGTGGTCATCAACCTGCCTTTGGCAACGCTCCTGCTCAAGTCGTTTTTCGATGATATCCCGACTGATCTTGACGAGGCGGCAATGGTAGATGGCTGCACGCGCTTTGGCGCCTTCTGGCGGATCATCATCCGCTATGTGGCGCCTGGCATTGCGGCAGCAGCCGTGCTGTGCATGATTTTCTCATGGAATGAATTCATCCTGACGCTGTACCTCTCGCGCCTGCCCGAAATGCAGACCGTGCCGATCCGTATGCAGTCCTACGATACATCGGCGGGTCCGACGGAGTGGGGCTTGCTCTCAGCAGCCGGTACAGCGGCGTTGATCCCGGTCTTCCTGTTCATCCTATCGGCGCAGCGCTACCTGATTCGCGGCTTGACGCTGGGCGCAGTGCGCGGCTAGGCAAAATCGAGCCAATCAAGGAGGTGATGTCTATCGCGCTATTTTCAGAGGACGTTCACGGACTTTACCCATCACCATTTCGCTTTCTGAGAATCTTTTTTGAAAGGAACTTGTGAGATGAACGAACGCGAACGCAAGCAACGTCTTTATGTAGCACAGCAGGGCGAGAAACTGCGCAAGGGGCAGATCAGCCGCCGCGAGTTCCTGCGCCGCATCGGTCTAGCCGGCTTCGGCATCAGCATGGCGGGCATGTTCCGCTGGGATATGCATCGGGCAATGGCAGCCCGTCCGCCCATTCGCCTGCGCGAAGGCGTCTATCAGCTCTCCCAAGAGCAAGAGCAGTGGCTGCGCGAGGTCGGTGGGCGCTATCGCGGCACGACTGTGCGCATCTCATCGGAGTCCACAGCGCCTAGCCAGATCATCAGCGACCTTGCCAAGCAGGTTTTTGAGCCGCTGACCGGCATGACCATCATCTGGGAGCAGACGCCGCTCGATCAAGTGCTCTCGAAGATCACGCAGGACACTGCCACTGGATCGCCCTCCAACGATATCTACTACCTCGATCAGGCATGGGTAGGGCGCTTCGTCAACGACACTGTTGACCCGATGGAGTACATGAGCGATACCGGCAGCGACCTGAACATGCCCGACTTTGACTTCGATGACTTCGTGCCGGAGCTGATCCCTGCACTGGCGTCGTATCAAGGGCGTCTTGTCGGCCTGCCCTTCGATATCCCGATCTTCGTCTACATGTATCGCCGCGACATCTACGAGCAGCTCGGTCTGAAGCCTGCCACCACCATGGCTGAGTTCCTTGAGAATGTGCGCGCCACCGACATGAGCAAGAATGCCGACGGCAGCGAGGTGCGCGGCTACCTCGGGCAGTGGAAGTCCGGTCACTACGCGCTCCAGTGCGACTGGACGGCATGGCTGTGGTCGCATGGCGGCTCGCACACCGGTCCGAACGAGACCGTGGTCATTGATGACGAATTCGCGGTCGCAGGCGCCAACTACATGCTCGAGCTCGGCAAGCACGCGCCGGCGGGCGTCACCACGTGGGACTGGGGCGGTCAAGGCGATGCCATGGCGCAGGGCTTGGGCGCCAACGTGATCTCGTGGGCGGAGTTCTTCCCCGGCTTGGACGTGCCAGACCGTTCGAAGACCGTCGGGCTGTGGGAGACCGCCGACCTGCCGCAGGAAGTCGCGCTGCGTCCGCCGTCTGAGTGCAGCTTTGACGAAGTGCCGGCTATCGGTCACCAAGGCGGCTCCTGCATTGCGCTCTCGAAGTACAGCCGCGTTAAGGACGCTGCGTGGATTTTCCTGCAGTGGGCGACCAGCAAGCCGACCCAGATCGCCGCAGCCGAGTCCAGCAACACGCCTGTGCGCTTGAGCGCCTTCAACGCGCCAAACGTCCTAGAGAAGGCGAAGGTCGTGGCAGGCACAACGCGCCACTTCCCGGCCGCGCTCAAGGCGATCAAGGAGCGCATGGGCACCGAGCCGCACTTCCCCGGCTGGGCGGCGGTCAGCGGCACGGGCGGTCCAGTGCCAACCGAGCTGGGCAAGATGACCACTGGCGCTCAGGATGTGCGCACCACGCTGCGCAACATCAAGGCCGCTATCGAGGCTGCTATCCAAGAATAAGCTCTTCACTCTCTCACGTTGTGGCAGAGGGCAGGAGGCTCATCCTGCCCTCTGTTTGGCGGCTTGCTCAGGCTCACTGGCACAGGCAGTTTGCTTGACATCGCTCCATGCTACGCTATACTCGCGCTCAGCGTCTCGAAGTTGCAACAGATCGAGCTGAAAGCATAGCTGAGCTGTTATGATCCGCTGGGGAATCCTCAGCACAGGCAAAATCGCCCGTGCTTTTGCCACTGCCTTGAAAGCCCTCCCAGATGCCAAGCTGTTGGCAGTTGGGTCGCGCCACCGCATCACAGCCGACGAATTTGCCATAAACTTTGACGTGCCACGCGCCTACGATAGCTACGAGGCACTCGCCGCCGATCCTGATGTGGACATCATCTATGTCGGCACGCCGCACCCGCTACACGCTGAAAATACCTTGATGTGCCTACGCGCAGGCAAGCACGTGCTGTGCGAAAAGCCCTTCGCCATGAATGCCGCGCAAGCGCAAGCCATGATTGACCTAGCGCGCCAAAAACGGCTCTTTTTGATGGAGGCAATGTGGACGCGCTTCATTCCTGCTGTAGCGCGTGCTAAATCGCTGATCGATCACGGCGTCATCGGCAAGGTCTGGATGATGAGCGGCACGTTCGGCTTCCGTGCGCCTTTCAATCCCAAAGGGCGTCTGTTCGCGCCTGAGTTGGGCGGCGGCTCCCTGTTGGATGTCGGCGTGTATGTGCTATCGTTCGCCTCATGGCTTCTCGGCAAGCCCAAGCGCATTCAGAGCGCAGCGCGTCTGGGCAGCACGGGCGTAGATGAACACGCTGTGATGCAGCTGATCTATGAGGACGGCGAATTGGCGGCGCTTGCCTCAGCAGTTAGCCTGAAGATGCCGATTGAAGTGCTTCTGGCAGGCACTGAGGGCTACCTGACCCTGCATGAGCCATTCTACAAGGCGACGCGCTTCACCATCACGCCTGTGGAAGGCGAGCCACAGACCTACACTGTGCCTTACGAGGGCAACGGCTATCAATTTCAGGCGCTGGAGGTCATGCGCTGCCTGCGCGAGGGCTTGCCAGAGAGTCCTGTGATGCCGCTCGATGAGACGCTCCAGATCATGCAGACTATGGACGCGATTCGGGCGCAATGGGGCTTGAAATATCCCAATGAATGAAGAATGAGCGACTATGAGACGGTTTTGCGCCCGTTAGTGGGCGCAGCGCTGCAGCTGAACGCGCCTATGGCGCGCTACACAGTGGCACGTCTAGGCGGCACGGCGGACGCGCTCATCATCGCTGACTCGGTCGCTATGCTGGAGCGCGCAGCGCATGCAGCATGGGTGCAAGGCTGGGCAGTGCGGATTATCGGCAGCGGCGCGAACATTCTAGTCGCAGATAGGGGCGTGCGCGGCGTGGTGATCGTCAATCGGGCTGAGCAAGCGACCTTTGAGGAGTCGGGCGTTCTGGTGGCAGAGAGCGGCGCGCCGCTGATCGGCTTGGCCCGCGCCTGCATCGAGCGCGGCTGGGAGGGCTTGACATGGGCGATTGGCATACCGGGTACGCTTGGCGGCGCTGTAGTGAACAACGCCGGCGCCTACGGCGGCGAGATCGCGCAATGTCTGCTCTGGGCAGAGATCGCAGGGCCTGAGCAGCCGACCCACCTATGGGAGCGCGCTGAACTTGCCTATGCCTACCGCGAATCGGCGTTGAAGCGGCGCAAGACGCCCTTTGCTGTGCTGCGGGCGGCGCTGCAGCTGCAGCCAAATGCCGACCCTGCTGCGCTGCGCGCCCAAGCAGAGGCGCACAGCGCCCATCGGCGGCGCACACAGCCGAATGGCGCGAGTCTGGGCAGTATGTTCAAAAATCCGCCCAATGATTACGCCGGCCGGCTGATCGAGGCGGCGGGCTTAAAGGGGACTCAGATCGGCGGCGTGCTGATCTCGCCGCAGCACGCCAATTGGTTCATCAACACAGGGAACGGCACAGCTGCCGATTACCTCGCGCTCATCCGCTTGGCACAAGAGCGCGTCGCGGCGCAGTTCGGCGTCCAACTGGAGCTGGAAGTTGAGCTAATCGGTGATTTTTAGAGCACGGCGCGCTACAATCGCCGTCAAAAGCATACTTAGTTAGTAGGTGGGATTTGAAAAATGTACATTGGCGATATTGCAGGCAAGCGCGCTCTATACACGCCTGAGGCGCTGGCTGTAGTGGATAGCGGCAAAACGCCCCACTTGCACTTGACGTACCGTCAACTGAACGAACGTGCGAACCGCTTAGGGAACTGGCTGCGCGTACAGGGCATTGGCAAGGGCGATGTAGTGGCGATTTTGGCGCGTGACGGCGTGGAATACCTCGATCTGTTCTTCGCCTGCGGCAAGCTGGGCGCGATCCTCGCCCTCTACAATTGGCGATCGCACCCGCGTGAGCTGCTGGGCATTTTGGCGAACACACAGCCCAAGTTGCTCTTCTTCAGCGGCGAATTCGGCGAATCGGCGCACTTTTTGAAGCAAGCGTGTTTCCGCTTGCAAGGTCTGGTGCATTACGAAGGCGGCGGCGTGCTGGGCAGCTATGACTACGCCGAAATCCTTGCCAACTCGCCCGATACGCCCGTCTTCAATGATTCAGTCGAGGCGGAAGATACTGCCTGCCTGATTTTCACAGGCGGCACCACAGGCTTGCCGAAAGCGGCACAGATCAGCCATCGCATGATCGCTTGGAACACGCTCAACACCATCATCCATGACTTGCGGCACGGCGATATCACTGTGAACGTCTTTCCGATGTTCCATACAGGCGGTCTGTTGGTCTACACGACGCCGCTGCTGATCCTAGGCGGCACAGTTGTGCTGACGCGCCAATTCGACGCGGCACGAGTGCTGGACTTGATCCAACAGTATGGCGCCACGGTCTTTGCAGGCGTGCCGACCATGTATCAAATGATGACTCAAGCGCCGAATTGGGCAAGCGCCGATCTGAGCAAGCTGCGCTTCTGCACCAGCGGCGGCGCGCCGCTCCCCGTGACGCTTGTAGAGCAATTCCAGCGCGAGAAAGGCGTGCGCTTCAAACAAGGTTTCGGCATGACCGAGTTCGGACCGGGCGTCTTCGCTCTAGCGCCCGAAGATGCGATTCGCAAAGCGGGCAGCATCGGGCGCCCGAATTTCTTCATAGATGCCCGCATTGTGGACGATAACAATCAGCCTGTGCCTGTGGGCGAAGTGGGCGAACTAGTCCTGAAGGGACAATCAGCGCTCTCAGGCTACTACAACAATCCTGAGGCAAGCGCAGCCGCCTTCGATGAGCAAGGCTGGTTCCACACGGGCGATCTCGCACGCTGCGATGAGGAAGGCTATTTCTACATCGTAGATCGCAAGAAGGATATGTTCATCAGCGGCGGCGAAAATATCTACCCGGCTGAGATCGAGCAGGTGCTGTACAAACATCCCGCCGTGCATCAGTGCGCCGTGATTGGCGTGCCTGATCCCAAGTGGGGCGAGGTGGGCAAAGCCTGCGTGGTGCTAAAACCAAACGCCACTGCCACGCCCGAAGAGCTGATCGCGCATATGAGCGAGCATCTGGCGCGCTATAAAGTGCCGAAAAGTGTCGAAATCATGGACTCGCTGCCCATCTCCGCCGCCGGCAAGATTCTCAAGCGCGAGTTACGCGCCCTATTTGTGCAAAATACTGAAACGAACTGAGGAAGGACTCGTCTATGCCCAAAGTCGAGGTCGGTGCGCGTGCCAGCCGCACCAAGACGATCACTGACGCCGATATCCGCGCTTTCGCAGCCGCCAGCGGCGATACCAACTCAATCCATCTGGATGAAGAATACGCTAAAACGACGCGCTTTGGCAGGCGCATTGCGCACGGCATGCTGACTGCCAGCCTGATCAGCGCCGTGCTGGGCAACGATCTGCCCGGCACTGGCACGATCTACCTAAGCCAGACCCTGCACTTCAAAGCGCCTGTCTACCTTGATGACACGATCACCGCCACAGTGGAGGTGACCGCCTTCCGCGAGGATAAGCGCATCACCACGCTGCGCACGGTCTGCACGAATCAAGAGGGGACAGTTGTGCTAGAAGGTGAGGCGACGGTCATTGCGCCTAAAGAGGCTTCCTAACGTTTGTTAGGAATTTCACAAATGTGCAGAAACGCGACGTTTGTCCAAGTTTTATTGAAGTATTGCAAGTTTTGCAAGGTGCGCTATAGTTGACTATGCGCTTGAAGCGCAAAGCTGACAACTCACAAGCTACAGGATTCACAAGAGGAAACGCTTATGCGTAACAAATTCATTGCCTTTCTTTTGATCGTTGCCGTCATGTTTGGCGCGCTCGGAGTGCTGAACGTCCGTGCGCAGGATGCTACGCTGCTGATCTGGGCGGACGACACCCGCGCTCCGATCCTTGAGGCGCTCGGCGCCAAGTTCAAGGAAGAGTTCGGCGTAGACGTGAAGGTGCAGCAGCTCGGCTTTGGCGACATCCGCTCACAAGTCAAGACCGCCTCGCCCGCAGGTGAAGGTCCGGACATTTTCGTGGGCGCGCACGACTGGATCGGCGAGCTCTCCAAAGACGGTCTGCTTGAGCCGCTAGACCTCGGCGAGTTGGCTGAGAAATTCACGCAGGCCTCGCTAGACGGCTTCACCTACGAGGGTGTGCTGTACGGCATGCCCTATGCCGTTGAGAACGTCGCTTTCGTCTACAATCCTGAGATCGTCACCGAAGTGCCAAAGAACTTTGAGGAAGTCCGTAAGCTCTCTGAGGAGCTGATGAAGTCGGGCGTCGTCAAATACGGCTTTGTGCGTCAAAGCGGCGATCCCTACCACTTCTTCCCAATCCAGACTGCCTTCGGCGGCTACGTCTTCGGCTTTGAGGAAGGCGTCGGCTACAATCCGAACGATCTGGGCATTGATAGCGAGGGCAGCATTGCGGCGCTGAAGTGGTTCGAGGGCATGGTCAAAGATGGTCTGCAGCCTGCGGGTGTAGACTACGACGTGATGCATACGCTCTTCACCAACAAGGAAGCGGCGATGATCATCACGGGTCCGTGGGCATTGGGCGACCGTCTGCGTCCGAGCGGCGTGCCGTACAAGATCGCCCCGATCCCCGGCGGCGGCAGACCGTTCCTCGGCGTGCAGGGCTTCATGGTCAACGCCTTCAGCAAGAACAAGGAGCTCGCCAAGACCTTCCTGTTCGACTTCATCGCCGCTGAGGATATCGAAGTGACCGCTGTGGGCAAAGATGGTGTGGAGCGCACGGGCATCCCGATGGTGCTGTTCGGCTTCGACCGTCCCTCCGCCTTCCTGCCCGCTCTTGACAAGCTGGAAGACCCCGACCTGATCGCCTTCGGCGAGGCGGGCGTGAACGGCTTGGCAATGCCGGCAATCCCGGAGATGGCTTCGGTCTGGCAGGCGTGGGGCAACGCCATTGAGGCAGTGGCGAATCAGCAGGTCGGCGCTGAGGAAGCCTTCAAGACCGCCGCTGAGCAGATTCGCAACCTGCTGCGTTAGGACACAGGCACCTCTCGCAGCTTATGATTGCGTAGGAGTAAGGGCGGGAGAGTCGTCCCGCCCTTATGCGTAGTCTAAAACTTTGATTGTAGCGCAAGCAACTCTTATTGGCTGAAAGGAGAGCGGCATTTTTCCCGCCGCAACCGCGTTTATGACCACAGGTACGCTGACGCAACAGCCATCTGTTCAACCTGCTATTCCCGGCGTCGTGACATTACTCTTGCGCTATCTCGGCTTGATGATTGTGGACGCTTTCGCCTTCTGGCTGATTTTTTCGCTGATTAACGATGGCGTCTGGGAGCTTGCCATTGCCATTGGCTTGATCACACTCTTTGTGAACATCATCAATTTGCGCCCAGAGCTGAAGCCGCTGCGCTGGATGTCGCCTGCTTTTGCGCTTTTGGCGCTCGGCGTGATCTATCCGATTGTCTACACGATCTACGTCGCCTTCACGAACTATGGTGACGGTCACTTGCTGACCAAAACGCAAGTGGTACAGCTTCTGGAGCGCCGCACCTTCGTGCCAGAGACGGGTACGCGCTACCGCTGGGAGGCGTTCATTAACGAGGCGGGCGAATACGCGCTCTGGTTGACGGCGCCCGACGGACCGTCGTTTTTTGTGGTCGGGCAGGGTGCCCTACAGACCGTCAGCGGCGATATCCCAGAGACCTTTCAGGGCTTTCGGCGTGCCACACGCGCTGAGCGCACGCGCCTGCTGACAGCTGCCGCCAATCAGCAGTTCGGACCCGAAGATTACCGTCTGAGCGTCACCCGCGATTTTGTGGCGGTGCTGGAGCAGCGTTTTGTCTATGACCGCGCTACGGATAGCATTACCGATAGACAGACAGGCAGAGTTTTCACGGCGGATGATGAGATCGGCTTTTTTGTAGATCGCGCCGCCCTTGAGGAAGCCCGCGCCCAAAATCCTGAGGCGCAAGCCCGCGATTTCTTGATGCGCATTGAGGGCTTCCCGGCTGGAGTCGGCTATCGCACGGTCATCGGCTTTGCCAACTTTGACCGTTTCTTCAATAGCCCTGCTTTGCGCGGACCGCTGCTCAGCATCTTCACTTGGACAGTCGTTTTTGCGCTCTCCTCAGTGGCAAGCACCTTTGCGCTCGGTCTATTGGTGGCGCTGCTGATGCAGGGCAAATTCTTCGGGCGGCGTTTCTTCCGCACGCTCCTGATCGTGCCGTATGCCATTCCGGCGCTCATCTCAGTTGTGACATGGCGCGGCATGTTTCAGCCGCAGTTCGGCGTCTTCAGCCAGATCATCCCTGGCTTGCCGAACGTCTTCGCAGATGGCACTTTGACGCGCATCGCCATCTTGATCGTCAATCTGTGGCTGGGCTACCCGTATTTCATGCTGGTGTGCAGCGGCGCCCTTGCCGCCATTCCCGCTGACCTGTATGAGGCAGCCCAAGTAGACGGCGCAAGTCGCTTCCAAGCGTTCCGCTTCATCACCATGCCGCTCTTGCTGGTCTCTATCGGTCCATTGCTGATCAGCTCATTTACGTTCAACTTCAATAACTACACGCTGATCGCTGCCTTTAACGACGGCAATCCCGTGATCGCCGATTCGCCGATCCCAGCAGGGCAGACGGATATTTTGATCAGCTACACCTATCGCATCGCCTTTTCGGGGCAAGGCGGCGCCGATTTCGGCTTTGCCTCCGCCATTTCGATCATCATTTTCATCATCGTCGGCACGGTTACGATCATGCAAATGGGCTTGACACGGCGCTGGGAGGAGGTCTCTCGAAATGTCTAGCATCTCGCAACCTATCTTACAGACACCGCGTGTGGCAGAAGGCGGCTTGACCTTCAAACAGCGCCGCCAACTGCAAAATTTGGTGCGCTACGCCATTCTGACCGTCCTGATCGTCTTTGCGCTCTTCCCCGTGCTGTGGATTGTCAGCGCTTCGCTCAATCCGCTGCAAAGCATGGCGAGCCAGCGCCTGATCCCGAACGTCTCAGACCCCGCGCTGCTCCTCAAGAACTACACTGACCTGTTGGGCAACCCGGATCGCTATCCGTTCTTCCGCTGGCTGCTCAACTCGACTCTGGTTGCCTCCGTGACGGCAATTGGCATTGTCTCGATCACGGCGCCGGCAGCCTACGCTTTCTCGCGCTTCAATTTCAAGGGACGCCGCAACCTGTTGCTGTTCATGCTCTTGGTGCAGGTCTTCCCGAACCTGCTGGCAATGGTCTCGATTTTCCTGATGCTGCAGCAACTGGGCGTGTACTTGCCGTTCATCGGCTTCAATACGCACGGCGGCTTGGTCTTGGTCTACATCGGCGGCGCGATGGGCACCAACATCTGGCTGATGAAGGGCTTTTTCGACTCAATCCCGCGTGAGCTAGATGAGGCGGCGCTCGTGGACGGCGCGACCATCCTGCAGACCTATCTCCGCATTATTCTGCCAGCAGCGCGCCCAATTCTGATCGTGATCGGCGTGCTATCCTTCGTCGGCATTTTCAACGAATTTGTCCTAGCGCGCGTGTTGCTGCGCGATAAAGAGACCTGGACGCTGATGGTGGGCTTGTACGTCAACTTTGTCAGCAGCAACTTTGCCAATCAATGGGGCTTGTTCGCGGCAGGCGCTGTGATCGGCATGTTGCCGACCCTGATCGTGTACCTGATCCTGCAAGATCAGATCGCCAGCGGCACAACCGCCGGCGCCGTGAAAGGCTAGACATCGCACAAGTGAGCGCGCAGGCTGCCGTAGCATCTTCAGGGACTGCGGCAGTCTGCGCCTCTGGAGACAGACGTGATATACTGGTCAGTGGACACTGGGCAAGAGGTACTCAAGCAAGTTCGGTCTATTGCATGGCAGAAAAAGTCCACATCGGCATAGATTTAGGCGGCACGCGCATTCGAGCGGGCAAATTCAACGCGAATCTAGAGCGTCTAGCGCGCACAGAGACCCTCACGCTTGATGAGGAAGGCGTCGAAGCAGTTATCGGACGGATCGTGGGACAAGCACGGGCAGTCTGGGCAGACAAGGGTGAGGAAATCGCAGCGGTTGGTGTCTCGGCGCCCGGCCCGATTGACCTGAAGACGGGCGTCATCACGCGCCCGCCCAATCTCGCCGGCTGGCACGACGTGCCGCTCAAGCGCCGCCTTGAAGAGGCGCTCCAAGTGCCGGTCTATTTGGGCAACGACGCGAATCTGGCTGCACTGGCTGAATACGAGCGCGGCGCGGGCAAAGGCTTTCAGCACGTCATCTACTTGACCATCAGCACAGGCATCGGCGCGGGCATCATCGTAGATGGCGTCCCGATTGTCGGCTGGCGCGGCTTTGGCGCCGAAGGCGGTCACATGGCGATGATGGTCTATGAGTGTGGGCAGATGCGCGCCACCACGCTTGAAAAAGAGACACAAGGCGGCGCTATCGCGCGGCAAGCTCAAGTCGCCATTGTAGGCGGACGCCAATCGGCGATTCTCGCGCTGGCAGGCGGCGATATACGCCACATTGAGACGCGGCACGTGGTCGAGGCGGCGCGCAAGGGCGACTCGCTCGGTCTAGAGCTGCTGCGGCGCGCTGGGACGCTGATCGGGCTAGGCATTGTCAGTCTGCTGCATTTGTTCAACCCTGAGATCATCATCATCGGCGGCGGCGTGGCAGAAGGCGCCGCCGACCTGCTGCTCACACCTGCATGGGAGGCGATCAAGGCGAATGTGCTGGACGAATCGTACTATCAGTACGGCGATTGGCAGCTGCAGATCGTGCCGCCGCAGCTGGGCGAAGATGTCAGCTTGATCGGCGCGGCGGCACTGGCTATGCGCGGCGGCAAGTGAGGTAGGTCAGTAGGCTTTGGCGAAGAGCGCACGCTCCGTGCATTCCGCGCCGCAGACGATGCACTTGCCCTTGCCGCGCTCTTGATCGAGCGGGAAGTTGCGCGAAGATGCCTGACTATCCTCTTTAATCTTCGCCTCGCAGGCTGCGCCGCCACAGAACCAAGTGTACGCCCAGCCGTCTTTCAGAATCTCGCAGAACGCGCCGTAATCATCCGCGATTTCGTGGATGTTCGCGTCGCGGAAGGCAGTGGCTTGTTCCAGCAGCCCGCGCTGCACATCTTCGAGCAGTCCCTTGAGAAACTCCAGAGCGCCTGCGCGTGGCACGCTTTGCTTGCCGGCCTTGCCCGCCACGTCGCGGCGCGCCACAACGATCGTGCCATTCTGCACATCTTTCGGTCCGATCTCAACGCGCACAGGCACGCCGCGCATTTCCCAATCGTTATATTTGAAGCCCGGCGAGAGCTCAAAGCGCGTATCCAGCTTGGTGCGCACGCCGTTCGCCTTCAGCTCAGCCAAGAGCGACTCAGCCGTCTGCATCACGGGCGCCCGTTCCTCTTCATTCTTGCCAATCGGCACGATCACGACTTGAATCGGCGCAAGGCGCGGCGGCAAGCGCAGACCCTGATCGTCGCCGTGCACCATGATCACCGCGCCGATCATGCGCGTGGAGAGTCCCCAAGACGTCGTCCAGACGTATTGCAGCTCATTATTCTCATCGGTGTACTGAATCTCGAAGGCGCGGGCGAAGTTCTGACCGAGATTGTGGCTCGTGCAAGCCTGCAGAGCGCGCTTATCGCCCATCATCGCCTCGATGCTGTAGCTGCGCAGCGCCCCGGCGAATTTCTCTTGATTGCTCTTGCGCCCTTTGATGCCCGGAATGGCTGCCTCGTTCAAATAGACATCGTAGTAGACATCCAACATGCGCAGTGTCTCTTCCTCAGCTTCATCGTGCGTGGCGTGCGCGGTATGCCCTTCCTGCCACAGGAATTCCATTGTGCGCAGGAACAGGCGCGTGCGCATCTCCCAGCGCACCACGTTCGCCCACTGATTGAGCAAGAGCGGCAAGTCGCGGTAGCTTTGAATCCATTTCGCCATGCTGTAGCCGATGATCGTCTCGGACGTGGGGCGCACCACAAGGCGCTCTTGCAGCTCTTCGCCGCCGCCGATGGTCACCACTGCCAGCTCGGGGCTGAAGCCTTCCACATGCTCCTTTTCTTTGGTCAGAAAGCTCTCCGGGATGAAGAGCGGGAAGTAGGCATTCTGATGACCGGTCGCCTTGAAGCGCGTATCGAGCGCGTGCTGGATATTCTCCCACAAGGCGTAGCCGTACGGCTTGATGATCATGCAGCCGCGCACGGGCGCGTAGTCGGCAAGGTCGGTGCGCTGCACCACGTCGGTATACCAGCGCGAGTAGTCTTCACTGCGCGGCGTAATGACTTGTGATGACATGCAGGTCTCCTGAGAGCGCGTGTAACGAGTCGGTCTTGGCGCGCTATTGTAGACGATCTTGCGCGATCTGAGCTAGATTGATTCAATTCAAGTCTCAGAAAACAGTGGAATATTGCAAGAGTGCCAAACATCTTACAACTCTGGCAGATATCGCCTGAAGAGCTGACCGAAATCATTGACGAAAATCCAAGTCTGAGAGGCTTTTTAATCGGTTATATCAGCGAGTACAAGCTGCGTCACCTGATCAAGTCGCATCCTGATGTTCAAAGCATTCACAAGCCCGACGATCACGATAGAAGCGTCAAAGGCAACCTGATTGTCCAATATCGCGGACATACGTTTATTCTTGAGGTGAAGTCTCTGCAGAAAAACTCTATCTACCTTAGCGGCGATCGCTTATTTGGCACAGTGCAAGTGGACGCTAGTGACAAGCGCACTGTCCGATTTGCCTGATGGAAGCGCACTAGAAACGACATGCCTGCTACGCGGCGAATTTGACGTGCTAGCGATTAATTTGTTTCAATTCAGGCAACGCTGAGAATTTGCTTTCATCAGAAACAGCGACTTGCCCGTGATGCAGAGCAAGAAGTACACTGAGACGCAGAGACAATTTCTTCTGGCTACTGCGGTCAAGGTATCAGAGCAAGTTGAACCGCCGTATAGCCGCGATCTTTTTGGCTTGCTGGACTCGCTGATCGCCGAGCGCGAGGCTTAGCTTGCTTCGGCTTGACGAAGACTAGGAAGTATGAGTGATTCTTGCGAGCGTGATTCTGTTTCTTCAGGCGGCTCACTGATGGCTTGTTCGTGCGCACTAGGACGAATAAATCTTTGGCGTAAAAGCCCAGCTTGGCGAATTCCTGTGTGATCTCAACGTGCGTGAGCCATTGCCTGTTGGCGCTGACCTCATCCTGACACTTCACGATCAGCACGCCATTCTCGCGCAGCACTCTGAAAGCCTCGCGCCCTGCTTCTATGTAGAGCGCGATCACGGCGGCGTGCCACTTCGGGCTGCATGGCTCAGACGCCTCTTCCTCAGGCTGATAGGCGCGTCTGAAGCTCCTGTAGGTGCCGTTGCCCGCCCGATGATCGGCGTTGTTGCGCAGCAAGCCTTCCATATACGGCGGATCCAACACCACACAATCTATGCTGTTGGCTGCATAGGGCAGGTGGCGACAATCCACGCCTGATTGGATGTCCGTCGGCAGCAAAGTGTACCGATCTTTGGGCACATCTCGCCAAAAGACGCCTTTGCCGTAGGTCACGTCTGCGACTGTGGCGCCTGCAGGCACGTGCAGCGCAAGGATTTTCGGGAAAATCTCAGCGTTGGTGCCCTGATAGGCAGAGAAGATCAGGTCCGTAGTTGGCGTGCCGCCTTGCTTGCGCTTGCCCATTGCGCTCCTTTTCTCAGCAATTTTGCCGCAATTATACGCCTGTTCTAATTTCAGGTCAATCTCTGCCAGCAGCTGTGCGCAAGCGCCTAGACCAGCACGCGCAGAAAGATGACCTGCCCATTTTTGCACCACAGCGCGACCACCTCGCCATTTTGCAGGAAGGTCGCACCTTTGATTTCGCTCTCCGCGTGGAAGGACGCTAGGATTTCGTCCGTCTCGGCGTTGTACAGCTGTAGCACATTCCCTTTCAAACGCAGCAGCCTGCCGCGCTCAGGTGCAGGTGCAAATCCATCGCTGTGCCGCGTGCGCAAGAACTGCTCAAAGTCCTCTTCAAGCGCGTTATGCTGGGCGAACCACGCAC
>PGTK01000011.1 GCA_002794705.1 Candidatus Thermofonsia Clade 1 bacterium
GCTGCTGCCCACCAATCGGCGCACGGAAGCGTGCCAGCATCTGTGCCGCGCCAAGGCGCTAGGTGCGAAGAAGCAGCACATCCGTGAGATGGTCGAGCGCGCCCTTCAGCAAAACGGCTGTCGGTGCGCGCCCAGCAGCGAATGAATTGGCTGTGGCGACGGCGGGATTCGAACCTGCGACCAAGGGCTTATGAGTCCCCTGCTCTACCGCTGAGCTACGTCGCCATGTGTCCCTAATTTTATGCAGGCGCGGCGGCTTGTCAAGGCAAAGTTGCCGCGCACTGAGCACACAGCGCCCCGTGGCGCACCTCTGAACTCCCTTTCCCTGCTTTTATGGCGCATTCCCAGTCTCCCTTTCCCTGCTTTGCGGGGAAAGGACAGGGGATAGGGGTAAACTACACTCTCCCATCTCTGCCAATTGCAAGCCATCTATCAGCGCCGTTGAGAGATAGCCCGCCGAAAACTGCACCAATTCATTCGGCAAGACGTTCAGCAGACGTGCCTCAGGGCGATGTTGCCTGCCCCCGGCATAGAGCGAGGCAATGCCGCGCAAGGCGCCATCAGTGGCACGGTAGGCGAGCAGAGCGCCATCGGCGGTCAGCACATAGAGCAGACAGCCATCGCCGACTGCCAGCAAGGGCGGCTGAGTCGGCAGCGAGGGCAGGCGAATCGTCCAGCGCAGTCCGCCGCCTGCAGCATAGGCATACACCTCGCTGCCGTAGCCCGGATAGACATACAAATTGCCCAGACTATCCGCCGCGACCTGTGCCGCACGTCCGAGCGCGATGCCCGTATCCAAGAGCGGCGTCAAGACGGCATCCGGGCTGAGCAGGCTGACCTGTGAGCCGACTGCGATCAGGAATCCGCCACCTTGCACGGCGATTGGCGCAATGGGCGAGGGCGCACGCGCCGCGTAGAGCAGGCGCCCCTCGCTATTCAAGACCAACAGCTCATAGTTGCCGTCATTTTCAACGGCTGCAGCCAGCAGATCGCCGCTCACGGCGTAGCGCTCCACGCGCCGACCGAGCGCCTCGCTCTGCCAGCGGACGCGCCCATCAACGTCGTACGATACGGCGCGGTTTTCTGAGTCTAGGAATATAATTGCCTCGCCTACGCGCAACGGAGGCGTGCGCAAGACGCGATCAGCGCGCCACGCGCCCACAAAGCGCCCATTCCCCACAATGAAGACCTGCCCGTTCGCCGTCGCGCCGAAAATGCGCCCGTCGGGCAGGGGCGCTATGCCGCTCAGACCCTCCACGCGCAGCGTCCAGCTGGGCATGAACGGCGCAAAGCTGTTGGTGGCAGGCGGGCGCGCCTCAAGCTGAAAGCGCGTGGCATAGACGGCGTTCCCGTCGCTCAACCACAGCGGCGGCGCCGCAGGCAGACTGGTGGCGGTCACAATGGCGCGGAAAGCGGGCTGCAGGCGCAGCCGCCATTGCTCAGTGAACTCAATCGGATGCAGCCAGCCGCCCTCTAGCGGATCGGTATTCCAGTAGCCCGGTCCGCCCGTGCTGGCGCGCATCCGCCGAATTTCGTAGTGCAGGTGTGGCGCGCTGTTGCGCGGCTCGCCGATCACGCCGATGATATCGCCGCGCAGCACGCACTGCCCAACTCGCGGGAAGATGTACGGCTCACGCGATTCCATGTGTCCATAGAGCGAGAAAACCACGCTGCGATCAGGCATGGTGTGTTCGATGATCACCACGCCTTTCTCGGTATCCCAGCCTTCGGGATCGCTGAAGGTGACCCTGCCACGTGCGGCGGCGCGCACAGGCTCGCCTTCGCGCTCAAAGGCGAGGTCAATGCCGCTGTGATAGCCGTTGAAGTCTGCGCGGAATAAGCCGAAATCGTCATGCACAAGGCTGATTCCGTCAATGGGATAGTCAAAGCGATCCACCACGCCGCAGTCGAGGTCGGCTTGGGCGTGAGCGGGCAACTGCGGGACGATCAGCAGGGCGATCAGGCTGAGAAACAGCGCACGGCGCAAGGCAAGAGGCGCGGTCATGCTCACAGATATCTCTCTCAGAAACAATTGACGCTGTTTTTACCGAATGGCGGGCACATGGGCAAGGCTAGGCGCGAAATTCATAGCGCGCTATAATTTGCAAGGTTTTTTCAGCATAGCAGATGAGGACGTAGCCCCAGTGGAACGCACCTTGATCATCATCAAGCCCGACGGCGTGCAGCGCGGTCTTGTTGGCGAGATCATCCGCCGCTTTGAGCAGCGCGGCTTGCGCATTGTCGGCATGAAGTTTATGCAGGTCAGCCGCGAGTTGGCAGAGCAGCACTACGCCGTTCACCGTGAGAAACCGTTCTTCGGCGGCTTGGTGGATTACATCACTTCTAGTCCAGTGGTGGTGATGGCGCTTGAAGGCACGAACGCTGTGCAGAATGCGCGCAACACCATCGGCGCGACGCGCCCCAGCGAGGCGACCGCAGGCAGCATTCGCGGCGACTTTGCCCTAGAGATCGGGCGCAACCTTGTGCATGGCTCCGATAGCGTTGAGAATGGCGCCGCTGAGATCGCGCTCTGGTTCAAGCCCGAAGAGCTGGTGACGTGGGAACGTCACACTGATCGCTGGATTTTTGAATAGGCTCACTGCATTCGCAGCAGCACGTTGCCTTCGCGCCACAATCCCTCAAGGTCATAGTAGGCGCGTGCGCTGGGCGAAAACAGGTGGACGATCACATCGCCGTAGTCCATTAGAATCCAGCCGCTTTCGCCGCGCCCTTCAACGCGCAAGGGCGCGGTCTGCTGATTATGCTTGAGTTCGTCGCGCACATGCTCAGCAATGGCGTTCAGCTGACGGTCGCTATTGGCGCTGGCGATCACGAAAAAGTCCGTGATGATGCTCACTTTGCGCAGATCGAGCAAGACAATATTTTCGCCTTTGCGGTCTGCGATCAAGTCAACGATTAAACGGGCAATTTCGATAGTTTCCAGAATTCTTTCTCCTGTTGCCATGCTTATTGATTGTATCATACAAGTTGCGCCTATGGGAGTAGCCATTTTTGCGCTATGCTCTAATCGGAAAGCACACAGGTAGGCAGGCTTATGGGCTATATTGAGCGGAATTTGATCGCAGGCGAGCGCGTCATCTATAAAACAGGCACGCATTGGTGGGTATGGCTGCCTTCCTTGCTGATAACGAGCCTGCTTCTTGCCATTTTTCAGCCGGCTGTGCCATTCATAGTGGAGCTGAGCAGGCGGTTTGCAGCTGACCTGCCTCAAATAGACTCGTACATCGTATTTTTCGGCATTGTGATCATCCTGTTCAGCGCACTGCAGACGCTGGGCGGCTTCATCCGCTGGCTGACCGATGAAATCAGCGTGACAAACTTGCGCATTGTCAGCAAGCGCGGCTGGCTGCTGCGGCGCGTGACCGAAATCTCGCTGAGCAAGTTTGAGGCGTGTGAGATCGCTGAGAGCCTGTTCGGACGCCTGCTCGGCTATAAGACGCTGATCATCACTGGCACGGGCGGCACAGCCCACCGCTTTGAGATGGTGCACCGTGCGCGTGCCTTGCGCGATCATATTTTGGCGCAGGCTGCTGCCGCGCCCGCTGTGCCTAGCCCAACCATACCACGCGCTCCCGCAGGACAGAGCGCCCTAGAGGATGTTTTTGTGGGAGCGACGGCGCCTGTTGAGGAAGTCAGGCGCGCCGCTCAATTTGTGAAAGAGGGCAAGCGCCAAGAGGCGGCTGCGCTTGTCAAGCAGCTGGTCTCGCAGTATCCGCAAGACGCCGATGTGTGGTATCTGGTCGGAGTGCTGCACACAGACCCCTTCCGGCAGCGCGATGCCTACCAGAAAGCGCTGGAGATCAACCCGAATCATCGCTTGGCGCGTGCCGCCTTGCAGAAATTGGGTCTTTAGCGCTCGGAGTGTTCGCGCATCTCGCCCGTGACGACGTAAATGGCGCGCTCACAGATATTGGTGGCACGGTCGCCCACGCGCTCTAGGTTGTGCGATATCCATAGCAGGAAGGTAGCGCGCTCAACCAAATAGGGCAGTTCGGTCATCAGATCGATCATCTCGCGGAACGTGCGCTTCTGCAGCTGCCCGATCTCTTGATCGCGCAGGATGATCGCCTCCGCTAGGGCGACGTTGTGAGTCATGAAGGCTTGCACGGCGCCGCGCACCATCTCGCGCCCGATGACCGCCATTTGTGGGATATCTACCAATGGGCGCGGCGGCGGCGCGTCAATCATCCGCAGGGCGAGGCGCGCCACGCCCGCCGCATGATCGCCAATGCGCTCTAAATTGGTGGCGACGCTCACTGTGCCGACCAAATGCCGCAAATCTGTGGCATTGGGATGCTGCATCGCCAAGAGACGGTAGCACTCTTCCTCAATGGCGTAGCGCAACCGATTCAGCTGCTGATCGTTCGCGCTCACTTGCGCGGCAAGCGCTGCGTTACGCTCCACAAGGGCGCGCATTGCCAATGCCAACGCCTGATCCACCATGCTGGCAAGCCGCAGCACGTTATCGCTCAGGTCAATCAGGCTGCGCTCCAAAACTGGACGCGGCGGCATGGCAGGTTATCCGCTCAACTCAACATACGTCGAAGGTTCGCACACTGTATGCATCATAGCACTTCATACGCGGCAAAACAATGGCTATTTATGTAGTTTGCCGACCCTTAACGCAAATTTCATCATCCCTTATAAATTCACTGCACGTTCTTTCAACTAAAATGTGCCAAGCACGAACCAGAGGATGTAGTAATAGCCCAGTGTGCCGCCGATCAGCAGTGTATCAAAGCGATCGAGCGCGCCGCCGTGCCCCGGCACGATGCCGCTGAAATCCTTGACAGCGGCACTACGTTTGAAGGCGGACATGCCTAAATCGCCCAGTGGCGCGAGCGCCCCGACCAACATGCCGATGATTACGCCATCAATTGGGCGTACCACAGGTGCAAACAGCAGGCTGAGCAAAGCGCCGCTCAGCACGGCAAGGGCAATTCCGCCGAAGTAGCCTTCCCACGTCTTGTTGGGCGAGAGGCGCGGCGCCAATTTGTGCTTGCCAAGCCAACTGCCCACGAAATAAGCGCCGACATCGCCCATGCCCGTGCTGACAACGGTCAAAATGAGCCAATAGTGACCGTATTCAAGTTGACGCAGCGCGAGCAAGTGCATCCCAAGCCCACCGATGTAGAGCGCGGCTGCCACGTTCAGTCCAAAGCGCAGCGCTGCATTTTCCTCAGCGCCATAGCGCACGATCATCACGGTCAGGTTGCCCAACAAGAGCAGACTGAGCAACGGCAAGAGCAGCCCGTGCAGTTGGAATGCCTGCAGGCTTATGAGAGCCAAAATTCCGCCGATGATCAGGAAAGCATTCAAGCGCAGCTCAGCGCGCAGAGGCAAACGTGCGAACTCCCAGCCGCAAGCAGCAAGCGCCGTCATCAAGACAACTGCGTAGGGCGTGCCGCCGATCCACATGAAGCCGACGGCAATCGGGATGAAAACAGCGGCGCTCAGAAGCCGTGTGCGGAGCATGGCTGCGCGTTTAGGGCGTCACCACCAGTCCAAAGCGCCGCTCACGGCGATTGTAATGCAGAATGGCTTGCAGCAGTTCCTCTTTATCGAAATCGGGCCAGTATTTCGGCGTCGTGTAGTATTCGGCGTAGACGCTCTGCCAGACGAGGAAGTTGCTGATGCGCATCTCGCCGCCCGTGCGGATAATCAGGTCAGGATCAGGCACCCCGGCGGTATCGAGGTAGAAATTGAAGAGCGTCTCATCAATTTGCTCAGGCGGAATGCCGTCGCGCACGATTCGGCGCATAGCGCGGATGATCTCATCGCGCCCGCCATAGTTAAAGGCGAGATTCAACGTCAGCTGATCGTTATTGCGCGTTTTATCAATCGCGTCACGCACTTTTTGCTGCAAATCAGGCGAGAGTCCCTCGAGGTTGCCGATGTGCCGCAGCTGAACGCCATTGGCATTTAGCGTCTCAAACTCGCGGTCTATGACTGTGCGCAGGATGTTGAGCAAGCCGCGCACCTCTTCAGCAGGTCTGCCCCAATTTTCAGTGGAGAAGGCGTAAACGGTCAGGACGCGAATGCCAAACTCGGCGCAAGCGCGCAAGATTCGGCGCAGATTCTCCACGCCCGCCCGATGACCCGCATGGCGCGGCAAGCCTCGCGCCTTTGCCCAGCGTCCATTGCCATCCATGATGATAGCTACGTGGTATGGGATACGCTCTGGCAATGACGCAGGACTCTCGCTCATAAGGTAGCATCACCTATTCTGAAGTGTTGGCAGCAATACGCTGAATCATTTTAGCCGCTATTGTTATACGCTTATATTCTGAATATTCCTCACCTATGCGTGTTAGATCGTCTTCAGTGCGGATAGAGTCGGGCTTGCGGCTTACTGAGCGCTAGAAAAGCCTGTACAAGAATGTGCCGCCTTTCAGCGCTCGCAGCGACGAACTAACTTGTCAGGTGCGTATCGCCTAAGTATAGACGAACGCAAGTCTGACTGATAGCACACTTGATGTAACTTTACACAGCTCAGGCAAGCTACGATAGCATTTTACCTGTGCTGTGTCAAGGCTTGTGTGTGTGGATTGAGTATAGCGCGTTTGGCAAAACAGGCGAGACGCCGCACAAGGGCGCGGCGTCTCAGAGGTGGCTAGACGGTCGGCTTGTATTCGGAGAGCGCCCGCATGTACTGGACGCGCTCAAAGGCAGAGGGGTCTTCGGCGTGCATCTGGCTGACCGCGCCGCGCATCTGCTGCACGGACTCATACTCATGCTGAGTCATCCAAGCACGCAAGCCGCTCTCAACCGTGCGGATATGATCAATGCCGTTGCGCAGGAGCGCTGAGGTCATGCAGACAGCGCTGGCGCCCGCCAAGATCGCCTTGACAGCGTCTTCACCTGTGTGAACGCCGCTCGTGAGCGCCAAACTCGCCTGCACGCGCCCGTAGAGAATGCCGATCCAAGTCAAGGGCAGGCGCAGATCGGCTGAGGAGCTTAACACCACGTTCGGCGTCACTTCGAGCGTTTCGATGTTGATATCAGGCTGATAGAAGCGGTTGAACAGCACCAGCGCATTGGCGCCCACTTCATCCAGACGGCGCGCCATGTACGCCATGTTGCTGAAATACGGACTCAGCTTCATGGCAACAGGTACACTGACCACACTCTTGACGGCGGCTAAGATGTCTAGGTAGGTCTGTTCAACAGCGTTGCCGCTCAGATACGGATCGGTCGGGATGTAGTAAACGTTCAACTCTAGAGCGTGCGCGCCTGCTTGCGCCATGTTTTGCGCAAAGCGCGTCCAGCCGCCTAAAGTCGTGCCGTTCAGGCTGGCGATGATCGGGATATCTACTGTCTCACGCGCCTTGCGGATCAACTCAAGGTACTGATCAGGACTAGCGTGATAGGTGACTGGTTCAGGGAAATAGGTGAGCGCCTCGGCGTAGCTCTCGGTGCCGTGCAGCAGATAGTAGTGCAATGCCTCGCGCTCGCGCCGAATCTGCTCTTCAAAAAGCGAGTACAGCACCACAGCGCCAGCCCCGGCATCTTCCATGCGCTTGATGTTATCGAGTTTATCGGAGAGGGGCGAGGCTGAGGCGATCAAGGGCGATTTCAGCCGCAAGCCCATGTACAGGCTCTCAAGGTTCATAGGACTCTTCCTTCTGATGGTTAATGGGCGAGATTTCTCTCGCCCCTCTGATTCCCTACGATGCTCAAACTAGTGCGATCCGTTGCCAACTGAGACGGGACGGCTTGCCAAGTACTCGTAGAGCGCATAGCGCGTATTGACATCGCGCTGCGCCTCTTCAAAGAGCGGCCGCGCCACCTCTGGCTTGCTCAGCTCCAGCATCTTGAAGCGATTCTCCATCTGCAGGTAGGTCTTGACGGGCAGTTTGGGCGCCCGCGAGTCCAGTTGCAGCGGATTCTCGCCGTGTGCAGCACGATCAGGATTGTAGCGATAGAGCAGCCACTGCCCGGACTCAACTGCAGCTTTCTGGTTGCGCATTGCCGTCATCATGTTGATGCCGTGTGCGATGCAGTGCGAGTAAGCGATGATCAGCGCCGGACCCTCATATGCCTCAGCCTCAATGAAGGCGCGGAGGGTCTGTTCGTCGCGCCCGCCCATTGCTACACGTGCTACATAGATATTGCCGTAGCTCATGGCGATCATGCCGAGGTCTTTCTTGGCTACGGGCTTGCCACCTGCGGCAAATTTTGCCACAGCGCCGCGCGGCGTCGCCTTTGAGGCTTGTCCGCCTGTGTTGCTGTAAACTTCGGTATCCAGCACTAGCACCTTGACGTTGCGCCCGCTCGATAGCACATGATCCAAGCCGCCAAAGCCGATATCGTATGCCCAGCCGTCGCCGCCGATCAGCCAGACCGTCTTTTTGACCAAGTAGTCCGCCACAGCCAAGAGCCGTTGTGCCTCTGGACGATCTAGCGTCTGCAGGCGCGCCTTGAGCGCCTTGACGCGCTCGCGCTGCGCGTAAATGCCCGCTTCATCGCGCTGATCGGCTTCCAAGATGTCTTTTGCTAGATCGCCTAGCTCAGCGGAGAGCTGACTGAGCAGGTAGCGCGCATAGGCGGCGTGCTGATCGATCGCCACGCGGATGCCAAATCCGAATTCGGCGTTATCCTCGAACAGCGAGTTCGACCAAGCCGGACCGTAGCCTTGCGCATTGACCGTCCAAGGTGTGGTCGGCATGTTGCCGCCGTAGATGGATGAGCAGCCTGTGGCGTTCGCCACGATCATGCGATCGCCGAAGAGTTGCGTTGCCAGCTTGATGTAGGGCGTCTCGCCGCAGCCGCTGCAGGCGCCGCTGAACTCAAAGAGCGGCTCTTGCGCTTGCTGTTGGCGGATGCTGGTCGGCTTGATCAGGCGCCGGTCTACTTCAGGCAGGCTGAGGAAGAATTCCCAATTGGTGCGCTCGCTCTCGCGCAGCGGCGGCTGCGGACGCATGTTGATGGCGCGCAGATTCGCCGCGCTCTTGCTCTTAGCAGGGCAGACATCTACACAAATGCCGCAGCCCGTGCAGTCCTCAGGCGAGACCTGAATAGTGTACTTCATGCCGCGCCAATCGGTATCTTTGGCGTCGGTCGCTTTGAAGGTGGGCGGCGCCTCTGCCAGCAGTTCAGGCTGATACGCCTTGATACGGATGACCGCATGTGGACAGACCATTGCGCACTTGCCGCACTGAATGCAGATATCCGGCTCCCAGACGGGGATTTCCAGCGCCAAGTTGCGCTTCTCGTACTTGGTGGTGCCAGTGGGATAGGTGCCATCTGCAGGGAAGACGCTGACAGGCAAGAGATCGCCGCGCCGCGCCGTCATCTCGCCCAGCACGTTGCGCACAAATTCAGGCGGATTGCCCACGAGTGGCGGCAATAGCTCAAGGTTGCTTGTCACGCGCTCTGGCACGCGCACCTCATACAGACGCTCTAGCGTGCCATCTACGGCGCGCAAGTTCATCTGGACGATCTCTTCGCCTTTCTTGCCATAGGTCTTTTCAATGGCGTACTTGATCTGCGCAATTGCCTCATCGCGCGGCAAGACGCCTGCAATGGCGAAGAAACAGACCTGCATCACAGTGTTGATGCGCCCTTTCATGCCGTTTTCAGCCGCGACCTTGTAGGCGTCAATCACGTAGAACTTCAGGCGCTTGGCGATAATATGCTCTTGGACGCGGCGCGGCAGCCGATCCCAGACTTCGTTCGGTCCGTAGGGCGTGTTGAGCAGGAATGTGCCGCCTTCAACGGCATCGCGGAGGATGTCGTAGCGCTCTAGGAAGTTCGGCTGATGGCAAGCGACAAAATTCGCCTTTGTGATCAAGTAGGTGCTGCGAATCGGCGTCTTGCCGAAGCGCAGGTGCGAGATCGTCATGCTGCCGGATTTCTTCGAGTCGTAGACGAAGTAGCCTTGCGCGTAGTTATCGGTATTCTCGCCGATGATCTTGATCGAATTCTTATTGGCGCCAACTGTGCCGTCTGCGCCGAGTCCGTAGAAGAGCGCACGGACAGTTGTCTCAGGCTCAACTGAGAATTCGGGGTCAAAATCGAGGCTGGTGTGGCTCACGTCATCAACAATGCCGACTGTGAAGTGATTCTTCGGCTTTGCCTGAGCCAAATTCTCATAGACCGCCTTGACCATTGCAGGCGTGAATTCCTTGCTGGAGAGTCCGTAGCGCCCGCCAACGACTCGCGGCAAACTGCCTTCCCACGTCTCGTAGAGCGCATTGACCACGTCAAGGTAGAGCGGCTCACCCGCCGATCCCGGCTCTTTGGTGCGATCCAGCACGGCAATGGCGCGCACAGTTCTGGGCAGTGCCGCTGTGAACAGCTCAGCTGCAAACGGACGGAACAGCCGCACCTTCAGCACGCCCAATTTCTCGCCTCGCGCATTCAGATAGTCAATGGTCTCATGGACGGTCTCAGCGCCGCTGCCCATGATGACGATTACGCGATCAGCATCGGGCGCGCCGTAGTACTCATAGAGCTTGTATTGCCTGCCCGTGAGCGCCGCAAACTGATCCATAGTCTCTTGGACGATCTGCGGGCAAGCGGCGTAGAATGGATTGACCGTCTCGCGTCCTTGAAAGTACGTATCCGGGTTTTGCGCCGTGCCGCGCAGCACAGGATGATCAGGTGAGAGCGCCCGCGCCCGATGCGCCGCGATCAGCTCTTCACTGATCATGGCGCGCAGCACATCATCCTCGATCAGCGCAATTTTCTGGACTTCGTGCGAAGTGCGGAAGCCATCGAAGAAATGCAGGAACGGAATGCGCGCCTTGAGCGTAGCAGCGTGCGCGATCAGCGCCAGATCGTGCGCCTCCTGCACCGAGTTGGATGAGAGCATCGCCCAGCCGGTCTGGCGCACAGCCATGGCGTCTTGATGGTCGCCGAAGATGCTGAGCGCTTGCGCTGCAATGGAGCGCGCCGCAATGTGAAAGACCGTCGGCGTGAGTTCCCCGGCGATCTTATACATATTCGGGATCATCAAGAGCAAGCCCTGCGAGGCAGTGAACGTCGTAGCGAGCGCGCCCGCCTGCAATGCGCCGTGAATCGCGCCGGCAGCGCCGCCCTCGCTCTGCATCTCGACTACTTGTGGCACTACGCCCCACAGATTCGGCTCTTCAAGGCTCGCCCATTCGTCCGCCCACTCTCCCATTGGCGAAGAAGGCGTGATCGGATAGATAGCGATCACCTCGCTCAGCTTATAGGCAATCTTGGCAACTGCCTCGTTGCCGTCAAGCGTTATGTATTCAGTCATTCCTCAAGTTCTCCTAACTCGTCCATGTCCGCCAAGTATTCGAAGACACGCGCCGCCTCATCGGGGTCTACCACGCTGAGCGCAAAGCCGACGTGGACGATCACGTAATCGCCGATCTTTGCCTCAGGCACGTAAGCCAGGTTGACCTCTTTGATGATGCCGCCAAAGTTCACTTTGCCCGTGCGAAATAGCGGATCGGCGTCGTTAATGCTGATCAGTTGTCCCGGCACTGCTAGGCACATTCAGCGTCTCTCCTCATCTTGAAAATTGAGCCAGCGGCGCGCCGCGATCGCCTGCCCGTAAGAAATGCCGCCGTCATTGGGCGGCACAGGTGCCGCCCAAAACGGCGTAAAGCCCGCTTCCCGCAGCACAGCGACCGCGTTTGCCAACAAAAGACGGTTCTGAAAGCAACCACCGCACAGCGCCACGCGCTCCAGACCCGCAGTCCGCGCCTGCGCAAGGATGACCTGGCACAGCGTCTGATGAAAACGCCGTGCTATGCCCATTACTGAGACGCCGCGCCGCAGATCGCTCATGATTGCCTCAAGAACCTGTGCATAGTCAATGATTCGCACCGCCTGCCCGTTTGCAGTAGTGATGGTTGTCACTTCAAAAGGGTAAGATTCATCAGTATTTTGCGCGGCGGCTAAGGCAGCAAACTCAAGGCGCATAGCAGCCTGACCCTCAAAGCTCATGCGCTGATTCAGGTCCAGCAGGCTGGCGACCACATCAAAGAGCCTGCCGACGCTGCTGGTGAGCGGCGCATTCACGCCGCGCTCAAGCGCCCGGAGCGATAAGCGCAACTCTGAGGGCGCGAAGGCGCGCAGCGACGGCAAATCGTAGAGCGACGCAGGCAATTTGCCGCCGTACATCGCCCAGAGCGCGCCCAGTGCGCTCCGACGCGGCTCACGCGCCGCCGCCTCGCCGCCGATCAGCGGAAAGGCGCGCCATGTGGCAACTCTCACAAAACTTTCCGCTGTCACTTCCAAAAATTCGCCGCCCCAGACTGTCCCGTCTGTCCCGTAGCCCGTGCCGTCCCACGTTACGGCGAGGAAAGACGGCGCGATCTCGTTTTCCGCCATGCAAGCGAGCGCGTGCGCGTAATGGTGCTGGACTCGCAAGAGAGGCAGGGCGCGCTCAGCGGCAAGTTCCTCAGCGTGCTGCGTACTGAGATAGTCGGGGTGCGCGTCACAGACGATCAGGCGCGGTCTCACAGCGTACATCTGCGCCAAATCTTGCAAGGTCTGTTTGAAAGCGCGTTCGCTCTCGATATTCTCCAAATCGCCGATGTGCTGGCTCAAAATGGCGCGCCCGCCCTCTGCGACACAAATCGTATTCTTCTGATGTGCGCCGACTGCGATCAAAGGCGGTAGCGGCGCGCCCTGCGGCACTGGCACAGGCAATGGCGCATAGCCACGCGCACGGCGCAAGATTAGCGGCTTATCAAGCGCTACACAGACCACTGAATCGTCCACTGCCCGCGCAATGGGGCGATCATGCACAAGGAACAGGTCGGCAATGCCGCCAAGCCGCGCCAATGCCTCGCGCTCATCCGTGCAGATCGGCTCACCACTCAAGTTGCCGCTAGTTGCCACAATGGGAAAGCCAAGATCGCGCATCAGCAAATGATGTAGCGGCGTGTAGGGCAACATCACGCCCAAATACGGGTTATGCGGCGCGATCTCCTCAGCCAATTCCGCTGAGCGCAGCCTGAGCAGCACAATCGGCGCCGCTGCAGAAGTCAACAGCGCCGCCTCCTGCTCGTCTACATGACACAGACGGCGCGCCGTCTCCAGATCGGGCAACATGACGGCGAACGGCTTATCAGGACGGCGCTTGCGCAGGCGCAACGTCTGCACTGACTCGGCGTTGCGCGCATCGCAGAGCAGCTGAAAGCCGCCCAAGCCCTTCAGCGCCACAATCTGACCATCTCGCAGCGCTTTTTCCGCCCAAAGCAGCGCATCCTCGCGCTCCGCCAGCACCTCGCCGCGCCCTGACCACGCCGCAAGGCTCGGTCCGCAGCGCGGACACGCCGTCGGTTGCGCGTGAAAGCGCCGATCCAGCGGATTCTCATATTCATGCCGACACGCCTCACACAGCGCGAAGGTGCGCATGGTCGTGTTGGGACGATCATAGGGCAGGCTGAGGATCACGCTATAGCGCGGACCGCAGTACGTGCAATTGATGAACGGATAGCGGTAGCGCCGATCCTGTGGATCGAACAGCTCGCGCAAACAGTCAGGACAAGTGGCAAGATCGGGCAGAATCAGCGCTGTGCGCTCACCTTCTGCCTGACTGTGGCGAATTTCAAAGGCGCGCTCGCCACAAGGCGGAATCTCAGTCTGTTCAAGGGCAGTGATCAGCGCGTGAGCGGGCTTTTCACGCGGCAAGCGCCTGAGGAACGCCTCAAGGCGCTCAGAGTCGCCCTCAATCTCTATGATGACGCCATGCGGCGCATTGACGATCCAGCCGCCTAGCGCCAAATCGCACGCAAGGCGATAGACAAACGGTCGAAAGCCGACGCCCTGAACGACTCCGCTCAGCTTCAGGCGCAGGCGCCGAGTAGTCATGCCCCCTCAGGGCGATCAGTGCTCTCAAGGCTCTGAAGCATCGCCAAGACAGCGGCTTTCAGGTTCGGTAAGTCCTGAACGGCATTCCAGAGCGTTAGAGAGGAGACTTTGTAATGATGAATCAAAAAATCGCTTAGGCTCTTAAGATTCTGCCAGTCAACCTGCGGCTGACTATCCAAGAGCGCTTGAGGCAGACGCTTAGCGGTCTCACTGAGAGCCTCACAGGCGCACATAGCAGCCAATTCGATAATCCGATTGCTAGTTATCGCTTCAATGCTTGTAATCCGCATTGACTCGATATCCCGAATGTAGATGAGCATATCGCGCAAATGGTCTTGGCTAGTGCGCCTCACTGCTTTGCCTCCCCAGCAGACTCAAGACGAGTCTCACAGCACGCGGCAGCGCCTCTGCCACTGGCTGTGAGAATTGCTCTGTGAAGCCGAACTCCTGCGCGCCAACAGTGATCAGCGTGCTGTGCGGCTGCGCGCCATACAGCACCTTCGCAGCCATGAGCAGCGCTGAAGGCGACGTATGATGGACAGAGAGCATCGGCGCCTGTTCAGGGTCAAGCGGCTGCACCTGCAGACTGCCCGAAGGCTGAGTCACGCTGGCATCCACAAAAATGACCTGCTCAGCTTGGCTGATCAGTGCGATCAGCTCCGGCGTGAGCTGATGACAAGCGATCACCTCAAGGTCAGGCGCGCTGTGCTGCGCCGCGACCCGCTCCGCCACAGCCACGCCGATCCCATCATCGCCGCGCAAGGTGTTGCCAATGCCGATCACAAGGCGCATACGCTCGCTTCCATGCGATTAGATGAACAGAGGTCAGTTTGCGCTGACCTCTGTAGCTTAGCGCTAACGAGCGATCTCGTCTAGGACTTCGCCATTCGGCGCGACCAGCTGAATGTGCAGCGGCATTTGTCCGATGGCGTGTGTAGAGCAGCTCAGGCACGGATCGAAGGTGCGGATGACCGCCTCAACGCGATTGAGCATTCCCTCGCTGAGACGATCCCCATGCACATAGCGCTGTGCCACCTGCTTGACGCCTGCATTCATCGCCAAGTTGTTATGCCCCGTGGCGATCACCAGATTGACGTACGTGATCAAGCCATTCTTGTCAATCTTATAGTGGTGCATCAGCGTGCCGCGCGGTGCCTCGCTAATGCCGATTCCTTCGAAGGCGTTCGGCTCAGCATAGGCGCGCACATGCTCACTCAGGATATCAGGCGTATTCAGGATGCGTTGAATCTCTTCCCAAGCGTAGAGAATCTCGATCAGGCGCGCCAAATGATAGTAGAACGAACTCTGGCGCTCCGGAATCTGGCGGAATTCCTGCAGCTCCGCGTTCGCCAAGGGCGTGCTGATCTGATCGGCGACCAGCAAGCGCGAAAGCGGTCCGACGCGGAACATGCCCTCCGGATAGCCACGCGGCTTATAGTAAGGCGACTTCAAAAAGCTATGCGGCTCAACGGCTTCCTCGATCAAGTCGAGGTAATCCTCAGGCGTCATGCGATCTTCCACGATGTTGCCGTCGGCGTCCACAATGCGCAGGTAGCCGTCATAGGTCTCAAGGTTGCCGCGCCGATCCACCAGTCCCATGTGCAGAGTCGGGAAGTTGGCAAAAACGCTGATCTCATCGCTGAAGCGCGGGATCACTGACTTAAACCAGTGAATCGCTTGCTGCGTAATGGCGATAGCGTTCGGCAGCATGGCGAAGATTTTATCGCGTTTCTCGGCTGTGAGCGGCTCGGTCACGCCGCCGGGGACGAGCCAGCCGGGATGAATGCGCTTGCCGCCCAGAATCTCAATAATCTGCTGACCCGTTTGGCGCAACGTGACGCCATCACGCGCCAACTGCGGATTAGCGGCAAGCATCCCGAACAAATTGCGCTGATTGGGATCGCTATCCATGCCCAAGAGCAGGTCAGGCGCGGAGAGATAGAAGAAACTCAGCGCGTGTGACTGCGCGATCTGTGCGAGGTTCATCACGCGGCGCAATGCAGCAGCCGTCGGCGGAATGCGCACGCCCAGCAGTGCATCGCAGGCTTTAGCACTGGCGATCAAGTGGCTGACGGGGCAAATGCCGCAAATGCGCGCCATCAGCGAAGGCATCTCATGGAAGGGGCGCCCCTCAGCGAATTTCTCAAAGCCGCGCAGCTGAGTCACGTGGAACTTTGCATCGGCAACACTGCCATCATCAGCAAGGTAGATGGTGATCTTGCCATGACCCTCAATGCGCGTCACAGGATTGATGGTAATTTCTCGCGTCATAAGCACCTCATCATGCGCCAAAGCGCGTCTTATCGCTCAGATCGGGCATCCGCCCATGCACTAGCTCACTCAGCACATAGAACAGCGTATCGTTTGAAGGCGGGCAGCCCGGCACAAAGACATCCACCTTCACTACCTCATGTACAGGGCGCACACGCGGCAACAAAATCGGGACCGTGCCATGCGGCAGCTGCGGATTCGCCATGTTGGGCGCAAGGTAGACTGCCTCCTGCAGCGCCTTCGGCGTGAAGCGGTTGCGCATGGCAGGCACATTAGCGCTCACAGCACAATCGCCCATTGCCACCAGAATTTTCGTCCGTGCGCGCACCTTGACGATCTTTTCGTAGTCTTCATCGCTGCTCACAGCGCCTTCCACAAGGGTCACGTCCACATCAGGCGGAAAATCCTTATGATCCACCAGCGGACTGTGAACGATCTCGATCAAATCTGCCAGATCGAGCAGGCGATGATCCATATCCAAGAACGACATATGGCAGCCAGAGCAGCCGTCCATCCAGATGGTTGCGATTTTCTTCTTGCTCACGGGCAACACCTCACTTACGAGCCGTTTTTACGATTGCGCATCATGGCGAGATAAGGCAGGAAATCTGGACGCTTGGTCATCTCAGCAACCGACTTGCCCTTGACGAACAGCGCGCCCGTCGGGCAGACCTGAACGCACTTGCCGCAGCTGGTGCAGGTCTCGGATTCACCCCAAGGCATGTGCAAATCTGTGATCAGCTGGCTGGCGATGCCGCGTCCCATGATATCCCATGTGTGAGCGCCCTCGATCTCATCACAGACGCGCACACAGCGCGTGCAGAGAATGCAGCGATTGGGATCGAGCCCGTAGCGGGCGTGAGAGGCGTCCACTTGGCGGACAGGGAAGCGATACGGCATTCCAATATGATCAAGGCGCAGCCTGACCGCCATATCCTGCAATTCGCAATGTCCGTTTGAGACGCAGACAGGACAAATATGGTTGCCCTCGCTGAAGAGCAGCTCAACGATCATGCGGCGGTAGCGCTGCAACCGCTCGCTCTCAGTGTTCACTTCCATGCCCTCGCTCACGCGCGTGACGCACGCCGGCAACAAGCGCGAGACGCCCGTCACTTCCACCAAGCACAGACGGCACGCGCCCACATCCGAGAGACCGTCCAGGTGGCAGAGCGTGGGAATCTCAATGCCGTTTTCACGCGCCACCTGCAGGATCGTCTCATCCTCGCGTCCGCTGACATCCTGCCCGTTGATTTTCAGTGTAACGACGCGGCTCATGAATGCACCTCCATCACCTCAGGCTTCATCTGGCAGACCCCAGCCGGACACCGCCTCTCAAGAATGTGTGCGAGATACTCATCGCGGAAGAAGCGCAACGTGCTGATCACAGGGTTGGGCGCCGATTGTCCCAGTCCGCATAGACTGGTGTGCTTGACCATGTCGCACAGCGACTCCAGCAGCGCTAGATCGTCCAGTGTGGCGCGCCCTTCGCTGATCTTACACAGCAAATCGTACATTTGCGCTGTACCGACTCGGCACGGCACGCACTTGCCGCACGACTCCGCCATGCTGAATTCCATGAAATACTTCGCCACGTCCACCATGCAGCTGGTCTCATCCATGACGATCATGCCGCCTGAACCCATGATCGAGCCGACTTGCGTCAAGGACTCATAATCCACATGCATATCGAGATACTGCTCTGGGATGCAGCCGCCGCTCGGTCCGCCGGTCTGAACTGCCTTGAATTTCTTGCCCTCCGGGATGCCGCCGCCGATTTCAAAGATGATCTCGCGCAGCGTGATGCCCATTGGCACCTCGATCAAGCCCGTGTTGTTGATGCGTCCGCTGAGCGCGAAGACTTTTGTACCCTTGCTCTTCTCCGTGCCGATGCTGGCAAACCAGTCGCCGCCGCGCTGCACAATCTGCACAACGTTCGCAATGGTCTCTACGTTGTTGATCAGCGTCGGTTTGCCCCACAAGCCCGACTCAGCCGGGTACGGCGGACGTGGGCGCGGCACACCGCGACCGCCCTCGATGCTGGCGATTAACGCGGTCTCTTCGCCGCAGACAAAGGCGCCGGCGCCTAGCCGAATCTCGACATTCAAGCTGAACGGCGTGCCTGCGATGTTGCTGCCCAGCAGATTCTGCTTCTGAGCCTGCTTAATGGCATTCTGCAGGCGCTTGACGGCGAGCGGATACTCGGCACGCACATAAATATAGCCGTGCGAGGCGCCCACAGCGTAAGCAGCCAGCGTCATGCCCTCCAGCACGCGGAAGGGATAATCTTCCATCACAGCGCGATCCATAAAGGCGCCCGGATCGCCCTCGTCGCCGTTGACGATCACGTACTTGGGCGTCTGCACAGCTTTAGCGACCGTACTCCACTTCAAACCGGTTGAGTAGCCGCCGCCGCCGCGTCCGCGCAAGCCGCTCTTGACTATTTCTTGCAGTACTTCGGCGGGCGTCCTGTGCATGAGCGAGTCCAGCAGGGCTGTGTAGCCGCCTGCGGCGATGTAGCTGTTTAGATCGGTCGGATCGATCAAGCCGCCGCCCTGCGTAGCGACGCGCACTTGGCGCGTGAAAAACGGCAGCTGCTTATCAAGTTTGATGCGCGAAGGCGGCTCTGCCTCAAACGAATCAACCACAGCCGGCGCGTCTTCAGGCGTCAAGTGCTGGTAAATCTGCTTACCGTGATCCAGATTCGCTAACGGACCGCGAGCGCACAATCCCTGACAGCCGCCGGGACGCGCCGCGCACTTTTTCTCCAGTCCGCGTGCCTTCAACTCGGCTTGGATCGCCTTCAGCACCTCTTCACTGCGGCTAGATTGACAAGCTGTGCCAGTGCAGACGTACAGGATATGCTCCAGCTGGGAGTCTGCCTCTTGCTGCTGCTGGGCAATGGTGTGCAGGTCTTCAAGATTCATGTTACCGCTCCTCTGGGACGGGAGTCCGCCACGCTGTGACTTTTTGGACAACTTGCTCAGGCGAGAGCTTGCCGTGCGTCTCTTCATCCAGCACCACGACTGGTGCCAAGCCGCAGGCGCCTACGCAGCGCGCCACGATCAGCGAGACTTTCTTATCAGGAGTCGTTTGATCGGGCTTGATCTCAAGCGCCTCCTGCAGGCTATTCAAAATGGCAGGCGCGCCCTTGATGTAGCAGGCTGTGCCAAGGCAGACAACGCAAGTATGTTCGCCGGCGGGCTTGAGTTTGAACAGATTGTAGAACGTGGCAGCGCCATAGACCTGGCTGAGCGGCACGCGCAGCGAACGCGCTACATAGCGCAGCCCGTCTATATCCAGAAAGCCGAACGCCTCCTGCATGGTATGCAGGGTCTCGATTAAGCCGCTGGGCTGATAGCCGTGACGGCGCATAGTGGCGTTGACAATCCGCCAGCGTTTATCATCGGAGGGCGCGGGAATCGCTTTGGCTTGAAACATCCGCGTGCGTCCTTTCCTCTAGAATTTTCAAAGCAACGTGATTTTTCAGTTTAAGCGTACCTAATAACTGACCCTCCGCAGCATGACAAGTGACAGATTTTTAAGCGCAGAATGTCACAATTCTGGTAAAAAAGCAGCGCACTGTACAACAATCTGCGGCAACATGCTGGAGCAGCTGTGCAGCGACAGGCTGAGTTTTTTGCCGCATGGATGAACTGTTTATCTTTGTCAGGCAGAAGAAAGCTCCGCTTCGTCGTGACTCCAGATGAAGTGCTGCAGACAACAGTCAGACCTATCTGGGTGAGGGTGTTCACGCTGAGCTGCATCACGCTCTAGCGCGCTTGACGCAGCATCAGAGCGTCCCGAAGTATTCCGCTCATCTTTGACGATTCGCATATGACTCTTGAAATTACACGCTCTCTAAACGCCCCCTATTGACCCGTACTGCGTTCAGTGCTAGATTCACGCGCAGTGAGGCACGGCAATGAGCGCACTTGTGGCTGATGGCGCCTCTGGCGCCCCTGCTGATATCGGCATTGTGATTGTGAACTGGAATACCTGCGATTTGCTGCGCGGCTGTTTGCGGTCGCTTGCCGCTAGCGATCCGAGCGTGAGTCGGCGCGTGGTGGTGGTGGATAACGCCAGCAGCGACGGCAGTGCAGCCATGGTGCGCGCCGAATTCCCTGAGGTCACTTTGCTGGAAAATGCTCAGAACATCGGCTATGCGGCGGCGAACAATCTGGGCTTGCGGCTGCTGGGCTTCGGTCAGCCGTGCCGTTCGGAGGCGCCGCGCTATGCGCTCTTGCTCAATCCAGATACCGAATTGCCGCCCGACGCGCTGCGGCTGATGCGGGATCGCTTCGATGCCGATCCGTGCATCGGTGCAGGCGGACCGCGCCTCATCCTGCCCGACGGCAAACTCGATCTGGCTTGCCGCCGCAGCTTTCCCACGCCTGAGGTCGCTATGTGGCGGATGCTGGGCTTGAGCAAGCTCTTCCCCAAGAGCAGGCTGTTCGGGCGCTATAATCTGACCTACCTTGATGAACACCTTGAGACCGAAGTAGACTGTGTCGTGGGCGCCTTCATGCTGGTGCGCCGTGAGGTGATCGAGCGCGTCGGCTTGTTGGACGAGACCTTTTGGATGTACGGAGAAGATATAGATTGGGCGTACCGAATCAAGCAGGACGGCTGGAAAATACTCTACTATCCGAGAGTGACAGTGTTGCACATCAAACGGGCAGCCAGCCGCAAAAACCCGAAGACTCGGCTGGAGTTTCAGCGCGCCAGCCTGATCTTTTACTACAAACACTTCGCCCGTCAGACGCCGCGCCTGATGCATTGGGCAGTCCTAGCGGGACTGCTGATCCAGGGCGGGCGTCCGCTCTGGGCGGACATTCGAGCGCGAAGCAGGTCACGCTGACCGCTGAGCCGCCGCCGCACTTGCGCAGCTTTCTGGCTGCGCTGTTGGTGTTGATAGATATCGGCGCGCTCGGCGCAGCTTTTTGGCTTGGCTACATGGCGCGCCGCGAGCTGCCGCTCTTTGCCGCACCGATTGATCCGCCGTCGCTACGCGCTTACTTGCCCGTCTTCCTGATCCAGACGGCGACGATCCTGACCGTCTTCTACTTCGCACGGCTCTACCATCAGCGGCGGGCTGCCAGCCGCATTGATACGCTCTATGCCATTGCCGCGTCCGTCTCGATCGGCGTGGTCATGTCGAATGGCATTTCCAGCATTCTGCTGAAAGGCACGGGTGTCGGCACGGATTATCCGCGCCAGATGATCCTGTATGTCTGGCTCTTCACGCTGATCAGCGTGACGCTTGGGCGCGAGGTACATCGGCAAATTACCGTGCGGCTGCGCAAGGCGGGCTTTGCGCGGGATCGCGTGCTGATCGTCGGCTCTGGGGAGGTGGCACAGGGCATTATTCAGCACATTCAGGCGAATCCGCAGCTGGGCTATCGGATCATCGGCGCTGTGAACGGCGAGTCAGGCGGCTCAGTGGCGCACGTGCCGATCATCGGCACAGCGGCAGAGCTATCCGATCTGATTGACATCTATCACATTGATGAGGTCATCATTGCGCAGCCTGAACTGCAGCGCCAAGAGCTGGTCAGTTTGGTGGCGCGTTGCCAGCGCGGAAGGGTCAGCATCAAAATCTACCCTGACCTGTTCAGCTATATGGCGGGCGGCATGAGCGTGGACGATCTGGGCGGCTTGCCGCTGCTCTCTGTGCGTGACGTGGCGCTGCGCGGCTGGAAGCTCTCGCTCAAGCGCGGCTTGGATATCTTTGGCGCGGCTTTCGGCTTGATCTTCCTCTCGCCATTCATGCTCCTGACTGCGATTTTGATCAAGCGCGAATCGCCCGGACCAGTTTTCTTCGTTCAAGAGCGCATGGGCTTAGATGGTCGCCCGTTCCCGATGCTCAAGTTCCGCTCCATGCGCATTGACGCTGAAAAGGACGGTCCGGGCTGGACAAAAGAGAACGATCCGCGTGTGACGCGCATTGGCAGATGGATGCGCCGCAACAATTGGGACGAAATCCCGAACTTGATCAACGTCCTATTGGGACACATGAGCCTTGTCGGACCGCGCCCGGAGCAGCCACACTTTGTGCAACAATTCCGCGAGAAAATTCCGCGCTACATGGAACGTCACCGTGAGAAAGCAGGCGTGACGGGCTGGGCGCAGGTCAACGGCTTGCGCGGCGATACTAGCATTGAAGAGCGCATCAAATATGACCTGTGGTATGTGGAAAATTGGTCGTTTTGGCTAGACGTGAAGATCATTTTGCGCACCATCATCCAGACCTTGACGGGCAGGAGTAAAAACGCCTACTAGGCGGAGTGCCGCATGGGCGAACTGTTGATCATCTTGCTGCTGATCGTGGCAAATGGCGTTTTTGCCATGTCCGAGACGGCTTTGCTCTCAGCGCGGAAGGCGCGGCTGCAGCAGCGCGCTAACGAGGGCGATCAGCGGGCAGCGGCGGCGCTTGAACTCGCCAATCAGCCCAATACGTTCCTTGCTACGGTGCAGGTTGCCATTACGTTGATCGGCATTTTGGCAGGCGCCTTCGGCGGCGCGACCATCGCCGTGAGTCTGGCAGAAGTGCTGCGGGGTGTGCCATTCCTCGCCACTTCGGCTGAGCCGCTTGCCTTCGCACTAGTTGTGCTGCTCACCACCTATCTTTCGCTGATTTTAGGCGAACTTGTCCCCAAGCGCCTTGCCTTGACTAGTCCTGAGCGGATCATCGCGCTGGTCGCTGCGCCGATGCGCCTGCTCTCGTGGATAACGTCGCCGTTAGTGCGCTTTTTAGATGGCTCGACTAACCTCGTGCTGAACGCGCTAGGCGTGCGACCTTCAACAGAGCCTGAAGTGACCGAAGAAGAGATCAAGGTCATGATTGCGCAGGGCGCGCAGAGCGGCACCTTTGAAGAGACCGAGCGCGAGTTGGTGGATGGCGTCTTTCGCCTTGCTGACGTGCGCGTGGACGCCCTGATGACGCCGCGCACTGAAGTGACGTGGTTCGATGTGAACGAGTCGGTTGAGTCCGTGCGCGAAAAGATCGTCAAGAGCGGTAGATCGCGCTTTCCTGTAGTGCGGGGCAGCCTTGATGATGTGATCGGCGTGGTGCGCGCCAAAGATTTGCTGGCGCGGGCGCTTGCCAACGAGCCGTTCGATCTGACGGCGTGCCTGCAGCCGCCGCTTTTCGTGCCGGAGTCGCTCACGGCGCTCAAATTGCTCAATCGCTTCCGCGATGCTAACACGCATATCGCGCTGATCATTGATGAGTATGGCGGTTTGCGCGGCGTGGTGACCATTGCCGATATTCTGGCAGAAATTGTGGGCGGGGTCTACCTTGAGGAAGAGGCGGTTGAGCCTGAGGCGGTTCAGCGCGAAGACGGCTCTTGGCTGATTGACGGCTTGATCATGATTGATGAATTCTCCGAACTTTTCCCGATGCTGCGCCTGCCCGATGAGTCCGAGCGCGAATACCAGACCCTAGGCGGCTATCTGATGAGCCAATTTGGGCGCATCCCGCAAATTGGCGATGTCTACGAGGCAGACGGGCTGCGCTTCGAGGTCGTAGATATGGACGGCTACCGCGTGGATCGCGTTTTGGTCTCGCAGGTGCCGCCCTCTACGCCAAACGAGACCGCCCCGCAAGAGCCTTAGAAACCTGCACGGGTCGGCAGGGGCGTGGGCGTTGGCGAGGGTGTCAGCGTGATGACAGGCAGGCGTGGGGCGCGTGGCACGGGTGTGCTGGTCGCTGAGCGCGTCCACACAAACGGACAGCGAAACGTCTTAGCGAAGGGCGGCGCGCCGTTTGCGCCGTGCGCTGCGTTAAACCACTGAACCGTGAAAATCGGCTCTGTGCGGTCAATCAGGGCTACGACGCGGCTGCCATCGCGGGCTGTTTTGGTGACAGGTCTGCCCGCTACATCGGTCAGTTCATCAAACACAAAGATGACAAGTGGATAGCCTGTGCTATCAGCGCGCACGCCCCAGACCTCAAACTCGCGCCACACGGCGTCACAGTAGATCGCAACGCGATCCGTCGGATTCGGCTCAGCGCGGTCATCATCAGGATCGAAGCCTTCAAACGGCGGCGTGTAGCCCTGCGCTTGGACGGCTGGGCGCGTGGGCGCGGCGCTCAAGGCAAGTAGGGCAAGGCTGCCGATCAAGGCAATGCTCAGAGCAAGGCTCAGGGCGCGCATAGTGACATTCCTCTTTTGGCGCATTATAGCACGGGTTCTGTGAGTTTTGGCGCAGGAATAATTTTGCTCGTGCAGACTCGCGTCCGCACGGGCAAGCAAAAGATTCCTAGCGCGGCGCTTGCGGCTTCAAATCGCTCCAGACCACGTTGCCAAAGCCATCGAAGTTGACTGAATAGCGCGCATTCACGCGGAAAGTGCGCCATTCCTCCTCAGTTTTGGCGCGATACTCCAGACGGCTCTCCTGAGGCTTGTCAGCGCGCTTGAAAAAGACCAGCAGCCGTTCCTCGCGTCCGCCTTCGCGCTCACGGGCGCCCAAATTCACAGCGCCCCAGATCAATGGATCATCCGCGTCGCCGCTTGTGCGCACCTCACGAACGCGCTGCCACTGATCGTAGGTGTAGTTGCAGTAGCGCTCAGAGCGGTATTCCGTTCGCGTGCGGCTCTCATAGACAGGCTGCTCAATGAAGGTGCCATCGCCGCGATCTACGCGCCGTGTGCCTGTCTGCACGCGCTCCGTGACCGTGTAAGGGCGATCGCGCAGGCTGCACGAGACGTTATAGGCGCCGGGCGGCACTTGATCGTGCCAGCCGCTGCCGGTTAGGGTATTGAGACGCTCAATAGCGATCACACGCGACCATTGCAGATCGTCAACGATCAGCTCAGCGGGCGTGCGCTGCACCGCGAGGAAGATCAGGAAGCCGATGACGCCGACTACCGCCGCGAGGATCAGGATCAGCGGCAAGGGATTGCTCTTCGGCTTGGGCTTAGTAACGGCTTGCTGAGCTTTGAAGCGCTCTAGGACGAGGTCGCGTGCTTTGCCCGTATCTTCAGCTGAGCCGACGATAACCGATTCGCGGCGCGCTACCTCTGCAGCGCCGCTCAAATCGCCGCCACAGGCGACGCAGAACTGCGCGGCGGCGCTATTGGGCTGCTTGCAATACGGACAGGCTCGGTCGGCGCCGTGATAGGTGTACTTCGGATCGGTTACCAGCTTTTTATCTGCTTCAGAGGGGAAGTAGCGCCATTCAGGGTCTTGTTTAGCGCCACAGTTGGGACAGAAACGATGATCAACGCCCAGCAGCTTCTGTGTGCCGCAGAATTGGCAGTCCCAGAGCATCTGGTAGACGGGTTCGCTGCTTGGGGGCGCATTGCGCTGCGAATCAGGTGGCAGCATGATAGTCTCCTCACATTTTTAGTCCATATTTACATTTAACCACAGCTTGAGGCGCTGCGCACTAATTTAGCACGCTCTGTTATTCAAAAGGTGTTAAAAGCGTGTAAAAGACAGTAAAAAGTTGCCTGCGTTGACAGCGCGCCTGCTCTGGGCTAGAGTCGCTGCTATGCAGCGTACCGATCCCTTTGACTTCCTACCCAATCCAGCCCTACCTGATGAGCGCCTCTACAGGCAGGCTGAGGCGCGGCAAGCTCGCCTGACCAAGCCTCAGGGTGCGCTCGGACGCCTTGAGCAGCTCGCCTGCCAGTTAGCCGCTTTCACGGGACGGCTTGATTGGTTGCCGCGCCGACGCGCCGCGATTGTGTGCGCCGCTGATCATGGCGTGGCGGCACAGGGCGTTAGCGCTTATCCGCAGGTGGTCACGGCGCAGATGGTGCTGAACTTTTTGCGCGGCGGCGCGGCGGTCAATGTTTTGGCGCGCCAGATGAATGCGCAAATCCTCGTAGTGGATGCAGGCGTGGCGGCTGAGCTACCCGATCATCCGCGCCTGCTCAAAGGCAAAATTGCTTACGGCACTGCTGACCTGAGTCTGGGCGCTGCTATGAGCGAGGCGCAAGCTGTGGAGTCTTTGCGTTTGGGTATACGCGCCTTTGAGCGGGTCTACACTGAGGGCGCTGATATTGTGGCAATTGGCGAGATGGGCATCGCCAACACCACGGCAGCCAGCGCGATCATCGCTGCCGTGACAGGCGCGCCGCCTTGTGAGGTCACGGGACGCGGCACAGGCATTGATGACGTGCGCCTGCAGCACAAGATCGCTGTGGTGGAGCGCGCTTTGCAAGTCAATCAGCCGCACGGACGCGAGACTCTGGCAAAATTTGGCGGCTTTGAGATCGGCGCAATGGCGGGCGCGCTGCTCGCAGCGGCCGCTCGGCGCATCCCTGTGTTGCTAGACGGCGTGATCAGCACGGCAGCGGCGCTGATCGCGGCGCAGTTCGCGCCCGAAGTGCGCCATGCCCTGATCGCCTCGCATCAGAGCGCAGAGCGCGGACACAAAGTCGCGCTTGCGTGGCTCGGTCTCACGCCGCTCTTGGATTTAGACATGCGCTTGGGCGAAGGCACGGGCGCGCTGCTTGCTCTGCCTCTGGTTGAGGCAGCCATGCGCACCATGCAAGAGATGGCAACTTTTGATGGGGCAGGCGTGAGCGAAGGGGATTGAAGATGCTCAGCGATTTCAAGCGTGCCCTCCGCTTTTTGACCATTCTGCCTGTTGACATAGACGAGACTGAGGAAGCGCGTCCGATGGGCTATGCCTCTGCGTACTTCACGCTGATCGGCGTCTTATTCGGCGGCATTGGCGCGCTAGTGATGAGTTTGCAGCTCTTCGACGCTAGGACTCGTGCCTTTCTGGTTCTCCTAGTGTGGAGCGTCTTGAGCGGCGGCTTGCACCTTGATGGATTCGCTGACTCCTGCGACGGACTGCTTGCCACCACAACGCCTGAGCGCCGCCTTGAGATTATGAAAGACCCGCGAACAGGCACACGGGCAGTTGTGGGCTTGGTGCTGCTGCTCTTGGGCAAGTGGCTATTGCTGATCGGACTTCCGCCGCTCTGGATCGTTTTGCCGCCCGTGCTGGGGCGCTTAGCAATGGTCTGGCTAGCAGCCCAGTATCTATCAGCACGTCCAGAGGGACTCGGCGCGGCGTTCCGCACGGGCTTGGGCAGAGATCAGGTGCTTGTGGCGACGCTGATCGGCGCACTATGCCTGTTCGCTGTGATGCTATCGGATTGGCGCGTCATGGTTAGCGCGCTGAGCCTGCCAATTGTCGTACTTGCCTTCGGGCGCTTTGCAGCGAGTCGTCTGGGCGGCGGCTTGACGGGCGACACCTACGGCGCGGGTTGCGAATTGACGGAGTGGCTATGTCTGCTGCTGCTGAACCTCCTGTGAGCCGCTTTGGGACGCCCTTTCGCGTCGGTAGCACGTCGTACGTCTACCCCGATGATATCTTGCCGAATGTGGAGCGCCTTGCTGCCGACGGCGACGTGGGTGATATCGAACTGATCCTGTTTGAAGTGGATGACGGCGCGACCAATCTGCCCGATCCGCGCACGGTTGAGCGCCTAGGCGCGCTGGCGGCTCAACACAACCTGACCTACAGCGTGCATCTGCCGCTCGACCTCGCCCTAGCCGCTGATGGGAGCGCGCAACATCAATCGCTCTTCAAAGCGGAGCGCGTCATCCGCCTGACTCAGCCGCTCATGCCTTCGGCGTACGTCTTTCACCTTGACGGACAGGGCGTCGAGGCGCCGAACTGGGTAGATCGGGCGCTGCGTGCGCTGGAGATCGTCATCAGCTGGGTCGGTGAGCCGAGTCTGCTTGCCGTCGAGAACCTTGAGACATGGTCGCCGCACTATCTTGACCCGATCCTAGCACGCCTGCCCATCAGCCGCACGACCGATATCGGTCACTTGTGGAAGATGGGCGTTGAGCCGCTCAGCGTGCTGGAGGCGTGGCTGCCGCGCACGCGAGTCATCCATCTGCACGGCGTAGGTGAGCGCGATCACAAGAGTCTGGCGTTGATGTCGGCTGATCAGCTCGATCCCGTGATCGCGGCGCTGCTCAGGGCGCCCTATCGCGGCGTGCTGACCTTAGAGGTCTTCGAGACAAGCGATTTCTTCAGCAGTCGCGCTGCCTTGCTGGAGTCAGTGGCGAGAGTTCAAGCATGGGCGACCTGATCTTGCTCTTGGGCGGCGCACGCAGCGGCAAAAGCACGACTGCACTGCGCATGGCTGCAGAGCGCGGCGGTGACTCTGTCCTGTTCATCGCCACAGCGACCGCCAGCGATGAAGAGATGGCGGCGCGCATCGCGCAGCACCAAGCCGAGCGCCCCGCTGCATGGCAGACGCTTGAAGCCCCGCGAGATATCGGCACTGCAGTGGCGTGCCTGAGCGCCCAGCCGCGAGTCATCGTAGTGGACTGCATCACGTTGCTTGCTGCGAACGCCTTGCTCAGCCTGCCTGAAGATTGCACGCAAGCGCAAGCAAACGCTGCGATTCTGGCTGAGATCGACTCGCTCCTCGCGGCACAGCACACGAGTCCTGCCACGTGGATTGTGGTCAGCAACGAGGTGGGCATGGGCATTGTGCCGCCTTACCGCTTAGGCAGGCTCTACCGCGACGCGCTCGGAAGCGCCAATCAACGGCTTGCCGCCGCCGCTGCTGAGGTCTATTTGATGGTGGCAGGCTTGGCATGGCGGTTGAAATAGCTGCACAATCGGCTCTTCAGACACTCCCTTCGTAGCCACCTACGTGATCTATTCGCGCCAAAACGGTATACTCTTTGTAAAAGGCGACTTGCCTATCCGCGCTAGGGAGAGATGAGCATTATGGAGCGAGTGGACAAAATTTTGAGCGGCGGCATCGTGCTGACCATGAACGCCGCTATGGATGTTTTTGTAAACGGCGCGGTTGCCATCAAGGGTGATAGCATCGTGGCAGTCGGCACGGCGGATGCCATTGCGGAGCAGTACGCTGCTGATGATCTGGTGCTGTGCGAGGGGCAGGTGATCATGCCCGGCTTGGTCAACGCCCATACGCACGTCCCTATGACACTGCTGCGCGGCATGGCAGACGATCTGCGCCTTGATGTCTGGCTGATCGGCTACATCATGCCGACCGAAGGTAACTTCGTCAATCCACACTTTTGCCGTCTGGGGACAAAAATCGCCTGTGCGGAGATGATTCGCAGCGGCGTGACAATGTTCGCCGATATGTACTATTTTGAAGCGGATGTGGCGGCGGCTACAGCTGAAGTTGGGCTGCGGGCAGTCTGCGGACAGACCGTCTTGAAATTTCCCTCGCCTGATGCAGCCAGCTATGAAGAGAGCCTGCAATATACGCGCCAATTCATCCAAGATTGGAAAGATCATCCGCTGATTGTGCCAGCTGTGGCGCCGCACGCGCCCTATACCTGCACTGATGAAATCCTGAGCGCCTGCGCCGCCCTTGCCAAAGAGTTTGACGTGCCATTGCTCATCCACGTGGGCGAGACGCGCCAAGAGGTAGAAGATAGCCGCGCTGAATTCCAAATGCCCGTTGTGCCGCGCATCAAAAAGCTGGGCGTGTTAGACGCTAAAACTCTCGCAGCGCATTGCGTCCACATCGACTCAGGCGAAATTCGTACGCTCTTCAATCATCGCACGGGCGTGGCGCACTGCCCCACCAGCAACCTGAAGCTGGCAAGCGGCATTGCGCCCGTCCATGAAATGCTGGAGCGCGGCTTGAACGTCGGCATTGGCACAGATGGTCCAGCTAGCAACAACGATCTGGATATGTTTGAGGAAGTGCGCCTAGCGGCGATCCTCGCTAAGGGCGCCACGCTCGATCCTACAGCTGTGCCTGCCAAGCAGGCGCTCCTGATGGCGACTCGCATGGGCGCGGAGGCAATGCACATGGGCGCGCTCACGGGCAGCCTTGAGGCGGGCAAACGCGCCGATCTGATCGTGGTGGATATCCACACGCTGCATAACTCGCCCAAATTCTCACGCGATGAAGACGCCGTCTACAGCCAGATCGTCTATGCGGCTAAAAGTACTGATGTGAAGCATGTGATAGTCAATGGCGCTTGGCTGATGCGCGATCAGCAGCTGCTCACAGTGGATGAGGCGGCGCTGTTAGAAGAGGCAAACGCGCTCGCCCGCGAAATTGACCAATTCCTGATCGCCCGTGAGGGCAACTTGCTCAACAAACTGATCGCCATTGGCGGCGTTGAGCAGGCTGAGAGCTTTGAGATTCAGGTCAAGTGGCACCTCTCCGAAGGTGTGGACGCACTAGCATTCATAGCGCCACTCCTGAGCGATCCGCGAGTGCAAGTGGTGCGCAAGAGCCACTACCGCCAATATGATACCTATTTCACCTTCCATGATGAGGCGCAAGGGCGCGTGCGCTACCGCGAAGATGACGCCCTGAACGCCGAAGGCGAGGTCACGCATGTGCGCACGCGCCTGACCTACACGGCGCCGGCTAAAGAGCGCGAGTTTGATCGGGCGGTCTTGCTCAGCCGCTCACAGTTCATTGCGCCTGCCACGCGCCCGCTGCGCTTCTACCGTGAGTACTTCCGCGCCAACGCTGAGTACGAAATCCAAAAGACGCGCCACCGCTGGCATATCCTCTACAAGGGCGTGCTGTTCTACCTGAACGTAGATGAACTCCTGCTGCCGAAGGTGAGCGGCGCCTTCATTGAGATCAAGAGCCAGACGTGGTCAATGCGCGATGCAGAATACAAGGCATTGCTGGTCAGCGAGCTACTGAGTTTGCTAGGCGTGACCGAAGAGATGCGTGTTCACAAGGAGTACATCGAGTTCGCAGCGCCATGAGGTGCGCATGATCGATCTTGAGATGAGATAGACCATGAGCGAGAATGTGACGCCAAAACTGGTTGCAACACGCGGCAAATTTGCCCGCCAAAGCTGGGTGATCGAGCGTACGCCACTGGTGATCGGGCGCGAGGCAGATTGCGATATCATCCTGAATGAACCGAAAATCTCGCGCCAGCACGTCCGCCTGACCCAAACAGCCGAAGGGCGCTTTCAAGTAGAAGACCTTGAAAGCACCAATGGCACATGGGTCAATGGCGTGCCGCTCAAAGGCGTACGGCTGCTGGAAGATGGCGATGAACTGGATTTGGCGCGCATGGTTACAATGGTGTTCGTCGCTAGTGAGATCACAGAGCCGTTGACGCCTGAGGAAATTCAAGAATCGCAGCGCTTGCGCCTTGATCGCAACTCACGGCGCGTCTTCATCGGCGACCGTGAGATCGTGCCGCCGCTGAGCGTGCCGCAATACCGCCTCTTAGAGCTACTTTTCGATGCCAACGGCGGCATTTGCACACGCGAAGATGTGATCAGCGCCGTCTGGCCCAACGACTCTAGCGAGGGAATCAGTGAGCAAGCCATTGACGCACTTGTACGCCGTCTGCGCGACCGCATCAGCGAGTACGCGCCCGATCATCAGTACATCGTAACCGTGCGCGGACACGGTTTCCGTCTAGAGCAAGGCTGATGACGCGCTCTCCGCTACCGCTCAATCAGATTCTGCAGGGCGATTGCCGCGAGGTCATGGCGCAACTGCCTGAAAAGTCAGTTGACCTGATCTTCGCCGATCCGCCCTATAACTTGCAGCTGCAGAATGCGCTCGTGCGCCCCAACCTGACCCTAGTGGACGCCGTTGATGATGACTGGGATCAGTTTGCTGACTTTGCCGCCTACGATCAGTTCACCCGCGAATGGCTGAGCGCTGCACGGCGCGTTTTGAAAGATACTGGCACGATCTGGGTCATCGGCTCGTACCACAACATCTATCGCGTCGGCAGCATCCTGCAGGATTTGGGCTACTGGATTCTCAACGATGTCATCTGGATCAAAACTAATCCTATGCCCAATTTTCGCGGCGTGCGCTTCACCAATGCTCATGAAACCCTGCTGTGGTGCAAGAAATCGAAGGCGCAAAAGCGCTACACCTTCAATTATCACGCCATGAAAATGGCGAATGATGAGAAGCAGATGCGCAGCGATTGGGAACTGCCACTCTGCACGGGCGCAAAGCGCCTGACCGTCAATGGCGAAAAGCTGCACGCCACGCAAAAGCCGGAGGCACTGCTTTACCGCGTCATTTTGGCAAGTTCGAATCCCGGCGATGTAGTGCTTGACCCGTTTTTCGGCACGGGTACAACAGGCGCTGTCGCTAAGCGCTTGGGCAGGCATTTCATCGGTATTGAGCGCGAGGCGCGCTACATCGCCGCGGCACAAGCCCGCATTGATGCGATATCCGCGCCTTTAGCGCTCGATAGCGAGGTTCTAGGACATTTTGAGACCAAACGCTCTGCGCCACGCATTCCCTTCGGAGCGCTATTGGAGAGCGGTTTGCTATTGCCGGGGCAAATCCTGTATCTTGACGCTCAACGTGACAAATTCGCCACTGTCCTAGCGGATGGCTCGCTGCGCGCTCCCAATGGCGAACGCGGCTCGATTCACCAGATCGGCGCGCTGATAGCGGGGCAATCAGCCTGTAACGGCTGGGAAAACTGGTATTTTGAGGCAGAAGACGGTCAGTTGCAGCCAATAGACGTGCTGAGGAAACAGCTCAGAGCTGCGCAACGCGCCGCCCAGCTGCCTTAGCGCAGATACACTTAGCTACTCCCCAGTTATCACAGGGACAGCGTGCGCTGTCCCTGTGCTGTGCGCGGAGAAAGCCTGCCGCGTTTAGTACTCGTCTTCGTCGTCGTAGTTCGGACGGTTGCGCTTGCCGCCACGCTTGCCTTTCTTGCGCTCGGAGCGGCGGCGCTCCTCTTCCTTCAGCGAGGCAGCCTCAAAATCGGCGAAGTCTGGCTCCATAGCGCGGCGGTAATCCGCCTCGGCGTAGTCAGGCGAGGTGACCTTCTTCAGGCTCAGCCCAAGCCGCCGCTGTTCCGCGTCAATCTTGATCACGCGCAAGGTCAGCACGTCGCCTTCCTTGACCACATCCTTCGGATGTCCGACGCGCTGTGGCGCTAGTTCGCTAATGTGGATCAAGCCCTCGACCTCAGGGTTATCCACCAGACGGGCGAAGGCGCCGAACTTGGTCAGTTTGGTGACTGTGCCTTGCATCAGCTGACCGATCTTATAGGTGCGCGCAACCACTGACCACGGGTCTTCCTCGCAGCGCTTGATGCTCAAACCGATGCGCTCGCGCTCACGGTCAACGCTGATGACCTCTACTTGCACCTCTTGCCCAACTTGCAAGACTTCCTTCGGATGGGCAATGTGCTTCCAAGAAATCTCAGTCAGATGCACCAGACCATCAGCGCCGCCTACATCCACAAACGCGCCAAAGTCCGAGATGCTCTTGACGCGCCCCGTGCGGCGTTCGCCCACTTGCAACTCTTCTAATAGGCGCTTCTTGCGCGATTTGCGCACAGCGGGCATTGCCTCGCGCTCAGAGAGGATCAAGCGGTTGCGCGCTCGGTCAACTTCCATCACCTTGACGGCAATATCTTCGCCGCGCATGGCATCCCACTTTTCTTGCGGATCGGCGCCTTTGGCGCGGTCACGGCGCTCACGGCTGACATGCGACTCAGGCACGAAGCCGCGCACGCGCCCCAAGCGCACAATTAAGCCGCCCTTGTTATAGCCATCTACCTTGCCGTGAAAAATCTCGCCGCTCTGACGCAATTCCTCAGCCTTACGCCAGTCCTGTTCCTCTGCCGCACGCGAAAGCGAGAGGATCACACGCCCATCGCGTTCAGGATTGAGGACGTAGACGCTGACCCGTGCGCCCTTCTTGAGGCGGTCAAGCGTCTCTTTATCCATGCGGTCTAGCTCTTTGCCGGCGATCACGCCTTCGGTCTTCATGCCGAGATCGATCAAAATTTCGGTCGGCGAGGTCTCGGCAACCACGCCTTCCACGATATCACCCTTACGCAGCTTTGGCTCGGCATGTGCCTCTAGCAACTCAGCGGTCAGGGCGGTGCTTTCCGCGACGGGCGCGCTCTCAGAGGCGGAATTGGGCGATGGGGCGGCGGCTTCAGGGCGCAGCGCACCGTCAGGCGAAAGCTCAGCTTGCGGATCACGCTCCGCAACGGCGTGCGACGCTGCAACAGGGGCAGCCTCGCCATTGGGCGCCAAGGCAGTCGGCTCAGCCTCAATCGGCTTCGGCTCGCTCTCACTGGCGACAGGCATGTTGGACTCCATTTGACAAACGTTCTCCGTGCAACAGGGGTACTGATGCTTCATTGTAGCACGGCGTATTATGGCGCGTCAAACCTGAATTAGCATCAGGAAAGTCTACAATCAAAAGTTGCTCTGTAATCAAGGCACGAGACTCATCCAAGCTGCCAAGTTGTGATAATGAATGACATAAGACCGCGTGAATGAAAGCGAGTAGCCTCACTACCAGAGCCTCTTTTTGTGCGATTTGCTCACTCTGGTTGCGCTTGCACAACTGGCTCAGAGGCGACGGTCACGCACAGCGCTAAGCCCAGCAAGCCAATCTGAGGTGGGAAGCGATTCCGATCCGCCAAATTCAGCGTGAGCAGCGGACAGCACAGCAGCGCCGATTGTAACATAGCTGTGAGCGTCTCAGGCGATTCGCCGCGCCGCGTCAATTCTTGCCAGATCGGCTGTAGAACGCGCTCGGTCTTGCTAATGCGGAACATTTGGCGTACAGCCGAAGGCGTGTAGTTGTGCTGCACGTGCAGCGTCTCACCATCATCGTGATAGCTGATCTGCAGGTGCGCCGCTACCTCACGCGGATGATACATCCATGTGGCAAGCACGTTGTGAAAAAGCGGCTTAGCGAGGTCTAGCAAGGGATGATGCCGACCGCCAAAGGCAGGATCGAAGTAGCGCAAGCCGCCCGCTGTGAAAAAGACGTTGCCGTTGTGCGCGTCACCATGCCCGACGATGCTCCAAGCGGGCTGATCAGGCTCAAGGGCGCGCTTGGCGCGTTCGATCAAGGCGCCCAGCGTCTGCGCATACGCCTTGCCATTGACGATCCAACGTCGCCTAAGCAAAGCCTGCCAGTCAAGGCTGCCGTTAGGCAATTCGAAGGGCTTGTTCAAATAGAACTCCGCGTAGCGCCCGCCCGTCAAGCGATGATAGAACAACTGATGGACGGGCGCTTGAGCATTCTCTGCAGCCGTGATCGGGCGCAAGGTAGCGCGGTAAATCTCAAATAGCTGCGTATCCGCCATGTGCTGTGCCGCTGTCAGCGCACCCAGATCGTGGCGTTCGCTGCGCTCTAGCGCGTATGCCATATCGAACAGACTGGGCGCATTGATCACATCGTAAATCAAAAGCTGCTTACCGTACTCCGTTGAGGCGTACAGCGGCGTGATGACAGGGTACCCGACCTCTGCCAGCATTTGTGCGTTGTAATACTCGCCGATCACGCTATTCGGCTCAACATGGGTCTTGAAAAAGAGGCGGCGTCCGTCAGCAAGGGTCAGGTAGCCATTGAAAGAATTGAGCGAGACGGCTTGTGGACGCAACGCCACACGGATCGCAGCCAGTTTTGGAAAAAGCTCACGGATGAAAGCTAAAAGCAGCTGTTCAGCCGCTGCTTTATCGGTAAACTGCAAAGATTGAATGCGTTGCAGGCGCAGATCGTTCAAAATTGAGCAGCCTTCTCAAGCTGATGGCAAAATCACGCTGCACATGATACATATGAGCGCCAAAGATCGCAACAGACAAATCCGCTGTGTGATCAGGCAGTATTTCGCACACTGATCGCACTCACAATCGCTCAGCGACGCGCAACTTGGCGCTGCGGCTGCGCGGATTGGCGGCGATCTCAGCCTCAGTCGGCGTGATCGGCTTGCGCGTGATCAGGCGCAGTGTCGCTTGATGACCGCAAGTGCAGCGTGGCTGACGGGGCGGGCAGAGACAATCCGCGCTTTCGCGGGCGAAAAACAGCTTGACGATCCGATCCTCAAGGCTGTGAAAGCTGATGATCGCCACTCTACCGCCACGCTGCAGCAGAGCGAGCGTCTGGGGCAAGACCCGCTCCAGAGCGCCCAGTTCATCGTTCACAGCAATGCGCAACGCCTGAAACGTCCGTGTGGCAGGATGAATTTTCTCACGGCGCGGCATGACGCGCTCGATCAGCTCCGCCAATTGGCGCGTTGTTTGCAAGGGACGCGCTGCCACGATCGCTCGCGCCAAACGGCGGCTCTCGCGCTCTTCACCGTAGGTGTAGAGCAGATCGGCAAGCGCTTCAGCGCTGAGCGTGTTGAGCAAGTCTGCAGCGCTGGGTACGCCCGACTGCGGGTCGTAGCGCATATCAAGCGGCGCATCACCACGAAAGCTGAAACCGCGCTCCGAATCGTCCACATGCATCGAAGCGAAGCCAAGATCGAGGAGAATGGCATCCACAGGCACAAAAGCGTGCTGAGCGGCAAGTGCCGCCATCTGATCAAAGTTCGCGTGCGCAAAAATGACGCGCTCTCCAAAGGAAGCAAGGCGCTCTCGCGCAACCGCCAGTGAGCGCGGATCGCGGTCAATGCCCAGCAGACGCGCACGCGGGGCTGCGCTCAACAGCGCAGCGGCGTGTCCGCCTGCACCAAGCGTACCGTCAATAAAGCGCCCCTCAGGGTAGCGCTGCGGCTGAAGCGCCTCCAGCACCTCAGCCAGCAGCACAGAGGCATGTGGCGACTCAGACAAAGTAGCTGCGGCAAGCGTCATCAATCAGCTGTGGGTTGAGTGAGGGCGGCTTGCCCTCATACTCACACAGCGCCCGCACAATTTTGAGGATATCGCGCGGGTGGACGGCTTGCAGAGTCCGATTGGGCTTGCGATACCACTCATTGACCAAGTACTTAAGCGACTCAGGATCGAAAGGCAAGCCCAGCGCCTGACATTGCGCCACAAAAATCTGGGAGAACATCTGCAATGAAGGACTCTCGACCTGCACTTTCATCTGAATGCGGCGCAAAAAAGCACCATCTACCAGCTGATTCGGGTCAAGATTCGTGCTAAAGACGATCAGTTGACGGAACGGCATTTGAATGCTCTGTCCCGTGCGCAAGCGCAGGAAGTCTATGCCCGATTCAAGCGGCACAATCCAGCGATTGAGCAACTGCTGTGGCGACATCTGCTGCCGACCGAAGTCATCAATCAGGAACATGCCACCGTTCGCCTTCAGCTGCAGCGGCGCCTCATAAAACTTAGCGACCTCATCAAAGCGTAGCTCAAGCGCCTCCATAGTCAGCTCGCCACCTACCATGACCGACGGGCGCTTGAACAAGCCCCAGCGTCGATCATAATCGCCCAATTCCTCTTGCTCTTCCTTGCTCAGCTCCACATGCTTATGGACGAGTCGGTCATAGATGCTGACGATCTGCCCGCCGACCGTGATCGTATAAGGCAGCCAGATCGGGTCAGTGCCTGCGATCACGCTCGCAATTGCCTCAGCGATAGTCGTTTTGCCGTTGCCGGGCGGACCGTACAAAAACAGCGACGTGCCGCCGTTGATTGCTGGTCCGATGCGCCGATGAAAGCCCTCAGGCAGGATCAGGTGGCTAATGGCGCGCTGGACTTCCTCAGGCGCAACTTTTTTGCGGTTGTGCGTCTGCAGTAGGATTGCCTCGTTATAGACCTCAACTGCCACAGGCGCTGGACCAATATACTGGCTGCGCTCCAGGGCGTCACGCGCCCGCGCCATGCCTTCCTCAGTCAGGCGATAGACGTAGCTGGTGCGCCCAAGCGTGCCTGCCTGCGCAATCTCGACCAGATGATCCTTCTGCATCTTGAGCAAGATTTGATCGAGGATTTTGAAGTTGATCCGCATCACCTCCACAAAACGGCGTAAGCTGACGTCGCCTTCGGTGAACATCATGCGGAACATCAGGTCAGTGACGATAGAGGGCGAGACGCCCAGTTCCTCAAAGGTCTCCGGTTGGCGCACAATGGCGCGTATATCCCGTGCCGCCGTGCTGTTGGCAGTTGATTGTTTGGTCGCTTCCACAGATTTGCCCTCAAGTTAAGACGCCCAAAAAAAGCTGTTGATAGAGCAGGTCACAATCTGAAGAAAGTATAGAGCAGTCGGGGGGCTTGTCAAATAGCGATTCTCTCACAAAACGCGATCAGGGCGCCTTTCAAAGGCAACCATGATCGCGTTTGGAGGCGCTCTAGAGCGGGATGTTGCCGTGCTTCTTGGGCGGGTTGCTATCGCGCTTATTCTGCAGGGCGTTGAGCGCGTTGATCAGGCGCGGACGAGTCTCGCTGGGCATGATCACGTCATCAATATAGCCGCGCCCAGCTGCCACATACGGATTGGCGAATTTCTCGCGGTACATAGCGACCAGCTCCGCTTTTTTGGCGATGGGGTCTTCAGCCTCTGCCAACTCGCGGCGAAAGATGATGTTGACGGCGCCATCCGGTCCCATCACAGCGATTTCGGCTGTGGGCCAGGCTAAGTTCAGATCGCCGCGAATGTGCTTGCTGCTCATCACGTCGTAGGCGCCGCCGTATGCCTTGCGCGTGATCACGGTCAGCTTTGGCACAGTCGCCTCGCAGTAGGCGTAGAGCAACTTAGCGCCCGCACGGATGATCCCGCCGTGCTCTTGCTTGGTGCCGGGCATGAAGCCGGGCACATCTTCAAAGGTCACAATTGGGATGTTGAAACAATCGCAAAAGCGGATGAAACGCGCTGCTTTCTCACTCGCGTCAATATCCAGCACGCCTGCCAGCACCATTGGCTGATTCGCCACGATACCGACGCTATAGCCGCCCAGCCGCGCAAAGCCGACCACGATGTTGGGCGCATAATGCTCATGAATCTCGAAGAACTGCCCGTCATCCACGATCATCTGGATGACTTCCTTCATATCGTACGGCTTGTTGGGACTATCCGGGATGATCTCGTCAAGGCGCGGGTCGCTGCGCAGGGGATCGTCTTTGGGCGGCTTGAAGGGCGGGTCTTCCATGTTGTTCTGAGGCAGGTAGGTGAGCAACTCACGGATCAGGAAGAGGCAGTCCTGCTCGTTTTCAGCCGCCATGTGACACACGCCACTGATCGTGCTATGCACAGAGGCGCCGCCCAGCTCTTCAAAGCTGACATCCTCATGCGTCACAGACTTCACAACATCCGGTCCAGTCACGAACATATACGAGGTATTCTTGACCATGAAAATGAAGTCTGTGAGGGCAGGCGAGTACACAGCGCCTCCGGCGCACGGCCCGAGAATGGCGCTGATCTGCGGGATGACACCGCTGGCAAGTGTATTGCGCAGGAAGATATCGGCATAGCCGCCCAGACTGACTACGCCCTCCTGAATGCGGGCGCCGCCGCTATCGTTCAAGCCGATGACGGGCGCGCCATTTTTCATCGCCATCTCCATGATTTTGACGATCTTTGCGGCGTGAACCTCCGAGAGTGAGCCGCCAAAGACCGTGAAATCTTGTGAGTAGACGTAGACCAAGCGCCCGTTGATCGTCCCCCAGCCCGTGACAACGCTATCGCCCAGAATTTGATTCTCAGGCTTATCCATGCCGAAGTCGCGTGAGCGCTGCACCACAAATGCGTCTAGCTCGCGGAAACTGCCCGGATCGAGCAAGAGGTCGAGGCGCTCACGCGCTGTCAGTTTGCCCGCCTTGTGCTGCTTGGCAATGCGCTCAGCGCCGCCGCCCGCCTGACTGCGGGCGCGCATATGCTGCAGCTGTGCGTATTTTTCCGCCTTAGGCGTGTCTGTCATGATATGTGTCCCTTGAAATGATGCTCGGTTAAAGCGCCTACACCTTTTAAGGCAGTTGTGAGCCTATGCCGATAGCCCAAGCTATCACTGAGCTGCGGCAACCCGTTTGACTCCAAGCGTGATCGTCTCGCCGTCAAACTCAAAGGTCTCGACCTTATCGCCCTCAGGCTGCGCAACTGCCTCAAGGCGCTCAGCGAGGGTTTCATCGCACACATAGCTGCTATGTGCCGTGAGTGCCTCCGCTAAGCGCGGCGTGGCATTGTAAGTGATGCGAATTGTGTCGCTGAGCGCATAATCGGCATCGCGGCGCATCAGGTTGATACGGCGCACCACCTCTCGCGCCAGACCTTCCTTGATCAGCGCTTCGGTCAGCGTTGTTTGTAGCGCTGCCACATAGCCGTTTTCCTCAGCTACTGTGAAGCCCTCAGCGGCTGTGCGGCGCACCTCGACCTCTTCTGCGCTCAGCTCAACTGTGCTGCCGTTCACAGCCACCACAAGCGGCTCACCTGCTATGAGTTGCTTTGCCCATGCCGTCACTTGCGCTGAGTCGCCCTCGCGCAGCAGCTTTTGCACAGTCGGGAACTGCGCGCCGAGCCGTTTGCCCAACTTTTGTGGCAAGGGATTCAAGCTGTAGCTGATCATGCCGCTAGCGCTGGTCTCATCCAGCAGCCGAATCGCCTTGACGTTCAGCTCTTCAGCGATGATCGTCTCGAACTTGCGCAGGGCGGCGGCTTCTTCAGCCGTGCGGACAGCGAACGCCGCCTCTGAGAGCGGTTGACGCACGCGCAGATCGGCGCTATTGCGCGCCGCATGACCGAGACTGACCAAGCGCTTGACCAAGCGCATTTCAGCGATCAGCTTTTCGTCAATCAGCGACTCATCAGCGCGCAACCACTGAGTCAAATGGACGCTATCGGGCGCGCTTGAATCGAATGGCACGACCAAATTGCGGTAGAGCGCCTCGCTCAGGAACGGCATGGCAGGCGCCAGCAGCTTAGCCACGCTCACAAGGCACTCATAGAGCGTCTCGTAGGCGGCGCGCTTGCTGTGATCCCAGTCGCTCTGCCAGAAGCGTCGGCGCGAGCGGCGCAAATACCAGTTGCTCAGGTCATCTACGAACTCAGCGATCGGGCGCGTGCAGCCCGTCACGTCGTAGGTCTCGTAGGCGTGCGTGACGCGCTTGATCAGCGCGTTCAGCTCCGCGATGATCCAACGATCTAGTTCCTCGCGCTCTGAGATGGGCAGGCGCACCGCTGTTGGATCGAAGTCATCAATGTTGGCATAGGTGACGAAGAAGCTGTAGGTGTTCCATAGCGTTAGATAGAAGCCGCTGATGACCTCTTGCACCAATTTGGCGGAGAAGCGACGGCTATCGCCGGGCGGCGCTGAGGTGTACATATACCAGCGCGCTGCGTCGGCGCCTTCCTTGTTCATGATCGTCCATGGATCCACCACGTTGCCACGACTCTTGGACATTTTCTTGCCTTCGCCGTCCAGAATGTGACCGAGACAGATCACATTCTTAAAGCTGACGCTGTTCATCAAGAGCGTAGAGATGGCGTGCAGCGAGTAGAACCAGCCGCGGGTCTGATCAATCGCCTCACAGATGTAATCGGCGGGGAATTGCTCCTCAAACAGCTGCTGGTTGCGATGCGGATAGCCCCATTGGGCATAGGGCATAGCGCCGCTATCAAACCAGACGTCAATCAGCTCTGGCACGCGGCGCATAGTGCCTAGCCCATCTTTGGAGGGCCAGGTGATCTCATCTACATAGGGACGGTGTAGGTCGAGGTCGCTCAGGTCGCGCCCTGCATACTGGCTCAGCTCAGCCAGACTGCCCACACACACAATTTCGTTGCTCTCAGGATGATCGCACTTCCAGATCGGCAGGGGAGTCCCCCAGTAGCGGTTGCGCCCTAGCGCCCAGTCGCGGTTGTTGGCAAGCCACATCCCAAAGCGCCCGTCGCGGATATGCTCTGGCACCCAGTTAATGGTCTGGTTGAGCGCCACCATCTCATCGCGGTGCGCCGTCGTGCGGATGTACCACGTCTCGCGGGCATAGTAGAGCAGGGGGGTCTTGCAGCGCCAACAGAAGGGATAGGCGTGATGGTAGCGCTCGTTACGGAACAGGATATGGCGCTCTTTCAATTGGCGCGTGATGAGCGGATCGGCATCCTTGACCCACATGCCCGCCCAGTCTGAGACCGCATCAATGAATTTGCCCTCCGCGTTGACGGTCATGAGCGTGGGCAGATTGTTCGCCCGCGCCACTTCCATGTCATCAGCGCCGAAGGCGGGCGCAATATGGACAATGCCTGTGCCATCTTCCGTGCTGACAAACTGTGAGCCATCTACCACATAGGCGTAATCCTGCGTGACGGGCAGGAAAGTGAAGAGCGGCACGTAGTGCTTGCCGAGCAGCTCTGCGCCTTTCATCTCGCGCAACACCGTGTACTCCTGCTTGCGCATGACCTGCGGCAAGAGCGCCTTGGCGAGTATCAGGCGCTCTGTCTGCCCTTTGGCGTATTGCGCCTCTGTTTCGATCAGCGCGTAGTCCACCTCGCGTCCGACGGCAAGCGCGACATTGCCCGGCAGCGTCCACGGCGTGGTCGTCCAGACCAAAAACGCCGTGTTCGGCTCATCACGAAGGGCGAAGCGCACATAGATGCTGGGATCGTCCACTTCCTCATAAGCATCCGAGACCTCGTGGCTGCTCAGCGGCGTGCCGCAGCGGGCGCAATACGGCACCACTTTGTAATCCTGATAGAGCAAGCCCTTCTGCCAGAACTGCTTGAGAATCCACCAGATCGACTCGATGTACTCGTTTTTGAAAGTGATGTAAGCATCCTCAAGGCTGACCCAGAAGCCCATGCGCTCGGTCAGCGCTTCCCAATCCTCAAGGTAGCGCAAGACCGACTCGCGGCAGCGTTTGTTGAATTCAGCAATGCCGTACGCCTCAATTTGATGCTTGTGCTCAATGCCGAGTTCTTTTTCCACCTCGATCTCAACGGGCAGACCGTGCGTATCCCAGCCGCCTTTGCGCAGCACGTACTTGCCCTGCATGACGTGGTAGCGCGGGAAAATATCCTTAAAGGCGCGCGCCATGACGTGATGAATGCCCGGCCTGCCATTCGCAGTGGGCGGACCCTCATAGAAGACGTAGCGCGGCGCGCCCTCGCGCCCCTCTAGCGTGCGCTTGAAGACCTGTGCGCTCCGCCAGAACTCAAGCTGCTCTTGCTCTAAGGCTTGGATATCTACACGCGGTGAGACGGGCTTGAACCTCATAATCGCAATCCTGTTAGCTAAAAGACGCTCCTCAATTGCTCACTTCTCGCGTAATGCGCAAGCGCGTCTGTCCGTTTTCAACATAATTGGTGGCGACTTGCACTGCCCACGTCACGCTGTAGGCGCCGATGACCTGCTTGCCCATGCACAAACCGACGGGAATCGGCACACCACGCGAAACCCCGACACCAACACCCGTCCCGACGTTACAGTCAACGGACGGATCGTATTTGCAGTCGCCGAGGATGTCTTGATAGTAGCGCATGACCTCGCAGGCGTTCAGGTCAGTGCCGTAGAGCCACTCATCTTTGCCCAAGCCTTTGGCTTCGGTCTGCAATAGGCGCACCTCGCTGACTGTGGGCAAGGGCGGCTGCGGCGGAAAGAGCAACGCGCCTAAAGTCGGGAAGACGCGGGCGCCGACCACAACAGCAAAGCAGAGCGCTACAGCCATGCCCACAAGCGGCATCCAGAGCGGCACGCCTGCTTCACGTTTCTCGGAGGAAGGTGTTGGAGTATCCATTGCTCAACCGACCCACTCACGGCGCATTTCAAGGCGCGTTTGGCGCGTCTCAAGGTCATAGACAATTGTCAAGAGCAGGCGATGGGTCAGACCGCCTTGTGAGTTATCCACAAAGCAGCGCCCGAAGTAACGTCCCGGCTCTTCACGCGGCGGCTCATCTTGATAAACTTTGCGGCAGCCCCGCGTGACATCCTCGCCTAGCTCGCCGCCCGTGCGAAAGGCTAGAGCGCCCAGCCGCGTTGCGTAGAACGCATAGACCTGATCAATAGGTGCGCTAGTCACAAAATAGCGCAGGTCGCTGCTGGGCGTCTTATTTTCGCTCACGAGCGTCAAGTTTGGGAACATCTCGATCTCAATGGGCGTACTGCGCGCCGCACGCTGCGAGTTAGAGACGATCAAGGCGATCACTACGGTAGCCACCACGGCGCCTAGCGCAACGAACAGCGCTTTCAAGGGCAGCAAAGAGCGCTTCATCGGCTTAGCAGGCGCGCTCGGCATGGCTTGTTCAGTCATAAGCACACATACTCCTGAAAAATCTCAGCTGCCCTTGATCATACGCCACTTGCCATGCAGCATTTGTCAGAAAAGCTGGACGAACGCCTAACATTTGTGAGTATTACTGATTGTAGCGTCCAACATTGAGATGGGCAATGCTCAGTTTGCTTAGCTCAAATAGACCTCGCCTGTGGCGGTGTTGCGCGCCACTGACCAGCCGCGCCGATGCCGAATCCATTCGAGGGGCGGGGTGCTGAGGCGCTCCAGCACGCTGACAGGCTCATTCGGTAGGAGCTGTCCCAGAATTTCGCCGCTTTCACTCGGTATGGCGCGGATGCGCAACGGCGCTGTTGTACGCACTGCCAATGTGCCAAGCGTGCTAGTGGGTGTATAGCCTGCCAGCCATGGCATTGCCACACCGCGCACTGCAGCCAGCTGCGCAGGACTAGCTGTGCCAAGCCGCCAAAAGATGATGCCCGCTGCGCCTTGCTGCGGCTCTAGGGCGGCGCGACCTGCCTCGCGCATGTCGCCCTCATGACCGAATTGAGTCAAAATGACAATCGGTTTGCGATATTGGCGCAAAGCGCTCAAAGTTTGCCCGATCAGCGCTGCCGGTCGCCCGTTCCAGTCGCCGTACCACACTTTGGGATGCCAGCTATCCACAAAGGGCAGCCATTCCTTCAGATTGATCGCGCTGAAGGTGGCGGGTCGCCCATCAAAGCTGACGCCGATGCGCGTCTCAGGCGGCAAGGCGCGGCGTAGCGCGATCATAAAGGTGCGGATGCTGGCGGAGTCGCGTAAGAGCAGACGCTGCGGATCGAGGTCTAACACAACTGAGCGCACGCCGTTCGCTAGAGCTGCCTGCACGATCTGGCTGACCTCTGCGCTAAGATTTCCGCCTTGCAAGCCATGCCAAGCGTGCAGGCGCACACGGGTATTCACAAGGGCGTCGGCAATGCGCGAGAGATCGGTCGCGTTGCGCACAGCGAGGGCGCCATTCCCGCCTAGCCACGCTGTGCCGTTGCTGCACCATAGCAAAAGCGCACTCACATTCGGCGCGTTGGTCTGCAGTCGCGCTGCGAAGGCTTCCGCGTTCGGATCGGGCAGGGAGTCCGTGGCGAGGTGCGCTAGAGCGATGCTGTTGGCAAACGGCGTGTTTTGCCGCTCATAGATTGGATAATCAGCGTGCAGATTCTGGAAAAAGGTGCTGAAAATCGGATTCTTCGGCTCGCCGCGCACATTCACAATGCCCGCTTCGTCCATTGTGTCATTCCAGGCGAACCAGATCACGGCGCCTAGCGCGTGCATGTACGTATCGCGCAAGAAGTCAATCGTTTTATCCATGTAGTTGGCAATGCGCGACCAGAAAGTCTGATTGTTCACATCCACACGCGCCACGCCGATCTCGGTGATCCAAATCGGCTTATCGGGGAAGGCGTCGGTAAATTGGCGCATGAGCGCGTCGAGAGAGCCTGTGTAATTGGGGAACGGCGCCACATTCGGGAAAGGCGGGATGTGTCCGTAGGGATGCACGGCAATGCCATCTACCGGCAAGGCGCCGCCCAGAGCGCGCCGCACAGCGCGCATGTACTCAATCCCGCTTGTGGCTCCGCTTGCCAAGCCGCCGCTGATGATCAGCGCCGCAGGGTCAGCCTGCAAAATTGCCTTGCTGGTCAGGAGCAGGAGCGTCGCGTAATCCTCAGGCGCGATGTAACGCGAGGTAGGCGCGCCGTCTAGATCGCCTTCATTCCAGATTTGGTAAGCGGCGACCTGTCCGCGATAGCGCGCCGCGATCTGCCCTGCGCGGGCGGCGAAGTCGCGGGCGTAGCGCGTCCAATCGCCATTGACCCACGGCATGTTGCCCAGAAAAGTATCCTGCAGCAAGATGAGCAAAATGCGCGTGCTGCTCTGACTATAAGCGCGGATGATCGGATCGTAAAAAGCGAAAGCGCGCTCAGGCGGCTCATTGCGGCTATCTATGTGCAGTACAAAGCGCACCCAGCCCAGTCCGCGCAGTGCCTCAGGCGGCGGATTAGCGGTCGGGTTATTGGGATCAATGTTAATGCCCCAGAGTCGTTCCCGTTGCGGCACGCCGTCGGTCATGAAGATGCTGCGCCCGTCCAGTGAGCGTGCAGCGCACCAACCGCGCTCAAAATTCAGCCACAGATAGCCATCTGATTCGGCGCGGCGCGAGTCGGCGACTGTGATAATCTCATTACGGCGCAGGGTCTGTCCTGTGCGGAACGCCGCCTGTGTGGAGGGCTGTGAGCGGATATTCAGGCTATTGACAATGCAGCGATACTGCCGAAGGGTCATAGGCAATCTCTCTGAGCGCTCGTTTGAGCCGCGCCATGCGCTAAAATCTAGCGCCGAAGGCTCAAAAGGGCAAGCGCCCTAGCCAAGCCCGCACGGATCGGCTATAATGCCTCCGCTAAACCGATACGCAACAAGGAATAGACATGGGCGCGCTTAGGACAGCCTTACAAATCATCCAAATTTTGCTCTCAGTCTCTCTGGTGGTGCTGATCATCTTGCAATCGAAGGGCAGCGGCATTGGCAATCTGCTGGGCGGCGGCGAGGGCGGACTGGGCATCACCAAAACACGGCGCGGACTGGAGAAAACGCTCTTTCAGCTCACGATCATCCTCGCAGCGGTCTTTTTGATCAACGCGATCATCCAGCTGGCAGGTCAGTAGGTCGTTTTGTTGAACGGGTTGCGTGCGCCGCTGCTGGCACTGCTGCTGGCAGTCCTATTGCTAGGGGCAGTCATTGCCCTGCGCCTCTCTGAGACGCCGCCCACGCCCGCTCTCACAGCGACGCCTCCAGTCCAAACGCCGCCGAGCGCCACGCCGCTGCCGACGCTCATCAGCGCTGAGCCGCCGCCCACACCGACGGCTGTGCCGCCGCGCCCTGCGGTCGCTCTGCCAGCTATTGAGCGGGGCGTCCTGCGAGAGGCGCTCATCGCGCCGAGCTGCATTTTGAAGCTGAATCCGCTTTTGGCGGGCTTCAATCAGGCTGACCGCGACGTGACTGCCCTGATCTTCGAAGGGCTGATGAAAACAGACGCCTACGGCAATGCTGTGCCGAATTTGGCGGCGGGCTTGCCGCGCATCTCGAATGACGGCTTGACATATGTCTTCACCTTGCGCGAGGATGTGCGCTGGCATGACGGTGAGCCGTTCACCAGCGCTGATGTCGTCTTCACCATCAGCCTGATGCAAGCAGAGGATTTCAGCGGATCGCCTGATTTGCGCGACTTCTGGCGGACAGTTGAAGTGGACGCACTCAACGCGCAGACCGTTCGCTTCACACTGGCACAGCCTCTTGCCACGTTCCCAGACTACCTACGAATCGGCATACTGCCTGAACACGCGCTGCGCGGCACAACGGGACGCACCTTAGCCACGCATCCGTTCAATTTGAATCCGATTGGTACAGGCGCTTACCAATTTGACCGTTTGCTAGGCGATGGGGCGCGCTTGCGCGGCGTCCGTTTGCGCGCAGCGCCTACGTTTGCAGCGCGTCCAGAGGCGGCGGAGGGCTATGCCCTCCGTCAACTGGACTTGCTGTGCTATCCGACGTGGGATGAGGCGCGAGCGGCGTTTGAGCGCGGCGAAGTGAACAGTCTCTCCGATGTACCGTCGGCGGTCGTGGGATCGCTCAAGGCGTTGCCGCTCACGCTCTATACTGCCTACAAGCCCGCTTTGGGCGCCGTGATTTACAACTGGGCGAGTCAGACGGCGCCCTTTTTCCGCGATGTGCGCTTCAGGCAGGCGCTTGCGCGTAGCGTGGATCGCGCTGCACTAGTGGCTCAATATATGGCGGATCGGGCAGTGGTGGCTAACACGCCAATTTTGCCGAGTTCATGGGCATATGCGCGTGAGGTCAGCTGTCCGAGCTATGATCCGAGCGCGCCTGAGGCGGCGGCGCGCAGTCTTGCGCAGGTGCAAATCACGCCGCCACCGCCTGAGAGCGATCCGAATGCGCCTGAGGTATCGCCGCCGCCCAGCTCAGTTGGCTATCGTTTCCAGTTGCTCCTGAGCGATGATGCAGCGCAAGCGGCATTGGGTCAGGCTGTGGCGGAGGCGTGGCGGTCGCTTGGGCTTGGCGTGGACGTAGTGGTGGTGGATCGCGTGACTTTCCGCGAGCGCTTGGCGAACGGCAGCTTTGAGGCGGCATTGGTGGAACTTGATCTCGCGCCTAGCGCTGATCCTGACCCGTATAGTCTGTGGCGGCAAGTGCCAAGTGAGGGCGGCTTGAATTTTGGCGGTTTGAATGATCGGCGCATCAGCGAGTTGCTGGAGGCAGCCCGCCAGACCACAGATGGGAGCGCACGGGTCGCGCTCTACGCTGAATTTCAACGGCTGTTCTGCGACCGTGCAGCGGCGCTAGTCCTGTACTACCCGATCTACTATTATGGCGCTGATTCGCGGCTTGAGGGCGTGCAACTCGGCTTTGTCAGCCAGCCCGCCGACCGTTTCCGTACGCTGGGCGCGTGGCGTTGGGCAGAACGAACAAACTGAGACACACTCCGTGCCTTTTTCGAAACTCGCCCTTGACGCGAGAGAAAGGTGTGGTAAACTGAAGAGCATCAAGCGCAAACACGCGCAGGGGGGCAGCTTCAAAAGACCGAGACGCAACGCACACCAGCACACGGCTTTTGAAGCAACCGACGCAAGTCGGTTTTCGTTCCCCAGCACCTTAACAAC
>PGTK01000012.1 GCA_002794705.1 Candidatus Thermofonsia Clade 1 bacterium
GCTGACCGCCTGATCCTCGTCTGTGGACCCGCTGTCTATCAGTCAGAGTATGTGCGCATGGAATGACAGCACGCCCTTGCCCACTGCGTGCCGATCATCTCGGTAGTCCGCCTAGGCGACTTCCCGCCGCCGATCCTCGATCAGCTGAGCGTCAATCCCATAGACGCCGTAGACATGCGCGACAACAACCACTACGAAGTCAGGCGCGATCACATTGTGCGCCAGCTGAAAGAGCCGCCGCGCCCGCTTGGCGCGCTAACCCGCGTTATGCCGCCTAAAAATTGGTACATCGAACGCCCGACGGCAAAGCATGCAGTCATCCGCGCCGTGACCGACACAGGGCGCGAGAATACAGTCGCCATCAGCGCGATTCAAGGCTTGGCAGGCATCGGCAAGAGCGTGCTTGCTGCAATGGTCGCCTACGATTGCGAGGTGCGTCGCACTTTCCCTGATGGCATCACCTTGATTGAAGTCGGCTACCGTGCCTCGCCCATAGACGTTCAGACTCGGCTCGGCATGTCGCTCGGCATTGATCCGAAGGAATTCAAAGCTAATGTTGAGTTCAACAAGAACTTGCTCATTCCGAAGCTGCGCGGCAAGCGCATGTTGTTCATCCTCGATAACGTCTGGCAGCGTGAGCAAGTGCAAGCCGTGCAGTGCGGCGTGGATCACGTCAAGTTCATCGTCACCACGCGCCGCGTCCAGCTGGCTGAGTTGCTGGACTACAGCGTGCGCGTAGACCTGCTGACCGAGGCTGAAGGCGGCGAATTGATCCTCAGGCGTGCAGCGCTGCAGGATGATCAGCGCGCTGACTGCGAGGCGATCTCACGTCACCTGAACGGTCTGACGCTTGCTGTCAGCATTGCGGCTGCTAAGATCAAGATCAAACGCATGACGCCCGCCGCCTATCTTGAGCAGCTCAAGACGGCTGAAAATCCGCTCACTCAGCTGACTCTAGTCGAGGATCGCTTCGGCGAACCGAACGATCCTGAGCAGCACTTCGCCGCTGTGCTCAACTTGAGCTACATGGATTTAGATTAAGAAACACAGCGCTGCTTCAGGCTGCTGGGCGTCTTCGCAGAGGATGGGACGTTTGATGTAGCAGCAGCAGCAGCGACATGGAATGCGCAGCCAGCACAGGCTGAGGCGACCCTGAAAGCGCTGGCAGAGCAAGAGCTGGTGCAACAAGATGAGCGCGGGCGCTACAGCCAGCACAGCCTGCTGCGCGCCTACGCCCGCGCCCTTGCCCGCGAGCGCGGCGAGCTGGACGCCGCCGCAGCGCGCCATGCCAACTATACCTGACGCGCCACGATTACGGCGACGTGCCTGATTTGGGGGCTCATGCCGAAGAGATCGCGCCCGATTTTGAGAACATCCAGGCGGCGCTATTCTGGGGCTTTGAACACGCTGTAGATCGCGCCTGCGCTTTCGCCGTTGCGCTTGACGGTGGCTATATGGCTTTCCATAAGCCCTACCCTGTGCGCCGTCAGCTGCTGGAGGCGGCGCAGCGCGCCGAAGGGCAGAGCGACTTGAGTCAGGCGCACACGCTTCAGAGTCTGGGCGATTTGGAGAGGCTTGAAGACAACTACGGCGCGGCGCGCGAGCGCTACAATCAGGCATTGGCGCTCGCCCACCAGATTCCCGATACCGTCTGCCAGCTGAACTGCTTGATCGGCTTGGCGCGCCTTGAGCGCGCACAGGGCAACCGTGAGGCGGCTTGTGCGCAGTACGCCGCGCTCTTCAGGCTGACCGATAGCCTGCCCGCTTTTGCCAGTCATCCCACTGTTCAAGACTGGAAGCGCGAGGCAGCTGAATACTGTGACGGGCGATCTGAGTCGGGCGCGTAGTCTGTGCTACAATCGCACTGGGCATTCAGGGGAGCGTGGCATGAGACGGTCAGCGCCGGCGTTAGCGGCATGGCGCATCGAACGTGCGCGTCTTCGGGAGCGTGGCGTGCGGGCAAGCGACGTGGACTCGCTAGTAGATCAAGATTGGTCGCGGCTCTCAGCGTGGGGCGGGGTTGGCTTGGCGCTAGAGCTAGAGGCGCTGCTGGGCTGGCTTGTAGACGTGGTCACGCCTGAAGAGCTGAAGCCGTGCATCCGTGAGTGCATCCTACGCGAGTCGGTGCCGCTGTGAGAGCGGATCGGCTGTTTCTTGAAGACATTCAGGCGCGCATCGCTTTGATCAGGACATTCACGGTGGAAGGGCGTGAAGCGTTCATAGTGTCACATCGGAAGATGGGCAGTAGGGGCGGGATGTATCCCGCCCCTGCGCGCTAGACCGTGCGATCAACCGCCTCAGCGACTCGGCGCACCTGTTCGACCAGCTGCGCGAATTTCTCCGGGCGCAACGATTGAGCGCCATCTGAGAGCGCCTGCTCCGGGCAATTGTGGACTTCTACGATCAAGCCGTCGGCGCCTGCAGCAATCGCCGCCCGCGAGGCGGCATGGACGTACTCCCACTTGCCTGTGGCATGGCTCGGATCGGCGATGATGGGCAGGTGCGTGCGCGCCTTCAAGACGGGAATGGCGTTGATATCGAAGGTGTTGCGCGTGTAGGTCTCGAAGGTGCGGATGCCGCGCTCGCATAGAATCACGCGGCTGTTGCCGTGCGAGAGGATGTACTCAGCCGACATCAACAGCTCTTCCATTGTGCTCATCATGCCGCGCTTGAGCAGGATCGTGTGCTGTGAGGCGCCCGCCGCGTGCAAGAGCGCGTAGTTCTGCATGTTGCGCGCCCCGATTTGCAGCACGTCAGCATATTTGGCGACCAACGGCACGAGGCCCGGCTCCATCACTTCGGTCACCACAGGCAGACCCGTCTGTTCGCGTGCCTCTGCCAGCAGCTCTAGACCCTTTTCGCCCAGTCCCTGAAAGGAATAGGGCGAGGTGCGCGGCTTGAAGGCGCCGCCGCGCAGCGCCGTCGCACCCGCCTCTTTGACGGCGTGTGCGATCTCTAGGATTTGCGAACGGCTCTCGACCGAGCAGGGGCCAGCGATCAGGACGATCTTCTTGCCGCCGACCTTCGTGCCGTTCAGGGCTACGAGCGTATCTTGCGGATGAAACTCGCGGCTGGCTAGCTTGTAGGGATGAGAGACTCGCATCACGCGCTCGACTCCTTCCATCAGCGTGAATTGATCGGGGTCTTCCACTTTGCGGTCTTCGCCGATCACGCCAATGATGGAGCGTTCCTCGCCTTCGCTCAGGTGCGCTTGGAAGCCCAGCTGCTTCACACGGGCGATCACGGCAGAAATTTGAGCGGCAGTTGCGCCAACTTGCATGATGATGACCATTGCTCACGACTCCTTTTGCTCAGAAAGTTGCTCAGAGAGCTGAATTTGCTGGATAGCCTCAGGCAGTTCAATGCTGCGCTCCGGGCGCAGATTGACTGCCCCGCGGATGTAGACGTGCTGAATTTCGTGCAAACTGCGCGTTGTATTCCAGTGGATCAAAATGCGGATGCACCTGCGCAAGCCATGCGGGACGTTCAACTCTTGCATGCACATCAGGGCTGCTTCGTGCCAACCGAGTTGGCGCGCCGCCAGAGCGGGATATTCGGCGGTGAGGTCGGGCGTGGTGGTGAAGATGACGCTGGCAACGTCCTCTTGGCGGATGCCGTTGCGCCTGATCAACTCGATCAGCAACTCGCGGGTGGCGCTCAAGATGGCTTCAGGCGTGTCGGACTCGGCAGTGGTCGCGCCGCGTATCCCGCGGCAGACCAGCGGCTGCCATGACGGTTGGCTCTCGCTCACGATTCGCTCCTCTCCATGTGATTCAAGCCTTGATCCAAGCCGTTTGAGCAAGCAAGCGCTGTGCCATTCATGAAAAAAGGCGCTGAGCGTAACACTCAGCGCCTTCGGACTTGCCTTGTTGGGTATGGTGGCTATCCGCGTGCAGGCACGAGCCGCTCTACAGGTGCTTCACCCGTAAAGTAGCCAAACCAATAGCCAAAATAGTGGGCGCACGCGAATTGCATGGTCAACACAGTGCCTGCTTGCTCTCCATAAGACGTTTATCAGCCTAACATGAAAAGGCGCACCTCGTCAACAGGTCAAGTCTTAACATGGTTTGTGGAAAATGCACAAATCGCCTTTGATTTGTCAGCCCGATCTGCCTGCGCTAGAATGGCGCGCTGAAAAAACGACTGCATGAGGCATTGCGCTATGTCTCGAATGACGCGCCTGCGGCTGATCCTTGCCCTACTCATCGCCTTGAGCCTCGCCTCGCTCTCGCTCAGCGCCCAAGAGCCGCCTGAGCGCCCTGAGCGGCTGCAGGTCAAGATTCTCTCGATTCGTCCGCACGATCCGACGGCATTCACGCAGGGCTTGCTGATCCATGACGGCTTTTTCTACGAAAGTACGGGTCTTTATGGGCAGTCCACTTTGCGCAAAGTGGATATGCAGACGGGCGAGGTGCTGCAACAGGTCGCCCTAGCGCCCGAATTCTTCGCCGAGGGCTTGGCGCTGGTCGGTGAGCGGCTGATCCAGCTGACGTGGCGCGAGCAGGTCGCTTTTGTCTACGATCTGGAGACCTTTGAAAAGCTAGAGACCTTCACTTACATCGGCGACGGCTGGGGACTGTGCTATGACGCCGAGTCGGACGCGCTCTACATGAGCAACGGCAGCCACATCCTGACCGTGCGCGATCCACAGACCTTCGAAGTGCTGCGCCAAATCGAGGTCATACTCGATGACGTGCCGATCTACAATTTGAATGAGCTGGAATGCGTGGGCGACTCGATCTACGCCAATATCTGGTTCAGCGATCAAATCCTGCGCATTGATAAGCAGACGGGGCAGATCACAGCCATCATCGAGGCATCGAATCTGCTCACGCCTGAAGAGCGCACAGCCGCTGGCAATAGCGCAGTGCTGAACGGCATCGCCTACGACGCTGAGACGGAGCGCTTTTTCATCACCGGCAAGCTGTGGCAATGGATGTTTGAAGTGGAATTTGTGCCAGAGCTACCTCAAACCTATCGCACGCCGACTCCGCTCTCGCGCTGAGCTATGTCGCGGCGGCTATACCTGATCCTCGCGCTTGCTATCCTGCTGATAGCAGCGTTTTTGCGCCTTGCAGAGCTGCGGCGCTTCCCGCCTGCGCTGCACTACGATGAGGCAGCGGATATGCTGCTTGGGCGCGATATCGCCTTTTACGGCTATCAGCCTTTCCCGGTTGTGGAGGCATACAGCGGGCGCGAGGCGCTCTTTTACTACCTCTCCGTGCCGATGTTGCGCATTTTGGGGACAGACATCTTCGCCACGCGCCTGACCAGCGCCTTGCTAGGCATTTTGACGGTCGCTGTGACCCTTGCGCTAGGGCGCGCTATGTTCCGCGCTTATCGGCATGGCGCGCTGATCGCTCTATGTGGCGGCGCGTGGCTCGCCGTGAATGGCGCACAGGTTTGGCTGACCCGCCAAGGCTTTCGCACCAGTCCGCAGCCCTTGCTAGAGGCGTTGGCGCTGTGGTGCCTGTTCATCGCACTCAGACGGCATAAGCACTGGGCGCTGAGCGCGGCTTTGGGCGGCTTTTTTGGCGGCGCAGCGCTGTATACGTACATGGCGGCGCGCATTTTCCCGCTCTGGTTGCCCTTGCCATTGATCGCGCTAGTGCTGATCGACTCGAAACGGGCATTGCGCCTGCGCCAGATCGCTCTTTTCTTCGCAGTCTTAGCCCTCACAGCGCTGCCGATAGCGTTTTTCTACCTCAGCAAGCCTGAGGTCTTTTTGGATCGCCTGACTCAGGTTGCCCAAGCCGATTCCGACGCACCGACTCTGCTTGAGAGCCTGTGGCTGCACGCCCAGATGTTCTTCCTGCGCGGCGATCCGCTCCTGCGCTATAACCTGTATCCTGAGCGCCCGTGGTTCGATCCGATTAGCGGCGCGCTGATGCTGCTCGGCTTTGGCGCGGCGCTCTGGATCGCGTTGCAGCGCGATAGAGCGCCCGTTTTGCGCGTTGCGGCGCTGTGTGTGCTGCTCTCGCCGCTGCTGATCGCGCCATCCGTAGTTGCGGTCAGTGGATTGCCGCCTTCGCACATGCGCTCGGTCGCTATGGTGCCGCTGGTTTTCTTCGCGCCTGCCTTGGGGATCGCGGCACTGATCGGACGCCTGCCACGTCTGCGCTACGCGCTCATAGCCCTTGTGCCGATCCTCGCGCTGCACACTTGGAGCGATTACCGCGCTTGGGCATCCCGCGCCGATCTGTTCTACGATTCGCACGGCGATATGCAGCTGATCGGGCAGTGGCTAGAAGCGCACTTGCCGCCTGAGACGACTGCCTACATCGCTAGCGAATTCTACAATCACGCGACTGTGCTTGCGCACAGCGTGGATCACAGCCGCATCCGTTGGCTGATGGCAGAGCATTTGATCTTGCCGCCACAGAGTGAGAGCGCACTCTACCTTTTTCCGCGCACAGTGCGCAGCCCTTTCCGCGAGATGCTTGCCGCTGATCAAAACGCAGCGCCGCTGGAGGCGCTCAATGGCGCCGACGGCGCGCCTGCTTTCGCAGTCTATCGCTGGCACGGCACTCAGAGGACTCACACGGCGTCTGACCTCTCGTTTTCGGGCATGCTGAGCAGCTTGGACGCGCCTGCGCACTACATCGGTCGCGGCGGCACAACGACTCAAGTCCTGCTGGCGTGGGACGTGCAACAGACGCCTGATCGCGCCGATCTGACGCCCGTGATCGCCCTGCGCGATCCTTTCGGCGAGGAAATCGCCCGTTTTCATCCGTATTTTGAGCAGAGCGACCGTTTGCGGGCGGGCGAACGCCTGATCATCGCCCTAGACGTGCCGATTCCGCTTGGCGCGCCACGCGGCACATACACCTTGCACACTGCGTGGATCAGGCGCAGTGACGGGGCGCCTGTGCCGCTTGTGGACGCCGCGAATCGCTTCAGCGGTCTATGGGCGGAGAGCGCACGCATTGAGGTGCAGCCGAGCGCGCCGCGAGAGTTGCCGCCGCAGGGTGTAGCTGTGCTGCCGACCCTCTATGCCGCTTTGAGTGCGCCGCCACAGCCCACTGAGCAAGGCGATTGGCTGCGCTTCACGCTCACGTGGCAGGCAACTGACGCGCCCAACGCGCAACCTGACTTGATCCTGAGCATCCAGTCATCTAATGGCGCGCCGATCCGCCTATGGCAGGGACAGCCCGTCCGCGATACTTATCCGTTTGTCGAATGGCGCGCTGATGAGTACTTGGTCGAGCGCTATGCCGTGCGTTTGCCGCCCGATCTGCCCGCAGGCGACTACACTTTACGCTTGAGTCTCGCTGATCAGACCGTCTTCGAGGCGCCGCTGCGCGTGATTGGAGTCGAGCGGCGCTACGAGGCGCCCGATTTGCCGCCTTGCGCCTTCCGTTTCGGCGACCAGATCGCGCTGATCGGCTGTCAGATCGAGCGCGAGGGCGCCGCTGTGCGCCTCCGTTTGGCGTGGCGGGCGCTCAGGGCGCCCGAGGCGGACTTCACAGTCACTGTGCAGGCGCTCAACGCTGATGGATCGCTCTTCAGCCAGCACGACGCGCCGCCTGCGCCGCGCCCCACGACGCGCTGGCTGCCTGATGAGGTGTTCGAGAGCAGCTACGCGCTCAGTTTGCCGCCCGATGGGACGTTCCGCCTGATCGTCGCGCTCTACACGCCTGAAGACGGTCGCCGTCTGCCCGTGAGCGACTCAACGGGCAACACCCTTGGCGATTTTGCGCCGCTCACAGGCGAATGATCGGCAGCTCGGCAAAAGCGGCAAACAAGGCTAGGGACTCAACAAAATCGCCGTAGGCAAGCGTGAAATGATGGTCTAAGCCCTCTTGCAAAATGACCTGCAGGGCATGTTCAGCGCCCGAATCGGGCTGAAAGACGCCGCTCGTGCCGCTGAACTGCATTGGCGCGCTGAGCATCTCGCCCGCCCCGATCACTAAGCGATAGCCGTTCGAATCGCCTGCCTGCGTCAAGCGCGCTATTGTGACTCGTCCCGCCTTCAGCGGAAATTCCATCAGCAAGGGACGCTGCCGATTGCTGTGCAGCGCGCCACGCGGCGCAAAACTCGGATCGCACATGCTCAGCGGCGCCAAGCCGCAATGCCAGAAGGTCAGCGTGTTTTTCTCGCGGTCAGCTGCGACCATATCCGCGCCGAAGGTCGCTGTAGCGCCCACGCCTTGCAAGAGCAAGCCCGTCAAGACGCCATGCACGTCCGCCTCACAGGTGGCAGGCACGCCCGCCTCGCACAGCAGCGAAGAAGAGGCGCACACGGCACAATCGCGCTTGAGGAAGGTCTCAGGCCAGCAGCGCACAGCGATGCCGTGCAACTCCTCCGCCGCGACCTGATCGCGCATCGCCTCGTAAAAACTCAGCGTGCCGTCTACTTGCGCCCTGTTCAGTTCGCCTAAATTGCTCAGTTTTGTAGCCAGATCGGCGTAGCGGGCTGCGACGCGCTCCGCAGGCACGCGATCCGCCGCTGCGAAGGCTGAATCGAGCGCGTAGGGCTGCACACGGACGCCAAAATGCGCCTGTAACGACTCAGCGTCATAGGCGCACGGCTCAAAGCCGACAGGATGATCGCCGATCACGCCGATTTTGGCGCTGCGCAACAGACTCAGAGCATTCGCAGCGGCGGCGGCATGGTTGATCAGGCGGATCGCCTCAGGCGAATCGGGCGCGGCATAGCAGAACGTATAGGGCAAGCCACGCCGCTTCAGCGCAAAAGCGGCAAGATTGATCCCGCAGAGCGAATTCAGGCGCAACCTACCGCCAGTGGCAGGCTCTGGCACTGCCCAGAGCAGGAGCGGCACGCGCAGTGCCTCCGCGATAGCGATAATTGCGCTTGAATCGGCGAAAGTGGCTTGGAAGATCACGGCGAGGCTGATCGGCGCCTCGCGCAGCCGCGCAAGGGCGCGCTCTAACGACTCAGCATCGGTGATGATCGGCTCGATCACGATCAGATCGGGGAAAGTGGCGCGCAGCGTTTGGAGAGCGCGATCAGTTTGAGCTTGGGCGAACGCCATATCGAAGGTGGTGCGTCCGAGCGGCACAAAAGCGAGCATGGCGACTCCTGAGTGGCAGATTAGGCAATCGCCGATCAGCATAGCCCGCTTTATGCCGCACAGCAAGCCGATTCTTCATCGAATCTTGGCTGAGCCTTAACAGACTGGTCTTTACAAGCGCTAGGCAGCATGGTATAACGTTTAACGTGCCTGCTGTGTGCGTGATGTCGCACCCAACGTTTTGAGCCAACACCCATCCGAAGGGCATTCGCATCCAGCTGCAGCGCGGTAGACGTGCGTCAAGGCGTGAGAGCTGGCGAGATGACCCACCTGCGAAAGCAGGTTCAAAACTTGCGGTCACACGGCATAGCGGGTACTTTCGAAAGCAAACAGGCGAGCTGAGCTCGCCTGTTGCTGTTTCACATGCCCCAGAAAGCGCGCCGTTTGCGCAACGCCATAGCGTGGGCTGGGAAATCTTCGTAGTTGGCAAGGCGGACGGTTGTCTCGTACAGGCGCTCGAAGCCCTCGCGGTTGCAATAGCCAATTCCGCTGCGCTTGAGGAAGTCCCAGACGCTGACCGATGAAAACGAGCGCCCGAAGCCGCCCGTCGGCAGAATGGCGTTCAGACCGAGCGTGTAGTTGCTGGTCGGGATCGGCGTGTAGCCGCCCAAGAGGATTTCGCCTGCGTTTTGAATGCGGTTGAGCGTGCTGAACGGGTCGGCGGTCAGCACCTCAAGATGCTCCGGCGCGTAGTCGTTCACAAAGGCAATGGATTCCTCAAGGCTGCGCGTGAGCAGAATGCCGCCATAGCCGCTCAGCACGCTCTCTACGAACTTGCGCCGCCATTCGGGCAGCTCCGCGATGTACTCAGGCAGGAAGCGCAGCACTTCGTCTGCCACCTCGCGGCTGTGCGTGACGAGGAGCGCAGCTGAATCAGCGCCGTGTTCTGCCTCCACTAACAGATCGAGCGCAGCAAGGCGCGGATCGGCTGTTTCATCGCACAGGATGATCGACTCGCTCGGTCCAGCCGGCAAGCCGACATCCACCACGCCGTAGAGCAGCCGCTTTGCCGCCGAGACGTAGCTGCTGCCCGGTCCGACAATCTTGCTGACTCGCGGCAAAGTCTGTGTGCCGAAGGCTAAGCCCGCCACTGCTGCCATGCCGCCGACGGCATAGACCTCGCGCACGCCCGCGATATCCGCTGCTACTAGCGCAGCGGGATCGGCTTTGCCCTGCGAATTGGGCGGCGTGACCACCACAACACGCGGCACTCCCGCAACTTTGGCAGGGACGGTCAGCATGAGCATGACGGAGGGGAAGGCGCCTTTGCCGCGTGGCACATATAAGCCCGCGCTGGCAATCGGCGTGATTTTTTCGCCTGCCATCACGCCTTGCTCTACCTCCATGAACCACATCGGCTCTGGCAGTTGCTCCGCGTGGAAGCGCTGGATGTTGGCGTGCGCATGGCGGATCGCCTCTACCACTTCAGGTCCGACTTCAGCATAGGCGCGCTCAAAATCGGCATCGCTTGCACGCAGATCGGCGGCGGTGTAATCTTTGGCGTCAAATTGGCGCACGTATTCAACCAATGCCTCATCGCCACGCGCACGGACAGCCTCGATCACTTGCTGTGCCTGTGGCAGGAGCGCTGTGATATCCTGTTCGGCACGGCGCATGATTAATTTCAGCTCATCAGACGGGAGAGTCGCTAGATCGCGTACTTGGATCCTCATCGTAGCACTGCCCTTTGTGGGAAAACGCACAATCTATGGCGCGATCTTAGCACTCACGCCCTACCTAGACAAATAACGTCTCTCAATTGTATATCAGGCGCTTTTGGCGGCTTTGGCTTATCTGAAAAGTGCTTTCTCGCCTTGGCAACACGAGACTCTCCGCCTTGAAATTCTCAAGGCGTCTTAATCATCTTGTGCTATAACCTGTATAAGACTAGACAAGCATATCTGAGATGCCAGACGGAGTCGCACACGCTCATGAAACGTTGGTTACGTACGCTGTTGATTGTGTTACCCCTCGCCTGCCTTGTGTTGTGCAGCGCAACTGTGCTCGTCATTTTGCCGCAGCTGCGCGAGGCACGCGCCGCCGACCTGCGTGCCGCTAGCACAGCTGTTGTGGAGCGCCGCAGCCTTGATGACCTCTTGATCGCCTCTGGCGCCTTGCGCCCGGAGCGCTTTGTCAATTTGGCGTTTGAGGTGAGCGGCACTGTGCGCGAGGTTAACGTCCGTGCAGGCGATTCTGTGCGTGCAGGCGACGTGCTGGCTGCGCTCGATACAACGCAATTGGAGCTGCAGCTGGAGCAGGCGCGCCAGGCTTTGATCATTCAAGAGGCGAATTACGCGAACGTCATGAAGCCTGCCAGCGAACGCGAGATCGCACAGGCGCGTGCTGCGCTCGCTCAGGCAGAGGCGAACTTGGTCAGTGCGCAAGCTGCTTTTGATAATCAGCAGAACGTAATCACGCAGAGTTGTGCGAACGTCGCTGCGGCGGAGAGCAACCTCAAAGTGGCGCAGGACGCCTATGATCGCTATGTGGCAGAGGGCTACCAGTTTGATATGGACTTCCGCCCTGATATGGACTCGCCGCAGGGCAAGGCGCTTAAGCAGGCACGCGATCAGCGCGATGCAGCCCTAGCCAACTGCAATGCGGCGCGGCGCGCTCAGAGCAGCGATGCAGCCCTTCGTGCGGCTGAGGCGCAGGTGGCTCAGGCGAAGGCGGCTCTCGACGCTTTACTGCAAGGCGCGACCAAAGAGCAGCGCGATATCGCAGCGGCACAACTGGAGCAGGCGCGCCTGAATCTAGCGCAGGCTGAGCGCAACTTGAGCAAGGCGAAGCTCACTGCGCCTGTGGATGGCATCATCAGCGCCGTCAATATCAGCGTTGGGCAGACCATCGGCTTGGGCGGACAGCCTGCCTTTGTCCTAGCCGATACTAGCGCGCTTTATATTGAGATCAGTGTGGATGAAGTGGACATTGCGCGGGTACAAGTGGGACAGCAAGCGCGCTTTACTTTGCTTGGCGTGAGCAGTGACGCGCCTTTCAAGGGGACAGTTGAGCGCAAGAACATAGTCGGCGATGTATCGCAGGGCGTGGTGACCTACGGCGTGCGCGTGAAGGTGACTGATCGCGTACCGCAGCTTTTGGGCATGACGGCGGATGTTGAGATCGTGCTTGCCACGCGCAAAGACGTGCTGACCGTGCCAACACGCGCTATCCGCCGCGATCCGAACGGGCGACAATTCGTTTTAGTGCAGCGCTCTGAGGGCGCTCCGCTTGAGATCAACGTCCAGAGCGGACTCTCTGTGGGGGAGCTGACGGAGGTCAGCGGTGAGGGCTTGCGCGAGGGGCAAGTGGTGCTGATCAGCGGGAATGGCACATCGCGTAGCAACGGCGGCTTTTTTGGCGGCAGACGTTAACGTTATATGAGCGTGAGAGGCTCAGGCTGATGGAACAAGTGACGCGGGCGCCCGTCCGAGCGCCTGAGCAGAAGCCGACTAACGGCGCGGGCGCCTCAGCCGCCTTGTCAGGGACTGTGGTGTATAGCGCGCCGCCTCGCCGAAGGCGTTGGCTCAGTTTGAGTCTGGGCGCACTTGCTGCGCTAGGAATCTTTTTGTGCGGCGCTTTGATGGGCTATACGCAAGGCCCGCCTTTGGCGACTTTGATCGCCTCTGGGCAGAGTTTTGTGCAAGTGGGCGCTGAATTTCAAGCCTGTTTCATCGCCGCCAGCAATGATCGGAGCGTGCGCAGCTTTTTCTCTGCCTTTGCGCGCAACCTGCCGACGCGCACGCCCGGTCCGGCGCCCACGCTCGATCCGACCTTGCTGCGCGTGGTGAAGGGCAGTTTGGTCTCATTAACACAGCGCGAAGTGATCGTTCAGACTGCCTCTGGAGGGCGTGAGCGCTTTCCGCTTGTGCCATTGGCGCAAGTGGTTGCGCCTAGCGGCGTGAAGTTGAGCCAGCAGGGCGTCTTGGCGGGCGATTCGATCAATATTTTGGCGATTCGGCTGAGCGCGCTAGGCGGCTTTGGCGCGCTGATCGGCGCGGCGGGCGCAGGCGGCACGCCGCAGCCCGTCTCGGAGAATGATTACGCCGCTTTTTGTGTCATCGTTGATGTAAATCCGAAGTGAGAGCGAGAGCGCATGGGTGAGTTCAACACCATCTATCCTGTCACCAGTCCTGAGCCACAGCGCGATGATCCGCCGATCATCGAGGCGCGGGACTTAACCAAAGTCTACAAAATGGGCGAGACTGAAGTCCATGCCTTGCGCGGCGTGAGCTTGCGCGTCTGGAAGGGCGAGATGGTCTCAGTGATCGGGCAGTCAGGCTCTGGTAAGAGCACCCTGCTTGCCATTCTGGGCGCCCTAGACGTGCCGACTTCCGGCAGCTACAAGCTGGACGGGCGTGAGGTCGCCTCGCTGAACGACGATCAGCTGGCGGAGATACGCAATCAGCGCATTGGCTTTGTCTTTCAGAAGTTCAATCTGTTGGCACGTAGTACGGCACTGGCAAATGTGGCATTGCCCTTAGCCTACGCAGGACTCTCCAACCGTGAGGCAAATCGGCGCGCCACAGAGATGCTCAAGCTGGTCGGACTGGGCGATAGGCTCGATCATCGCCCCAATCAGCTCAGCGGCGGTCAGCAGCAGCGCGTCGCCATTGCGCGGGCGCTGGTCAATCAGCCCTCGATCATCCTCGCCGATGAGCCAACCGGCAACCTCGACTCCGCCACAGGCAAAGAGATCATGGCGCTCTTCCAGAAGCTTCATCAGGAGCACGGCATCACGCTGATCATTGTGACGCACGACCCGAACATTGCAGCGCTATCTGAGCGCATCATCCGCCTGAAAGATGGCTTGATCGAGTGCGCAGAAGAGGTGCAGACGGCATGAATTTCTTCCGCAATTTCGGCATTGCCATAGATGCGCTGCTCGCCAACAAGTTGCGCTCCGGGCTGACCATGCTGGGCATTATCATCGGCGTCGCCTCGGTGGTGGCGCTACTTTCGATTGGCAACGGCGTGCAGCAGAGCATCAACAGCCAGATCACCAGCATTGGCACTAATCTAGTGACCGTTGTGCCGGGGCAAGTGCGCATTAACGCCGGTCCGCCGACCAGTCAGGGCATTCGGACGCCGACGCAAATTCGTCCCCTGACCGACGCTGACGCGAATGCGATCCGCGAGCGCGTGCCAGACCTGCTGGGCGTAGCGCCTGAGCTGACTGTGAACAACGTCACGGTTGCCTATCAGCGGGAGCGCATTTTGATCACGGCGCGCGGCGTCACAGTGGATTACAACCGCGTGCGCAACCTTGAGATCGCACAGGGACGCTGGTTCGAGGCAGCGGAGGATGAGCGCGCCTCGCGGGTCGCCATTCTTGGCTCAGACGCGGCTGACGCGCTCTTCGGCGGCTTGAATCCGATTGGGCAGACCATTCGCGTGGGCAACGCACCCTTCACTGTGATCGGCGTGACCGTGCCTGTGGGCGCGGGCTTTGCCGGCAACCCCGATACCTCGATTTTTGTGCCGCTCCAGACTGCCTATCGCACTATCTCGAACGCACGCACTGCCAGCGGCGCACGGCGCGTCAGCGTGATTTACATCTCCGCGCTCAGCAGCGAGGATATCCCGCGGGTGGAGCGCGATGTGACTCAAGTCATGCGCCAGCAGCACGCCATCCGCGAGGGCGCTGAGGATGACTTCACTGTGCTGACTCAGCAGCAATTCCTGAGCATTGCAGGCAGTATCACGGGCATTTTGACGCTGTTTCTAGGCGCCATTGCCGGAATCAGCTTGTTGGTGGGCGGCATTGGCATTATGAACATCATGCTGGTCTCAGTGACGGAGCGCACAAAGGAGATCGGCTTGCGCAAGGCGGTCGGCGCCAAGAAACGCACCATTCTGATGCAATTTTTGGTCGAGACGGTCACGCTGAGCTTGATCGGCGGGACGTTCGGCATTCTGTTTGGCGTCAGCATAGCGCTCTTGGTGGGCGCAACGGGCGTGATCACCACGACGGTCACGCTGGAGTCTATTGTGCTGGCTGTGAGCTTCTCTCTGGCAGTCGGTCTGTTCTTCGGAATCTATCCTGCCAATCGCGCTGCCAGTCTGCAGCCGATTGAGGCAGTCCGCTATGAGTAGCATAGGAGTTTCAAGGATGCTCAGAGGCTTTGTAGGGCGTTTGATCGGGCTATGTGTGCTGTGCGCCTTTGTGCTAAGCGCGCTAGCCGCCCCGACTCACGCGCAAAACCGTGAGACGCTGATTTTGGCGCTTTTGAGCAGCGCCGCTGAGAATGATTTGGTCAGCAGCCGCCATTTTGTGCAGGGCGCGCAGCTTGCCCTTGAGATCGTGAACAGCGGCGGCGGCGTGCGCGGTCCGGCGCGCCCCGCTGACAACGCCACGCCTGTTCCCAATGCGCGCCGCACTACGATCTACACTTTCAGCTTGCAGACGCGCAGCGCTGCCACGCAAACCGAGATGCGCACTGCCCTGCAAGCCTCTGTGGAGGCGAAGCCCATTGCGCTCATCGGTCCGCAGGTGCCAAGTTTGCTGGATAACAACCTCGATTTTGCCAGCACGAACCGCATTTTGCACTTAGTGGGTCTGCCCAACGAGCCAGCTGGGACAAGCAACGCCTTCGTCCTGCGAATGCGCTCCAGCAGTGAGAATTTGGCACGCGATCTGGGCAACTACCTCACGACTCAGCGCTTTTTCCGCGTGATCGGCACGGCAACGGATAACTCAGCGCGTGGGCGCGCCGATCTTGCCGCCTTTGAGCGTGCAGCGCGTCCTGCAGGCACGACGGCTGTGCGCCTTGCGCCCGCTGTCACCTACGATCAAACTGCGACCGATCTCAGTGCGCAGGCGCGCACGCTCTACGACGACAATCCAGAGGCAGTCGCCATTTTCGGCACGCCTCAGACCGCCGCTGCGCTCGTGCGCGAGTTGCGCAATCGCGGTTACACGGGCGTCATTGCCTACGGTTCAGCCGAAGGCAACTTGAATGAATTCGTCAATCGCGGCGGCAGCGCTGTGGCGAATGTGATCGTCCCGCTCGTCTGGCTGGCAGACGCGCAAGATGGCGGTAGTCAGCGCTTTGTGCAGGCATATCGGGCGCGCTTCGGCGAGTTGCCCACGTCGGAGTCGGTCATCGGCTTTGATAGCGTGGCAGCAGTCGCCGCCGCCGTGGAGATCAGCGGCGGCGGCACGCAAGCCGTGCGCGATACGTTGGTCACTAGCGGCGCCATTGGCGGCTTGCAAGGCGTCTACAATCCTTCGCTCTTCAGCGGGACAGGAACAACTAATTTTCGGGCAATGGACGGCGCGATTTTCTTCCGTCTGACGGCTGAGGGCAGGGGCATTGAGGAGTCGCGCTACAGCGGCGGCTTTTGCTCACGGCGTTGCGCCGATACGCGCTTCCAGAACCTGACCGCGCCAAACGCACCGACCGCCACCGCAGCCCGTACTGTGCCTATTGCCTTCCTTGCACCACAGACGGGTCTTGACGGCGAGATCGGACGGCGTGCCTTGCGCGGCGCGCAGCTTGCCGTCAACGAGATCAACTCGCAGGGCGGCATTGCGGCGCCGAACGGCGTGCGCGTCACTCTTGACCTGCGCGACTTCAATACGCCAAGCGCGGAGCAGTTCGGCGTTACGGCGCGCACAATCCTGACAACGGCGCCGCCCGCTGCCATCCTCGGTCCAACTTTGACGGGCATCGCCTTGCCGAACCTGAACCTTGCGCCCAATGCGCGTGTGCCGCAATTCGTGACAGGCACAGCCGCCGTGCTGAGCAACAGCGATCCGACGCGCTTTGTCTTTCAGGTGCGCCCAGCTGATGCCACATGGGCAACTGCGCTTGCCAGCTATCTGGTGGATATTCGCGGCTATACGCGCCTTGCCGTCTCAGCTGCCACAACGGTCTATGGGCAGGATAGCGTGGCAGCGTTCACGCGGGTCGTCACGCGCTTCCGCAATCTGACCGACGCGCAGATCGTCGCCAACACTAGCCATCCCGTCACAGCAACGGATTTCAAAACAGAGGCGCGGATGCTGATCGCCGCTAATCCGCAGGTGGTTGCTATCTGGAGTGCGCCGAATACGGCTGCAGCGCTGATCAAGGCGTTGCGCGCTGAGGGCTTCACAGGCGAGATCGCCTACGGTGCGCTAGAGAATCCTGATTTTCAGAGCGCCATGGGCGAGGGCGGCATGGAGGGCTTGCTAGGCGTGACCAGCTGGTTCGCAGGCGCACTTGACGCAGCCAGCGCCGAGTTCGTGCGCAACTATCGGACTACCTATGGCGAATTGCCCGATAGTCACGCTGTTGCCTACTATGACGCTGTCTACATGATCGCCAATGCCATTCGCGTGGGCGGACCGGCAGCAGTGCAGTCTTTTGTGGCGCAGTTGCCGCGTTTTGCAGGCGTGCAAGGCGAGTATCGCCCTGCGGTCTATAACAATGGGCAACTGAGCGCGACCGTGTTCATCGTGCGCGCCGATTCACGCGGCAATTTGAGCGAGTTGGCGCGCTATGAGGGCGCGATCTGTATCAACGGCTGCCGCTAGACGACTCACACGGCTCTGGTCAGCGCGCCCAGAGCCGTTTATACTCTTCTTAAAACCTTCACAGCCGCGGAGATAGATTCGTTGTCAGAAGAGTGCCTGCTCGCCATTGACTACGGCACGCAGAGCGTGCGCGCCTTACTTTTTGACCTACAGGGTGAGCTGATTGAGTCGGCGCGCCTGCCTGTTGAGCCGTATGTCTCGCTACAATACGGCTGGGCAGAGCAAGCGCCTGAATATTTTTGGCGGATGCTGGGCGAAGCGTGTCGGGCGCTATGGGCGAAGGCAGGCGCATGGCGGAGCGCATTGCGCGGCGTCGCGCTCACTACGCAGCGCGGCACGATCATCAATGTAGATGAGACGGGCGCGCCGTTGCGCCCTGCGATTGTCTGGCTCGATCAGCGCCAGACTCAGGGCGTGAAGCCTGTAGGCGGTTTGTGGGGACTGCTCTTCCGTCTTATTGGGATGCGCAAGACGCTCGCCTACCTGCAGGCAGAGGCGGAGGCAAACTGGATCGCCAAGCACCAGCCTGAGGTCTGGGCGCGCACGCACAAATATCTGCTGCTCTCAGGCTACCTGACCTACAAATTGACAGGCAATTTCGTAGACTCAGTCGGTTGTCAGGTCGGCTACCTGCCCTTTGACTATCGGCGGCAGCGCTGGGCAGATCAATGGAGTTGGCAATGGCAGGCGTTGCCGCTCACGCTTGAGATGCTGCCCGATCTGATGGAAGTGGGCGGCGAGTTGGGCAGAATCACAGCGGAGGCGGCTGAAGTGACGGGCATTCCCGCAGGCACGCCGCTGATCGCTGCCGCTGCCGATAAAGCCTGTGAGATGCTCGGCTGTGGAGCCATCTTGCCGCACGTGGGACACATCAGCTATGGCACCACAGCGACCTTCAATACCTTCCATCGGCGCTATGTCGAGGCGATCCCGATGATCCCGCCCTACCCTGCGGCGGTACCACACGCCTACGCCCTAGAGACTCAAATCTCACGCGGCTACTGGATGGTAGACTGGTTCAAGCGCGAGTTCGGCGCGCCTGAGCTACTGTTGGCAGCTGAGCGCGGCGTATCGGCTGAGTCGCTCTTGGATGCACTGGCAGAGCAGGTGCCGCCGGGCGCGCTTGGCTTGATTTTGCAGCCGTATTGGTCGCCCGGCATCAAGGTGCCAGGCGCGGAGGCGAAGGGCGCTGTGATCGGCTTTGGCGGCGTGCATACGCGGGCGCATTTGTATCGCGCCATTCTGGAGGGCATTGCCTACGCCCTGCACGAGGCGGCACAGCGCGCTGAACGAAAGACGGGCGCAAAACTGCACGAGGTGCGCGTCAGTGGCGGCGGCTCGCAGAGCGAGCAGGCGATGCAGATCACGGCGGATGTCTTCGGCGTGCCGGCAGTCCGTCCGCACTTGTATGAAGCCTCAGGCTTGGGCGCAGCGATTGTAGCAGCAGTCGGTTTGGGCTTGCACAGCAGCTTTGAGACGGCAATCCGCGCCATGACGCGCACAGGGCGCGTCTACGAGCCAAAGGCGGAGAATCACAGCCTATACAGCGCGCTGTACGAGCGAGTCTATAAGCGCTTATATCGCGGCGTGCGCCCGCTGTACGCTGAGATCAGCCGCATCACGGGCTATCCCAAGCTGATGGGCTGAGGGCGCGGGCGCTGCTCGTTCTGATTTCCCAAGCGCTGATGGGCATACAATGCGCGTTGTATGGCGTCTGGTGCGGGTGGGCCATTCAGTGTGCAAATTGCGCAGTCTGCTTCATCCAGCACCCGCGATCGCCATTTGGATGTCCCGTAGGTCATCATGCCTAGGCACAAGCGCGAAACCCTCATGCCGCTGCGCCCAAAGTTCACGTACTGCAATTTAGACTATCCTCAATTTGTGCGAAGGATACGTTGTTGTGCGGTGCACTGCTTTCGCGCCTTTTGTGCAGCTCGCTCAGCCCATGATCTTCTGGGACATTTGTCATGCTAGGAACTGGGCGAGAATTGGCTACGCTGAGGAGGGATTTTGTGAAAAATATGGAGGGGGTTGCATGGATTCGCTGAAAAGTATGAAGGTGAGCCGACGCAGCTTTCTGAAAACAGTCGGACTCGCTGCGCTGGGCGCAATGCTGCCGCTGGAGTGGGCAGGCGGCACACAGCGGACGACAGCCGCTGGGTCACCTGACCCCATGCGGCATGTGCTGAATCGGCTGACGTGGGGCGCCTGCCCTGCCGATTTGGAAAAAATCCGTGACATGGGCATCGAGGGCTACATTGAGTGGCAGCTGCAGCCTGAACGCATCCCCGATCCTGCCATTGATGAGCTTTTTGAGGCACAGCCTGTGCTGCTGGCAAATTACTATCAGGCAAAGCGCTTTGAGCAAAGCGATTGGCAACTGAGCTACATTCTAATGTGGACGCGCCTCTACCGCGCTGCGCACAGCCAGCGCCAGCTCTATGAGCGCATGGTGGAGTTCTGGACGGATCACTTCAATGTGCCGATCGCTGACTCAGCCGTCGAAAAGCTGCTGGACGACCGTGAAGTCATCCGCAGGCACGCCTTGGGTCACTTCCGCGACCTACTGTTCAGCTCTGCCCAGAGTCCTGCCATGCTCTACTATCTGAACAACGACAGCAGTGACAAGGAACATCCCAATGAAAACTACGCCCGCGAGGTAATGGAGCTGCATACATTGGGCGTAGCAAGCGGCTATACCGAGCAGGACGTGAAGGAGCTAGCGCGCATCCTAACGGGCTGGACAGTCGGGAGCGGGCAATTCTATTTCAATGCCGAAATGCACGACTTCGGCGAGAAACAATTCCTAGGGCGCACCTTCCCAGCAGGGCGCGGTCTTGAGGAAGGCTTGGAAGCCCTGGAAATTCTCGTGACTCATCCCAGCACGGCGCATTTCATCGCCACTAAGCTGTGCCGCCATTTTGTGAGCGACGATCCGCCTGAGTCACTGGTCAGAAGCGTGGCGCAGGTCTTCACTGCCACTGATGGCGACATTCGCGCCATGTTGCGCCACCTCTTCACCAGCGCTGAATTTATGAACAGCAGCGGGCAGAAGTTGCGCCGCCCAATGGAGTTTGTGGTCGCTTTCATGCGCACAACAGGGCTTGAGCTGACCCAAGACTACTGGCTTTTGCTCAATGCGTTGGAAAAGCTAGGGCATATGCCCTTCTGCTGGGGTCCGCCCGACGGCTACCCTGATGTAGCAGAGGCTTGGCTGAATACCAATACGATGCTCAGGCGCTGGCAAGTGGCGCTCTATTTGCCTGTGATCGCGCTCGGCTGGATCGAGGGAGCGCGTATACATCTTGATGAGATGGTGGGAGTCCCGGAGACCGCTGCTCAGCTAGTGGACAAGCTGACTGAAGTGAACCTGCCTGCCCTGTCACTCGATCCGCGTGACCGTGAGATGCTCATCCAGCAGATTGCCCCTGAGCCCGACTATCGCTTGGACGATCAAGAGCGCAGTGAGGCGATCCCCGCCATTGCTGCACTGCTGATCAGCTCGCCTTATTTCCAGTGGTGCTAGAAAGGATTGTTATCTCATGAAGACTGTGTATGTGAATCGGCTAGTGAAGCGCCGTCAAGCGTTGGGCATGATGGGCGCGGCGGGCGTGGTCGGGCTGAGCAAAGGTCTATTCCCTGCATGGATGCCCCGTCTTGCTTTCCGTCGGAGCGGCGCGCCGGGCGATATTCTCGTCGTGATCTTCCTGCGCGGCGGCATGGACGGCTTGAATGCCGTTGTGCCATACGCTGAAGGCGCCGCTTACTATGACGCACGTCCTACCATTGCCATTGCTGAGCCAAGCAGCGATCCCAATAGCTCCATTGACCTGAACGGCTTTTTCGGCTTGCACCCTGCTCTGCGCCCGCTGAAAGCGCTCTACGACTCAGGCACGTTAGCGGTCATCCATGCTTGCGGCTCACCCGATCCCACGCGCTCACACTTCGATGCAATGGAATACATGGAGCGCGGCACGCCGGGCGCCCGAACCACGCGCAGCGGCTGGCTCAGCCGCCATTTGGAGTCGGCGGCGTGGCAGAACGACTCGCCTTTCCGCGCTATAGGCATCGGCACGATGCTGCCCAGCTCGCTCAGGGGCGAGGTCTCGGCGTTAGCGCTCAAATCCATTGCCGATTTCCATCTGGGCGGGCGCGAAGATCAGCTGGAGGCGATGCGCCGTGCGCTGGCACAGCTGTACACGGTTGAATCCGATCAGCCGCTTGGACGCTCATTGCTGGCGGCACACGCCAAAGAGACCTTCGCCGTGATGGATATCTTGGCAAGCCTGAATGCCGATTCTTACGAGCCTGAAGGCGATGCTGCTTACCCCGAAAGCGAATTCGGTCAGGGCTTGAAGCAGGTTGCCATATTGATCAAAGCCGAAGTGGGCTTGGAGGTGGCGTGCCTCGATCTAGGCGGCTGGGATACGCACGAGTGGCAAGGTGGCGCTGAAGGCGAGCAGGCGCGGCTCTTGACGGAGCTGGCTGAGGGCTTAGCCGCCTTCTATACCGATCTGGGCGAGCGCATGGCAAACGTGAGCGTGGTCGCCATGAGCGAATTTGGGCGGCGCGTGGCAGAGAATGCCAGCAAAGGCACTGACCACGGGCATGGCAATGCCATGTTTGTCTTGGGCGGCGGCGTGATCGGCGGTGTGTACGCCGATTGGCGCGGTCTAGGTTCTGACGCTCTCGTAGACGGCGACGTGCCCATCACAACTGACTACCGCGACGTGCTTGCCAGCGTGCTTGAGGGGCGCGTGCTGAATCCAGCGCTGGACTACATCTTCCCGAATTACACGCCCAAGCGACTGCCTATTGTGCGCCCGCGCTGAGCAGAAGGAGCGACGATCATGACTCTCAAATGGTTTGTACGCTTGATCGTACTGATTGTGCTGCTCGCCCTGCCGCTGCACGGTCAGCTTGCGGCGCAGGACTCGGAGGAGGCGCGTGCAATCGCGTTGGCGGCAAAACATCCGCGCCTTGCCACCTACCTCTCTGAGCTGCCAAACTGGTCTGCCGTTGCTTACAGCCCAGGCGAAGTACCTAATGTATGGCGTGTGCTGTTCCGTACGGCGCAAGGCGACATGATCGCCGAAGCGGATGTGCTGCTGGTGCCAGAGCGTGTGCTGTGGCTAGAGGTAGACTATAGCTACATGAGCCCGGCTACTCATCTGAAAGGCGAAGAGGCAGCCCTGAACTTTGCCGTTGCCCAAACCGAAGTGCAAGCGATCTTAGGCACGCAAGTTGACAAGTACGAGTCATATACTGAGTATGATTCATGGCGCGGCACTTGGTCGGTCTATTTGTGGCATGGCGGGCGAACTGTGCGCGTGGTTGTCCGCTTTACTGATCCCGATCCTCTCGCTTTTAGACAGCCAGAGCTAGTCGGCGTGACCTTCCCAGAGGCGCTGAGTGTCTCGGCGTGGTTGAGCGGACGGCAAGCACGGGCGATCACCCTAGCGACGCGAGATAGGCAAGTGGCGGCACGTCTGCGCGAAAACAGCGGCTGGCAGGCAGAGGCTACTCCAGAAGGCACGCCTAATAGCGCCGTTTGGCGGGTCACCTTCAGGCAGGCAGAGCGCATTATTGCCCAAGCATGGGTAGACCTTGTCAACAACAGCCTGATCCGAGCGATGTTGCCTTGAAAGGCATTCTCCGCTGAAGCCCTGATGAGTCTGCGCTAAAAGTTGCGCCCTGCGCTATTCCAGCTTAGAATAGATGTATTCCAAGTTGGAGTAGCGCACTGTGACGCTCACGCCCGATCACGTCATTCTCGGTCTGCTTGCTTTCGCGCCGCAGCACGGCTATCAGATGCTGGAGTGCTTCGGCGACTCGGCGTGTCTGGGGCAAATTTGGCGGTTGAACGCCAGTCAGCTCTATAACACGCTCAAGCGGCTTGAGCGTGACGGCTTGATCAGCGGGCAGAGCGCGCCCTCTGAGAGCGGACCGCCGCGCACAGTCTATCACCTGACTGAAGCAGGACGCGCCCAACTGCTGGACTGGCTGCATGAGCCTGCGCCCTCAGCCAGCATTCGGCGCGTGCGCGTGGAGTTTCCCAGTCGGCTGTTCATAGCGCACCTGTTGGACGTACCGAGCGCGCCGATCATTGCGCGACAACGCGCAGCGTGTCAGCGTGAGCGTGAGCGTCTGCTCGCACAGCTACCGCGCACAAACGACGGCATGGCGCAGTTAGCGCTCACCTTTGCCCTTGAACAGCTTGAAGCGGCGCTACGCTGGCTGGATCGTTGTGATCACATGACTCTCGCTACATTGACCGAGTACTTTCAAGAGAGGAGAGCCTCCCAGTGAAACGTCTGGTTTGCCTTTTGCTCATCGCGCTGATGTTAATGCCGCTGAGCCTGCCCGTGAGCATGGCGCAGATCGCGCCGTTTACGATTGAGGCGTCGGCTGAGCTGCAGCCCGCGCTCACAGCGCTCTACAAGGCGCGCTATGGCGCTGAGCCGACCTTCGTTCAAAGCGACGGCGATCTGATCGCCACAAACGACCCCGCTTTTCGTCCTGCAGGCATGGGAGGGGTGCCATTGCACTTCCTGCCCAATTCGTTCTTCCTGATGGCGCGTCCCAGCGCTGAAGCGGAGGCATTCGCTGCGTTCGCCGTCTCGCCTGATGGACAAGCCGTCTTGATCGAGAATGGCTTCCTGCCCAAATCCGTGACCGTGACCGATCAAGCAGGCAACACGGTTGAGATCGTGCAGCCCGTGCGCCGAGTCATCACGCCGTACAGCATCGCCACCTATCTGGTCTATGGCGTGGGCGCGGCGGATCGGCTGGTAGCGGCGGGCTATCTCGGTACGCGCACGCCGGTCGGTGCAGCGCGCATGAGCGCGATTGATCCGCGCTTCCCGACTCTGAGCGGCTACACGCTCAATCAGCGCGAGATCAACATCGAGCAGGTAGCGCAACTCGCGCCCGATCTCATCATCACTAGCGCACGCACGGCATGGCTCGATACCGTGCGCGAGCTGAACATCCCGTTTGTGCTGCTGCAGGGCGAATCGCCACAGCTGCTCAAGGCGTCTGTGCTGCTGATGGGCGAATTGCTCGGTCCGAACGCGAAAGCACGCGCTGAGACATGGGTCGAATACTACGACGAAGTCTTTGGCACAATTGTCGAAAGCACGAAAGACATCGCAGAGCGTCCGAGGGTGCTGTTCGTGGGCGAGGCGCCCTTGCGCGTCATCAGCGGACAGATGTATCAGACCGATATCATCGCCGCCGCCGGGGGACGCTCCGTGAGCGCCGATTTGACGGGCTTTTGGAACGATGTGAACCTCGAACAGGTGGCGCTGTGGAATCCTGATGTGATCGTCATCGCGCCCTACGGCAACGTCACGCCCCAGACCTTCAAAGAAAGCCCTGAATGGGCGATCATCAAGGCAGTGCAAGAGGGCAAGGTCTACAAAATGCCGAGTTGGGTTGCGCCGTGGGACACGCCCGTGATGGACTCAGTCTTGGGCGTGATCTGGCTTGCGCAGAAGCTCTTCCCAGAGCGCGTGACGCTCAATTGCGCGCTAGAGGCGCAATATTTCTTCCGCGTTTTCTACGATCACGAGTTGCCTGAGGCAGAGATCGCAGCAGTATGCGGATCGTAGCCCTAGGGCGCGGCACGGCAGCGGCGGGCAGCCTCAAGCAGACCCTTGCCTATGGCAGCCTAGCGCTGCCGTTCGCCTTGATCGTCCTCTCACTGATGCTAGGGCTGTATGAGATTCGGATTGAGACAGTCATCCGCGCTTTGCTCTGGCTGATCGTGCCACAGGCGGCTGAGGGCATCCCTAGCACTGAGTTGACGCTGATCTTGCGCATTCGCCTGCCGCGAATCCTCTCAGCGGCATTGATCGGGGCGGCTTTGGCGAGTACGGGCGCTGCTTTTCAAGGAATCTTCAAAAATCCGCTAGTTGACTCCAACTTGCTGGGCGTGACCAGCGGCGCGGGCTTTGGCGCGGCGATAGCGCTCCTGCTGGGCGGCACAGCCTTGATCGTGCAAGGCTCTGCCTTCGCCTTCGGACTGCTGGCAGTGCTGGTGGCGTACGCAGGTAGCCGTCTCTACAGCAGCGCGCCGCTGATCGTGCTGACCCTGATGGGAATCCTGATCGGCTCGTTTTTCACCTCGCTCACAGCCCTGACCAAATACGTCGCCGATCCGCTCAATACCCTGCCCGCCATCACTTTTTGGCTGCTGGGCGGTCTGACGGGCGTGACGTGGAATAGCTTGCCGCTGCTCGCCCTGATCACGCTAGGCGGGAGCGCCTTCCTATGGGCGATCCGTTGGCGGCTGAACATCCTCTCGCTAGGCGACGCCGAAGCGACGGCGCTGGGCATGAATCCAGCGCGGCTGAAGCTCTTGATCATCTTGTGCGCCACGCTGATGACCGCTTCGGCGGTCGCAGTAGGCGGCGTGATCGGCTGGATCGGCTTGGTGATCCCGCACGCAGCGCGCCTCCTTGTCGGCGCCGATCACAAGGCGCTGATCCCGACCTCGCTTGCGCTCGGCGCCTCGTTTCTGCTCGTGATTGATAACATCTCACGGACTCTCCTGCCCGCTGAAGTGCCGCTCGGCATTTTGACGGGTCTGGTGGGCGTGCCGATTCTGATCGTGCTGCTGCGGCGCAGCCAGAGTGTGTGGTGAGCCATGCTTGAGGCGGAAAATCTGCACTATGCCTACACGCCTGAGCGCCCTGCCCTGCGCGGAATCTCGCTGCAGCTAGGCGAAGGGACGATTCTGTATCTGCTTGGGCGCAACGGCTGCGGCAAAACGACGCTGATGAACTGTCTGAGCGGCGTGTTGAAGCCACAGCGCGGCATTGTGCGCCTGCACGGGCGCGATCTTCACAGTTACGCGCCCGCTGAGCGCGCTCGCCTGATCGGCTTGATTCCGCAGCTGCACACGCCTGCCTTCAATTACAGCGTCCGTGAGATTGTGCTGATGGGTCGTGCGCCGCACTTAGGCTTGTTTGGCACGCCCGGTCGCGCTGACTACGAGATCGCCGATGCAGCATTGGAGAGCGTCGGTTTGGCGGACTACCGCGAGCGTCCCTATACGCAGCTGAGCGGCGGAGAGCGCCAACTGGTGCTGATCGGGCGCGGTTTGGCACAACAGTGCCGCATTTTGCTGATGGATGAGCCGGACGCGCACCTCGACCTGAACAATCAGCTGCGCGTGATGGAGCGCGTGGTGCGCCTTGCCGCAGAGGGACTTTCGTTCATTGTCACGTCACATTTGCCGAATAACGCGCTGATGTACGCGCATCGCGTCTTGCTGATGAAGCTCGGAATGGCGCTCGCCTACGGCGCGCCCGCCGAGGTGCTGAGCGAGAGTCTGCTCAGCGCCGCCTACGATCTGCCCATTGATGTCGTCCGCGAGGGTGAGCGCCCTCGCGCCATTGTGCCGCGCCGAACGGTCTCATGAGCGCCTCACCGGAGAGCATTTGGCAAGCGCGTCACCCGCCTGAGATCGTCGTTATCACGGGCGAGAGCGGCGCGGGCAAAACGACGTGGTGTGAGGCGATGCGCGCTTTCGCAGAGCGCGAGTCGTTGCGCGTGGCAGGGCTGATCTCATATGGCGTCTTCGAGGGCGCGGAGAAAGTGGCTATTGAGCTGTGCGCCTTACCTCAAGGGGAGCGCCGTCGGCTTGCCGTGCGCCGTGAGTACGTAATCGGGGCTGAGACGCCGCGCTGGGCATTCGATGAGTCCGTTTTGGCGTGGGGCGACTCGCACTTGGCGGCGCTGGGTGCCTGCGACGTGCTGATCGTAGATGAGATCGGTCCGCTTGAGCTGCTGCACGGACGCGGCTGGCAGAGCGCCTTCGCAGTCCTAGCGGCGCGGCGCTATCAGGTAGCCTGTGTGGTTGTGCGCCCGACTCTGCTTGAGCCTTTTGGGGCGCGCTTCGTTGTCAAACAGACCATCAGGCTGTAGAAAGAACATACAACAAGACTCCGTGCAATCTGCGCCCGTTTGTGACATAATCTACTCAGAGAACGTGCCAAACTACACTTACCGCCTCAGCATGAGACGCCGTGAATTTGTCGTAACCGTCAACAGTTAAGAAGGTACCCACTATGGCATATATCCCACACACTGAAGCCGACCGCGCCGCTATGCTGGCTGCTATCGGCATTAATTCCCTAGAGGAACTCTTTGACGCTATCCCCGCTCAGCATCGCTTCCCGCCTTTGAACCTCCCAGAGCCGCTCAGCGAGATGGAAGCGCTCTGGGAATTGCAGGCACTAGCCTCTCACAACGCCGTGACGCCCGAATATGCGCTCTTTTTAGGCGCCGGCGCCTATAATCACTACACGCCGAGCGTCATCAACCACATGTTGATGCGCGGCGAGTTCTACACTGCCTACACGCCCTATCAGCCTGAGATGAGTCAAGGGACTCTACAGGCAACTTTTGAGTGGCAGAGCATGATCGCCAAGCTGACAGGCATGGACGCTGCCAATGCCAGCCACTATGACGGCGCAACCAGCTTCGCAGAGGCGGTCACAGTCGCCTTGACGCACCATAGGAACAAGCGCAATAAGATCATCCTGAGCCCGAACATCCATCCGCAGTATCGGGCTGTGGCGCGCACCTACCATCAAGGCAATGGCACGCGCTTTGTGGGCGATAAGAGCGGGCGCGCCACGCTTGACGATCTGCTCGACCTGCTGGATGAAAATACCGCCATGTTCGCCGTGCAATATCCGAATTTCTTCGGTCAGATCGAGGATTTTCGCGGCTTGGCGGAGAAAGTCCACGCCAGCGGCGCGCTGTTGTGCATCATCACCACGCCGATTGCGCTCGGTCTACTGAAGCCGCCCGGCGAACTCGGCGCGGATATTGTGGTGGGCGAGGGACAGTCGCTTGGCATCCCGCTCAGCTTTGGCGGACCGTATCTCGGCTTTTTCGCCGTCAAGAATGAGTTGGTGCGCAAAATTGCCGGACGCATTGTCGGTGAGACGGTAGATAGCGACGGGCGGCGCGCCTACGTCATGACGCTGCGCCCGCGCGAGCAGGATATCCGCCGCGAAAAAGCGACCAGCAATATCTGCACCAATCAAGGCTTGATGGCGCTGGCAGGCTGCATCTACCTCGCGCTGATGGGCAAGCACGGCTTGCGGCGCGTGGCAGAGGTCTGCTATCACAAAGCGCACTACGCCGCCGCGCAGATTGGCAAATTAGCGGGCTATCAAGTTCACACGCGCCTGCCCTTCTTCAATGAGTTCGTGGTCACTTGCCCGCGCCCAGTAGCGCAGATCAACCGCTACCTGCTGGAGGAACACCAGATCATCGGCGGCTACGATCTCAGCCAAGATTACCCTGACCGCGAGAATCAAATGCTGATCGCCGTCACAGAGATGAACACTCGCGCCGAAATTGACGCGCTCGTCTGCGCCCTAGAGGCTGCCCGTAATGCTTAGTGAGAGAGTTTTAGCGCAATGACGACTCAAACTGTTCAAGCCAAGGTGATCGAGCCGCTGATCTATGAGTTGAGCGCGCCCGGTCGCAAAGTTGATACGCTCTTGCCCAAACTAGACGTACCAGAGGCTGAGTCGCTCCCCAGCGACCTGCTGCGCGACTCGTTAGAGCTGCCAGAGGTCTCGGAGCTAGACGTGGTGCGCCATTTCTTGCGCTTGAGCCAGCTGAACTATGCCATTGATAAGGGCTTCTATCCGCTTGGCTCTTGCACCATGAAGTACAACCCGAAGATTGATGAGGATACGGCGCGCTTGCCCGGCTTTGCCCATTTGCATCCCCTGCAAGCGCCTGAAACTGCTCAAGGCGCCCTCGCGCTGATGTATCAGCTGCAGGAATGGCTGTGCGAGATCAGCGGGATGAAAGGCTGCAGTCTGCAGCCGGCTGCCGGCGCTCAAGGCGAGTTGGCGGGCATTCTGATGATCCGCGCCTACCATCAAGAGCGTGGCGATACCAAGCGCACTAAGATTCTCGTGCCTGATAGCGCGCACGGCACCAATCCTGCCACCTCCGCTATGGCGGGCTACACCGTTGTGACGCTGCCCTCAGATGAGCGCGGCGATGTAGACCTGAATGCCCTGCGCGCCGCCGCCGATGAGACCGTTGCCGGCATGATGATCACAGTGCCGAGTACGCTAGGCGTCTTTGACGAAAACATCGAGGAAATTATCAAGATCGTGCATGACTGCGGCGGTCTGATGTACATGGACGGCGCTAACATGAACGCGCTCTTGGGCGTGATCAAGCCCGGCGCGCTCGGCTTTGACGTGATGCACTACAATCTGCACAAGACCTTCAGCACGCCGCATGGCGGCGGCGGTCCCGGCTCTGGACCTGTGGCGGTCAACGAAAAGTTGCTACCCTATCTGCCCGGTCCGATTGTGGCGATTGTGGAGCAAGCTACAGAGCCTGAAGGCGCGCCGCGCTACGGGTTCGTCATGCCCGAAAAGAGCATCGGGCGCTTGAAGGCATTTCACGGCAACTTCGGGATGCACGTGCGCGCCTATACCTACATTGCGCTGCACGGCGCTGAGGGTCTGAAGGCGATCAGCCGCCACGCCGTGCTGAACGCGAACTACGTGCGCGTGCGCCTCGCCGATACCTACAAAGTGCCGTATAACCGCATGTGCGGGCACGAATTCGTGGTCGAGGGGCGCTTCCCGGATGCGCCCGACATTCACGCATTGGATATCTCAAAGCGCCTGATGGACTATGGCATTCATCCGCCCACCAACTACTTCCCGCTGATTGTGCATGAGGCGCTGCTGATCGAGCCGACTGAGAACGAGAGCAAGGAAACGCTCGACCGTTTCATCGCCGCCATGCACGCTATCGCTCAAGAGGCACGCGAGGCGCCTGAGCTGCTGCACAGCGCGCCGCATACCATGCCCGTCAGCCGCGTAGATGAGGTCTATGCGGCGAAGAATCTGGTCTTGTGCTGCCGCGTGCCAAGCGCAGAGTGATCTCGAAAGCGAACGTCTCGGAGTTGCCCTGACTCCGAGACGTTTTTTCACTGTTCCCTTGCCTTGCGCTCTTCTTCGGCCGCCAACTGATTCTGGCGGATGTAATAGCCGCTTACAATGGCAATTGCCAATATGCCCAACAGCAAAATCAACAAGCCGATGCCCGCTGGCGCATTTGCCCGTCCATCCTCAGCGGCAAAGGCGACCGTCGGCAAGGCGAGCAGCAGCGCAATGCTCAGAGCAAGGCTCAGCCACGTTTTCATAGCGCGTCACTCCTGTGTGTGCTGCGAAAATGCTGTTTTAATTGTGGCGCGCTCTGGGCGCAGCGGCAAGTTTTTCAGAGCAGCCTCTCCGGCAGAGCGAAGGTCGCTGAGCCGCATGACAAATTGTGCGAATGCGGCTATGATCTAGCTGTAAGTCCCTAGCACAGTGGAAAAACCGCTTTGGCTCAGCACATCACGCAGCTTTCAGCCGTCCAGCTAACGCAGCTTTCGGTAGTCACTATCGGCATCTTCGACGGCGTGCATCGCGGTCATCAGCATTTGATCAGGCAAGTGGTTGAGTCGGCGCACCGCGAGGGTCACCTTGCCGCTGTTGTGACCTTTTTCCCGCATCCCGATGTGCTCTTACGCGGCATCACAGGGCGGTACTACCTGACCACGCCCGAACAGCGCGCCGATCTGTTGGCAGAGCTGGGCGTGGATGTGATCGTAACGCAGCATTTTGATGAAACTATCCGCCACATGCGCGCCGCCGCCTTCGTAGACCTGCTCATCGCCCATCTGCGCATGAAAAGCCTGTGGCTCACGCCCGACTTCGCGCTCGGCTATCAGCGCGAGGGTGACTTCGCCTTTCTGAGCGCGCAAGGGCGCGAAAAAGGCTTCAGCGTCCACTCTGTTGATCTGCTGATGGACGCCCAGCATCGCGCCATTCGCTCCAGCGCCATTCGGCAAGCATTGACTGAAGGGGACGTTGCCGCTGTTGCTGATCTGTTGGCGCGTCCCTATCGCGTGTTAGGCGAGGTCGTTCACGGCGATCATCGCGGGCGCAGCATCGGCTTTCCCACGGCGAACCTCGCGGTCTGGACTGAGCAACTCCTGCCTGCCAAGGGAGTCTATGCCTGCTATGCCTATCTGGGCGCGGAGCGCTTTGCCGCCCTCACCAACATCGGCTCACGCCCTACGTTCAACGGCACGGAAACGCGCGTCGAGGCGCACCTGCTCGATTTTGACCGCGACATCTACGGGCAGACCCTCAAGCTGGATTTTATAGCGCGGCTGCGCGGCGAACAGCGCTTCAGCAGTGTGGAGGCGCTCATCGCCCAGATCAGCGCCGATGTTGCGCAAGGGCGCCAGCTTTTAGCCGCCTCCGCATCCTGAAGGAACTTTTACTTTCTTTTAAGCTATCTCGCGGCACCAAAATTTGTATAAATCTGCTAAAAGCTACATAATTTGAGTATCACGCTCATTTAACGTAGACTTCACGCAGGTTAATCCATGAAATATTTCGGTGTCTCTGACTATGTGCATGGGAGCGCAGAGGGGATCGGTGTGCTGGTTGCCAACCTTGGCACGCCCGATGCGCCTACGCCGCCCGCCTTACACCGCTATCTACGCCAATTCTTTGACGATCCGCGAGTCTTTGAGTTTCCGCGCCTGACGTGGTGGCTGCTGACCCGCGCCATCATCCTGAACAGGCGTCCGCGCCGCTCAGCAGCGCTCTATGCCCAAATTTGGACAGAGCAAGGCTCACCTCTGCTGATCCACTCACAAGCAATTGCCAATGGACTCCAAACGCGCCTACAAGCGCACAGCGCACAGCCGATTAAAGTGGCGTTGGGAATGCGCTATGGCAACCCGTCTATCCCCTATGCGCTCAGAGAGCTACATGCCGCGAACGTGCGCCGTCTGCTCGTCTTGCCGCTTTTCCCGCAGTATTCCGCCACGACGGTCGCCTCAGTCTTCGATGCAGTCACGCAGGAATTGCGGCGGTGGCGCTGGCTGCCGGAAGTGCGCTTCATCACAAGCTACCACGATCACGCGGGCTACATCGCAGCGCTTGCCCAGAGCATCCGTGAGGCGTGGCAGCAACACGGTCAGAGCGAAAAGTTGGTCTTTTCCTTTCACGGCATTCCCAAGCGCTACTTCACAGGCGGCGACCCATACTACTGCTTCTGCCACAAGACGGCGCGCCTTGTAGCCGAGTCGCTTGGCTTGCCCGAAGAGCGCTATGTTGTCGCTTTCCAGTCGCTGTTCGGGCGCGAGGAGTGGCTCAGACCGTACACAAGCGATACGCTTGAGGAACTCGCCAAGAGCGGCGTGCAAAGCGTAGATGTGATCTGCCCCGGCTTTGCCGCCGATTGCCTTGAGACCCTTGAGGAAATTGATGGCGAAAATCGAGAGGTGTTCCTAGAGGCGGGCGGCAAGGCATATCACTACATCCCTGCCCTGAACGCTACGCCGCTCCATCTGCAGGCCCTGACCGATCTCGCTCTGAAGCACCTACACGGCTGGCTGCAGCCACAGATCGCCTCCGCTTGAGCAAAAGGGGTCGGCGGCTGCCGACCCCTCTGCACAAGCCCGTCTACTCCGCTCGCTTGCCGCTCACGCGCCGCTGCGCGCTCTCCAGCAAGCTGTAGACCACTGGCACAACCAAAAGGGTCAAGAGCGTGCTGCTGAACAAGCCGCCAATCACCACAGTGCCAAGTTCAGCCGCGATGATCGCGCCTTTGGAGAGTCCGAGCGCAAGCGGCGAGAGCGCCACCATCGTAGCAATCGCCGTCATCAGGATCGGGCGTAAGCGCGTGCGCCCCGCTTCGATCAGCGCTTCCATTGCATCCATGCCTTTCTCACGCCGATTCAGCTGCACGCGATCCAGCAAGACAATCGCATTGGTCACTACGATACCGATCAGCATCAACATGCCGACCAGCGCCGAAATGCCGACCACGCGATCCGTGACTGTGAGCAGGAATGCCGCGCCCACCACTGCCACTGGCAAGCTGAACAGGATCGCAAACGGGTAGAGGAACGAGCCGAAGGTGAACAGCATCACAACGTACACGGCAAGCACAGCAATGCCCATGGTGCCGAAGGTCTGGTTGAAGCCTTCGGTCTGTTGCTGGCTCTGGAAGCCTTCGCTGATGGTGATGCTGGCAGGCAGGTTCGGAATGGCGCGGACGGCCTCAATGGCTTGGCGCGTCACGCCGAGCGTATCGGCTACCTCTAGCTCAGCTGTGTACTGGACAGCTGAGCGCTGCGCCACGCGCAAATATGACTGCGATGCGCTGCCAACTTGCTGAAGCGAGCTGGTGATGTTGGTCAAGCCCTTGACGCTGCTGAGCGCCTTGATGATCTCGGCGTCCACAGCGCGCAAGTCCGCTTCATTGCCGCTCGCCACCACCGCGAAGCCGCCGAAGCCCTGCTCGCTGATCGAAGCACGCGAGACGCGCACATTATCCTCGCCGAAAACCTCGCTCGCCTTCTGCCGAATTTCAGCGGTCAGGGCGCTGAGCGCCTCGCCCGTCACCTCAACGCCAGCAGTGATAGCTGCGCGTGCGCCGTTCACGCCGCCGCCGCCACCAATGGCCGCTGCGATATCGCCAAAGCCGCCGCCGCCGCCCACATTGACCAAGTAGCGGCTAATGCCCCGCCCTGAGTCATGGAGTTCCTCAAGATATGCCTCAAACTCGCGCACCAGCAGGTCGGTCTGGGCGATGGGCGTGTTAGCGGGCATGCGCACGTCAATGGTGATCTGCGGCTCACCGAGCGCGGGCACAAAGGTGGTCGGGCGGGTGGCAAAGAGTGCTAGACCCACTACAAGCGAGAGCGCTGCGATGCCCAGCACTGCCAGCCGATTCTTGAGCGACCATTGCAACACGGGCACATACAGCCGCGCTAACGCGCCTTCCTTTTCCTCTGGCACGTCCTGCTTGCGGATGAACATGAAAGCAAGGGCAGGCACAGTCGTGATCGCCACCACGAACGACGCCGCCAATGCATACGTCACCGCCAAGCCAAAAGGCAAGAAGAACTCGCCGATGATGCCGCCCGTCAAGCCGATGGGCAGGAAGACCACAACCGTTGTCAAGGTTGCAGCGAAAATGGCGAGGCTGACATCGCGTGTGCCCTTGATGACCGCATCGCGCGGCGACATATCCTTCTGCAGCTGACGGTAGATGTTCTCCAGCACCACAATCGAGTCGTCCACCACGCGCCCGATAGCGACCGTCAAGCCGCTCAGCGTCATGATGTTGAGCGTGATGCTGGCAGGGAACAGACGCAGCAGGAAGTCTACTATAGGGCTTGGCGGCAAATCCTGCAGCAGGCTATTGACCGCGCTTGGCACCCAGTACATCAGCGCAAGCGCCGCTGCAAGTGAAGTGGGGATTGAGACCGCCGCCACAAGGGTGCTGCGCACGCTGAAGTTCAAGAAAACGAAGATCATCAGCACGGCGCCGATCGCGCCCAAGCTGCCCTCGCGCACCACGCCCTCGATAGACTCGCGGATGAAGCCCGCCGACTCGAAGACGGTCACGATTTGTAGCTCAGGGTGTTTCGCCTGCACCTCGCGGTAGAGTTCCTCCACGCGATCCGAGACCGCAACCGTGTTCGCATCTTGCGCCTTGAAAACGATGATGGTCAGGCTCTCGCGCTGATTGGTGCGTGTGACGTTGCGCGTGGGCGTGAAGTCCTGCGTGCGGGCTTGCACAGCAGGCGGCAAGGCGGCAAGGGTCTCTGGGCTGAGCATCTGGATCGTGGCGCTGCTCAGCTCATCGAAGAAGTTGGGATCACGCGCCGCGACGTAGTTCAGAGCATCGGCTGAGAGCGAGGCGATCAGCGCTGCGCCGCCTTGTGGCGTAGCGGCAATTGCGTTCAAAAAGGCGGCTGCGCTCAGACCGAACGGCTTTTTGAGCAGATCGTCGGCTTGCTGCAGCGTGACGCCCGGCACGTTCTGCCAAGCGGCTGCCAGCGCAGGCGCATTGGGATCATCTGGTATGGTCTCTTGGGCGGCGCCGTTGTTCAAAGCGGCTGCGGCTGCCTTGCTCGGATCGGCAAGGATCGCCTCCAGATCGGCGCGCAACGTCGCGTCGCTCAGTCCGCTGATGAAGCCCTCGGGCAGGGCGGCAAGCGCCTGTGCCGACATCAAGCGCAGCACCTCAGGTGCAAGGTCTTGGGCAAAAGTCGGCTCTAGGCTCAGCAGGACGCGCACAGCCTCAGGCGAGAGCGCATCCACAAGGCGCACGGCAAAGCTGCGCAGCTCAGCGGGAGTCTCAGCGACCACGGCGTTGAGGGTGGCTGCCGCACTGCCTTTGATCTTAGCCAGATCAGCGAGGCTGCGTACGCTGCTAAAGCCGCTCTGACCGCGCAGCTGCGCCCACGCGCCGTGATACAAGACCGAATCGGCAATGGCTCTGAGGGCAGGTTCGCTCAATTCGGCGCTAAAATTCGGGACTTCAGCGCGCCAATAGGCGAGAATCTCAGGCGTGAGCGCCCGCAAATAGGTGATGCCGTTCGCCACGTTCGCCACACGATCCAGCGCCTCTGCCAAACTGAGCAGCTTGCCATCACGATCTCTCAGCGTGAGTAGATCGGCAGCAGTGCGCAGCTGCGCCCTGATCCCAAAGCGTTGCTCAAGGAGCGTCCCAACAGGGTTGGGCAGCGGAATCGGCACAGCTGTCAGCCAGCTGGGCGGCAGACTGGGCACATTGCGCACGGGCGTAGTTTGCGCGCCACTCTCCTCAGCGGGCTGTGCCACGGGCGTGCTCGGCGCTCCAACGCCGCCATTGCCCGTCTCTTCGGCACGGTGCTGCAGAGCGCGGCGCGCCGCTTCGGTCACCTCAGGCGGAATTTGTTGACCGCCGCCCAGCTGCACATTGGCAATGCCTGCTGTCTCTCTCAGCTTGGCGATCAGCTCAGTTTCAACGATCTCGCGCAGCTGTTCAGGCGTGATTTCGGGCGACGTGCTGGAGACGCTTGAGGTGATGACTGGGATATCGCTCAGGTTGAAGTTGATAATGCGCGGGACGTTAGCGCCTTGCCCTTCGGTCACAATGCGCCATGCAGCAGGCAAGCGCACAGGCTCAACGGGCGCGCTCACGCCGCTGACCGCGCCGCTGACACGCGCCGCCGCCAACTGATCGCGCGCTAGCAAGTCGAGCTGATCGGCAAAGCGCAGATCGAGTGCGAAAGCCGCCTCTAGCACCTCAGGCGCCATCGCCAACAGATGACGGCTCTCAAAGTGCTTGAACATGCTGGGCGCCTTGCTCAGCACCTTGGTCATGATCTCAGGCGTGAGATCGGCGGTTGTCTCTAAGCCCACAGGCACGCCATCAGCAATGACCTGCTCAATGGCGGCTTGCAGCTGCTCGCGCAGGCGCGCCGTGCGGACGCCGTAATCATTGCGTACGATTAAAAATGAGACAGGCGCCGCCGTAGTGGACTCCAAGCCCTCAGGGATGACGCCCTCAATAGCGGCAAAAGCCTGCTCTAGCGGAATAGTGACTAGATCGCGCAAATCCTCGCTGCTGGCGCCCGGTCGGAGCGTCACCACGAAGGTTTGCGGGAACTCGATGTTAGGCAGGAACTCTTGGTTGAGTTGGACGCCTGCAATCATGCCCAGCACAAGCGCTGCAACTGTCACAAGGATGGTGATCCCCCTGAAGCGCAGTGAAAGGCGCGTGATGGCAGTGAAAAACGACCTCAGCAGCATAGGGAAGCCCTCACGGAGACACTTAGGTTTATAGCACGGGAAAGCCCTGCTATTCCAGCAGAGCTTCTCACGCTGAGTCAAATTGTAGAGGCAAAGCTAGGCTTGTGTCAACTATCACAAATAGGCGAACAGTCACATAGATGTCTGATAGCAAGCAGTAAGGCGGACTCGCGTCCGCCTCACAAGGTTATCTCAATTTGGGAGGGCGATCAGGCGCTTAGCGCTGCCTGGGCGCCAAGGTGCCGTCCATCAGCCACAGCACAATGTAGCTATCCTGCCCGAAGGCATTGATGTAGAGCGGATCATCGGGCGGCGGTACGCTCTCGAAGGCATCCGTCAAGAGCGGCGTGTTGCCCAAGCGCTCCACCAACGGGACAATCGGCAGCAGCTTATTGAAGCTGACAGCCAACTTGGTCACTGCCTCGCGCTGCGGACCGAAGTCAATGCCTGCGCCAGAGGCGGCGATCAGCGCTGCAAAGTCGTACTCCACGCCGTCTACCGTCTGCACCAGCGGGATGCTGGCGCCCTTTTCATCCGGCAGCTTACCGACGGTGTTAGTGATGTACATGTTGCGATAGGCATAAAACGGATGCGGGTTCGGGAAGCCCCACAGCAGGATGCTCATATCGAAGTTGCCGGCTTTCACGTCTGCCACTTGCTGCGGACGCGGCGTGCCGCGCACTGTGGTGCGAATGCCGAACTCGGTCAGCTGCTCAGCTACGTTCTCGCCGGCCGGCACCCAGTCAGTGAAGTCAGAGGGCACCAGAAGCTCCACCTCAAAGGGCTGACCGTCTTTCGTCCAGACGCCGCCGCTCTTGGTGTAGCCCGCCTCTTGCATCAGCTGGGCAGCCAACTCAGGATTGTGGTCATAGGTGTTGAACGTGGCGATCACATCCTGCGGAATCCAGTTTGGCACGGCGCTATCGCTAATGCCGACCATGAACTTGGCAGGATTGCCGCTCAAATCGCCATAGGAGACGGCGCCGACCTCATCGCGGTTGATGGCATAGGCAATGGCATGGCGCACGCGCACATCTTGGAAGGCGGGCACCTTCTCATAGTTGAAGAACAAGCCCGGACCAGAGTACGTGGGCGAGCGCAAGATCGTAAAGCCCGCCTCGATCAGAGCGCGCTCAGTTGCCTGCGGGAAGAAATAGGTGCCGTAGTAAATCTCACGGGCGAGGAAGAGCGGCGTCACTGCCTCAGTCTCACCGTTATACAGCACAACTTTGTTGAACTTGGCATCTTTGAAGATGCTGAATTCGTTGCGGCGCAGCGTGAGCTGGGAGTCGGTCACGTCTGCCAGATCGAGCGTGTACGGACCGCTGCTGAGCATCTTCTCTGGGCGATAGTCGTTGATCTCAGCTACGAGCGCATCCCACTCCGCCTTGTCGGCGCCAGCACGATCCTTACCCGCCGCAAGGAACGCCTCAACTTTCTCAGCAATAGCGCCATAAGTGCCAGCTGCACGGATGCGCGTGCGCAGGATCAGGCGCTCTACCAATGTGGAGGGATTCTTCAGCTTGAACTCGACGGTCAGTTCATCGCGCTGCGAGACGGTATCCACGTAGGTGAAATCGGCAAAGTTGCGCAGCCGACCAATAGCATAAGTCACTACCACGTCGCGGGCGGTTACAGGGCTGCCGTCGCTCCAGCGGGCACCGCTCTTCAGGCGCACAACGTATGTGTCGTTACCCTCAAAGCCCCACGACTCAGCCAGCAGTCCGCGATAGGTATCCTCTGCCCAGACGAACATCGCCATGGAAGGCTCAAGCAGGTCTTGGTAGATGCCGAGCGCGAGACCATCTGGCACAAAAGTGTTCAAGTGACCCTTCGGCGGCACGCTGTAGGGCCAGCCGCCATAGAAAGTGTCAGGTTCCACGGCTTGCGCGCCCTGATTCGGGACGCTAAAGCCCGCCAACATGAGTGCCACAAGGATTACAGCGACACTCAAACGGTTGAAAAAGCGCTTCATTTTGAAAACTCTCCTGAAAAATGTTGCAATGGCTTATAGGAAACGCGCAATGAGCGCAACCAGCACCATTAGCACAACTCCGATGCACAGGCTCAGCACAGTCACTACGTACTCAGCCGTATCGGGCTGCTGCATCATCAATAATATCACCGATCCGACGGCGATCAACATGCCCAAGCGAAAGTAGGCTTGCAAAGCGCTCTGATTCATTGGCAATTTCCACAAAAAACACAAGCGTGGCATGAACTTTACCACGCTTGTGCCAAAAAGCGAAAAGCGCCCGACACACAGCACAGAAGCAGACCGTTTCGGGCTAGGCGCTACGAGGCAAGGTTGCGCACTGAGTTGCGTTGCACAAATTCGTAGAGCGCTGAGAGCGTGTCAATGTCATGCTCAAGGGCAAAGCTCTCATGGTAGCGCTGCCAGACCTCTTCAATATCCGTGGTGGCTGCCGCCGCTAGATAGTGAAGATAGTTCGCATTCGCCTGCTCGATCAGGTCTCTAATCATGCTGTCATAGCCGTCTGAGCGTTCGTTGAGGCGATTGAAAAAGTTAAGTCCGGGCAAGATGGACATTGAATGCGTTGCGCCTCCTGCTTTGGTAGTCGTTTTGCACTAGGATTATAACACATTTTGGCAGCCGAGTCTCACAGATGAATCACAGCCTCCTTCGCGGGCTTGACGCTACTCGCCACGACTGCTCAGGCACTGGGCAATCACGATCAACTGCGTATTCACACCATCTTCGGCATAGCCCACAATCTTGCCAACGGCACTGATGTTGTAGTAAAACGAGCGCTCAGGCTCTTTCTCCAGGGCGCGTAGCCGCTCCCCAATCTGCCGATTGAACCATAGCTCGATGTCGCGTGGGTCGCCGGGCACGAAATACGTTGTCACGCTCTGCCCCAGACCGTTCGGGGTCAGAAAGTTATAGGTTTGGCGGACAATCCGCGCCTCAGGATGCACGGGAACGCGCCATTGCAGCACTTCCACGCACAACCGATCGAGGGTTATGGTTGTCGCCGCAATGCAAGCGAAGACGAGCGGCACAATAAAGATGCAGCCCATGCCTTTGCGCTTGCGGTTGATGATATCGTCCATAATTCAGTATGTCCTGACTCACTCAGCGCACCACGCCGCGCAGGACGCCCTCCGAGACTTGAGTCGGCGTCCCGCCATTGGGCGCAATGCGCCACGTCCGTTCGCCTGAGTTGCCAAGCGTGCTGAAATAGATCGTCTCAGGCGCCGCCCAGAATAGTGCGATAATATTCTCGCCTTGCGGCAAACGGTATATCTCGCGCCCGTTTGAGCCGTCTACTGCCATGACCCTGAGCGCAGAGAGCCCCTCAGCCGTGCGCAAGGCAAGCGCGATCTGCGCGCCGTCAGGTGCACTAACAGCCAGCGTGACGTTATCGCTCTCAGCGCTCAAGCGCCGCGGCTGAGCCAGCTGAGTCAAGCGATAGAGCGTGAGGTAGCCGCGCCCCGTCTGCGGATCATCGCGTAGGCTCAGAAAGCCGCTGCTATCGCCTAGCCAGCCGCTGAAGCCGAGCAAAGCCTCTTCAGGCAGGGCGATAGGCTGTCCGCCCAGCAAATTGAGCAGGTAGCCCGTGCCGCTCTGCGCGCCGATTGCCTCCGAGTCCTCGCGCAGCGTGCCGTAAAGCAAGTACATGCCGTTAGGCGAGAAAGCGAGCGCCACAGCGCGCTGATTGCCCATCTGATCAGCGCTCAGCAGAGCGCGGCGCTCGCCACTGCTGATACGGTAGTAATAGAGCGCCTCTAGCGCGCTCAAATTGCCTATAAGCGGGAAATCGTAAAAGACAAAGCCTGAGGAATCGGGCTGCCACAAAATGACAGGATTGATCAAGCCGCGCCCTTCAGGAATCTCACGCTGGGCAGGCGGATTCTGGCTGTAATCTATCAGCGCGATATCAAAAGTGCCGCCACTGGGGATAAAAGCGACGCCATAAGCGCCATTGGGCGCACCACGTGCGCCTTGCTGCGGCTCCGCAAGGGCAATTGAACGACCATCAGGCAACAGAGCGCGCTGCTGACCGCCTTGAACCACGATCAGGCTGCCGCTGGGCAGGCGCTCGCCAAGAGGCGCACCGACGGCGGCGCGAGTCGGTTGGGCGGGCTGTGAGTTTGGCGCGTTGCCACAAGCGATAGCGAACAACAAAGCCAAATAGGGCAAGAGTCGGCGCATGGGCGGGTCACTTTCTAGTCAAAGCGGCGTAAAGCGGCTGCATCAGCCAGCTGAGAGGTCATCAGCTCAGCGGGATAGGCACAAAACGCGCTCTGGAGCGCTGTGATCGGCGTGGCGGGGTCTAGCCATGCCGTGTAGCGCTCAGGCGGCACGATCACAGGCATTCGATCATGAATCGGCGCAACAAGCGCGTTCGGCGCTGTAGTGATGATCAAAAAAGCAGGTGGCGCGTCGCGCTCTTGCAGCCATATGCCGCCCAAGGCGAACGGCGCGCCGTCGCGCAGGGCAAAACGGATGGGCTGCTTCGTGCCGTCGGGCGCGGTCTGCCATTCATAGAACGCATCAGCAGGCACAAGACAGCGCCGCGTCTGAAAGGCGGCGCGGAAAGTCGGCTTTTCGCTCAAGGTCTCAGCGCGTGCGTTGATCAGGCGCGTCTTTGCCCAGCTGGGCGTGTAGCCCCACTGCATCAGCACAAACGCATTTCCCTCAAGCAGCACGGGCAGGCTCTGGCTGGGCGCAGCGTTCAGGCGCGGACGCCACTCGGCGGGGAGCGCTGCACCGAAGTGCGCAGCCAGCTGCTCAGGTGGCGTCTCCAGACTGTATCTGCCACACATTGTGCATTTCCTCACATATTTTTTAGGCACTGATTATAGCGCATCTGTGGGCTAAGCGTAGGTTGCCTTGCACGCCGTACGGCGCTACAATTGCGCCCTGAAAGAATGCCTGCTGTGGAGATGGGCTGTGAGCCGCCGCGCCTTATTTGGCTACCTGCTTCTGAACGTCCTAGTCACGTTCATCGTGATGGTGGGCGTTTTGCTGGTCAATGAAGCCCGTCTGAGCATCACGCCGACGCCCGTGCGCAACCTGTTGCCCGTCGTGATCACTGCCACGCCCGATCCCAACTATACGCCGCCTGTCATCTATGTGGTGGTGACTGCGACGCCGCCAAGCGGCATAGCTCTGCAGCCTACGCCGCCTGATGGCACCTTGCCCGCCGCGCCGCGCAGCGGCAACGTCCCGACCCTTGATCCTGCTCTGCTGCCGCCCAATCCAGAGGCGGCAAGCGGCGATCCGAATGCCTGCCCGACCTATACCCTTGTGGCAGGCGATACAGCGGGCGCCATTGCGCAGCGCTACGGCGTGCCGTTAGCAGACCTGATGCGCGTCAACAATCTGCGCGAGGCAGACCTCACGCGCCTGCAGATCGGGCAGGTCTTGGTGATCCCAGTGGGCGGCTGCGGACTCGCCACTGAGACGCCCACGCCCACTGCCACGCCCTCACCAGTGCCCTCGCCGCCACCGACTGCCACGCTGATCTCGACTCTGGCAGCTGAGCAGCTCAAAATTGAGATCACGCAGATCATCAGCCCAGGCGATATCACACAAGAGGGCATTGAGATTCGCAACATCAGCGGCGGCGTGATCGAGATCGGCGGCTGGACGCTGAGCGATAGCAAGGGCAACACCTACACTTTCCCGGATTACCAAATGTTCGAAGGGCGGCGCGTAGTGGTCTACACGCGAGGCGGCGTCTCCACACCGTTAGCGCTCTTCTGGGGCTTGCCCAGCGCCATCTGGGGCGATCCCGATCAAGTGGCAGTCATCCGCGATGCAGAGGGCAACCTGCAAGCGCGTTACAGTCGGCGGCAAGGCGGCTCAGCGCCGTGAGACAAAAGAGAGTCATTATGAGCGGAAAACGGGTTCTTTTGGTTGTGTTGATCGGCGTTTTGTGCGCGCTGTGGGCGATGCCCGCGCAAGCGCAGAATGGCGCACTGAGCAATCTAATGCGCCAAGCGCCTGATAATGCCTCTGCGCGCAGCATCCTGTGGTTCAGCTCGCTAGGCGCATTGAAGCGCGCCCTAAACGTCCAAGTGGCGAGCCGTGAGGCACTTGATAGCTTGCCGCTAATGCAACGTGCCACCTATCTGACTGAGATCGGGCGTCTGGTCTATTTCTCAGAGCAGAGCGGCTTGGCACGCGCCCCTGAGTGGTTAGCCACGTTCGGCATCAACAGCTTTGCCATAGAGCAAGAGCTGGTCATAGGGCAACCGCCCGATCAAGCCGCGATCCTCGAGGGCAACTTTGACGCAGGCGCCATCAGCGCGGCGCTTCAAAATGCGGGCTATCAGCCACAGGCGCTCAATGGCGCGCCGATCTTCGCCATTGGCAACGATAACAGTCCGCCAGGCGGCATTGTGGGCAGTCTGGCTGCCGATAGGCTGAACCGAATCGCCCTTGCGCCGAACCGAATCATGACTGCCGCCTCCACACAGGCGCTCTCAGCGATGCTCTCGCCCGTGCCAAGCCTCGCCGAAAATCCCATTTACGCGGCGCTTGCCACAGGCTTAGAAAGGCGCGGGACGCTCATCTCCGCCGCCTTATTCGACGGCGCTTTCGCCGCCAGAGAGCTAGTTGGCACAGTGCCAAGCGCGCCGGGCGGACTTCCCGCCTATCAAGCAGGCGCCATTGGCTACTATCGGAGCGGCAATGCACGCAGCCTGACCTTCGCCCTCGCCTACGCCGATTCGAACACGGCAGCGCAGGCAGGCGCGGTCTTGACGGCGCGCCTAGAGACGTACCTCAGCCCCGATCAGCCTGAACGTCCGCTCTTCGCGGGCTGGCAGTTCGTCCCTGAGGTGGAGCAAATCGGCGGCGTGACCCTGCTCAAGGTCAGTGCCAACATGCCTGAAGATAGCGACGTGGCATGGGTCTTGTTGGTGCAAGAGCGCGATCTCGGCTTTTTGCGTCCGCAGTAGAGCCTGATAACAGGGAAGTGGGCATGTTAGAGGATACGGTCAGCGGCTTTCTGCTCTTTTTGGCAACGGGACTAGGCGCAGCGGTCACGGCGCTGTGGGCAGGCATGGCGATCTGGACGTGGCGCGACATTCGAGCGCGCTCCCGCGATAATCTCGCGCACATCACAGCGACGGCGCTCGTGGCGCTCTTGAACATCTTCGGTCTGCTGGTCTACCTAATGTTGCGCCCCCGCGAGACCCTCGCCGAGGCGTATGAGCGCTCGCTTGAGGAAGAGGCGCTCCTGCAGGGCATTGAAGAGAAGCCGATGTGCCCCGGCTGTGGCAGGCCGACTCAGATGGCGTGGCAGGTCTGCCCGTATTGCCACACGCGCCTGCGCAAGCCGTGCCTCCAATGCGGACAGTTGCTAGAGCTGGCTTGGACGCTCTGTCCCTATTGCACAGCCGTGCAAGCTGTGGACGCCGCGCCGCGCTCACGGCGACGGGCGCCCCAGCCTGCGCCGCTCGAATACATGGAAGGCGACGGGGCGATTGAATAGCCGCCTAAATGCCCAGCGCGATGTATTTCACGTCAAGGTACTCATCAATGCCCGTCGCGCCGCCTTCGCGCCCTAGTCCGCTGTGCTTGATGCCGCCGAAAGGCGCCTGCGCCGTCGAAGGCAAGGGATCGTTCGCACCGATAATGCCGTATTCCAAGCGCTCTGCCACGCGAAAGACTCGGCTGACATCGCGGGTGTAGAAATACGCCGCCAAGCCGTATTGCGTATCGTTAGCGCGCTTGATCACCTCATCTTCGCTCTCAAAGGCGATCAGCGGCGCAACCGGTCCGAAGGTCTCTTCACGCGCCACCAACATGCCCACGTGCGCGCCCGTGATGACCGTTGGCTCCCAAAACAGACTATTCTCACCTAGCGCGCTCCCACCTGCCCGCACCTGAGCGCCCTGTGAGAGCGCATCTTGGACATGCCGTGCCACTTTTTGGCGCGCCGCCTCATCAATCAGCGGACCGATCTGCACGTCGGGCGCCAGTCCGTTGCCCACGCGCAAACGGCGCACAGCCTCGGTCAGCGCCTCAGCGAACGGCTCGTAGATGCTGCGCTGCACAAAAATGCGATTGGCACACACGCAGGTCTGACCAGCATTGCGGAACTTCGAGATGATCGCGCCCTGTACCGCCGCCTGTAGATCGGCATCCTCAAAGACGATGAACGGCGCGTTGCCGCCCAGCTCCAGCGAGAGGCGCTTCACGCCCGCCGCCGACTTGCTGATCAGCAGCTTGCCGACCTCCGTTGAGCCAGTGAACGAGATTTTGCGCACGCGATCATCGGCGAAGATCGTCTCAGAGAACGGCACGGGATCATGGCAAGTGATGATGTTCACAACGCCTTTCGGCACGCCCGCCTCGATCAGAATCCGCCCAAGCGCAATGGCAGAGAGCGGCGTCTGTTCAGCGGGCTTGCAAATGGCTGTGCAGCCCGCCGCCAATGCCGCTGAGAGCTTGCGGGCTATCATGCCCATCGGGAAGTTCCACGGCGTGATCAGCGCCGCTACGCCCACTGCTTGCCGCCACACTAGCAAGCGCTTATTGGTCACGGAGGCAGGCACGATCTGCCCATAGAGCCGCTCCGCCTCGCCGGCGAACCACGTGAAAAAGCTGGCTGCAAAAGCGATCTCGTTGCGCGCCTCCTGCAGCGGCTTGCCCTGCTCAAGCGTCATCAGCGTGGCAAGGCTCTCACGGCGCTCCAGCAGCAACGCCGCGATCTTGCGCAGAATGGCGGCGCGCTCAGGCGCAGGCATGCCTGCCCATCTTGGGAGCGCGGCATAAGCCGCCTCAATTGCCTCATGGGTCTCGGCGGCGCCGCTATCGGGCACGTGCGTCAAGATTTGCCCAGTGGCAGGATTTCGGACGGCGAACTGGGCGCCGTTGTTGCTTTCGCGCCATTCGCCGTCAATCAGCATCAGGTACGGCTCAACGCCGAGCGTCTGTGCCGTGATGCGATCCAGATCGGCTACTTCAAACATGCTTTTCTTCCTCCATTTTGCTTCTATATTATCGCTGAGTTGTGCGCTTCCTACCCCTAACCCCTTCCCTTCCCCCGTATACGGGGGAAGGGAGTGAGGGATGGGGGTAGGTTAGCACACGCCCCAAATGCGCGTTGTGCCATCGTCGGAGCCGCTGGCAAGATAGCGCCCGTCGGGCGACCACGCCACAGACCGCACCCACTCTGTATGCCCTATGAGCGTCCACAGGAGCTGACCCGTCTGGGCGTCCCACAAGCGGACTGTGTCGTCACCTGACCCCGACGCCACAACGCGCCCGTCAGGCGACCATGCCACAGATAACACCCACCATGAATGCCCTTCGAGTGTGCGCAGGAGCTGACCCGTCTGGGCATCCCATAGGCGGACTGTTTTGTCATATGACCCCGACGCTACAACGCGTCCGTCC